>NZ_JBOFQE010000038.1:0-177032 GCF_051660785.1 Pseudomonas sp.
CGGCTTGCTGGCGATAGCGGTGTGCCAGTCAGTGACGTTTCGGCTGGAAGTCCGCTATCGCCAGCAAGCCGGCTCCTACAGGTATCTGTGTACAACGCAGATGAAACGACCGGCAAAAAAATGCCCCACACTTGGCGGGGCATTTTTGTTTCTGCGATTGACGCTTACAGCCCGTCAAGCATCGCCTTGTTACGCACAGCACCCTTGTCGGCGCTGGTCGCCAGCAGGGCGTAGGCTTTCAGCGCGGTAGTGACTTTGCGAGGACGTTTTTCCACAGGCTTCCAGCCTTTCTGATCCTGCTCGGCACGGCGCCCGGCCATTTCTTCGTCGCTGATCAACAGGTTGATCGAGCGGTTCGGAATGTCGATCAGCACCTTGTCGCCATCCTGCACCAGACCGATTGCGCCGCCAGCAGCCGCTTCTGGCGAAGCATGACCGATGGACAGGCCCGAAGTACCGCCGGAGAAACGACCGTCGGTGAGCAGGGCGCAGGCTTTACCCAGGCCTTTGGATTTCAGGTACGACGTCGGGTAGAGCATTTCCTGCATGCCCGGGCCGCCTTTCGGGCCTTCGTAACGGATGATCACGATGTCGCCGGCCTTCACTTCGTCCGCGAGGATGCCGCGTACGGCGCTGTCCTGGCTTTCGAAGATCTTCGCGTTGCCTTCGAACACGTGGATCGATTCGTCTACGCCGGCGGTTTTCACTACGCAGCCGTCCAGCGCGATGTTGCCGTAGAGAACGGCCAGGCCGCCTTCTTTCGAGTAAGCGTGCTCGACACTGCGGATGCAGCCGTTCTCACGGTCGTCGTCCAGGGTTTCCCAGCGGGTCGACTGGCTGAACGCGGTCTGCGTCGGAATGCCAGCAGGGCCGGCCTTGAAGAAGTGATGCACGGCTTCGTCGTCGGTCTGGGTGATGTCCCACTTGGCGATGCCTTCGGCCAGTGTCTTGCTGTGCACGGTCGGCAGGTCGGTGTGCAGCAGGCCGCCACGGGCCAGCGAGCCGAGGATGCTGAAGATCCCGCCGGCACGGTGCACGTCTTCCATGTGGTACTTCTGGATGTTCGGCGCGACTTTGCACAGTTGCGGCACATGGCGCGAGAGACGGTCGATGTCGCGCAAATCGAAATCGATCTCGGCTTCCTGGGCGGCGGCCAGCAAGTGCAGGATGGTGTTGGTGGAACCGCCCATGGCGATGTCCAGGGTCATGGCGTTTTCAAACGCCTTGAAGTTGGCGATGTTGCGCGGCAGTACCGATTCGTCGTTGTCGTGGTAGTAGCGCTTGCACAGCTCGACGATGGTGCGGCCGGCCTGCAGGAACAGCTGCTCGCGGTCGCTGTGCGTCGCGAGCGTCGAACCGTTGCCCGGCAAGGCCAGGCCCAGGGCTTCAACCAGGCAGTTCATCGAGTTGGCGGTGAACATGCCGGAGCACGAACCGCAGGTCGGGCAGGCGCTGCGCTCGTACTCAGCGACTTTCTCGTCAGAAGCGCTGGAGTCGGCGGCGATCACCATCGCGTCGACGAGGTCGAGACCGTGGCTGGCCAGTTTGGTCTTGCCGGCTTCCATCGGGCCACCGGAAACGAAGATCACCGGGATGTTCAGTCGCAGGGCAGCCATCAGCATGCCTGGGGTGATCTTGTCGCAGTTGGAGATGCAAACGATGGCGTCGGCGCAGTGGGCGTTGACCATGTACTCGACGGAGTCGGCGATGATCTCGCGGCTCGGCAGCGAATACAGCATGCCGTCGTGACCCATGGCGATGCCGTCATCCACAGCGATGGTGTTGAATTCCTTGGCGACACCGCCGGCGCGTTCGATTTCGCGGGCGACCAGTTGGCCCAGGTCCTTGAGGTGGACGTGGCCCGGTACAAACTGGGTGAAGGAGTTGGAAATGGCGATGATCGGCTTTTTGAAGTCGTCATCTTTCATCCCCGTGGCGCGCCACAGTGCGCGGGCGCCGGCCATGTTGCGGCCATGGGTGGATGTTTTCGAGCGGTAATCAGGCATGAAGCACTCCGGGCGGCTAATCAGGTATCAAAAGGGAAGTGAGCTTCTATTGACGTCTGGAACACCCAGAAATGGCCGTGTGTCCGGAAGTTGCCGATAACTTTGCGGGATCGCCGCGCGCTTCAGCTTGAGCTCATAAACCCGCCGGGGGATGACTGGCGATGAATGTCGCGATTCTACACGGCTGGCGTCAGGAGGGAATGCCGGGAAGCGTTGATCCAGCGCCGATACAACGTGCGGGATGACGACTGGCGGTTTTCATCCCGGGTTCAGCGCCAGATGCCGTCGTGTAATCAGTACATTCAAGCCAAGCCCCGTGGCACTCAAGGTCAGAAAACACAGGGCAAGCGCCGTGGTCAGGTCTTCAGACGCGAGATTGATCACTACGCTGATCACGCCACCGCACATGAAAATCAGCACGCCACCCACCGAGGTAGAGGTTCCGGCATTCTGTGGGTAGAGACTCATGGCTTTGGAGTTGGCGATGGGCCTGGCAATGGTGGTGCCTGCGGTACAAATCAGCATGGGTATCAGCACCGCTGCCGCCGAAAGTCCGAACTGTTCCGCCAACCACAGCATGACCAGCCCTGACAAAGCGATCAGCCCCAGGCCAATGATTATCTGTGTGTTGGCCTGCAGGCGCCGATGCAGGGCGCTGGCGACAACTCCTCCAAACACATAGGCCACGCCATACAGTAATAACGCCCAGGCAAACTCGTACGGTGAAAGTGCCAGCCGTTCCATGAAAATGATCGGTGAAGTGACGATGAACGAGAAATGGCAGGCGAACGCCAAGGCTGAAATCAACCAGTAACCCATGAAGCGTAGATCCGAACACAACCGCCAATAAGCACTGAAAAAACCGTGGTGTGGCGTGGTATGTAGGTGCCGCTTTTCTTTGAGCAGGAAAAAGGCTTTGACCCAGACAATGACGGCCAGGGCGATAAACACATAAAAACTGCCCTGCCATCCTGAGTGCAACTGCAACCACGTCCCCAGCAGGGGCGAAATTGAAATGAACACCCCGCCGCCGGTGACCATCCAGATTCTGATTCGCTCCTGTTCCTTGCCGACGAACAGATCCTGAACCAGTGCCTGTGACAGAACGAAGGATCCGCAACCCACGGCCTGAATTACGCGGAAGAACAAAAACCAGCTGTATTCGCTGGACGCGACGCATCCCGTGGCACCGGCTACAGCGATCGCGATACCGGCGAGCAGCAGCTTCTTGCGTCCCCACAAGTCTGACAAAGGACCGACTAACACTACGGAGAACGCCAGGCCAATGGCGAACATGCTGACGGAAAGGGCGATGTCGGACGGTGAGGTTCGAAAGTGGTCGGAAAGGTCTGGAAAGGACGGGAGCACCACATCCAGCGGAAAGACCCCAAGCAGTGTCATGGTCATCAACAGAATAACCATTGCACGATGCTTTTCGCCCCGGCGTACCTGTTCCCCGTTATTCATCGAGTAGTCCTGCCCTGTAGAAGAGTTGCCGATTGGCGGGCAGATCGAAGAACCCGGCCTTTTTCATTGCGTCGAGCGTGGCACCAGCACCCGAGCGGGCGCGCAGCCGCTGTGCTTGCGGGCCGGTCAGATCACAAAGAATTTGCGCGACAGGCGTTTCACTTAAGCCGGCACTGAGCAGACTTTCACCAAGCCAGCGCTCATCGACTTCAAAGAAAGCCTGCAAGATTTCCAGGAGCATCCTGGCGGTGAATGTGCGTTGGCCGCAGCTCAGCTGCAGCCACAGAAAATGGAACACTTCGCAAAAGTAGCGACTGTGTCGCGCTTCATCGGCAAGGTGGTCCCTGAGCATTTCCTGAACGCTGCTCACCAGCGTGTCGCGGCAAACGTCGAGCAGTTCCTTGGCGATAATCGTTTCCGAGACGAAGCCGACGAGAAACCACGCCAGAGCTTTGTGCCTGTCCGGTGTGCGGTCGAGCAGGGCGTTCAGCCGGGCCATCCGTTGGGGCATGACCGGGCGATCGGTTATCCCGTAAACATCGGCAATCTGCTCGGCGAGGCTATTGGAGAACAGCGCGTGAAAACCCTCATCGGTGTAGAGCTGCAGCGCGGCCGTTTTCATCCGTTGGGGGATGGAAACTCCCAGTTCGTTGTGGACGATGGTTTCCACGGAGCGGTTGACGATGCGGTGTTCGAGCAGAGTGGTGTAGTCGAGGAAATACACCAGATGATTGGCGCACAGGCGATGAACGATGCCTCTGCCTGCTGCTTTGATCACCGGGTGACTCAGGTAAGGCAGAAAGGCCGGCGGGAACCAGTGGCGGGTTTCCAGTTGCTGTTGCAGATCCGAAGGCAGTTGATAGGCGTGTTCGCTGATGCGCACCGACGCTCGGGTATTCCAGTCACCAAGGGTGAAGCGATTGGGCCAAGAGGCGGGGAACGACGCGGGGTCGATGAGGGGCTCGGTCATTGTTCCTGTCCCCGATTGCTCAGCAGCGCTTTCAACTCCTTGCACATCACTTGCCCGTCGCTCTGGCCGCAGCCGACAAAAAACAATGGTTGCTCGGCGCTGTCCTCAAGTCCCAGCAGCGATTCGACCTGATCATCCGTCAAGGCACCGGTCAGCCAGGTATTCAAACCGAGCGAAGTCGCCGCCAGTTGAAAGGTCTGGGAAATATGGCCGGCTTCGACATAGGCCATTCGGTAGGCCCTCGAGTGTTCATATTTCCACCACAGCTTGTCGAATCGACTGGTGATGAACAGGCCTGTGGGCAGGTCATTGATGAAGTGTTGCCCACACATCAGTTGCCCCAAAGGCTGGCGAGGCAAGGGATTGACGAAACTCAACGCGTGCCCGGCGGGGTGGTAGGCGTAGAGCCCCGGTTGCAAGCCGCTGACGTTTTGCACCAGCAGAAAGCCTTCGCAGGCATTCAGCCCGCCACCGGACGGGCTGCTTCGCCGGGCGCCGAGGCCCTCGACAATGCTTTCGTCGACGTCGTTTTCGCGCTCATGAAGATAACCGAGGGACAGGTAGAGCAATGTACTTACCGCTTCGAGGGAAACGGCTTCACCCGTGAAGGTGCGGCAGGTTTTCCGATTGACCAAGGCGTTTGCCAGGGAGCCTTGAGGCAGGCAGGACGGTTTTGGCAAGGCAATCAGTTCGCCTCCAGGGCGTTCCGAACGCCTGGCTTTCGGCGAGGGCGTGGTCAGCACGTCGGTGCAATGATCAAGGTATTGTTTTGACCATTCATTAATGTCTTGCGGGATATGTTCGCAAGGAATGTTCTTGGTGCCGATATGGTATATCTTCGATAGTTCGTCCCAGCCCCATTCAATAATGTCTGCTGATGATGTTGTCAGTATTCCGGCGTCGAGTAGCTGAGTGTCAATGGTATTGTGGTTGTTGAACTTTTCGGGGTTGTCGATAAGTTCTGCCAGCCGGGTAGAGTATTTAAGGTTCAGTTCAAACTGTTTGTGATTCTTGTAATCCCAGACTATTTGACCGGGCGTACGAGGAAGTATGAATAAATGAGGGCTGATCTGCATGATGGGCGGTTCGCTCTGGGCAATGCCAAGGAAAACGCTGGGTAGCCGGCACTCCCCAGCGCCTCATTTACTTAGCGGGCTTTAGGGGCAACCAGAAAAGCCAGGTTAGCGATGCTGTTAGCTTCCAGAGTAATTGCTTTCATTTTGGAACTCCTTGTAATTGAAAGTAAGTGTCACTTCGTTGTGACACGCTTAATCATAGAGAGTAATCGGCGCTTATCAAGGCGATATTGGGTAGGAAACTTCCAGTAATTTTGTCAGAGCTATCTTTGGGATGTACAAATTTTGTAAGTTGTATTCTTTAAAATAAAAACCACAGAGAAATGTCCTGCAAGCTCGTAGGGTCGCAAGTGTAGGAAGTTTAAGGAGTCGAAGGCTGAATGTTAGAACGGGGAGCCGTCTGGCTCCCCGTTAAACCGGTGTCATCAGCTGTTTGGCAGCAACCGGCAGGTGATGCTTTTGATGTAGCGGGTTTCGGCAATGGCCGGGTGAACCGGGTGATCCGGGCCCTGACCGCCGCGCTCGAGCATCTGGATGTTGCGGTCCAGGTGGCGGGCGCTGGTCAGCAGAATGTTCTGCAGATCGTCTTCCGGCAGGTGCATCGAGCATGACGCGCTGACCAGGATGCCGTCCTTGCTGAGCAGGCGCATGGCTTGCTCGTTCAGGCGACGGTAGGCGCCTTCACCGTTCTTCATGTCTTTCTTGCGTTTGATGAAGGCGGGTGGATCGGCAACGATCACGTCGAAGCGTTCTTCGCTGGCTTTCAGTTCTTTGAGGGCTTCGAACACGTCGCCTTCGATGCAGGTCATTTTCTCGGCGACACCGTTCAACGCAGCGTTGCGCTCGACGCCGTCGAGGGCGAAGGCGGATGCGTCGACGCAGAACACTTCACTGGCACCGAACGCGGCTGCTTGCACACCCCAGCCACCGATGTAGCTGTACAGATCCAGCACGCGTTTGCCTTTTGCATAAGGAGCCAGGCGCGCGCGGTTCATGCGGTGGTCGTAGAACCAGCCGGTTTTCTGGCCCTGGATGACCGGCGCTTCGAATTTCACGCCGTTCTCTTCCAGTGCAACCCACTCCGGCACCAGGCCGAACACGGTTTCGACGTAGCGGTTGAGGCCTTCGGCATCACGGGCAGCGGAATCATTCTTGAACAGGATGCCGCTTGGCTTGAGCACTTGGGTCAGCGCCGCGATCACGTCTTCTTTATGCGCTTCCATGGTCGCCGAAGCGATCTGCACCACCAGAATGTCGCCGAAACGGTCGACTACCAGGCCTGGCAGCAGGTCGGAGTCTCCGTAGACCAGGCGATAGAACGGCTTGTCAAACAGGCGATCGCGCAGGGACAGCGCAACGTTCAGGCGATGGACCAGCAGCGACTTGTCCAGCGGCAACTTGATGTCGCGCGACAGCAGACGGGCGCAGATCAGGTTGTTCGGGCTCATGGCGACGATGCCGAGCGTCTTGCCACCGGCGGCTTCGAGGATTGCCTGGTCACCGGCCTGGAAGCCATGCAACGGGGTGGCGGCTACATCGATTTCGTTGCTGTAGACCCACAAGTGGCCGTTTCGCAGGCGACGGTCGGCGTTGGCTTTGAGGCGCAGGCTAGGCAGGGACATGACGTCGCTCCGGAAAAAAGAGCGGGAGTATAGCGTGTTGATGGGTGTGGCGGGCTTGGCGGGCGATGAAACGCTGATGGCCCCATCGCGAGCAGGCTCGCTCCCACAGGGGACTGCATTTCAAATGTGGGAGCGAGCCTGCTCGCGAAGGCAATTTCCAATGCTCCGCCGATAATGAAACTTTCACCGATGTATCGGCCGACCTGTCGGATCCAACTTTATAAAGGTTAGAATCGCCACCTGGCCCAGAGTGTGTACTTATGTCCCAAGAGCTGACTTCCGAACAGATTCAACAGTCCCTGCAAGGCATCAGCGTGCCTGCTCAGCCGCAAATCATGGTGGATTTGCAGATGGAGCAGTACATGCCCGACCCGGACCTGGAAGTGATCGCGAAGCTGATCTCCCAGGACCCCGGGCTCTCTGGCGCCTTGCTGAAGATCGTCAACTCGCCGTATTACGGCTTGAGCAACAAGATCGCCTCGATCCAGCGTGCGGTGAACCTGCTGGGCAGCCGTTCGATCATCAACCTGATCAATGCGCAGTCGATCAAGGGCGAGATGAATGACGACACCATCGTCACCCTGAACCGGTTCTGGGATACGGCTCAGGACGTGGCGATGACCTGCCTGACCCTGGCCAAGCGCATCGGTGCCCAGGCCGGCGATGAAGCGTACGCGCTGGGGCTGTTCCACGACTGCGGCGTGCCGCTGATGTTGCAGCGCTTCCCCAATTACATGACGGTCCTGGAAGAAGCCTACGCCAACGCCAGTGCCGAGTGCCGGGTGGTCGACACCGAGAACCGGGTGTTCAACACCAACCACGCGGTGGTCGGTTATTACACGGCCAAGTCCTGGCGCCTGCCGGAGCATGTGACCGCCGCGATCGCCAATCACCACAACGCCCTGGCGATTTTCAGCGACGAGTCTTCGCGCAACGCTCAGCTCAAGAACCTGCTGGCGATCCTGAAAATGGCCGAGCATATTTGTGCGTCTTACCGGGTGTTGGGTAATCAGACCGAAGACCACGAATGGGACAGCATCGGGCATCTGGTGCTCGATTATGTCGGCCTCTCGGACTATGACTTCGAAACCCTCAAGCAGACGATTCGCGACCTCGGCGCTCACCGCTGAGTGTCGGCTGCTTCATTTATTCGAGAGCCCTGATTCGAGAACACCATGCCTGAACTGCCAGAAGTCGAAACCACTCGTCGCGGGATTGCGCCGCACTTGGAAGGCCAGCGCGTCAGCCGGGTGATCGTGCGTGACCGCCGCTTGCGCTGGCCGATTCCTGAAGACCTTGATGTGCGGCTTTCCGGCCAGCGCATCGTGCTGGTGGAACGACGTGCCAAGTACCTGTTGATCAATGCCGAAGTGGGCACGCTGATCAGCCATCTGGGCATGTCAGGCAATTTGCGTCTGGTGGAAGTCGGTATGCCGGCGGCCAAGCATGAGCATGTGGACATCGAACTCGAATCCGGCCTGGCCCTGCGTTATACCGATCCGCGCCGGTTTGGGGCGATGCTCTGGAGCCTTGACCCGCTTAACCACGAATTGCTGATTCGCCTGGGGCCGGAGCCGTTGACCGACCTGTTTGATGGCGACCGTTTGTTCCAGCAATCCCGGGGACGATCCATGGCGGTCAAGCCGTTCATCATGGATAACGCGGTAGTCGTCGGCGTCGGCAATATCTACGCGACCGAAGCCTTGTTCGCCGCCGGCATCGACCCGCGTCGTGAGGCCAAGAGCATTTCCCGAGCGCGCTATTTAAAGCTGGCGATCGAGATCAAACGCATTTTGGCCGCCGCCATCGAGCGTGGCGGTACTACGCTGCGAGACTTTATCGGCGGTGACGGTCAGCCAGGGTATTTCCAGCAGGAATTGTTTGTGTATGGCCGTGGCAGTGAGCCCTGCAAAGTCTGTGGCACCGAGCTGCGGGAAGTGAAACTGGGGCAGCGCGCCAGCGTCTTTTGCCCACGCTGCCAGAGCTGAGACGTCCTACGGTCTATAGTCAGTGTTCTGACTGCCTAGCCGAAGGACCGTGCCATGAATTCGTTTCGAACCCTTGTTGTTGCGCTGTTGCTGAGCGTCGGTGTGCCAGCACTGGCGGCAAACAACGGCAGCGGTGACCCGCGCTACACCATCCAGAATCCTCCGGCCTACGCCATGCTCGGCGACTTGCTGATCGCCCGACCCTTACTGGTTGTGGCGACGGTGATCGGTGCCGGGGCGTTTGTGGTGTCGTTACCGTTTACTGCCCTGGGTGGCGGCATTGGCGATGCGGGGCAGGCGCTGGTGGTTGATCCGGCTAAAGCGGCGTTTGTGCGGTGCCTGGGGTGTATCGGGGAGGGGTTTGAGCAGCGGGAGTGAAGTCAGTTACATCTTCGGTGTAGCTGATGGCCTCATCGCGAGCAGGCTCGCTCCCACATTAGACCGCGATCAACTGTGGGAGCGAGCCTGCTCGCGATGGGGCCGGCACAGACGCTACAAAAATGCCTGAATCAAGCCTTGCCGGTAATGACCCGATACTTAGCCATCAACTGTTCTTCAGTCTCCGGATGCGCTTCATCCAGCGGAATGCAATCCACCGGGCAAACCTGCTGGCACTGAGGTTCGTCGTAGTGGCCGACACACTGTGTGCACAGGTTCGGGTCGATCACATAGATCTCTTCGCCCTGGGAAATGGCGGCGTTCGGGCACTCGGGTTCGCAGACGTCGCAGTTGATGCAATCGTCGGTGATGATCAGGGACATGCTAACTCCAGCCAGGGCGGAAGGCCCGGGCGCAATAAACCAATGCGCGCAATTGTGCCGCATTGGCGCTGCAGGAGCCAGCTTGCTGGCGATGGACGGGAGAGCGCCACGTTCATTCAGGCAGCTCTCGTCAGCGTTAACGCCCATCGCCAGCAGGCTGGCTCCTACAGTTTATTTCTTGAAGCGTTCGGTGAGGGCATCCGCCACAGCAGGGTGGACGAATTTGGTGATATCGCCGCCCAACGCTGCAATTTCACGGACCAGCGTCGAGGAAATGAACGAATAACGCTCGGACGGTGTGAGAAACAGACTTTCCACATCCGGCGCCAGTTGGCGGTTCATGTTGGCCAGCTGGAATTCGTATTCGAAGTCCGACACCGCGCGCAAGCCACGCAGGAACACATTGGCGTTCTTCTCTTTGGCGAAGTGCGCGAGCAGCGTCGAGAAGCCGACGACTTCCACGTTCGGCAAATGTTTAGTGACCTCGCGGGCCAGCTCCACTCGTTGTTCCAGGGGAAACAACGGGTTTTTCTTCGGGCTGGCAGCGACGGCAATGATCACATGATCGAACAGGCGCGCGGCGCGTTCGACCAAGTCGCCATGGCCCTTGGTAATAGGGTCGAAGGTACCTGGGTACAACACTCGGTTCATCGCGTCGTCCTGGCGGGAGTCCGTTGGGGAGTCGGATGGTATCGCAGCCTTCCCGGTCGGCCAAGTCGCCTGTTGGGTAAGAAAGCACTATAGACGATAGGAATATTCTCTCTTTTCATGGGTTTTTCAAACGTTCGGCGAGGGAAGTCGCCAGTTGCGCCGTCAACCCGTACACCGACAATTGCGGATTTGCGCCAATGCTGGTGGGGAATAGCGAGCCATCGTGGATCGACAGATTGCTGATTTGGTGATGCCGGCCAAGGCTGTCGGTCACGGCGTTTTTCGGGTCTTCACCCATGGCGCAACCGCCCATCACATGAGCACTGCCCAGGCGAGTGCGGTACAACTCAAGGCTCAAACCGTCGATCAATGTGCGCGCTTCGGCCAGGGTTTTCACATAACGCGCGTCAGCGTGCATCGGCATCACTGCCTTGGCGCCACCGGCGAACTGGATCTCGGCCATGCTATGGAAGGCTCGACGCAAGCCGTCCCAGGCATAAGAAGAAACCTGATAGTCGAGCACTGGCGTGTCGTCACCGCGTAATTCGACGCTACCGCCGGGGCTGTCCGGATGGAAACCGTCGCGCAACAACGCCAGCATCGCGTGGGTGTGGGGCAGATTTTCCATGTGCCCGGCGTTTTCCCTGCCGAAACCACCGAGCAAGGTGCTGGCCAGCGCCGGGTGCAGCGGCGGGACTTCGAGTTTGTAGGACATCTTGCCAGTGGTGCCGTCCTGCCACTGGAAATGGTCGGAGTAGATCGACTGTGGTGCACCGTAGAACGGGTTGATCACCTCGTCGAACAGCCCGGCGGACATGTTTACCAAGTGCAGGAACGTGCGTTTGCCTAGCCGATTGTGCGGATCGGGCGCCTCCGAGCGCAGGAGCAACGCCGGGCTGTTGATCCCGCCGCCCGCCAGCACGTAATGCCGCGCCTTGACCGTAATCGCCTTGCCCGTCGGCGCGACGCAACGGTCGTCCATCGCCACGCATTGCAGGCCGGTGACCTTGCCGTCCTTGATCGAGAGCTTTTCGGCGCGGGCCAGATAAAGCAGCTCGCCACCCTTTTCCAGGGTCGCGGGAATGGTCGTGACCATCATCGATTGCTTGGCGTTGGTCGGGCAGCCCATGCCGCAATAGCCAAGGTTCCAACAACCGCGCACGTTGCGCGGAATCACATGCCAGCTGTAGCCCAGTTTCTCGCAGCCTTTGCGGATCACGTCATTGTTGGCGTTGGGTGGCACCATCCACGGCGCAACGCCCAGGCGCTGTTCCATTTTCTCGAACCACGGCGCCATCTCGGCCGGGCTGTGGCCTTTGACGTTGTGTTCTTTGGCCCAATGTTCGAGCGTCGGGTCGGGAGTGCGAAAACTGGACGTCCAGTTGATCAGCGTGGTGCCGCCCACCGCGCGGCCCTGGAGGATGGTGATCGCGCCGTCCTTGCTCATGCGACCGATGCCTTCCTGATAGAGGCTGGTGTAGGCCTGGTCTTCGAGCATCTTGAAGTCGCTGCTGGTCTTGAGCGGACCTTCTTCGATCAGCAGCACCTTGTAGCCGGCGGCGCTGAGGATTTCGGCGGTGGTCCCGCCGCCTGCGCCGCTGCCGATGATCGCCACGTCCGCTTCGAGGGTCAGGTCCTGGGTCAGTTGCGAGCCGTTGTAGGTTTTCCAGCCTCGGGCCATGCCTTCGCGGAACGGGTCGGGTACGGGCATCTTCGGGTTCTCTTCTTATTTTTGGGTGAGCACGGTCAGTGTGGGAGCGAGCCTGCTCGCGATAGGGTCGACTCGGTCTCAGACTGTAGGCGGCCCGGGATACCCGCAATGCACCCACGATTCCGCGCGGCTGTACCACGCCATCATCACCAGTTGCAGCAACGAGCTATGTCCCATCCGCAACAGGCTCAACGAACTGTTTTCCCAGCGATCAAGAAAGTGCCTGATCTCATCGGCACTGGCGTTTTCCCAGCTGCCCCAGATCCCGGTCAGCGGCCCGCGGGTCACCGCCATCCCCAGCACGTCGAACAATTGCTGAGTGAGTTTGAGCATTTCCGGCGACAGGTGATTCAGGCCGTTATCCAGGCAGTGCAGGGTTTCATCCACTGCGGTCGGCATCTTCTCGACAGCCACGGCACCCTCGAGCATCACCGGGATCAACGCCCGCAGAAACAGCAGGTCGCCGCTGCGCAGAATCGCAAAACCACTGGACGGGATGCTCGATGAGCAGCCGCTGAGGCTCGCACCCAATCCGGCCGTGGCCAGGAAAGCACTCGCGCCGAGGCTGAATTTGAGCAGGTCGCGCCGTGACAGCGCGGGTGTAGCGGACAGACTTGGGCTCATTATTGTTATTACCCGACGGTGTGATCGTTAGCGGATAAAAAGCTTCTGGATCAGTTTCTGAATGGATTTCCCGTACGGCGGGTAAATCAGCTTCGCCGCGTTGAAGCGTTGTTTGATCAGCACGCCTTTGGCTTTGCTGAAGGTCAGGAAGCCTTCGTGGCCGTGATAATGGCCCATGCCGGAGGCGCCGATGCCGCCGAACGGCATATCGTCCTGCGCCACGTGCAACAAGGTGTCGTTGAGGCAGACGCCGCCGGAATGGGTTTCGTGGAGGACGCGATTTTGTTCGCGCTTGTCGTAGCCGAAGTAATACAGCGCCAGCGGGCGAGGTCGTTGATTGATGTAGGCAAACGCCTCATCAAGATCTCGGTACGGAACAATCGGCAACAGCGGGCCGAAGATTTCGTCCTGCATCACGGTCATGTCGTCACTGACGTTGAGCAGCACGCTATGACTCATGCGTCGGCCCTGACCCTGATCGAACAACGGAATCAGCAGCGCGCCCTTGCTGGTGGCGTCACTGACATAACCGTTGAGCCGCGCCAGTTGCCGGTCATTGATGATGGCGGTGTAGTCCGGGTTGTCGGCCAATGTCGGATAAAACCCGCGAACTGCCTGACGATAAGCCTCGACGAAACCGCCGACACGGTCTTCCGGCACCAGCACGTAGTCCGGGGCCACGCAGGTTTGCCCGGCATTGAGCGTCTTGCCGAAAGCGATGCGTTCGGCGGCATCCTTGAGCGGCACGTCGAGGGACACGATGGCCGGGGATTTGCCGCCCAGCTCCAAGGTCACCGGCGTCAGGTTCTCGGCCGCCGCGCGCATCACGTGCTTGCCGATGCTGGTGGCGCCGGTGAACAGCAGGTGATCGAAACGCAGTCGGGAGAACGCAACGCCGATATCGGCTTCGCCCAGCACCACGCAGACCAGGTCTCGCGGGAAAATCCGGCCCAGCAACTCCTTGAGCAGCAAACCGGTGGCGGGGGTCGACTCACTGAGTTTGAGCATCACCCGATTGCCCGCCGACAGCGCACCCACCAACGGACCGATGGCCAGATACAGCGGGTAGTTCCACGGCACGATTACGCCGACCACACCCAGCGGTTGGTAAACCACTTTCGCCGACGCCGGCTGAAACGCAATGCCGACCTTGCGTCGCGAAGGTTTCATCCAGCCTTTGAGGTGCTGACTGGCGTAATGAATCCCATGCAGGCTGGGCATCAATTCGGCGAGCAGGGTTTCATCGGCACTGCGGTGGCTGAAATCCTGGCTGATCGCGTCGATCAAGGCCTGGCGTTCATTGCTCAGCAGATCCCGCAGGGCCTTGAGCCATTGCTGGCGCTGGGCGGCCGGCGGCATCGGGTTGGCTGCATACGCCGTACGCTGCGCATCGAACAGGGCCTGGAGCTCTTCCAGAGGCTGTTGCAGGTTCTGCAAGTAGGCGATGTCGGCGGTCATGATCGGCTCCGTTTTTTGTTGTAATGAGGCACTTTCTAGAGTCTATGCTCTAGAAAGTCAAATGACATCCTGAGTACAGCATGGTTTTATCCGTTCGCCGATAGGTCGTAAGATGCCCGCCAACGCCTTCTGAATTAAAGCTCAAGCCATGGCCCCACGGATCAAAACCAGCGAGCGCATCGTGCAGAACAGCCTGGAGCTGTTTAATCAGCAGGGCGAGCGCAGCATCAGTACCAACCACATTGCTGCCCACATGGAGATTTCTCCGGGCAACCTGTACTACCACTTCCCAAACAAGCAGGCGATCATCGCCGTGCTGTTCAGTGAGTACGAAAGCCTTGTGGACAGTTTCCTGCGCCCGCCCCAGGGCCGCGCGTCCACGGTGGAAGACAAGCGCTTCTACCTTCAGGAACTGCTGGCGGCGATGTGGCGCTACCGGTTTTTGCATCGTGATCTTGAGCATTTGCTCGACAGCGATCCCGAACTGGCCGCCCGTTATCGGCGTTTCTCCCAGCGCTGCCTGATCCATGGCACCCACATCTACGCCGCCTTCGTCGACGCCGGCATCCTGCAAATGGACAGGGTGCAGATCGAATCCCTGACGCTCAATGCCTGGATTATCCTGACGTCCTGGGTGCGTTTTCTGTGCACCACGCGGGAAAACTCCAATCACCTGAGCGAGCAGGCGATCAAGCGCGGGGTGTATCAGGTGCTGGTGCTTGAGGCCGGTTTCGTCACGGAACAGTCCCGCGACGCGGTCAACGCGCTGTGCGAAGAGTTTTACGTGCCACTGGCCCAGGCGCTGGAAGAAGTGCAGTAGGATTCAAGACCGACTTAATCACAGGAGCCCGTTATGCCCATTGCGCAACTGATCAGCCCGCAAGCGTTGGACCTGAAAAAGGAGCAACCGGGGCTGGTGATTCTGGATTGTCGTTTTGCCCTCGAAGACCCGGACTACGGTCAGCGCAGCTATGCCGAAGGGCATATCGCCGGGTCGAGCTTTGCCGATCTTGAGCGTGATTTGAGCGGGACAGTCGTTAAAGGGGTGACCGGGCGCCATCCGTTGCCTGAACCTGAAGACTTGATCGAGCGTCTGCAAGCGTGGGGCATCAATGCCGACAGCGAAGTGGTTTTGTACGATGACAGTCCCGGTGCCTACGCGGCGCGGGCCTGGTGGTTGCTGGCCTGGCTGGGCAAGCGTGATGGCGTGTTCATTCTCGATGGCGGCCTCAAGGCCTGGCACGCGGCCGGATTGCCACTGAGTCTGGACAGGTGCGACATCAAGCGCGGCACCTTCACCGGGACGCCGGACGACACGCTGATCCTGAGTGCTGAAGCGCTGCAACAACGTCTTGGCCAACCGGCGCTAACCTTGCTGGATGCCCGTGCATTGCCGCGCTTCAAGGGCGAAGTGGAACCGATCGATCCGGTTGCCGGGCACATTCCTGGCGCGCAATGTGCGGCGTTCACCGAAAACCTGGGCAGTGACGGGCGTTTCCTGCCGGCCGAGCAGCTCAAGCAGCGATTTGCCGCGAAACTCGGTGATCGTGCACCTACCGATCTGGTGGCGTACTGCGGTTCTGGCGTGACGGCTTGCCATAACCTGTTCGCCCTGTGCCTCGCGGGTTATCCGTTGGGGTCGTTGTATGCCGGC
The DNA here is from genome assembly GCF_051660785.1 of Pseudomonas sp. Classification (GTDB taxonomy): domain Bacteria; phylum Pseudomonadota; class Gammaproteobacteria; order Pseudomonadales; family Pseudomonadaceae; genus Aquipseudomonas. The sequence goes on from NZ_JBOFQE010000038.1 coordinate 15,989, forward strand.
TCGTGGAGCGAGTGGATCAACGATCCCGCGCACGGCATCGCCATCGGGGATTAGCCCCAATCCAAATGTGGGAGCGAGCCTGCTCGCGATAGCGATGGATCAGTCAGCAAAGATGTTGAATGTTAAATCGCAATCGCGAGCAGGCTCGCTCCCACATTAAAACTCACTGGCTGAGTGAATGCCGGGCACTGCGATACGCCCCCGGCCCCACCCCATAAACCTGCTTGAACTGCCGACTCAGGTGGCTCTGGTCGGCAAATCCCAGCTGCATCGCAACCTCCAGCGGCAAACAACCGTTCTGTAACAGTGCTCTTGCCTGCGCGATGCGTTGCTGCATCAACCAGGTGTGGGGCGGCATGCCCGTGGCGCGGCGAAAGACCCGGGCGAAGTGGAACGGTGACAGGTTGACCGCTGCCGCCAGCTCTTCCAGCGAAGGCGGCGCTGCCAATTGTGCTTGCAGCAAATCCTTGGCCAGCGTTACCGCCCGGTGTTCCTTGCCGGGTTTACCGGCAATCGGCACGGCCGCATGACGCTGCAGCAGCAAGAGCATCATCTCGCGCCAGACGGTTTGCTGTTGCAGGGCCGTCGACGGACTTTCCAGCAAGCGATGCAGTTGGCAAAAACCCTTCACCAGATCCGGATCGCGATACAGCGTCGCGTCAAACCCCGGCAGGTTGGTGGTTGGCAGCTCCAGTTCATCCAGCAGCGAGAGAATCCGCCCGCTGTCAGGGTAAAACGCCCGGTACAACCAGCCGTCCTCCGTGCCTTTATGGCCAGTGTGCAGTTCATCCGGATTGATCAACACCAGCGTGCCGCTGCCGGCCAGGTGTTCGGCGCCGCGGTAGCGATAACGCTGGGCGCCGGCCATGATCATGCCGATCACGTAACCGTCATGCACATGGGGCGCGAAGCGGTGTTCGATGTAGCGCGCGGACAATAACTCGATGCCAGCCAACGGTGCCGTTTGCCAGAAACGGATCGACTCGCCCTGGTCTGCGTCCATGGCTTACTTACGACCCACGGCGCTCAGCCACTGCGGAATGCGGCGTTCCAGGTAATAACCCGGTTGCCGGAACGTGCCATCGACAAAACCGACATGCCCGCCTTTGGCTTGCAGCTCGAATTGAGTGGAGGCGGACAATTCCGACGCCTGCGGCAGGCTATGGGGGAACACAAAAGGATCGTCGGCCGCCTGAATGATCAGGGTCGGCGTACGAATCTCTCCAAGGAAATACCGGCTCGAAGCGCGGCGATAATAATCCTCGGCATTGACGAAACCATTGAGCGGCGCCGTGACCCGGCCATCGAAATCCCAGAAGGTGCGCATGTTCTCCAGCGAGCCCAGTGCCGCCAATGCCGCCAGTCCATCCTCGCGTCCGTCATGCTGAAACTGACGCTGCTTGTTCTTGATGTAGGCGACCATCTCGCGCATGAAATGCGCCTGATACACCTTGGAGAAACCCTGGCCGATTCGATCGGCGCAATGATCGAGACGGAAGGGCACCGACACCGCCACCGCACCTGACACGCCGCTGTCACTGCCGGTTTCGCCCAAATGCTTGAGCAAGACATTGCCGCCCAGGGAATAGCCGACCGCATACAGCGGTGCGAGAGGGCGCTTGGCCCGCAGGTGTTTGATGGCTTCGGCGAGGTCTTCACTGGCGCCGGAATGGTAGCTGCGCGCCAACAGATTCGGCTCGCCCGAGCAGCCGCGCCAGTTCAACGCGACACTGGCCCAACCCTGGGCACCGAGCGCTTTCTGCACCCCGGCCACGTAAGGCGAATTCGAAGAACCGGTCAGCCCGTGCAACACCAGCACCAGCGGCGCATCGGCGGTGTGCGGGCCGTGCCAGTCCATGTCGAGAAAGTCGCCATCCTCAAGCCACAAGCGTTCGCGCTGGCGTTCGATGTGCGTGGTTTTGCGCCACAGCGGTCCCCACAAGGTTTGCAGGTGCGAATTGCCGAGGCCGAAGGCGGGGGTGAAGCGTTCTGACGGAAAGGACACGATTACTCTCGATGCAGCGGTGCGCAACCTGTGCGCACCTTTTCAGGCCGGTCGATTAACCGGCGATCTCTGCCATACGTTGCCACAACGCGTAATACACCCGCCCGGATTTCTGCTCCCGGTGCAGGCGCCAGTTGCCTGGCAAGCCAAGGCTCGATGGCGCATTCTCGCTTTCAGTGTAGATCCACGCCTCATTCGCCAGCCACTGACGCTCTTCTAGCAAGGTGCAAACGGTCGGCAACAGGTCCTGGTTGAAAGGCGGGTCGAGGAACACCAGGTCGTAAGCGGTCGCTGTCTGGGTTTCCAGGTAGCGCAGGGCGTCGGCGGTCTGAATCTGGCCGGTGGTGCAGCGCAGCGTGCCCAGGTGTTCCTTGATGCTGGCGACCGCGATGTTGCTGGCGTCCAGCGCCTGACCCATGGCCGCGCCACGGGACAAGGCCTCGAGGAACAGCGCGCCGCTGCCGGCGAACGGATCAAACACTTTGGCCCCGGCCACATACGGCGCGAGCCAGTTGAACAGGGTTTCACGCACCCGATCCGGCGTTGGGCGCAGGCCCGGGGCGTCCGGGAAGCTGAGTTTCCGGCTGCCCCATTCGCCGCCGATGATGCGCAGTTGGTTCACGCCGTTGTGGACGTTGTGAACGGGTTTTTTAGGACGAGTGGCCATTAATGCTCCGGAACCCCGAGCGGCTGCTCGGCAGGTTTATCAGTTGGGGCCGGTAACGGCTTTTGCGGCACGGTCGGGCCAGCGCTGACGATGACCATTTTATCCGTGCTCAGGTGTTTGTTGAGTGCGGCTTTTACCTGCTCGACGGTCAGGCTCTGGGACTCACGCATGAAGTCATCCAGATAACTCAGCGGCAAGTTGTAGAAGCCCATCGCGCCGAGCTGGCCGACGATATCGGCGTTGCTCGCCGTGGACAGCGGGAAGCTGCCGGCCAGTTCACGCTTGGCGTCGTCGAGCTCTTTCTGGGTCGGGCCGGTTTTAAGGTAGTCGGCGAGGACGTCTTGCACCAGTTTCAGCGTGCCTTCGCTCATCTCGGCACGGGTTTGCAGGTTGATCATGAACGGGCCGCGCGCCTGCATCGGGGTGAAGCCCGAATAGACGCCGTACGCCAGGCCACGCTTCTCGCGCACTTCGCTCATCAAGCGAGTGCCGAAACCACCACCGCCGAGGATCTGGTTGCCCAGGGACAGCGCAGCGTAGTCTGGATCGTCACGGTCGATGCCCAGTTGTGAGAGCATCAGGTTGGTTTGCTTGGACGGGAACTCGATGTGGCCGATGCTCGCCTTCGGCTCAACCGGTTGCGGGATTTTCGGCAAGGCCGGGCCTTTCGGCAGCGCGCTGGAGACTTGCGCGGCAATCGCCTCCGCTTCGGCGCGGGACAAGTCGCCCACCAGCGCAATCACCACGTTGCCGCCCGCGTAGGCTTTCTCGTGGAACGCCTTGAGTTGTGCCACGGTAATCGCCGGAACGGTTTTCGCCGTACCGTCGCTGGAATGTGCGTAAGGGTGATCACCGTACAAGCGGTCCATCAGTTCCAGACTCGCCAGCTTGCCGGGGTTCTGCTTCTGGTACTCAAAACCGGCGAGCATCTGATTCTTGATGCGCGCAAAGGAGTCGGCAGGGAAGGTCGGCTTGCCGACGACTTCAGCGAACAGCTTCAGCGCGGGCTCGCGCTTGTCTGCGGCGCTGAGGCTGCGCAGGGAGGCCAGTGCCATGTCCTTGAACGCGCCGTTGCCGAAGTCTGCGCCCAGGCCTTCGAAGCCTTGAGCGATGGCGCCGACATCCTTGCCGGCTACACCTTCGTTGAGCATCGCGTTGGTCAGCAGGGCGAGACCGGGCGCGTTGCCGTCCTGGCTGCTGCCGGCGGCGAAGATCAGGCGCAGGTCGAACATCGGCAGCTCGCGGGCTTCGACGAACATCACCTTGGCGCCTTCGGCGGTGTTCCAGGTCTGTACGTCGAGCGAGCGGTGGCTCGGCGCCTTGCCGTCGAGTTCAGTCAGTGATTGCAGCTTCTGGCTGGCCTTGGCCTTGTCGAGGGCTTCGCTGGCCTTGGTGTCAGCGCTTTTCGACAGATAAAACGCAGCCGAACCGATCAGTACGGCTGCGATCAGGCCAATCAGGGCCAGACGGGATTTTTTACGCTCACTCATGAGTCGTCTCCAGTGGCAGTACATGGGCGACGCTGAGACGTTCGCGGGTGAAATACAGCTTGGCGGCTTTCTGGATATCTTCCGGGGTCACGCTTTCGAGGTCGGCGAGTTCGGTGTCCATCAGCTTCCAAGACAGGCCGACGGTTTCCAGTTGGCCGATGGAGGTGGCCTGACTGGTGATCGAATCACGCTCGTAGACCAGGCCGGCGATTACCTGGGCGCGGACGCGTTCCAGTTCTTCGGCGGACGGCGCGGTGGTTTTCAGCTGTTCGAGCAGTTTCCACAGGCCCGCTTCAGTCTGGGCCATGGTTTTCTTTTTCTGGATGTTCGGTGTGGCCGACAAGGTGAACAGGCTGTCGCCGCGGGTGTAGGCGTCATAACTCGACGAACCACCGGACACCAGCTCTTCGCCGCGTTCCAGTTGCGTCGGGATGCGACCACTGTAGCCGCCGTCGAGCAGGGCCGAGATCAGGCGCAAGGCGTTGACCGAACGTTTGTCTTCGGCGGTGGCGATGCTCGGCACGTTGAAGCCCAGCATCAGGCTCGGCAATTGGGTCTGCACGTGCAGGGTGATCTGGCGTTCGCCGGGCTCGGCCAGTTCCAGCGGGATTTTCGCCGGTGGCACATCACGTTTGGCGATCGGGCCGAAATAACGCTGGGCCAGGGTTTTGACTTCGTCCGGGGTCACGTCGCCGACCACCACCAGCGTGGCGTTGTTCGGCACGTACCAGGATTGGTACCAGTGGCGCAGCTCTTCAACCTTCATGCGATCCAGGTCAGCCATCCAGCCGATGGTCGGCGTGTGGTAACCGCTGGCGGGGAAGGCCATGGCCTTGAAGCGTTCGTAGGCCTTGGACATTGGCTTGTCGTCGGTGCGCAGACGACGTTCTTCCTTAATGACTTCGATTTCCCGGGCGAACTCGTCAGCCGGCAGGCGCAGGCTGGCCATGCGGTCGGCTTCCAGCTCGAAAGCCACGCCAAGGCGGTCGCGGGCCAGCACCTGGTAATAGGCCGTGAAGTCATCGCTGGTGAACGCGTTCTCTTCGGCACCGAGGTCGCGCAGGATCAGCGACGCTTCGCCGGGGCCGACTTTCTCGCTGCCCTTGAACATCATGTGTTCCAGGGCGTGGGACAAACCGGTCTGACCTGGCGTCTCGTAGCTGGAGCCGACCTTGTACCAGACCTGGGAAACCACCACCGGCGCACGATGGTCTTCGCGCACAACGACCTTCAAGCCGTTATCCAGAGTGAATTCGTGGGTGGGTTGTGGATCGGCAGCCAGGGCCGAGAGGGGCAGACAAACTGTGCTGAGCAGCAGGCCTGCAGCGCGGCGGGCTAAAGCATTCATTCGTTTTTAAACCTTTGGGGCTGCCCGCTTGTTCTTAGCGTCAGCGGGCGAGAGGGTGCTAGGATACTGGTCCGTTTTACTGGCGGCCACGCCTATCAGGCCTTTGATCGGCCGGAAGGTTGCATGGGTTACCTGCGGAAGCTTTGAGTTTGTCAGCTAAACTCTGCGTTTTCGCCGACGATGCCGTTCCAGTCCTTCGTATTAGTCAACCTTTGAGGTGCTGTTTGCACCTCGACAAAATGTTGCGCGCGAACAAGCTGGGTCAATTGCAGTCTGTTCTGCATCGAATATTTATTTGCCGGGGCGCCCTTAGGCGCGTCGCTACCGTGAGATAGCCGTCCTCCATGTTTGGTTCCAACGACGACAAGAAGACCCCAGCTGCGGCTGGCGAGAAGAAAGGCCTGTTCGGATGGCTGCGCAAGAAGCCGCAGGAAACCGTCGTCGAACAGCCACAACCACTTCCTGAGCCAACACCTGCGCCGGTAATAGAAGAAGAGCCGACGCCGATTGTCCTGCCGATTGCCGAGCCGGTGCTGCAACCGGCGGCTGAGGCTGCGCCCGAAGTCATTGCCGAGCAGCCGCTGGCACCCGCTCCAGAGCCGTGGCTGACGTTGCCGGTGGCGGAAGAGCCGGTGGCCCTGGTCGAAGATGAGCTGGCGCCGCATGTGACGCCGCCGATTCCTGCCCCGACTGCTTTTGCTCCCGAGCCCGTTCAAGCGCCAGTGGTTGAACCGGTTGTGACGCCGGTCGTCGTGGCCGAGCCTGAGCCGGTAGTTCCGGAACCGGTGATTCCTGCTTTCGTCGCGCCTGTGGTGGAAGCGCCTGCGCCTGCTCCCGTAGTCGTACCTGTAGTCGCTGCGCCCGTCGTTCCCGTTGAAGTGCCGGCCGAGCCGCCGCGCACCGAAGAAACCAAAGCCGGTTTCTTCGCCCGCCTCAAACAAGGCTTGTCCAAGACCAGCGCCAGCATCGGCGAAGGCATGGCCAGCCTGTTCCTCGGCAAGAAAATCATCGATGACGAGCTGCTCGAAGACATCGAAACCCGTCTGCTGACCGCCGATGTGGGCGTCGAGGCGACTTCGGTGATCATCCAGCGCCTGACCCAAAAGGTTGCGCGCAAAGAGCTGGCCGATGCCGACGCACTGTACAAATCCCTGCAAGCTGAACTCGCCGCGATGCTCAAGCCTGTCGAGCAGCCGCTGAAAATCACCTCGCAGAACAAGCCCTTCGTGATTCTGGTGGTTGGCGTCAACGGCGCCGGCAAGACCACCACCATTGGCAAACTGGCGAAGAAGCTGCAGCTCGAAGGCAAGAAAGTCATGCTCGCGGCTGGCGACACCTTCCGTGCCGCGGCTGTCGAGCAATTGCAGGTGTGGGGCGAGCGCAACAAGATCCCGGTCATCGCCCAGCACACCGGCGCCGACTCGGCTTCGGTTATCTTCGATGCCGTGCAAGCCGCCAAGGCTCGTGGCATTGATGTGCTGATCGCCGACACCGCCGGTCGCCTGCACACCAAAGACAATTTGATGGAAGAGTTGAAGAAGGTTCGCCGGGTCATTAGCAAACTCGACGCCGACGCCCCGCATGAAGTGCTGTTGGTGCTCGACGCCGGTACTGGCCAGAACGCCATCAACCAGGCCAAGCAATTCAACCAGACCGTCGAACTGACCGGCCTGGCGCTGACCAAGCTCGACGGCACCGCCAAGGGCGGGGTGATTTTCGCCCTGGCCAAGCAATTTGGTTTGCCGATTCGCTACATCGGCGTCGGTGAAGGCATCGATGATTTGCGTACTTTTGAAGCAGAACCCTTTGTCCAGGCATTGTTTGCCGAGCGGGAGCGTTCATGATTCGTTTCGAACAGGTCGGTAAACGCTACCCGAACGGTCACGTCGGCTTGCATGAGCTGAGCTTTCGAGTCCGTCGGGGCGAATTCTTGTTTGTGACCGGCCATTCCGGCGCCGGTAAAAGCACCTTGTTGCGGTTGCTGCTGGCGATGGAGCGTCCAACCACCGGCAAATTGCTGCTGGCCGGCCAGGACCTCGCCACCATCAGCAACGCGCAGATTCCTTACCTGCGCCGGCAGATCGGTGTGGTGTTCCAGAATCACCAGTTGCTGTTCGATCGCACGGTGTTCAACAACGTCGCGCTGCCGTTGCAGATCCTTGGTTTGTCAAAGGCCGAGATCGTCAAGCGCGTGGATTCGGCGCTTGAGCGCGTGGCGCTGTCGGATAAAACCGATCTGTACCCCGGCGACCTGTCCACCGGTCAGCAACAGCGCGTCGGCATCGCCCGCGCCATCGTCCACCGCCCGGCCTTGCTGCTGGCGGATGAGCCGACCGGTAACCTCGACCCGCGCCTGGCGGCCGAGATCATGGGCGTGTTCGAAGACATCAACCGTCTGGGCACCAGCGTGCTCATTGCCAGTCACGACCTGGCGCTGATCGCCCGTATGCGTCATCGCATGCTGACGCTGCAACGCGGGCGACTGATCGGCGACGGGGAGGCCGGCGTATGAGTGCGACACGCAGCCCCAAGGTTTCCGAGCGTGTGGCGCCGAAAGCCGCCGATCCGCAGCCGCAGAAGAAAAAACGCGACGATGACGACGGCCCGGACTTCGCCACGCTGTTTCGCGCCTGGATAGAAAGCCACCGCGCCAGCCTGCTCGATAGCCTGCGTCGATTGGGTAAACACCCGATCGGCAGCTTTTTCACCTGCATGGTGATGGCGGTGGCCCTGAGCTTGCCGATGGGCCTGTCACTTTTGCTAAGTAACGTCGAGCGTCTGGGCGGTTCCTGGCAGCGAGCGGCGCAGATTTCCCTCTATCTGCAACTTGAGGCCAGCCCTGCTGAAGGCGAGGCGTTGCGCGAGCAGATCAAAGGCATGCCCGGCGTAGCGGAGGCGGAATATGTTGGTCGCGATCAGGCGCTGGAAGAGTTCCAGCAGCAGTCCGGCCTGGGTGAGGCGCTCAAGGAACTGCCGGAAAACCCGCTGCCTGGCGTGGTTCTGGTAACCCCGAACGAGGTCGACAAGCCCGCGCTTGAAGCATTACGACAAAAACTTTCCGAGTTGCCGAAGGTACAACAGGCGCAACTTGATCTAGTCTGGGTCGAGCGTCTGGCAGCGATCCTCAAGCTGGGTGACCGATTTGTCTTCGGTCTGACTGTGCTTCTGGTTTCTGCATTACTTTTGGTGATAGGCAATACCATTCGTCTTCATATTGAAAACCGCCGCACAGAGATAGAAGTGATTAAACTCGTCGGCGGCACGGACAGCTATGTGCGCAGACCCTTTCTGTATATGGGCGCGTTGTATGGCTTCGGTGCGGGGATACTTTCCTGGGGCGTATTGGCGTTCGGCCTTGATTGGCTGAACGACGCGGTAGTCGGGCTGGCCGGTTTGTACGGCAGTGATTTTGCGCTGGCCGGAGTGCCAGTGGCCGACGGTCTGTCTCTCTTGCTTGGCGCGGTGCTGTTGGGGTATATCGGTGCATGGATTGCAGTCGCACGCCACCTGAGGGAGCTTGCGCCTAAGTAGTATCATTTTGCTCGTATTGACCTTTCAGCGTTTATGGGAACTTGTCTTTCGGTTTCCGGTCAATTTTCGCAGTGCTGAACTGCACGAGTTATGTAAGTCGGAGGTTTTTTCGTATGACCAATTCTTTGCAACCTGCATATGCTCTGGTCCCGGGTGCGAACCTGGAGGCCTATGTGCACACCGTGAACAGCATTCCATTGCTGACTCCGGAGCAGGAGCGTGAACTGGCCGAGAGTCTCTATTATGAGCAGGATTTGGGGGCGGCTCGGCAGATGGTGCTCGCCCACCTGCGTTTTGTTGTACATATCGCCCGTAGCTATTCCGGCTACGGCCTGGCTCAGGCTGACCTGATCCAGGAAGGCAACGTCGGCCTGATGAAGGCGGTTAAGCGCTTCAACCCGGAAATGGGTGTGCGTCTGGTTTCGTTCGCGGTGCACTGGATCAAGGCGGAAATTCACGAGTTCATCCTGCGCAACTGGCGCATTGTGAAAGTCGCGACCACCAAGGCCCAGCGCAAGCTGTTCTTCAACCTGCGCAGCCAGAAGAAACGCCTGGCGTGGCTGAACAACGAGGAAGTCCACCGTGTGGCGGAAAGCCTCGGCGTAGAGCCGCGGGAAGTGCGCGAGATGGAAAGTCGCCTGACCGGCCATGACATGGCCTTCGACCCGGCTGCGGAAGCGGACGACGACAGCGCTTTCCAGTCGCCGGCCAATTATCTGGAAGACCACCGGTACGACCCGGCCCGTCAACTGGAAGATGCCGACTGGAGCGACAACTCCAACCACAACCTGCACGAAGCGCTGGAAGTGCTGGACGACCGCAGCCGTGACATCCTCTACCAGCGCTGGCTGGCGGAAGAAAAAGCCACGTTGCACGACCTGGCGCAGAAGTACAACGTGTCGGCCGAGCGTATTCGTCAGCTTGAAAAGAGCGCGATGAACAAGCTCAAGTTGTCGATCGCCGCATAACCTGCGGACCGGCAATAAAAAACGCCCCGATCATTGATCGGGGCGTTTTTGTTTGTACCCGTTTCTGCAGCACCTTGGCCCCTGTGGGCGCGAGCAGGCTCACTCCCACAGGGGGATCATCAGTGTTACTGAGCCCACGGCGCCCGGCGTGAATCGTTGAGTCCTGCAAGGTAGCTGTCGCCTCCGAGCTGACTCATCTGCTGTCGAATCCACCCGGCCCGCCGTGCAACGTAATTGGTCGGATGACTTGCACTCCAAACCCGCGGGTTCGGCAATACGGCGGCCAGCAGGCTCGATTGCTGGCGACTCAGACCTTTAGCGCTAACACCAAAGTGATGCCGGGCCGCCGCTTCCGCGCCAAACACTCCGTCATCCCATTCGACACTGTTCAGGTACACCTCAAGAATCCGCTGCTTGGGCCAGAGCACCTCGATCAAACCGGTGAACCAGGCTTCCAGGCCTTTGCGCAGCCAGCTGCGCCCAGACCACAAAAACAGGTTCTTCGACACTTGCTGGCTCAGGGTACTGGCGCCGCGAACCGAACCGCCCAGTTCGTTGTGAGCCAGTGCGGCGCGGATCGCGCCCAGGTCAAAACCCCAATGCTCCGGGAATTTCTGATCCTCGCCTGCGATCACGGCGACTTTCAAATCGTCAGAGATTTCATCCCAGGGTTTCCAGGTGCGTTGCAGGTCGATGGGTTCGCCGTCGAACCAGGATTCGACCTTGCGCTCGACCATCAACGCTGTCCCCGGTGGTGGCACCACGCGAAAAATCAGAACCAGCAATACGCTGCCGCCCGCGAACCAGAGCAGGGCCTTTGTGAATCGTCGCAAATATATACGCAGCATAGAGATGGCTTGGCCGAACCCGTTGAGCGGGCCATTATACAGACCCTGTTGATCGAGTCTGACTGGAGTTCTTCATGCTGCGTGGCTTTCTGATGCTGGCCGCTTTCTTCGGATTCACTAGCGTTGCCCTTGGTGCGTTCGCCGCCCACGGCTTGAAAAACCGTCTGACACCCGAGTACCTGGCGATTTTCCACACCGGCGTCACTTATCAGCTGGTGCACACCTTGGCGCTGCTGGGCGTGGCGCTGTTGGCCACGCAGATTCCGGGACGCCTTGTCACCTGGGCCGGTGCCTCGTTTGCCATCGGCATCCTGCTGTTTTCCGGCAGTCTGTACCTGCTGACCCTGACCGGCGTCAGCAAGCTCGGGATCGTCACACCCTTCGGCGGCCTGGCTTTTCTGATCGGCTGGTTCTGCCTGGGGCTTGCCGCCTGGCGGTTGAGCTGACCGGGCGGTCCATTTCATGACGAATGGCTTGGGTCGCCAAGACTGATCGGGCTAGAATGCCAGCCCCTAAAAATGATGGCGGCATTCGGCATGCGCATTCAGTTGAACGGCGAATCCCTTGAACTGCCCGACGGTGAAACCGTTGCGGCCCTGCTGACCCGTCTGGATCTGACCGGACGCCGGGTGGCGGTCGAACTCAATCTGGATATCGTCCCGCGCAGCCAGCACGCAGACACCGCGTTGAACGACGGCGATTCCGTCGAAGTGGTACACGCCATCGGCGGCGGCTAGTCGCCCGGCCCGCAAGGGCACAGAATTCTGCAAGAACCTCACCCCTACAGAGGATTTCCCATGAGCATCGTTCGTAACGACAAGCCCTTCGTCCTGGCCGGTCGTACTTACCAGTCGCGTTTGCTGGTAGGCACCGGCAAGTACCGTGACATGGAAGAAACCCGCCTGGCCATCGAAGCCTCGGGTGCCGAGATCGTCACCTTCGCCGTGCGCCGTACCAACCTCGGCCAGAACCCCGGCGAACCGAACCTGCTCGAAGTCCTGTCGCCGGATCGCTACACCTTCCTGCCGAACACCGCCGGTTGCTTCGACGCCATCGAGGCCGTGCGCACCTGCCGCCTGGCCCGTGAGCTGCTCGACGGTCACAACCTGGTGAAGCTGGAAGTGCTGGCGGATCAGAAAACCCTGTTCCCTAACGTGATCGAAACCCTCAAGGCCGCCGAAGTGCTGGTCAAGGAAGGTTTCGACGTGATGGTGTACACCAGCGATGACCCGATCATCGCCCGTCAACTGGCGGAAATTGGTGTTATCGCGGTCATGCCGCTGGCCGGTCTGATCGGCACGGGCCTGGGGATCTGCAACCCGTACAACCTGCAGATCATCCTCGAAGAAGCCAAGATCCCGGTGCTGGTGGATGCCGGTGTCGGCACCGCTTCCGATGCCACCATCGCCATGGAACTGGGTTGCGAAGCGGTGCTGATGAACTCGGCCATCGCCCACGCCCAACAGCCGGTCATGATGGCCGAAGCCATGAAACACGCCATCGTTGCGGGCCGCCTGGCCTACCTCGCCGGCCGCATGCCAAAAAAACTCTATGCCAGCGCCTCCTCGCCGCTGGATGGTCTGATCAAGTAAGAGCCATTGATGACTGAATCAAACGACACGCCTATCCAGCCGGAAGAAGGCGACGAGCGCCAACACCGCCGCATCAAGAGTTTCGTGATGCGCGCCGGGCGCATGACTGAAGGCCAGCAAAAAGGCCTGGAGCAGGGCACGCCGCTGTTCGTCCTGCCGCTGGCCGACGCGCCGGTGGACTTCGACCAAGTGTTCGGTCGCTCGGCACCGCGTTCGCTGGAAATCGGTTTCGGCATGGGCCATTCGCTGCTGGAAATGGCCGCAGCTTCGCCGGAACAGGATTTCATTGGCGTGGAAGTTCACCATCCGGGTGTGGGCGCGCTGCTCAATGGCGTGCTGACTCAGGGCCTGACTAACCTGCGGGTCTACGATTGCGACGCGATCGAAGTGCTTAACCGCTGCGTGGCCGACAACAGCCTCGATCGCCTGATGCTGTTTTTCCCGGACCCGTGGCACAAGAGCCGTCACCACAAGCGCCGTATCGTTCAGGCGTCGTTCGCTGAGCTGGTGCGCAGCAAGTTGAAGGTCGGCGGTGTGCTGCACATGGCCACCGATTGGGAGCCGTACGCCGAGTACATGCTGGAAGTGATGAACGTCGCACCGGGTTATCGCAACCTGGCCGAAGACGGCAAATGCGTCCCGCGTCCGGCCGAGCGCCCGATCACCAAGTTCGAACGCCGCGGCGAACGTCTTGGGCATGGCGTATGGGACCTGAAGTTCGAAAAACAGTCCTGAACCCTACGCTGTAAACCTGTGGGAGCCAGCCTGCTGGCTCCCACAGGTTTTTTTGTGTCCGGGAATCAGCGGCGGTCGGCGACCACGCCGATCAACACCAGCACCACCAACAACACCGGCGCCAGGCTGTAGTTGTTGAACTGGCTCAGGCCCTTGATGATCCACGGCGTGGCGTAGATCAGTGCCACACCGCTCCCGATCATGCACACCAGCGCTAGCAACGGCACGCGCAAGGCGCCGGCGATGCTGCCAAGGCGCTGGTCGACCCAGCCTTTGATGTCCGCGCCGAACAGCACCAGCAGGCAGCCCACCAGCGCCAGTGAGATTTCCGACAGATTGCTGCGGCTCCAGCGGGACACGGTGGCGAGCAGGTCGAGTATCAAATCCATTCGTTTTCCCCTAAGGCTGAAATCAGCTCAGAAATGTTTGCAGCAAGTCATTGAGAAACAGCTGTCCGCGATCGGTCGCCGCCAGACGTGACGGTTCGACCTGCAACAGGCCGCTTTGTTCGGCTTCCCGGCGGCCTTCGGCGAGGCTTTCCAGGCTCAGCCCGGTGCGTTCCGGGTACAGCCGCGACTCGACGCCCTCGGTCAGGCGCAAGGCATTCATCAGGAACTCGAACGGCAGCTCTTCGTTGGTCAGCGCTTTCTCGCCGGCCTTGAAGCTTTTCGCCGGGTTCAGGTAATCCTTCGGCAGGCGAGTCTTCCAGGTGCGCACGATGCGCCCGTCCGGATGACTGAGCTTGCCATGGGCGCCGGCGCCGATGCCGATGAAGTCGCCGAAACTCCAATAATTGAGGTTATGCCGCGCCGGGCGGCCGGGTTGCGCATACGCCGAGACTTCATATTGCGAGTAACCGTGTTCGGCGAGCAGCGCCTGGCCGGCCTCCTGAATGTCCCACAACGTGTCGTCTTCCGGCAGTGTCGGCGGCTGGTTCCAGAACACTGTGTTCGGCTCCAGCGTCAGCTGATACCACGAAACATGCGTCGGTTTCAGGGCGATGGCTTGGCGCAGGTCGCTCAACGCATCATCCAGCGACTGATCCGGCAAACCGTGCATCAAGTCCAGGTTGAAGTTATCGAACCCGGCCTGACGCGCCATGCCGGCGGCACGCACCGCTTCGTCGCCGTTGTGAATCCGCCCCAGCGCCTTGAGTTTTTCTTCCTGGAAGCTCTGGATGCCGATCGACAGGCGATTGATGCCCAGCGCGCGGTAGGCGAGGAATTTCTCCTGCTCGAATGTCCCGGGATTGGCTTCCAGGGTGATTTCGATGTCGCTGGCAAACGGAATGCGCTGTTCGACACCTTTGAGCAACCGGCCCAGGGATTCGGCGCTGAACAGGCTCGGCGTGCCGCCTCCAAAGAAGATCGAGCTCAACTCGCGACCGTAGACCGCGTGTAAATCCTGATCGAGATCAGCCAGCAACGCGTCGACGTACTCCTCTTCCGGCAGCACGGGGCTGGCGGTGTGGGAGTTGAAGTCGCAATAAGGGCATTTGCGCACACACCACGGGATGTGGATGTACAACGCCAGGGGCGGCAACGTTGGGAGCGCAGCCCGGGGCGATGGTGCGGCACCGCCGAAAATCAGCGGTGACGCGGATGAGTCGTGAGTCATTTCAAGCCCAGACGCTGGCGCAGCAGATCCATTGCACGGGCGCGGTGGCTGATGAGGTTCTTGTCGCTCGGGCTCAGCTCGGCGCTGGAGCAATCACGCGATGGCACCCAGAACAGCGGGTCGTAGCCAAACCCGTGTTCGCCGCTGGCGGCGTGCAGGATTCGTCCGTGCCACAGGCCTTCGCAGAGGATCGGCAACGGATCGTCAGCATGACGCACCAGCGCCAGCACACAAACGAATTGCGCGCCGCGCTCGGCTTCCGGCACGTCCTTCATAGCATCGAGCAGTTTGGCGTTGTTCGCCGCATCGCCTTTGCCATCGGCGTAACGAGCCGAGTAGATCCCCGGCGCACCGCCAAGGAAATCCACCGCCAGCCCGGAATCGTCGGCCAGCGCCGGCAGGCCGGAGATGCGCGCGGCATTGCGGGCCTTGAGGATGGCGTTCTCGACGAACGACAGGCCGGTTTCTTCAGGCTCGACGATGCTGAATTCGCCGATCGAGCGCAGTTGCACCGAATCGCCGAGCATGGCCTGGAGTTCCTTGAGTTTGCCGGCGTTGTGGCTGGCCAGTACGAGTTGCGTGAAGTTGATCATTCGCCGGGGAAAAGCTCTTGGTTGAAATTGATGGTGTTGGTTTTATCGCCGCTCTGCACCTTGATCTCGAAGGTGCGGATTTCCTGCTGATCGACCGGGAACTGGGCGATGTAGTAGATCGCGCCTTGCTCGGTGATCTGTTTGAATTTCAGCGGCACGCTTTGGCTGGTCAGGTCTTTGACCGTTCCACTGACTTGAGCCATCAGCGGTTTGCCTTCCTTGATCACCGAAACGTTGATCACGCCTTGATTCTTGCTACGGGTGAGTTCCGCGGCTTTGGCGATGTCGGGTGTCAGGAAAGTGGAGTTGAAGGTGTTGTAGTGCACCGTCACGTCGCCGAATTTTTCCTGACGGTCACCTTTGATGACGTCGGCGGCCATGGCTGTCACGCTCAGGCAGGCAGTGAGTACAAACAACGCTAGACGACCCATGATCGTTCTCCTTGGAATGTCGTGGTTCAGACCGCGATTCTGTGATCCTGCAACCCGGGGCTGCTGACGCGGTAAATACCGATTTCACCTAATAGATTAGGCCATAGCTTACTGGCCCACCCGTGACGGTGCTGTTGATCCACGGCAAGCCGATCAATGACCTTCGCTTCACGTTCGCGGCACAACGCTTCAAAGTCTTCGAAGGTGCAGAAGTGGATGTTCGGCGTGTTGTACCAGGTGTACGGCAGGAACTCGGAGACTGGCATCCGGCCCTTGCTCGCCAGATACCAGCGGCAGCGCCAGTGACCGAAGTTGGGGAAGGTGATGATGCATTGACGCCCGACCCGCAGCATTTCGTCGAGGATCTTGTCCGGGTAATGCACGGCTTGCAGCGCCTGAGTCATGACCACGATGTCGAAGCTGTTGCTCGCGAAGTTGCCCAGGCCCTTGTCCAGGTCTTGCTCGATGACGTTGATGCCCTTGGCCACGCACTCGGCGATGTTGTCCGGGTCGTTTTCCAGGCCATAGCCGGTCACTTGCTTGTTATCGCGCAGCCAGGTCAGCAGCTCGCCGTCGCCGCAACCGAGGTCGAGCACGCGGCTGCCCGCGGGGATCCATTCCTGGATGATTTCCAGATCGGCTCTCATGTGTTCCTCAAAGCGAAATACGGTTCATGTAATTGCTGAAGGCCTGCAAGTAACGCGGGATCGGAATCAGGAAGGCGTCATGGCCTTGCGGAGCGTCGATCTCGAGGTAGCAGACGTCTTTCCTGGCCGCCATCAGCGCGTCCACCAGTTCCCGCGAGCGGGCAGGGGAGAAGCGCCAGTCGGTGGTGAAAGACATCACGCAGAACTTGGCCTGGGCATTGGCGAAGGTTTTCGCCAGGTCGTCGTCGAAGTTGGCGGCCGGGTCGAAGTAGTCCAGCGCCTTGGTCATCAGCAGATACGTGTTGGCGTCGAAACGCCCGGAGAATTCTTCGCCCTGATAACGCAGGTAGCTTTCGACCTGGAACTCGACGCTGTGGAAGTCGTAGTTGAGCTTTTCGCTCTTCAGTCCCCGGCCGAATTTCTCACCCATCGAGTCATCGGACAGGTAAGTGATGTGCCCGACCATCCGCGCCAGCATCAAGCCGCGCTTGGGGATCACGCCCGCTTCCTGGAACGAACCGCCGTGGAATTCGGGGTCGGTGAGGATCGCCTGGCGCGCCACTTCGTTGAAGGCGATGTTCTGCGCCGACAGCTTGGGGGCCGAGGCGATGGCCAGGCAGTGCCGAATGCGCTCGGGGTAGGTGATGCTCCACTGCATCGCCTGCATGCCGCCGAGACTGCCGCCGATCACGGCCGCCCATTGGCGGATGCCGAGCAGGTCGGCCAGGCGCGCCTGGCTGTGCACCCAGTCTTCCACGGTCAGCACCGGGAAGTCGGCGCCGAAGGGCTTGCCGGTCTCCGGGTTGACGCTGCTCGGGCCGGTGGAGCCGTTGCAGCCGCCGAGGTTGTTCAGGCTGACCACGAAGAACTTGTTGGTATCGATCGGCTTGCCGGGGCCGATGCAGCTGTCCCACCAACCGGGTTTGCGGTCGTCGGGGCTGTGGAAGCCGGCAGCGTGATGGTGACCCGACAAGGCATGGCAGATCAGCACGGCGTTGCTCGCCGTGGCGTTCAGCGTGCCGTAGGTTTCGTAAATGAGGTCATACGCTGGGAGCGAACGGCCACAGGCCAGGGCCAGGGGTTCACTGAAGTGCGCCACTTGCGGCGTCACCAGACCAACAGAATCGGCGGGAAAGGCAGTTGGCATCGACCCTGCTCTCGTTGAAATGAGGCGTAAGTCTAAAGACCGGTGGGGTTAGCGGCAAGCAAAGGGCGGGGTGTTGGGGAAATAGGTGATCGGCTGGGGATCAGCCCCTCACCCTAACCCTCTCCCCAAAGGGGCGAGGGGACTGACCGAGTTGTTCTTGGCGCTGCATCGACCTGAAATACCGAGGTGAACTCAGGTTTTGAAAACGACAGTGATCTGCTCCCTTTCCCCTCTCCCCTATGGGGAGAGGGCTGGGGTGAGGGGTGGCTTTGAAGCGACACCCAATCAAAGCGAACGCTGCACCAAACCCGGCAAATCCGGCAACTTTTTCGGCGAGCAAATCCGCACCCGCTTTTGCCGATTCAACTCCCCACTAATCAAACTCACCTGACTCTTGGAAACCCCAAACGCCTTCGCCAGGAACGCCATCAGATACGCATTGGCCTTGCCTTCAACCGGCGGTGCGGTCAGGCGGATCTTCAGTCGATCACCGTGCAGCCCGCAGAAATCATCGCTGCGGGCCGCCGGTTGCAGGTGACACTCCAGAATCAGGTCATCACCGTCCCAGCGAAAGTAGCTCATCAGATCAGGCCGAGCAGCCCCTGCGGCATGAGGGCAAAGTACGCGAGGCGCGGGATCAGCCAGCTTTGCAGCAACTGGATCACGATAAACGCGAAGATCGGCGAGATATCGAGGCCGCCCAGGTTTGGAATGATCCGGCGGAACGGGGCGAGTACCGGTTCAGTAATCTGCGCGACCAGTTCCGCGCCCGGGTTGTGGCTGCCCGGGGCGACCCAGGACAGAATCACGCTGATGATCATCGCCCAGAAAATAATATTCAAAAACAGCGAGAAGAGGGCGATCAGGGCCCACGGCACCAGGAACAGCCAGTCGACCATGAAGCCTTTGAGCAGCAGGATCACCGCAATCAGCAGCATCTGGATGATCAGCGCCAGTACCAGTGACGACATGTCCAGCCCGAACATGCTCGGGATGACCCGGCGCAGCGGCTTGAGCAGCGGTTGAGTGGCTTTCACGATGAACTGGCAGAGCGGGTTGTAAAAGTTCGCCCGAACCAGTTGCAGGATGAAGCGCATCAATACGATCAGCAGGTACAGGCTGCCCAGGGTTTTAATTATGAAAATGGCAGCGTCATTGAGTCCAAGCATCATTTATTCCTTTGTAAGGGCTGATTAGCGGCCAAGTTGCTCAGCCATCTCGGCCGAGCGGTGCGCAGCGGCGCCGAGTGCTTTTTCTACCAGCGCTTCGAAGCCGCCGGCCTGGAACGATTTGATTGCCGCTTCCGTGGTGCCTGCAGGCGAGGTCACGCGACGACGCAATTCTGCGGCGTCGACATCGCTGGCCACGGCCATGTGTGCGGCGCCCAGCGCGGTTTGCACCGTCAGTTGGGCGGCGATGTCCGCTGGCAGACCGAGCTTCACGCCGGCGGCGGTCATGGCTTCGATCAGCAAGAAGAAGTACGCCGGGCCCGAGCCGGAAACGGCGGTGACCGCATCCAGTTGCTGCTCTTCGTTCAGCCACAGGGCAATGCCGACGGCCGACAACAACTCTTCAGCCTGCTGGCGTTGTTCTGCGTTTACTTCGGCCGTAGCAAACAGACCACTCACGCCCTGACGCAGCAGCGCCGGAGTGTTGGGCATGCAGCGCACGATCGGCTGGGCGCCGAGCCAGTTGTTCATGCTGGCGCAGGTGATGCCCGCCGCAATCGAAACCACCAGTTGATTCGGCTTCAGGCTTGGGCGAATCGCTTCGCACACGGCTTTCATCGCCTGGGGTTTGACCGCCAGCACGACCACGTCCGCGCCTTGAATGGCATCGGCGTTATCGGCGAAAACTTCAATGCCGTGTTCGGCCTGCACTTTGGCGCGGGTTTCTGCGCCCGGGTCGCTGGCGCGGATCTGTGCGGCGTCCAGACCTTTGGCACGCAGGCCGCCGATCAGGCTGGCGGCCATGTTTCCGGCACCGATAAAGGCAATACGAGTCTTGCTCATGTCAGGTCCTTATAGAGAGGTGCGTAGCCACGGTTCATGGCTGACTGTAGTCGCGGGCACCAAACAGGGCCGTACCGATACGGACCCATGTGGCGCCCATGGCGATGGCCGACTCGAGGTCGTGGCTCATGCCCATGGAAAGTGTGTCGAGCGGCAGGTTCAGGCTGGCTTGCAGGCTTTGCACGGCGGCAAAAGCGGCGTCCTGGGCGGCGCGATCTTCAGTCGGCTCAGGGATCGCCATCAACCCGCGCAGCTTGATGCGCGGCAGTTCGCTGATGGCTTTGGCCAGGGCTGGCAAGTCGGCCGGGGTGCAGCCGGATTTGCTCGCTTCACCGCTGACGTTGACCTGGATGCAGATGTTCAAGGGAGGCAGATCGGCAGGACGTTGTTCGGACAGGCGTTGTGCGATTTTCAGGCGATCCACGGAATGCACCCAGGCGAAGTGCTCGGCGATAGCACGAGTCTTGTTCGATTGAATGGGGCCGATGAAGTGCCAGATCAAGGGCAGGTCGGCCAATTCGAGCTGTTTGCCCAAGGCTTCCTGCAAGTAATTCTCGCCAAAATCGCGCACGCCTGCGGCATACGCTTCGCGCACGGCCTCGGCAGGCTTGGTCTTGCTCACCGCCAGCAATTGAACGCTGTGTTCGTCGCGGTGGGCGGCGAGGGCGGCGGCACGGATGCGCGAACTAACCTGAATAATGTTGTCTGCTATCGTGGACATTCAAGAGGCGCCAGCGGTTTTGAGGTTGGCGGCATTCTACTGGAATTGAGGAGCGCTATGGATATCACTGAGCTGCTGGCCTTCAGCGCGAAACAGGGCGCGTCCGACCTGCATCTGTCTGCCGGCCTGCCACCGATGATTCGCGTTGATGGCGATGTGCGGCGCATCAACCTGCCGGCCCTGGACCACAAACAGGTGCATGAGCTGATCTACGACATCATGAACGACACCCAGCGGGTGGACTTCGAGAAACACCTGGAAACTGATTTTTCCTTTGAGGTTCCCGGAGTAGCGCGTTTCCGGGTCAATGCCTTCAACCAGAATCGCGGTGCGGGCGCAGTATTCCGGACCATTCCGTCGAAGGTCCTGAGCATGGACGACCTCGGCATGGGCGAGGTGTTTCGCAAGATCACCGAGGCCCCTCGCGGCCTGGTGCTGGTGACGGGCCCCACCGGTTCCGGCAAGTCCACCACCCTGGCGGCGATGATTGATTACCTGAACAACCATCGCCATCATCACATTCTCACCATCGAAGACCCGATCGAGTTCGTCCACGAATCGCGCAAATGCCTGATCAACCAGCGTGAAGTCCATCGCGATACCCGCAGTTTCGCCACAGCCCTGCGCTCGGCGCTGCGGGAAGACCCGGACGTGATTCTGGTAGGGGAGATGCGCGATCTGGAGACCATCCGCCTGGCGTTGACCGCCGCCGAGACCGGTCACCTGGTGTTCGGCACGCTGCACACCACATCTGCAGCGAAAACCATTGACCGGGTGGTGGACGTGTTTCCAGGGGATGAGAAGTCGATGGTGCGGTCGATGCTGTCCGAGTCGTTGCTGGCGGTGGTGTCGCAGACACTGATCAAGAAGATCGGCGGCGGGAGGATTGCGGCGCACGAGATCATGCTCGGCACGTCGGCGATTCGTAACCTGATCCGCGAAGACAAGGTCGCACAGATGTACTCGTCGATTCAGACCGGGGGCAACCTGGGGATGCAGACGCTGGATATGTGCTTGAAGGACCTGGTGACCAAGGGTTTGATCAGCCGGGAGCATGCGCGGGAGAAGGCGCGGTCACCGGATAACTTCTGAGGGGGATTTTTAGCGCTTTCATAGACGCCATCGCGAGCAGGCTCGCTCCCACAGGGGTATGCATTCCAATGTGGGAGCGAGCCTGCTCGCGATGGCGGCATTATGATCAAAAAAAATCCCGGATCAGACCCGGGATTTCAAATCAGCGCTGAACAACCTGAATGGCGTTCTTCTCTTTCGGCAGAACCCGTTTGGCAACCACGTAGTGGCTTTCCCAGTACGGTTTCTTCAAGGTGTCGATGGTCACCGACTTGCCACGACGCGGTGCGTGGATAAAGCGGTCGTTACCCAGGTAGATGGCGACGTGGTTGACCCGACGGCTCTTGATGTTGAAGAAAATCAGGTCGCCCGGCTTCAGATCCTTGCGATCGACTTTCTCGCCATGACCACTGGCCATCGCATTGGACGTGCGTGGCAGGTCAAACGTGGCGTCGTTGAACGCGTATTTCACCAGGCCGCTGCAATCGAACCCTTTACTTGGGCTGCTGCCGCCCCAACGGTAAGGAGTACCGAGGACGTTGACGGCACGACTCAGCACGTTGCTGCTTTCCTTGGTCGCCATCGGCGGAACAAGGCTGCTTTTGCTGACCAGCTGTGGAGCACGTTTTTCGGATTTCTTGTTTTTGCTTGAAGGAGCAGAAACATGGGATTTCTGGGTGTAACCATTAACGTTTGGAAGACGTTGCTCACGATTGGTGGCGTGGGCGGCCAGTGGCATCAAAAGGCAAATGGTTAGCCATGTCTTGAAAAATGGACGCATTAGGCAAGGCTCATATGGGTTAGCGCGCAACTTTATAACAGCTTTTTTTGCCCTCCCGAGGCCGTTGGTCGATTCGACTTGGAGTCAACGGAACCAAATAAGCGGCAAATGGACGCAATTGTCGGACAGAACTCAGGTGGTATAAGGCTTTGGCGGACCCGACATTAACATTTGCCATACGTCGGCAACCTGTAAAAAAGTCACAAAGAATTCAAGAATATTTATCTATCGTGTGAATCGAGGTCCTTCATGAACACCTATCAACAGGCTGGCCAGCAGCGAGACACGCACAGCAAAGTGATCGGCTACCTGCTGTGGATTTTTGGTTTTACCGGGGCTCACCGCTTCTATTACGGCAAGCCGGTGACCGGGACGATCTGGTTTTTCACTTTGGGTTTGCTGGGCATTGGCTGGCTGATCGACGTGTTTCTGATTCCGGCCATGGACCGTGAAGCGGACCTGCGTTTCACCGCCGGGCCTATCGAATACAACGTCGCGTGGATTCTGCTGACGTTTCTTGGGGTATTCGGCGTACACCGGATGTATCAGGGGAAGTGGATCAGCGGATTGCTGTACCTGGTAACGGGCGGGTTGTTTTTTCTGGGGGTGTTGTATGACTTCTGGACGCTGAATGATCAGGTATCGGTTCGCAACGCGCAAAATCGCGGCACTTTCGGGTAAGCCATCGCTAGCAGGGCTAGCTCCCACACAGGATCTGTGAACAACACAAATCCCCTGTGGGAGCTAGCCCTGCTAGCGATTGGGACAACTCAGTCTCAAGCCTGGTGGCTAATCCGCCCATCCACCAGGGTGTAACGCACCACACTCGGCAAGCTATGCCCAATAAACGGGCAGTTCTCGCCCTTGGACAACCAGGTTTCACCGGCCACGGTCGAAGCCGTCGGATCAAACAGTACGATGTCCGCCGGCCCGCCTACGGCCAGCTTGCCCGCCGGCAAACGCAACGCCTCGGCAGGTCCGGTGCTCAGGCGCGCCAACAACGTCGGCAGATCCAGCAACCCATCCTCCACCAACGTCATCGCCAGCGGCAGCAGCAGTTCAACGCTGCTGATGCCCGGCTCGGTCGCGCCAAACGGCGCCAGTTTGGCGTCGCGCTCATGCGGCTGGTGATGGCTGGAGATGGCCGATACCACGCCCGACTTCACCGCTTCACGCAGGCCATCGCGGTCGGCGCGGGTGCGCAGCGGCGGCTGGACGTGATAGAGGCTGCTGAAGTCGATCAGCGCTTCGTCGGTCAGGATCAGCTGATACAACGCCACATCGGCGGTCACCGGCAGGCCGCGAGCCTGAGCCTGAGCGATCAGGGCCACGCCGCGGGCGCTGGTGAGCTGGCTGAAGTGCGCACGCACGCCGCTTTGCTCGACCAGCAGCAGGTCCCGGGCCAGCGCCACGGTTTCAGCGGTTTCCGGAATGCCCGGCAAGCCGAGGAAACTCGCGGTCGGGCCTTCGTGGGCCAGGCCACCTTCGGCCAGGTCGTGGTCCTGAGAGTTGAAAATCACCGTCAGGTCGAAGGTCGCCGCGTATTCCAGCGCCCGGCACAGCGTGCGGGTGTTGCGGAAACTCTCCAGACCGTTGCCGAACGCCACGCAGCCGGCATCGCGCAAGGCGACCAGTTCGGCTAGTTGCTCGCCGTCCAGCCCTTTGCTCAAGGCGCCGATCGGGAAGACTTTGGTGTTGCCGGCTTCGCGGGCGCGGTCGAGGATCAGCTCGGCCACGGCCGAGGTGTCCAGCACTGGCTTGGTTTTCGGCGGGCAGCACAGGCTGGTCACGCCACCGGCCGCGGCGGCGCGGGTTTCGCTGACGATCGAGCCTTTGCGGCTGTAACCCGGTTCGCGCAGGGCGACGTTCAGGTCAACCAGGCCAGGGGCGGCGACCAAACCTTTGGCGTCTAGGGTGTCGACGGCGACAAAACCAGCCGGGGCGGCGCCAAGGGCAATGATCTTGCAGGCTTCTATATGAATGTCGGTAACTTTATCCAGGCCAGTGGCTGGATCGATGACACGGGCGCCGAGAATGCTGAGCTTCACTGGGCGTTCTCCTGCTCGAATTGACGTTGCGCAGTCTGCCCGCTCATGGCCATGGACAACACGGCCATACGAATCGCGATGCCGTAGGTGACCTGGTTGAGAATCACCGAGTGCGGGCCGTCGGCCACCGCCGACTCAATCTCCACCCCACGGTTGATCGGCCCCGGGTGCATGACGATGCAATCCGGTTTGGCCCCGGCCAGGCGCGCAGTGGTCAGGCCGAACAGGCGGTAGAACTCGCCCTCGCTCGGCAGCAGGCCACCGGTCATGCGTTCACGCTGCAGACGCAGCATGATCACCACGTCGACGTCTTTCAGGCCTTCGGTCATGTCGGTGTAAACCTTCACGCCGTATTGCTCGATGCCGATCGGCAGCAGGGTTTTCGGCGCGATGACGCGGATGTCCGGGCAGCCGAGGGTTTTCAGCGCGAGCATGTTCGAGCGCGCGACCCGCGAGTGCAGGATGTCACCGACGATGGCCACCGAGAGGTTTTCGAAGCCGCCCTTGTGCCGACGAATCGTCAGCATGTCGAGCATGCCCTGGGTCGGGTGCGCGTGACGGCCGTCGCCGCCGTTGATGATCGCCACTTGCGGGCAGACATGCTCGGCGATGAAGTGTGCCGCGCCGGAATCACCGTGGCGCACGACGAACATGTCGGCGGCCATGGCTTCCAGGTTGCGCAGGGTGTCGAGCAGGGTTTCGCCCTTGCTCGCCGACGATGTCGACACGTTCAGCGTGATCACGTCGGCCGACAGGCGCTGGGCCGCCAGTTCGAAGGTGGTACGGGTGCGGGTGGAGTTCTCGAAGAACACGTTGCACACGGTCTTGCCGCGCAGCAACGGGACTTTCTTCACCGCCCGGGCGCCGACTTCGAGGAACGAGTCGGCGGTGTCGAGGATTTCCGTCAGCAACTCGCGGCGCAAACCATCGAGCGAGAGGAAGTGTCGCAGCTGGCCCTGATCATTGAGCTGCAGCGGGCGCTTGGTTTCTAGAGGCGTCATCGCGAGGGGGACTCTCAATAGGGCGGATTAAAGGGCGAGGTCTTGCAGTTCGAGCTTGAGTTCCGGGCCGGACAGCTTCACCCGTTCGTGGGCAGCCAGTTCCAGCGTCGCGCCGACCACGTTCGGGCGGATCGGCAGCTCGCCGGCGTCCAGGTCCAGCAGGCACACCAGCGTCACGCTGGCGGGGCGGCCGTAGTCGAACAGTTCATTCATGGCGGCGCGGATGGTCCGACCGCTCATCAGCACGTCGTCGATCAACACCAGGTGCTGGCCTTCGATTTCGAACGGCAGGGCGGACGGGCGCACTTGCGGGTGCAGGCCGTTCTGGCTGAAGTCGTCGCGGTAGAAGGACACGTCCAGGGTGCCGAGGGGCGAATCGCTGCCCAGTTCTTCAAGCAACGCCTGGGCGACCCAGACGCCACCGGTACGAATGCCGATGTAGCGCGGTTCGCTGATGCCGCGGTGTTCCAGGTGCGCCTTGAGACGGGTCGCCATCTGGCTGATCAGTTCGGCGGGATTGGGCAGGCTCATGGTTGCTCCTTCTTGGGTCCGAGCCGGGTGGTGCTTGAGTGATGGCTCGGATTGTCGCTATAGAGAGTCGCCTGTTACGGCTCTTCAGGATTCGAACAATGCGGTGTTTTCATCGAGCCAGCCTTGCAGCAGCAGGGCCGCGGCGATGGCGTCGACCGGGTTGTCGCGGTAGCTGCCCTTTTGTCCGCCACGATCACGCCGTTCACCCTTGGCTTCAAAGGTAGTCAGGCGTTCATCATGGGTATAGAAGGGCAGGTTGTAGCGGCCGTTGAGGCGGCGGGCGAATTTCTCCGCGCGCAGGCACATGTCGCTCGGCGTGCCGTCCATGTTGAGGGGCAGGCCGACGACCACAGCGTCGGGCTTCCACTCTTTAATGAGGGCTTCGACCTGGTTCCAGTCGGGAACACCGTTTTGCGCCTTCAAGGTGCACAGCTCGCGGGCCTGGCCGGTGATTACCTGGCCGACCGCAACGCCGATCTGTTTGGTGCCGTAGTCGAAGCCCAGAATCAGTCGCAGGGCCATCAGGCGTGGCCCGCCTGGCTGGTCAGCAGGCTGAGATTGACCCCGAGATGCTTGGCCGCCGCGTCCAGGCGCAGTTCGCTGCTGGTGTTAAACAGGATCTCGGCGTCGAACGGACAGGTCAGCCAGGCGTTCTGCGCCAGTTCGGCTTCGAGCTGCCCGGCTTCCCAACCGGCGTATCCAAGGGCAATCACGCTTTTCGCCGGGCCGACGCCGTCAGCGATGGCGAACAGCACATCCTGGGAAGTAGACAAGGAAAGGTCGCCTTCCAGATCAACGGTCGCCTGAAACGTCTTGCCCGAAGGGTGCAGGACAAAACCGCGATCAGTCTGCACCGGGCCGCCGATGAAGATCGGCACATGCTGGCAGAGCACGGGCGGTTCGATGTCGGGGCGCAATTGCTCGAGGATGTCGGCCAGATTCAGGTCTTGCGGCCGGTTGACCACCAGCCCCATGGCACCATTGGCGGTGTGCTCGACGATGTAGGTCAAGGTGTGCGCAAAGTTCGGGTCGGCCATGTGAGGCATGGCGATCAGGAAGTGATGCTTGAGGTAGCTGGGGCTGACGTTCTTCATGAGCGCTAGTGTGGCGTTGGAGGGGCGAACTGACAAGCTGGGGATGAACAGGAATTGCCGCAAATGCCAGCAACAATACAGATTGACTGTGGGAGCTAGCCTGCTAGCGATTGCGGTCTTTCAGGCGCTTTGATGCTGAATGTGATGCCGCTATCGCGAGCAGGCTCGCTCCCACAGGGGATTTGTGGGGTGTCAGTTGCTGGAGAGGCGGTCGCCGCGGGCAAATTTCCAGGTGCGGAT
The DNA here is from genome assembly GCF_051660785.1 of Pseudomonas sp. Classification (GTDB taxonomy): domain Bacteria; phylum Pseudomonadota; class Gammaproteobacteria; order Pseudomonadales; family Pseudomonadaceae; genus Aquipseudomonas. Next base: position 43,107 of record NZ_JBOFQE010000038.1, read on the forward strand.
GATTTCCAGCCGGTCGATGTCCGACAAATCCCCGGTAAACGGTGAAAACGGTGCCGCCAGTCGCACAATCCGCTGTGCCGCCTGGTCCAGCAGCGGTTGCCCGGAGGATTCCAGCACGAGCACTTCATACAGCGAGCCATCGCGGTTGATCGAGACCATCAGTCGCAAATTACCGTAGATCTGCTTGCGCCGCGCTTCGTCGGGATAATTCAGGTTGCCGATCCGCTCGACCTTCTTGCGCCACTCATCCTTATACCAGGCGCCCTTGTCTTTCATGGTCGATGCAGCGCTCAGGCGGTGGATGCGCGGCCGCTTGGCGTAGAGCTGTTGTTCGTTGGCCAGTTCCGCTTCCAGGCTGGCGATGTCGCTGGACAGTTGCTCGGTGTCGAATGTCGGCGCCGCCACCGCCGGTTTGGTCAGTGGCTTGACCTCTTCGTTCTTGGCCGCGGCTTTTTTCGGCTTCGGCGCAACGGTGGTCACGGCAGCCTTGGGCGCTGCTTCCGGCACTGGCGGCTTGGCAGCCGGCGGTGGCGTGACTTTCTGCACCTTATTGTCCTGGAACGGCGCGACCTCGGTGGTCTTGGGAATAGCCTTTTTATCCAGGGTGCCGCTGCCTTCCTGATTTTCCTGGGCGAGGAAATCAGCCTTCGTCGGCTTCTTTTCGCTTTTGAAGGTGGCGAGGGTGATTTCCAGGGTTTTGCTGATTTGTTTGGGTTCGACCATCGTGAAGCCGACGCCCAACAGCAAGGCCAGGTGAATCAGCGCCGCGAGAAAAAGGGTAAATCCGAGGCGATCGGCCGGGCGCACGCCACGGTGGGCGAGTTCAGCGGGCAGATCGGACGGAAGTGTCATGACAAGGAAACCAACATCGCGTTTTTCACAGGCCGCGCATGATAACGCAATGTTGGATCTGTCTTGGCTGTTCTATATCAACGAGCCTTGAGCTTCTGATCGATGGCATCCATCAGCATCCCGCCAATGTCGGTGCCGAACGCATTATCAATCTCGCGAATGCAGGTCGGGCTGGTGACATTGATTTCCGTCAGGTGCTCGCCGATCACGTCCAGTCCCACGAACAGCAGACCTTTTTCACGCAGGGTCGGGCCGACCTGGGCAGCGATCCAGCGATCCTTGTCGCTCAGCGGACGGGCTTCGCCACGGCCACCGGCGGCGAGGTTGCCACGGGTTTCGCCCGCGGCAGGAATACGCGCCAGGCAATAGTCCACCGGTTCGCCGTCGATCATCAGGATGCGTTTGTCGCCGTCCTTGATCGCCGGCAGGTAGGCCTGGCCCATGATCTGCTGGGTGCCCAGCGCGGTCAGGGTTTCCAGAATCACCGACAGGTTCGGATCACCGGCACGATGACGGAAGATTGAGGTGCCGCCCATGCCGTCCAACGGCTTGAGGATGACGTCGCCGTGTTTGGCGGCGAATTCACGCAGAACGTCGGCGCGGCGGCTGACCACGGTCGGCGGTGTGCACTGCGGGAACAGCGTGGCAAACAGCTTTTCGTTGCAGTCACGCAGGCTTTGCGGCTTGTTGACCACCAGCACGCCCGCGCGCTCGGCTTGTTCCAGCAGGTAAGTGGAGTAGACGAATTCCATGTCGAACGGCGGATCCTTGCGCATCAGGATCACGTCCAGATCGCTCAGCAGCGCGTCGGTCTCGGCTTCCAGTTCAAACCATTTTTCCGGGTTGGCGAAGACTTTCAACGGACGCATCCGCGCCCGGGCCTCGCCTTCGCCCTGATACAAATCGCGCTGTTCCATATAGAACAGTTCCCAGCCGCGCTTCTGTGCGGCCAGCAGCATGGCCAGCGAGCTATCCTTTTTATAGGAGATGCTGGCAATAGGATCCATGACAATCCCGACGCGAACGCTCATGGGTTTTTCCTCGAATTTGGGGGCCGGAGCGGCTTTGAAAAAGTGGCGTCAGAGTGGCGCTGAGTGTGTTCCCGGTCAAGGAAAAACCACTGCACCCGTCGCCCGATAGATTGGTTTTAGAGACTGTGCTAAAAAGGCTGCCATATCGTGCTGGCCCTTGAACATCAAGGGTTTCGAGCCTCCGGTTATCGGAAATGGACAATTTGTTTCGCAAAGGCGACGGCAGAGCATTTATGGACCAGCATTCCAGCGCCTTGAAGGTCATGGTGATCGACGATTCGAAGACGATTCGTCGCACCGCCGAAACGCTGTTGAAGAACGTGGGGTGTGAAGTCATCACGGCCATCGATGGTTTCGATGCCCTGGCCAAGATTGCCGACAATCACCCCAGCATTATCTTTGTCGACATCATGATGCCGCGCCTGGATGGCTATCAGACCTGCGCGTTGATCAAGAACCACAGTGCGTTCAAGTCCACGCCAGTGATTATGCTGTCGTCAAAGGACGGGCTGTTCGACAAGGCCAAGGGGCGCATCGTCGGCTCCGACCAGTTTTTGACCAAGCCTTTCAGCAAGGAAGAACTGCTAAACGCGATCCAGGCCCATGTACCGGGCTTCGCCGCCGTTTTGCCGCAGTAGGACACGCACAGTGACGCTCGGCCAGCGGGCCCGGCGTCGACAAGAATGGGGAAGACCATGGCACGTATTCTGATCGTCGATGACTCGCCGACCGAAATGTACAAACTGACCGGCATGCTGGAAAAGCACGGTCATGAAGTGTTGAAAGCCGAAAACGGCGCTGACGGCGTGGCCCTGGCCCGCCAGGAAAAACCTGACGCCGTGCTGATGGACATCGTCATGCCCGGCCTCAACGGTTTCCAGGCGACCCGCCAGCTGACCAAAGACCCGGACACCGGGCACATCCCGGTGATCATCATCACCACCAAGGATCAGGAAACCGACAAAGTCTGGGGCACGCGCCAGGGCGCCAAGGATTACCTGACCAAACCGGTCGACGAAGACACCCTGATCAGAACCCTGAACAACGTGTTGGCCGGTTGATCGTGCGGCCATGACCGAGTCGCTGACGGCTTTCGAACTGCTGCTGCAGATCGACCAGCGCTGTCGTCTGCTGGCGGCGGATCTGCCGTCCCAGCCGACCCGGCAGGACCGCTGGAGCGGCATCGGTTTTCGCCTGGGCGAACACTGGTACGTCGCGCCCATGGGCGAAGTCAGCGAGGTTTTGCACGAACCGCGTTTCACTCAATTGCCGGGCGTCAAACCCTGGGTCAAGGGCGTGGCCAACCTGCGCGGGCGATTGCTGCCGATCATGGATTTGTGCGGCTTCTTCGGTCATGAACAGTCGACCCTGCGCAAACAGCGGCGGGTGTTGGTGGTGGAACACGGCGAAGTGTTTGCCGGGTTGATGGTCGACGAAGTCTTCGGCTTGCAGCACTTTGCCCAGGACAGTCTGGAACCGGTGTCGATGGCCGATCTGCACGGGCCGATTTCAGCGTTCGTCAAAGGTCGGTTTCAGCGTGAGCAGACGTGGCAAATATTCAGCCCGTTCACGCTGGCGCAGTCGCAAAGCTTCATGCATGTAGCGCTGTAAACGCGGACCCCTGTAGGAGCGAGCCTGCTCGCGATTGAACGATAACGCGGTGTTCCTGAAACACCGCGGCGCCTGAATCGCGAGCAGGCTCGCTCCCACAGGAGACCTTCGGTGTGCTTTAGGGTGTTGGTTAACAGGCGAGGACCGATGATAAAAACAAAAACAGGCAAGCCAGAAGGATCGCGCAGCCGTTCGCAGATCATCGTGCTGTTCATCGCGCTGATCATCTTCATCATGCTGCTGTTCGCCAACTTCGCTTACCTCAACACTCAGGCCACGTACGACAAACAGTACATCGGCCACGCCGGCGAGTTGCGCGTGCTGTCCCAACGCATCGCCAAGAACGCCACCGAAGCCGCTGCCGGCAAGGCTGCGGCTTTCAAGCTGCTGAGCGATGCACGCAACGACTTCGCCCAGCGCTGGGGTTACCTGAAAAAGGGCGACCCGACCACCGGCTTGCCGCCGGCACCGTCCACCGTGCGCCCGGAAATGCGCGCCGTGCAGCTCGACTGGGAACGCCTGCTGAAAAACACCGACGCAATCCTTTCCAGCGAGCAGACCGTGCTGTCGCTGCATCAGGTCGCCGCGACGCTGGCCGAAACCGTGCCGCAGTTGCAGGTCGAGTACGAAAAAGTCGTCGAGATCCTCTTGCAGCGTGGTGCTCCGGCCGGTCAGGTCGCCATGGCCCAGCGTCAGTCGCTGCTGGCCGAACGTATTTTGGGCGCGGTGAACACCGTGTTGTCCGGCGATGAAAACTCGCAGCAAGCCGCCGACGCTTTCGGTCGTGACGCGGCGCGATTCGGTCAGGTGCTCAATGGCATGCTCCAGGGCAATGCGTCGCTGCGGGTCAGCCAGGTCGAAGACCGCGATGCTCGCGCCCGGTTGATCGAGATTTCCGAGCTGTTCGAATTCGTCTCCGGCTCTGTGGATGAGATCCTCGAAACCTCGCCGGAGCTGTTCAAGGTTCGCGAATCGGCGAGCAACATTTTCACTCTGTCGCAAACCCTGCTCGACGAAGCCTCGCACCTGGCCACCGGGTTCGAAAACCTCGCCGGCGGGCGCGACACCGACACTATTGGCGGCTACGTGCTGGGCCTGTTGGCGCTGATGTCGATCATCCTCATCGGCCTGGTGATGGTGCGCGAAACCAATCGCCAGCTGCGCGAAACCGCCGAGAAGAACGAGCGCAACCAGAACGCGATCATGCGCCTGCTCGACGAGATCGAAGACCTGGCCGACGGCGACCTCACTGTGACTGCCTCGGTGACCGAAGACTTCACCGGGACCATTGCCGATTCGATCAACTATTCCGTCGATCAACTGCGCGATCTGGTGGCAACCATCAACCTCACCGCCGGCCAGGTCGCCGCTGCGGTGCAGGAAACCCAGGCCACCGCCATGCACCTGGCCCAGGCTTCGGAGCATCAGGCGCAACAGATCAGCGAAGCCTCGACCGCGATCAACGACATGGCCCAGTCCATCGATCAGGTCTCGGCCAACGCTGCCGAGTCCTCGGCGGTGGCCGAGCGTTCGGTGGAAATCGCCAACAAGGGCAACGAGGTGGTGCACAACACCATCCACGGCATGGACAACATTCGCGAGCAGATTCAGGACACCGCCAAGCGGATCAAGCGTCTGGGTGAGTCCTCGCAGGAAATCGGCGACATTGTCAGCCTGATCGATGACATTGCCGACCAGACCAACATCCTCGCGCTAAACGCGGCGATTCAGGCCTCGATGGCCGGTGATGCCGGGCGCGGTTTTGCGGTGGTAGCCGACGAGGTACAGCGGCTGGCCGAGCGTTCGTCCGCCGCCACCCGGCAGATCGAAACCCTGGTGCGGGCGATCCAGACCGACACCAACGAGGCGGTGATTTCCATGGAGCAGACCACCACCGAAGTGGTGCGCGGCGCGCGTCTGGCGCAGGATGCCGGAGTGGCCCTGGAAGAAATCGAAGGGGTATCGAAGACCCTGGCGGCGCTGATCCAGAGCATTTCCAACGCCGCGCAGCAGCAGACGTCTTCGGCCGGCCAGATTTCCCTGACGATGAACGTGATCCAGCAGATCACCACGCAGACTTCGTCAGGCTCCACCGCCACCGCCGAGAGCATCGGCAACCTGGCGAAGATGGCCAGCCAGCTACGGCGTTCGGTGTCCGGTTTCACCTTGCCGGCCAAGTCTGCGAACAACGCTTGAACCGCCTCAGGGCGTACGCATTTGATTGGAGTAGTTATGGGTGATCGGCACGACTATGTGGCCCTCGAGTGGGTCAAAGGCGAGATTGCCGAAACGCTGAAAGTGGCTCATCAAGCAGTCGAAACCCTGCTTGATGACCCTCAGGCGACGCACGCCCTCAGCGAATGCCTGGCGTGCATCCATCAGGTTCACGGCAGTTTGCAGATGGTCGAATTCTACGGCGCGGCCCTGCTCGCCGAAGAAATGGAACACCTGGCCACAGCGTTGCAACAGAACCGCGTCAGCCATCGCGACGAGGCGCTCCACCTGTTGCTGCAAGCCCTCGGGCAACTGCCGATCTACCTCGACCGGGTGCAAGGCGCGCGCCGTGACCTGCCCCTAGTGGTGCTGCCATTGCTCAACGACTTGCGCAGTGCCCGGGGCGAGAGCCTGTTGTCGGAAACCAGCCTGTTCAGCCCGCAATTACCCGACCTGCCGGCTCTGAATGAAGAGTCGCTGGCACTGCTTGAACCGGCGGACTTTCCCAATGTGCTGCGCAAGTTGCGACAGATGCTGCAAATGGCGCTGGTCGGGTTGCTGCGTGAACAGGATGACGACACTAATCTCGGTTATCTCACCAAGGTTTTCTCACGACTTGAAGGTCTGTGCGGCAACGCGCCCTTGAGCCCGTTGTGGCAAGTTGCCTCGGCGCTGGTAGAAGGCATGCGCGGTGGCTCGATCGCCAACAGCCCGGCGCTGCGCAGCCTGTTCAAGGACGCTGACAAAGAACTCAAGCGCCTGCTCGAGCAGGGCATCCGCGGCATCAATCAGCCGGCACCGCCGGAGTTGCTCAAGAGTTTGCTGTTCTACATTGCCAAGGCCGAACATCCCACCGGGCAGATGCTGACCATGAAAGATCGTTACTCACTGGACGACGCGCTGCCTGACAGCGCAATGGTCGACGAAGAACGCGCCCGCCTGGCCGGTCCCGACCGAGACGCCATGCGCTCGGTGCTGGCCGCGCTCTGTGAGGAGCTGGTGCGGGTCAAGGAGCGCCTCGACCTGTTCGTGCGCAGCGACCGCCAGCACACCTCGGACCTTGATCTCTTGTTGGCGCCGCTGCGGCAAATTGCCGATACCCTGGCGGTGCTGGGTTTCGGCCAGCCGCGCAAAGTCATCATCGATCAACTGGCGGTGGTGCTGAGCCTTGCTCAAGGTCAGCGTGAGCCCAACGACGCCATTCTCATGGACGTCGCCGGGGCTTTGCTCTACGTCGAAGCGACGCTGGCCGGCATGGTCGGCACCGTTGAGCCGGAGAGCCAGGAAGAAAGTCATCTGCCGACCACCGACCTGACGCAGATCCACCAGATCGTGATCAAGGAAGCGCGCATCTGCCTGCAACAGGCCAAGGACATGATCGTCGACTACATCGACGCCGACTGGGACCGCCAGCATTTGCAAGACTTGCCGGCGTTGCTGACCCAGGTGCGCGGCGCGCTGTCGATGATTCCGTTGAGCCGTGCGGCGAGCCTGATCGAAACCTGCAACCACTTCATTCGCGAACATCTGCTGCTCGAACCGGGCCAGCCCGGCTGGCAGGAACTGGACAGCCTGGCGGACGTCATCACCAGCATCGAGTACTACCTGGAGCGTCTCAGCGACGACCCCGAGGCACCCGGCGAACCCTTGCTCGACGTGGCGGAAAAAAGCCTGGCGGCACTCGGGTTTTTCCCCAGCGAACTGCATGTGCCGATACTCGAGGAGGTGCTCAGCCCGAGTGAAGCCCGGGTCATGCAGGACCTGCAGGCGCTCGATGATCCCGATACCGTGCAGTCGCTGGCCGACGTATTGGCCAGCCCGGTGTCGTCGGTCAATCCGCCGGCCCTGGCCACCCCGGGCAGCCTGCTGCCACCGCCCGTCGGCGAAGAACCGGTGGATGATGAGCTGCGGGAAGTCTTTCTCGAAGAAACCGATGAAGTCCTGGATATCCTCCGGGAATACTTGCCACGCTGGACGGCCAATCCGGACGATGAACCCGCGTTGAGTGAATTGCGCCGGGCGTTCCACACCTTGAAGGGCAGTGGCCGGATGGTCCGTGCGCTGGTGCTGGGCGAGCTGGCGTGGGCGGTGGAAAACCTGCTTAACCGCGTGCTGGAGCGCAGCGTTGCGCCGGGGGCGGCGGTGCAACAGTTGCTCAGCGATGCACTGAACCTGCTGCCGGAGCTGGTGGCCGAATACGCCGCCAATGCCCAGCGCCAGCGCAACGATGTCGACCAGTTGGCCGCTCGCGCCCATGCCCTCGCCAAGGGCGATTTACCCGCCAGCGATGAAGACACCCAGGATGTCGCGGCCCTCGATCCGCTGTTGCTGGAGATCTTTCGCAAGGAAGCCGAGACCCATCTCGCCAGCCTCAACCGCTTCCTCGACCAGGCCGCCGAGCATGTGCCGTTGCAGGCCAGCGACGAGTTGCAGCGGGCATTGCACACCTTGAAGGGCAGCGCTTCGATGGCCGGCGTGTTGCCGATCGCCGAGCTGGCGACACCGCTGGATCAACTCGCCCGCGAATACAAGGCGCACCTGATCCCCCTCGACCTCGACGAAGTCGAATTGCTGCTGGAAGCCGAAGGTCTGTTCCGTCTCGGGCTGCGGCAACTCAAGGATGATCCACTGGCCGAGATACCGGATGCTGATTCGCTGATCGAGCGCACCAAGGCGCTGCTCGCCGAGCGTCTGGACGCGCTGTTGAAAGCGCCGAACACCGCGTTGCGAATCAAGCGCGATCCGCAACTGATCAACAACTTCCTGGCTCAGGGCATGGACATCCTGCTGGACGCCGAAAGCCTGTTGCAGCGCTGGCAGCAGCACCCCGGCGAGCGTCAGGAACTCAGCGCCTTGCTGGACGAATTGACCACCTTGGGAGAAGGCGCGCACCTCGCCGACTTGCATCCGGTGGATGAACTCTGCGAAGCGTTGCTCGACCTGTACGGCGCGGTGGAAGAGAGCAGCCTGGCGGTCAGCGACCGGTTTTTCAATGAGGCGCAAAGTGCCCACGAAGCGCTGATCAACATGCTCGACGAACTGGCTGCCGGCCAGGAAGTCAGTCCGCAACCGGATCGCATCCGGGCCTTGCGCGGCTTGCTCGATGAAAGCCTTGATCCGTCGTCCATGGGCCTGATCCGCAGCGACGGCAGCCGCACCCTGAGCATCCGGGAATTGGGCAGCGCCACTGCGGAACTGGAACAGACAGCGACTCAGGTCGAGCTGGACGATGAGATCGTTTCGATCTTCCTCGAAGAAGCGGTGGACATCCTCGAGAGCGCTGGCCAGGCCTTGCAACGTTGGCTGAGCGACCCGGAAAACGCCGCGCCGCTGTCGTCCTTGCAGCGCGATTTGCACACCCTCAAGGGGGGCGCGCGGATGGCCGAGGTCGAGCCGGTCGGCGACCTGGCCCATGAATTGGAAAGCCTTTACGAAGGCTTGGTGGACCGCCGTTACAGCCACAGTGAAACCTTGGCGCAGCTGCTGCAACAGAGCCATGACCGCCTCGCGGTGCTGCTTGAACAGCTGCAAAATCAGCATGCCCTGGGTGCCCCGAACGAGCTGATCGAAGCCATTCGCGAGTTCCGTCAAGGCAATGCCAACAGCGCCGAAGTGGCGGAACCCGCACCGGCCAATGACTCGCCGGGCCATGATCCCGAACTGCTGGAGATCTTCCTCGAGGAAGGTTTCGACATCATCGAAAACTCCGGCGCGGCCCTTGTGCGCTGGCAAGCCGAGCCGTCGAACCGCCAGGAAGTGGAAACCCTGTTGCGCGACCTGCACACCCTCAAGGGTGGCGCGCGGATGGTGGAAATTGCCCCCATCGGCGACCTCGCCCATGAGCTGGAATTTCTCTACGAAGGCCTGTCTGCTGGCGTGCTGCAACCGACCCCTGCGTTGTTCGCGCTGCTGCAAAGCAGTCACGACCGGCTGGCACAAATGCTCGATGCCACCCGCGCCGGTCAGCCCTTGCCGCCAGCCGATCGGTTGATCGACGCGATCAAGAACTTCAGTCATCCCGCCGTTCTCGAAACGCCGATGGTAGCGCCTGCCGTACCGAAACCCGACACCCCCGCGCCGCAAGCCGAGGCGGGCGCCGACATGGTCAAGGTCTCGGCCGAACTGCTCGACGATCTGGTCAATCTGGCCGGCGAAACGTCGATCTTCCGTGGCCGTATCGAGCAACAGGTCAACGATGCGCGGGTCGCCTTGAGCGAGATGGAAACCACCATCGAGCGTATGCGCGATCAGTTGCGCCGACTCGACACCGAAACCCAGGGACGGATTCTCAGCCGCCAGCAAGTCGACGCCGAGCGCCTGGGCTACGAAGAATTCGATCCGCTGGAAATGGACCGTCACTCGCAGTTGCAGCAGTTGTCGCGGGCGCTGTTCGAATCCGCCTCCGACCTGCTCGACCTCAAGGAAACCCTCGACCGCCGCAATCAGGACGCGGAAAACCTGCTGCAACAGCAGGGCCGCATCAACACCGAATTGCAGGAAGGCCTGATGCGTACGCGCATGGTGCCGTTCGAACGCATGCTGCCGCGCTTGAAACGCATCGTCCGTCAGGTCTCCAGTGAGCTGGGCAAAGACGTCGAGTTCATTGTCGGCAACGCTGAAGGCGAGATGGATCGCAACGTGCTCGAACGCATGGCGGCACCGCTGGAACACATGCTGCGCAACGCCGTGGACCACGGTCTGGAGTCGGCCGAGGTGCGTATCGCGGCGGGCAAACCGGCTCAGGGCCGGATCACCCTGGACCTGTCGCGAGAGGGCGGCGACATCATTTTCGACATCCGCGACGATGGCGCGGGTGTGCCGCTGGAGGCGGTGCGGCGCAAGGCGATCAAGCGTGGTTTGCTGTCCGAGGACGCCGATATCAGCGACCGAGACGTGCTGCAATTCATCCTGCAACCGGGGTTCTCTACCGCCGAGAAAATCACCCAGATCTCCGGACGTGGCGTGGGCATGGACGTGGTTCACGAAGAAGTTCGGCAGCTCGGTGGCACCATGGTCATCGACTCGACACCGGGGCAGGGCGTGCACTTTCGCATTCGCCTGCCGTTCACCGTGTCGGTCAACCGCGCGCTGATGGTGCAATGCCTGGAGGATCAATACGCGATCCCGCTGAACACCATCGACGGCATCGTTCGCGTGTTGCCCAACGAACTTGAAGGGCATTACCGGCTCGATCCACCGACCTACGAATACGCCGGGCAACGTTATGAACTGTGCTATCTCGGCGAGCTGCTGAAAACCAGCACCCGCCCAAAACTGTTGGGCCAGAGCCTGCCGCTGCCGGTCTTGCTGGTGCAATGCAACGAGCGGCATATCGCCGTGCAGGTTGACTCCATGGCCGGCACTCGGGAGATCGTGGTCAAAAGCCTCGGCCCGCAGTTTGCGTCGGTGCAGGGGCTGTCCGGGGCGACGATTCTGGGCGATGGCAGGGTGGTGCTGATTCTCGACTTGCTCGCGCCGATCCGCGCCATGCAGGCCCGTGTGCCGCAACAGCCGGCGACACACGACGTTGAGGTCGAGCCGCATAAACCGCTGCTGGTGTTGGTGGTCGACGATTCGGTCACCGTACGCAAGGTCACCAGCCGTTTGCTCGAACGGCACGGCATGAACGTGCTGACCGCCAAGGACGGGGTCGACGCCATGCTGCTGCTTGAAGAACACCTGCCCGACGTGATGCTGCTGGACATCGAAATGCCGCGCATGGACGGTTTCGAAGTGGCGACCCAGGTTCGCGGAGACGAACGTTTGCAGCACTTGCCGATCATCATGATCACCTCCCGCACCGGCCAGAAACACCGCGACCGTGCGATGGCCATTGGCGTCAACGACTACCTCGGCAAGCCGTACCAGGAATCGGTGCTGCTCGACAGCATCGCCCTGTGGAGCAAAACCCATGCTTGAACACCGCACCAGCAATCTCACCGGGCTGCTGTTGCCCTTGGCCGACCGCAATCTGATCCTGCCCAACGTGGCGGTCGCGGAGTTGATTGACTATCAACCGGGGGCGTTCGATCTGGATACGCCGCCGTGGTACCTGGGGTTGGTGAAGTGGCGGGATCGGCAGATTCCGTTGCTGAGTTTTGAGTCGGCGTGCGGCAATAAAATCGTCATCGGCGAGCGGGCGCGGATCGTGATTCTCAATGCCCTCGGTGGGCGGCCGGAGTTGAAGTTTATTGCGCTGCTGGTGCAGGGGATTCCGCGGTCGTACAAGCTGGACAGTCAGTTGAGCTATGTGGATGTGCCGTTGTGTTCGCTGGAACAGGCGGCGGTTCAGGTTGGGGAGCAAGTGGCCAAGGTGCCTGACTTGTTGGCACTGGAGGAACTACTTGTGAGTGCCGGGTTGATCTGACTGGCCCCTTCGCGGGCAAGCCTCGCTCCTACAGGATTCGCGTAGTCCTTGTAGGAGCGAGGCTTGCTCGCGATGGCGGCCGTCAATTCACCTCAAACCTGACGGCTAAACTTTGGCCTGAGCCCGCAGCTGCATCTGCAACGCCTCGTTATGATCCAGCGCCCGCTCCACCAACAACTGCACACCATCGGCCATTCGGCTGAGCGCCAGGGCTACTGAGCGGCGTGAGCCTTCAACATCGTCTGCCAGATCGGCAGCGATAGCACTGATGGACAGCAAGTCTTCAGAGGCGTTGGCCAGAAGGGCTTCGGTATCGATATCGGGGGAGACGGTGAAGAGGGGATGCTTGCGGCGCTTGCCCGGTTTTTCGTGGGCTGGGGGAAAATAATAAGAGAAGACGCGGTCAGCGGCTTCCTTGAGTTTCTCGGCTTCGAGGGATGCGTCGGAATCGGTGTCGGTTTCCGGGGGATTGGGAGTGGCTTTGAACATTGTGAATCTCCGCTTATGGTTTAGAGCTGTCCCTTCCGGTTTCCGATCGAATGGGTGGCAGCTGTACGCAGGATGGAAACCCGGGAAACGGCAACCCGGATGACCCGAAGGTCTCCCGCGCACAGCCGCCATAACGGAGCGCACACTTTAAAAGTGCGCAAGCATACGTCATGAGTGGCGTTTTTATGCCGTTTGCTCCTCGGGGTTTCCAATCCCGGTCGCTGAATTGGCAGCGACCCATAAACGATAAAGATCAGCGCAAAAACCCGCTAGTCAGCGGCTTCCGGCATTGCTGTAGGCCGCGACGCCAGACTGCGTAGCCTCTCACCGTTGCTGTGGACAAACCTTTAAACACAAATCCCCATTTGGCTGGCGACGGTTGAAGAGTCCCAAAAAGGGACTGATTAGTCCTCTTTTGGGACTTGTCGCTGATTGCTGTGGAGCTTTCTGAGGGCAGTTGTTTCAACACGAAAAATAAGTGTGTTCGAAGTCCACCCCTCACCCCAGCCCTCTCCCCAGAGGGGAGAGGGGGAAAGGGAGCCGATCTTCAAGCTTTTCAAAACTTGAGTTCGACTCGGTTTTTCAGGTCGATGTATAGCGTAAGACACCTCGGTCAGTCCCCTCGCCCCTCTGGGGAGAGGGTTAGGGTGAGGGGTGGATCTAACAGCCACCCAATACTTCAAACCATTACCCTAGCCGTAACGATCCGCCTCTCTGCTTGATTGATGCCCCCACCCAACACTCCTAAGGTGACTCCCACGACAGCGAACCCGTGGAGTGGTCATGACAACAACAATATCCCCCGACTCGCGATGGACGCGGCGGCGCAGCGAAAAGCAGCGGCGTCTCGAACTGGTGCGAGGCCTGGCCGACGGTGTGGTGCTGCCCACCGACAATATCGTCGCGGCGCTGGAGGCCTTGATCCTGCCCGGCGACCGCGTGGTGCTGGAGGGCAATAACCAGAAGCAGGCGGATTTCCTCTCCCGTTCCCTGGCCAAGGCCGATCCCGCCAAACTGCATGACTTGCACATGATCATGCCCAGCGTCGGCCGTTCCGAGCACCTGGACCTGTTTGAACGCGGCATCGCCCGCAAACTCGATTTCTCCTTCGCCGGCACCCAGAGCCTGCGCATCAGCCAGTTGCTGGAAGACGGTCTGCTGGAAATCGGCGCGATCCACACCTACATCGAGCTCTATGCGCGGCTGGTGGTCGACCTGATTCCCAACGTCGTGCTCTCGGCCGGTTTCATGGCCGACCGCGCTGGCAACATCTACACCGGCCCCAGCACTGAAGACACCCCCGCATTGATCGAACCCGCCGCCTTCAGCGATGGCATCGTCATCGTCCAGGTCAATCAGTTGGTGGACGATGTCAGCGACCTGCCGCGCGTTGACATCCCCGCGTCCTGGGTCGATTTCGTGGTGGTGGCGGACAAGCCGTTCTACATCGAACCGCTGTTCACCCGCGACCCACGGCACATCAAGCCTGTGCACGTGTTGATGGCGATGATGGCGATCCGCGGGATCTACGAGAAACACAACGTCCAGTCCCTGAACCACGGCATCGGTTTCAACACCGCCGCCATCGAACTGATCCTGCCGACCTACGGCGAATCCCTCGGCCTCAAAGGCAAAATCTGCCGCAACTGGACGCTCAATCCGCACCCGACCTTGATTCCAGCTATCGAAAGCGGCTGGGTCGAAAGCGTGCATTGCTTTGGCACCGAACTGGGGATGGAAAACTACATCGCCGCGCGGCCGGACGTGTTCTTCACCGGGCGCGACGGCTCCCTGCGTTCCAACCGGATGTTCTGTCAGCTCGCCGGGCAATACGCGGTGGACCTGTTTATTGGCGCGACTTTGCAAGTCGACGGCGACGGCCATTCTTCTACCGTGACGCGCGGTCGTTTGGCCGGTTTCGGCGGTGCACCAAACATGGGCCACGATCCGCGCGGTCGCCGTCATAGCACGCCGGCCTGGCTCGACATGCGCCATGACGATGCCCCCGAAGCGTTGCTCGAACGCGGCAAGAAACTCGTGGTGCAAATGGTCGAGACCTTCCAGGAGGGCGGCAAACCGACCTTCGTCGAAACCCTCGATGCGATCGAAGTGGCGAAAAAAAGCGGCATGCCACTCGCGCCGATCATGGTCTACGGCGATGACGTTACCCACCTGCTGACCGAAGAAGGCATCGCCTATTTGTACAAGGCGCGTTCGCTGGAAGAACGCCAGGCGATGATCGCCGCCGTGGCCGGGGTGACCGCCATCGGCCTGCGCCACAACCCGAAAGACACCGCGCGCATGCGCCGCGAAGGCCTGATTGCCTTGCCCGAAGACCTCGGTATCCGCCGCACCGACGCCACCCGCGAATTGCTCGCCGCTAAAAGCGTGGCCGATCTGGTCGAGTGGTCCGGTGGCCTCTACAACCCGCCCGCCAAGTTCAGGAGCTGGTAATGCACGCATTCAACCTGCAACCGAAAACGCTTTCCCTGGCTGAACAGCTGGCGGACATGGCGGTGGACGCGCTGATCGACGAAGCGGACCTGTCGCCGAAACCGGCGCTGGTCGACCGTCGTGGCAACGGCGCCCATACCGATTTGCACCTTGGGCTGATGCACGCCTCGGCGCTGTCTCTGTGGCCTGCATTCAAAGAAATGGCGGAAGCAGCCGGCAAGTACGGCGAAGTCTGCTTGCCGCTGCGCGAAGCCGTCGGGCGTATTGGCCGGGAAGGGGAGCAAGCAATGCTCGCCACCACCGGCGGCGTGAACACTCATCGCGGGGCGATCTGGGCTTTGGGTCTTTTGGTCACTGCCGCGGCGCTGGAACCTCAATCCAGCAGCGCAAGCTCGGTCACTTTGCGCGCCGCACGCCTCGCTTTACTCGACGACCGTTACGCACCACGTCCACTCAGCCATGGTGCCCAGGTTGCTCAACGTTACGGCGCTCGCGGTGCCCGTGAAGAAGCGCAGCTTGGTTTTCCTTCGGTGCTTCAACGAGCGCTGCCGCAACTCAAACGCAGCCGCGCCTTGGGCCATGGCGAGCAGAACGCCCGGCTCGATACCTTGCTGGCGATCATGACCCGACTGGCCGACACCTGCGTGCTTTACCGCGCCGGCGAACACGGCCTGCACACCATGCAGCTCGGTGCCCAGGCCGTACTCGATGCGGGCGGCAGTGCCAGCCTCGCCGGTCGCCGCCGTCTGCACGAATTGGACGAACAATTAATCGCATTGAATGCGTCGCCCGGTGGTGCAGCGGATTTGCTCGCCGCCTGCCTGTTTATCGACCGCATCGAGTCCGGAGCTTGCTGATGGAAACCTTATCCTTTGAATTCCCCGCCGGGCAACCGCCACGGGGCCGCACGCTGGTGGGCTGTGTCGGTTCGGGCGATCTGGAAGTGCTGATCGAACCGGGTCAGGCCGGCAAATTGACGATCAAGGTACAGACCTCGGTCAATGGCGCGGAACAACGCTGGCAGCATCTGTTTGCCCGGATGTTCGACGGCCAGACACCGCCGGCGATGGTCATCGATATCCACGATTTCGGTGCGACGCCCGGCGTGGTGCGCTTGCGTCTGGAACAAGGCTTCGAGGAGATCGGCCATGACTGATCTCCTGCACAAACATAGCTTCGTCGAGCTCGGCGCCCGGCAAAGGGCGAAAGCCTTACTCGACGCTGGCACTTTCCGTGAATTACTCGACCCGTTTCAACGCGTCATGTCGCCATGGCTGTCGCGCCAGGGCGTGGTCCCGCAAGCCGACGACGGCGTGGTGATTGCCAAAGGCAGCATCGGTGGTTTGCCAGTGGTGATTGCTGCGATCGAAGGCGCGTTTCAAGGCGGCAGCCTCGGTGAAGTCGGCGGGGCGAAAATGGCCGGCGCGCTGGAATTGGCCGCCGAAGATAACCGCAACGGCATCCCGACCCGCGCCGTGTTGTTGCTGGAAACCGGCGGCGTGCGTTTGCAGGAAGCCAACCTCGGGCTGGCAGCGATTGCCGATATTCATGCGGCGATTGTCGACCTGCGTCAGTACCAACCAGTAGTTGGCGTGGTGGCCGGAAGTGTTGGCTGTTTTGGCGGGATGTCGATTGCCGCCGGGTTGTGCAGCTATTTGCTGGTAACTCAGGAAGCGCGGCTTGGCCTCAACGGTCCGCAAGTGATCGAGCAGGAAGCGGGGCTTGAGGAATATGACTCTCGCGACCGTCCTTTCATCTGGAGCCTGACCGGTGGCGAGCAACGTTTTGCCAGTGGTTTGGTGGACCGTTATGTCGCCGATGATGTGGCGCAGATTCAGCAGCAGGTCGGCGAATTGCTCAAGCAAGGTTTGCCGGAGCAACAACGTAGCCGTCAGGCCGATCTGTTCCTGCAACGGCTTGGCCGTCTGGACGCCGAGCCGCAAATTGAACCGTCAGTGGTTCGCGATCTGTATCAAGGAGAGCGCTCATGAGTTCGTATTCCCTGAGAGGCTTGAGCTGGTTCAACGCCTTGAGTGCGGGCGCCAAACCCGTGGATGGTTTGCCCGCTTCATTGAAGATGGCCGACGGTGTGTTAGGTGATCAGCCTGTTCGGTTTATTGCGGTGGTGGCTGATCCCGACAACCGCTTCGCCCGTGCGCGCAATGGTGAAGTCGGTCTGCTCGAAGGTTGGGGCCTGGCCAAGGCTGTGGATGAAGTCATCGCAACTGATCTGGATAAACCGCACAAGCGTGCCTTGATCGCCATCGTCGATGTGCCGAGTCAGGCCTACGGTCGGCGCGAAGAAGCGCTCGGGATTCATCAGGCTTTGGCGGGCGCGGCGGACAGTTATGCCCGCGCCCGGTTGGCCGGTCATGCGGTGATCGGTTTGCTGGTGGGCAAGGCAATGTCCGGGGCGTTTCTGGCGCATGGTTATCAGGCCAATCGCTTGATTGCCCTGCGTGATCCGGGCGTGATGGTGCATGCGATGGGTAAAGCGTCGGCGGCGCGGGTGACCTTGCGCAGCATTGAGGAGCTTGAAGCGCTGGCCGCCAGCGTGCCGCCGATGGCCTATGACATCGACAGCTACGCGAGCCTTGGATTGCTTTGGGAAACCTTGTCGGTCGAGCAGATTGAACGGCCAACCGCAGCCGACCTGACGCGTGTGACTGAATGCCTGAATCAGGCAATCGGCGATGTCGCCGCGACGGGGCGCGACCTGAGCGGCCGTTTGGGCGCGAGCAACCGCGCAGCTTCGAGCAAGGTTCGTGAACTGCTGAGAGCGCAGTGGTGAATACGTTTCTGGCCCACGACCTGCTCTGGGGCATGACTCCCGAGCAGCTGCCGGTGGACGCGCCTGCGTGGGTGATCGACTCGATCAGTGCAGGGCAACCGGTTGTGGTTCGGCGTGCGTTGAGGGCAGCGGATCAAATTGCGGTCGGCGTGCGTGGACGTTTGCGTGAGCAGCGTTATGCGACCTCGATGGCGATCGATGCGATTTCGCGTCGCGTAACACCCGAAGAACTTTGTCGTGTCTCGATTGACCGGGATTTGCCGGCAGTCCACGCCCTCAATCATTTACGGCCGATGCTCGATGCCTGCGGTTGGGTGTGGGGTATTAGCGGCAGCGCGGGTTTTGAACTGGCCAGCGGTTTTCAGGCATTGCATGAGCGTAGCGATCTCGACTTGATCCTGCGCACACCGCAACCATTGGATCGATTGCAGGCGCAGGAGCTGGTGAGGATTCTGGACACTGCTGCGTACCAGGTGGACATGCAGTTGCAGACACCTTTGGGTGCGGTCGCCCTGCGTGAATGGGCCGGTTCTGCTCGCCGGGTGTTGCTGAAAAACGCCCGTGAAGCCTGCCTGGTCCTTGATCCGTGGGAGGAAGCAGCGTGAGCAGCTTGCTGGTGTTTCCCGGCCAAGGCGCGCAGCAGCCGGGCATGCTCCATCGTTTGCCTCGCGAAACGGTGATCGAGGCGAGTGAAACGCTTGGCGAAGACGCGTTGCTGCTGGATTCTGCCGAGGCATTGAAGTCGACAAGGGCTGTTCAGCTGTGCCTGTTGATCGCCGGTGTCGCGGCTTCGCGTCAGCTAGCCATGTTGCCGGATTACGTGGCGGGATTGTCCATCGGCGCCTATCCCGCAGCGGTGGTTGCCGGAGCCTTGAGCTTCAACGATGCGCTGCATCTGGTGAGCCTGCGCGGTGAATTGATGCAGCAGGCTTATCCACAAGGCTACGGCATGACCGCGATCATCGGTCTTGATTTATCCACAGTGGAAGGCGTGCTGGCACAGGTTCACAGCGTCGATACGCCGGTTTATCTGGCCAATATCAATGCCGATAACCAGGTGGTCATTGCCGGCAGCGATGCTGCGATGAAAGCCGTCGCCGAGCTGGCCCGGGTTCGCGGTGCGGGTCTGGCCAAACGTCTGGCCGTCAGCGTGCCGTCCCATTGCCCGTTGCTGGAAACTCCGGCGAAAACCCTCTCTGAAGCCTTCGCCAACGTGCAACTGAAAACCCCGACAGTGGGCTACCTGAGCGGCAGCCGCGCCCGGCCCATCATCAACGTTGAAGCCTTGCGCGACGACCTGGCGTTCAACATGTGCAGCGTGGTGGATTGGCGCGGCACCGTGCAAAGCGCTTACGAGCGTGGCGTACGTCTACAGATCGAACTGCCGCCCGGTGCGGTGCTGACCGGGCTGGCGCGCCGGGTGTTCGAGCAAGGCACCGTGATTGCTTTCGACGGTGCGCGACTCGATACCTTGCAGGCGCTGTTGCGTGAGGAGGGAAGCCGCCAACTCTAGACCTCCGACTCGGGCCTTCGAACAACAAAAACAACATTCGACGATGCACTTTGAGGACAACAACAATGATTATTTACGGTGTGGCGCTGTTGGCGATCTGTACGCTGGCAGGGGTGATCATGGGCGATGCGCTAGGCGTGTTACTGGGCGTCAAATCCAATGTGGGCGGGGTCGGGATTGCGATGATCCTGTTGATCTGCGCGCGGTTGTGGATGCAAAAACGCGGCGGCATGACCAAGGATTGCGAGATGGGCGTCGGCTTCTGGGGCGCGATGTATATTCCGGTGGTGGTCGCCATGGCGGCGCAACAGAACGTCGTCACCGCTCTGCATGGCGGCCCGGTGGCGGTGCTGGCGGCGATTGGGTCAGTGGTGATCTGCGGCTGCACGATTGCGCTGATCAGCCGCACTCACAGAGGCGAACCCTTGCCTGATGAACCCGAGGAAATCACCCCGGTCGGCACGCCAGTAGGAGGTCGCTGATATGTGGGATCTCATCGAGAAAGGCCTGGAACATAACGGCTTGGTCACAGCGTTCGCATTCGTTGGCGTGATCATGTGGGTGTCGGTGGTGTTGTCCAAACGGCTGACGTTCGGGCGGATTCACGGTTCGGCGATTGCCATTGTCATCGGACTTGTCCTGGCGTGGGTCGGCGGCACCATGACCGGCGGGCAGAAAGGTCTGGCGGACCTGACGTTGTTCTCCGGTATCGGGTTGATGGGCGGCGCGATGTTGCGTGACTTCGCCATCGTCGCCACCGCGTTCGAGGTGCAGGCGACCGAAGCGAAAAAGGCCGGGTTGATTGGCGTGATTGCGCTGCTGCTGGGCACGATCCTGCCGTTCATTGTCGGCGCGAGCATGGCCTGGGTGTTCGGTTATCGCGATGCGATCAGCATGACCACCATTGGTGCGGGCGCCGTGACGTACATCGTCGGGCCGGTGACTGGCGCGGCGATTGGCGCGAGTTCGGATGTGGTGGCGTTGTCGATTGCCACCGGGTTGATCAAGGCGATTTTCGTGATGGTTGGCACGCCGATGGCCGCGCGCTGGATGGGGCTGGATAACCCGCGCTCGGCGATGGTGTTTGGCGGGTTGGCCGGGACCGTTAGCGGTGTGACGGCCGGGTTGGCGGCGACGGATCGGCGGTTGGTGCCTTATGGCGCGTTGACTGCTACGTTCCATACCGGGCTTGGGTGTTTGCTTGGGCCTTCGTTGTTGTACTTCATTGTTCGTGGGATTGTGGGGTAGGGCTCAAAAACCACCCCTCACCCTAACCCTCTCCCCAAAGGGGCGAGGGGACTGATCCGGGATTTCTTCAGAAATTCTGCGACCTGAAATATCGAGCCGAACTCAGGTTTCGAGATCCATGAAGATCGGCTCCCTTTCCCCTCTCCCCTATGGGGAGAGGGCTGGGGTGAGGGGTGGATCTAAGCCGCACCATAGAAATCCAACCCTTACACAGACCCACCCACAGCATTGCGATTCGCATACATCCGACACTCCGCCAACAACGCCAGCAAATTCGGATCCCGCTCCTTGGCCTTCAAAAACACCACCCCAATGTGCTGCTGCAACCGATACTTTTCCTGCAACGGAATCAGCTTCACCCGATTCTCATACACCGCCGCAATCCGCCCCGGCAGCAATGCATAACCCACTCCCGAGCTGACCATGCTCAGCAGGGTAAAGATGTCGTTGACCTGCATCGCCACCTTCGGCTCGAACCCCGCCTGCTTGAACACACGATTGCCGTCCTGGTGCGTGGCAAACCCTTGAGTCAGGGTGATGAACGTTTCGTCGCGCACTTCGGCCAGGTCAACTTCCGCCCGTTGGGCAAACTTCGAATCCGCCGGTGTGGCCAGGAAGATGTCATCGGAGAACAGTGGAATCTGCTCGCAGTCCGGGTCGTTGACGCTGTCGTCCAGGGACACCAGGATCGCGTCGACTTCCATGTTTTTGAGCTTGTACAGCAAGTCGAAATTCGAGCCGAGGATCAGGTCGATGTTGAGTTCGCTGCGGCGGATTTTCAGGCCCATGATCAGCTGCGGCACGGTCTTCACCGTCAACGAATACAACGAGCCGAGCTTGAAGCGTTCAGCCGAGAACCCGGCCGCTTCGCGGGTCAGGCGCACGGTTTCGACCACGTCCTGGATCAGTTTCTGTGCCCGCTCTTCCAGCACATAAGCGCTTTCCAGCGGCGTCAGGTTACGGCCTTCATGCTTGAACAGCGGGCAGCGCAGGGCGCTTTCCAGGGAGTGGATCGCCCGGTGCACGCTGACGTTGCTGGTTTGCAACTCGGCGGCAGCCCGGGCCAGGTTGCCAGTGCGCATGAAGGCGAGGAACACCTCGAGTTTTTTCAGGGTCAACTCTTCGTCGATCAGCATGGCGTGGACTCTTATTCGAATGGCTCGATTGTGCACGTACGAAGGGAATTGTGATCTGAAACATTGCGCTTTTAATCTCAAGGGTTGAGCCTTGCGCAATGTTGTAACGAATTTTGAGGTGAGCGGCACATGTATCACGGGGAGAGACTGAACGCCTGGACGCATTTGGTCGGGGCGGTGGCGGCGACGGTCGGGGTGGTGTGGATGCTGGTGATTGCCAGCATGGACGGCAGCCCCTGGAAGATCGTCAGCGTAGCGATTTACGGATTTACCTTGATGGTGCTTTACAGCGCATCGACCGTTTACCACAGCGTGCGCGGGCGCAAGAAAGCGATCATGCAGAAGGTCGATCACTTTTCGATCTACCTGCTGATCGCCGGCAGTTACACACCGTTTTGCCTGGTGACGTTGCGCGGGCCGTGGGGCTGGACGCTGTTCGGGATTGTCTGGGGGCTGGCGCTGATCGGCATCCTGCAAGAGATCAAGCCGCGGTCGGAAGCGCGGATTCTGTCGATCGTGATTTATGCGGTGATGGGCTGGATTGTGCTGGTGGCGGTCAAGCCGTTGCTCGCGGCGCTGGGCAGTACCGGTTTCGCCTTGCTGGCGTCGGGCGGGGTGTTGTACACCGTGGGGATTGTCTTTTTTGCCCTGGATCATCGGCTGCGGCATGCGCACGGGATCTGGCATCTGTTCGTGATTGCGGGGAGTTTGCTGCACTTTGTCGCGATTATGTTTTATGTCCTTTAGACCGCATCGCGGCCAATCGCTAGCAGGCTAGCTCCCACAGGGGATCTCCGGTGAACATGAAACTTGTGAACACCCAAAATTCAATGTGGGAGCTAGCCTGCTAGCGATGGCGGCCTAGAAATCTCCCCAAAGTTGCTGGGCAACCGCCAGTGCAACCACTGGCGCAGTCTCGGTGCGCAACACCCGCGGGCCGAGGCGGGCGGCGTGGAAACCGGCGCTCTTGGCCTGATCGACTTCAGCATCCGACAGCCCACCCTCAGGCCCGATCAGAAACGCCAAGGTCGCCGGCTTCGCATGACTCACCAACGGCTCAGCCACCGGATGCAGCACCAACTTCAATTCCGCCTCGGTCTGCTTCAACCAGTCCGTCAGCAACAGCGGCGGATGAATCACCGGCACCCGTGACCGCCCGCATTGCTCGCACGCGCTGATCGCTACCTGGCGCCAATGCATCAGGCGTTTGTCGGCGCGTTCGTCCTTCAGCCGGACTTCACAGCGGTCGCTGAAAATCGGGGTGATTTCGGTGACGCCCAGTTCGGTGGCTTTCTGAATCGCCCAATCCATGCGCTCGCCACGGGACAAGCCCTGGCCGAGATGGATCGCAAGTGTCGATTCGACCTGCCCGGCGAAGCTTTCATCGATCTGCACGACAACGCGCTTCTTGCCGACCTCCACCACCGTGGCGCGAAACTCATGGCCCGAGCCATCGAACAGTTGCAGCGCATCGCCTTCGGCCATGCGCAGCACGCGGCTGATGTAATGGGCCTGGGCTTCGGGCAATTCGTGTTGGCCGATGCTCAGGGGGGCGTCGATGAAGAAGCGGGACAGTCTCATGCTGGGTCTCTACTGAATCTGATGTTCGGCATTGTAATTGGGGGCGAGCTTGCTTTTGTGGCGAGGGGATTTATCCCCGTTCGGCTGCGCAGCAGTCCCATCTTTGGGGCCGCTTCGCAGCCCAACGGGTATAAATCCCCTCGCCACAATAAATCCCCTCACAACAGGGAAACTGCGTCGGTCTTTAGCCCGGATCGCGGAAGCCGGGGTGGAAGTCTTTTGGTACTGACACGCTGACGCCATCACGGGTCGCGATGTCGATGCCTTCACTGGCCACTTCGGCCAGAAAGTCGATCTGCTCCGGCGTGATCACGTACGGCGGCAGGAAGTACACCACGCTGCCCAACGGTCGAAGTAAAGCACCGCGCTCCAACGCATGCTGGAACACCTTCAAGCCGCGACGTTCCTGCCACGGGTAGGCTTCCTTGGTGGCCTTGTCCTTGACCATCTCGATGGCCAGCACCATGCCGGTCTGGCGTACTTCCGAAACGTTCGGGTGATCAGCCAGGTGTGCGGTGGCGGAGGCCATGCGCTGCGCCAGGGCCTTGTTGTTCTCGATGACGTTGTCTTCTTCGAAGATATCCAGCGTCGCCAAGGCTGCCGCGCACGCCAGCGGGTTGCCGGTGTAGCTGTGGGAATGCAGGAAGGCGCGCAGGGTCGGGTAGTCGTCGTAGAACGCGCTGTAGACATCTTCGGTGGTGACACAGGCCGCCAGCGGCAGATAACCGCCGGTCAGGGCCTTGGACAGGCAGAGGAAGTCCGGGCGGATGCCGGCCTGCTCGCAAGCGAACATGGTCCCGGTGCGGCCGAAGCCGACGGCGATTTCGTCGTGGATCAGGTGCACGCCATAACGGTCGCAGGCTTCGCGCAGCAGCTTGAGGTACACCGGGTGGTACATGCGCATGCCGCCGGCGCCCTGGATCAACGGCTCGACGATCACTGCGGCGACGGTGTCGTGGTTCTCGGCCAGGGTCTGTTCCATGGCGGCGAACATGTTGCGCGAGTGTTCTTCCCAGCTCATGCCTTCGGGGCGCAGGTAGCAATCAGGGCTCGGCACCTTGATGGTGTCCAGCAGCAACGCCTTGTAAGTTTCGGTAAACAGCGGCACGTCGCCCACCGACATCGCCGCCATGGTTTCGCCGTGGTAGCTGTTGGTCAGTGTGACGAAGCGCTTCTTGTTCGGCTGGCCGCGGTTGAGCCAGTAGTGAAAGCTCATTTTCAGCGCGACTTCGATGCAGGACGAACCGTTATCGGCGTAAAAGCAGCGGGTCAGGCCTTCGGGCGTCATCTTCACCAGGCGCTCGGACAACTCGATCACCGGCTGATGGCTGAACCCGGCAAGGATCACGTGTTCCAGCTGATCGACCTGATCCTTGATGCGCTGATTGATGCGCGGGTTGGCGTGGCCAAACACGTTGACCCACCAGGAGCTGACGGCATCGAGGTAACGTTTGCCTTCGAAGTCTTCCAGCCACACGCCTTCACCGCGCTTGATCGGGATCAGCGGCAGCTGTTCGTGGTCTTTCATCTGGGTGCAGGGATGCCACAACACCGCGAGATCGCGTTGCATCCACTGATTATTCAGGCCCATGTTCAGTCTCCTCGAGGCGGCTCGCTGGTTTCGCGGGCAAACAATCGCGCAAGCCTATGCAATGCATCGCACGGGGACAACCCATTGTGTCGATTGAGCTACTTTGTATAGGTCGATAGACGTTGCTGGCGGCGTTTTGATGGCTGACGTATTCTTCGCGGTTCTTTGAGTCGTCTGACTCGTGAAACCGCTATTTCCTCGTGTATTTCCGGAGTTCGCTGAATGTCTGCTGGTTGGCTGCGCGCCTGTGCGCTGGTGATGTTGGGGCTGTTCAGCGTGTCTGCGCTGGCCAAGGATAAAACGGCGATCGTGATCGGTGGCGGGCTCTCGGGCCTGACGGCGGCTTACGAACTGCAGAACAAAGGCTGGCAGGTGACCCTGCTGGAAGCCAAGCCGAGCCTGGGCGGTCGCTCCGGCATGGCCACCAGTGAGTGGATCGGCAACGACAAGACCCAGCCGGTGCTGAACAAATACGTCTCGACCTTCAAGCTGAGCACCACGCCAGCCCCTGAATTCGTGCGTGTCCCGAGCTACCTGATCGATGGCGTGTATTACACCGCTGCCGACCTGGCTACCAAGGAACCGGCCACCGCCGAAGCGCTCAAGCGCTTTGAAAAAACGGTCGATGATCTGGCGCGTTCGATCGAAGATCCACAGAACCCTGCGGCCAACAGTACGCTGCATGCTCTGGATCAGATCAACGTCTCCAACTGGCTCGACCGTCTGAGCTTGCCAGCCACTGCACGTCAGTTGGTGAATCAGCAGATTCGCACCCGTTACGACGAACCTTCGCGCCTGTCGCTGCTGTATTTCGCACAGCAGAGCCGTGTCTACCGTGGCGTTTCCGACCGTGACCTGCGCGCTTCGCGCCTGCTCGGCGGTAGCCCGGTGCTGGCCCAGGCCTTCGTCAAACAGCTGAAAACCATCAAGACCAGTTCCCCGGTGTCGTCCATCACCCAGGACAAGGACGGCGTGACCGTCAAAGTCGGCAGCGTTGGCTATCAGGCTGACTACGTCGTGGTAGCGGTGCCGTTGCGTGCACTGAACAAAATCGTGATGACCCCGTCGCTGGATGCCCAGCACATGGGCGCCATCAAAGGCACCAACTACGGCTGGCGCGACCAGATCATGCTGAAGTTCAAGACGCCAGTGTGGGAAAGCAAGGCGCGCATGTCCGGCGAGATCTACAGCAACACCGGTTTGGGCATGTTGTGGGTCGAGCCGGCACTGAAGGGCGGCGCCAACGTGGTGATCAACCTGTCCGGCGACAACGCCCGCGTGATGCAGGCGTTCGGCGACAAGCAGATGGCCGACCAGGTGCTGATTCGTCTGCACGCGTTTTATCCACAGGCACGCGGCTCGTTCACCGGTTATGAAATCCGCCGCTACAGTACCGACCCATCGATGGGCGGCGCTTACCTGGCCTTCGGCCCAGGCCAGATCAGCAAGTACTGGCGCTTGTGGGAACGTCCGCTGCAACGCGTAGCGTTCGCTGGCGAACACACCGACACGTTGTACCCGGGCACGCTGGAAGGTGCATTGCGCACCGGTCAGCGCGCGGCCAGTCAGGTTGAAGACCTGGCGGCGGGCAAGTCGTTTGAACCGGCCAAGGTTGTTCCGGCAGCGACCGCTGTGGCGGCCGGCGCGGTGGCGGCGAAGAAAGGTAACTTCTTTACCAACCTGTTCAGCGGTTCGTCCAACGACGACAAGAAGCCAGAACCGGTCAAGGCACCAGAGCCTGTCGCTCCGCCTGCACCGGCTCCTGCTCCGGTGCCAACGCCGGCCCCTGCGCCCGTTGAAGCACCGAAGCCTGCTGTACCGGTAAAAGCCGAGCCAGCTAAAAAAGCCGCGACCAAACCTGCGGCGAAGAAGCCAGCGGCTAAAACAGAAGCCAAAAAAGCTCCAGCGAAGAAAGCTGAGCCGGCGAAGAAACCAGCGGCCAAACCCGCTGCGACTCCGGCAACAGATACCAAAGCGCAGTAAGCTTTGGGATTAAAGAAACGCGGCGCAAATGCCGCGTTTTTTTATGCCTGAAGAAAAAAATCGAATAAATCCGGTGGCGCAGGTGTTCCTTGGTTGGGCTTCATTTTTTCTCACACATTGGTCTTTAATCTTTCCTTAACTGATCTATTACAGACTCTTGATCGTATTTCTCGATATTTCAAAGCGAAATTTTCCGCTTTAATTCGATAGGTAACTCGATAGTCTTGGTCGCAGTTCTCACAGGATTTGGGCAATGCAGCTACGTAACTCTTCTTCCCGCTACGGTTGGGTCAGCATCTTCATGCATTGGGGCGTGGCGCTGGTGGTCGTTGGTTTGTTCGCGCTGGGCTTGTGGATGGTCGGTCTCGACTACTACAGCAGCTGGCGCAAAGACGCGCCGGAATTGCACAAGAGCATCGGCCTGGTGTTGTTGGTCGTGATGGTTCTGCGGGTGTTGTGGCGTGTTGTCAGCCCGCCACCGCCGGCACTGGAAACGTACAGCCGCATGACGCGTCTTGGCGCCAGGTTCGGTCATTCGTTCCTGTACCTCAGTCTGTTCGCTGTGATGATTGCCGGATACCTGATTTCCACCGCAGACGGTGTCGGGATTTCGGTGTTTGGCCTGTTTGAAGTTCCTGCGCTGGTTTCCGGACTACCGGACCAGGCAGACACCGCCGGTGTGATCCATCTGTACCTGGCGTGGGTGCTGGTAATTTTTTCCGGTCTCCATGCGTTGGCAGCATTGAAGCACCACTTTATCGATCGTGATGCGACCCTCACTCGAATGCTGGGTCGCAAAGCCTGAAGTTCAACCTCGACTCCAAAGGAATAGAAAGCATGTTGAAAAAAACACTCGCTGCTCTGGCAATCGGTTCTGCTCTGTTGTCCGCCAACGTGATGGCGGCTGACTACGTCGTCGACAAAGAAGGCCAGCACGCTTTCGTTGATTTCAAGATCAGCCACCTCGGCTACAGCTTCATCACCGGTACCTTCAAGGACATCGACGGCAAGTTCAGCTTCGACGCTGCCAAGCCTGAAGACAGCAAAATCGAGTTCAACGTGAACACCGCCAGTGTGTTCACCAACCATGCCGAACGCGACAAGCACATCGCCAGCAAAGACTTCCTGAACGGGTCCAAAGCCAAGTTCGTCTCCACCAGCGTCAAATCCACCGGCAAAAATGCCGCTGGCAAAGACACTGCCGACGTGACCGGCGACCTGACCATCCTTGGCGTGACCAAGCCAGTGGTGGTCAAGGCCACTTTCCTGGGCGAAGGCAAGGATCCGTGGGGCGGCTACCGTGCCGGCTTCGAAGGCACCACCAGCATCAAGCGTTCCGACTTCGGCAAGCAGAAAGACCTGGGCCCAGCGTCCGATGCGGTCGAGTTGTACGTTTCGTTTGAAGGTGTGAAAGCGAAGTAATTTTCGCGCCTGACACAAAAACGCCCCCGGCCTCACGGTCGGGGGCGTTTTTTATTGCCGGACACAAATTTCAGCCACACCACAGATCCCCTGTGGGAGCGAGCCTGCTCGCGATGGCGGTAGTTCAGCCAACAGAGATGTTGAATGTTAAGCCGCTATCGTCGGAACGCCGCCCGGAGCCGGCTCGCTCCCACTGGGGTTCTGTGGTGAGTTGAGGATTTGTGTTTACCCCCCAGAAAACAAAAATGCCCCGGATCGTGAGAGCCGGGGCATTTTTCATTGCAGCGCTAAATCAGCGATTGCGGGTCAGCAACGCTGGCTTCTCACCACGTGGACGGCCTGGTAGTTGATCCAGTTGCTCAGGAGTCGGGAACCGATCGGTCTTCGACTCTTTATGGATGATCTTCGGTGCCGGGCCGCGCGGGTTTTGCACGGCCGGTTCCGAACGCGGCTGATCGTCGGTGCGGGCCGGGCGACGGTTGCGCGACTCTTCGCGACGGGTCTGGCCGTCACGTGGAGCGCCGTTGCGTGGACCGCTGCGCTTGGCCGGCGGGGTGCCGGTGGTGGCGCCGTCGCTGCTGCGTGGCCCGCTTTGGCGACCCTGAGGCTTGCCGCCGGTGCGCGGAGCACCTGCGCCAGCGCCAGCAGCCGAACCTTGTGCCGGAGCACCCGGACGGCGGCCACGGCCCTGAGCCGGTTTGGCTTGAGGCACGTAGTCGACGCGGTTACCGAAGTTATCGATGTCGTCGTCCAGGAATTCGTCCGGAGCACGATCAGCGGCAGCGCGTGGCGCCGGGCGCTGTTGCTCGCGAGCCGGGGTACCTTCGCGTGGCTTCTGCTCGCGTGCCGGGCGATCGCCACGGCCAGTGGCAGGCGCTTTTTCCTTGCCGCCCTTGTCCTTGCCTTTGTCTTTACGACCGCCGCCACCACCGGTGCCGTTGGGACCGTCGCCGCGCGGGCCACGTGGGTTGCGCGGGTTACGCACATCCGGACGCTCGCGGACTTCCGGTTTCTCGGCTTCTACAGCGCTGGAATCGAAGCCCATCAGGTTGCCGTCGGCAATCTTCTGCTTGGTCATGCGCTCGATGCTTTTCAGCAGCTTTTCTTCGTCCGGAGCGACCAGCGAGATCGCTTCGCCCGAACGACCGGCACGGCCGGTACGGCCGATACGGTGAACGTAATCTTCGTCGACGTTCGGCAGCTCAAAGTTGACCACGTGTGGCAACTGGTCGATGTCGAGGCCGCGAGCGGCGATGTCGGTGGCGACCAGGATGCGCACTTCACCGGCCTTGAAATCGGCCAGGGCTTTGGTGCGGGCGTTCTGGCTCTTGTTGCCGTGGATCGCGACGGCGGTGAGGCCGTGTTTGTCCAGGTACTCGGCCAGACGGTTGGCGCCGTGCTTGGTGCGGGTGAACACCAGGACCTGTTCCCAGGCGCCAGCGGTGATCAGGTGCGCCAGCAGCGAACGCTTGTGGTTGGCCGGCAGGCGGAAGACGCGTTGTTCGATACGCTCGACCGTGGTGTTCGGCGGCGTGACTTCGATGCGTTCCGGGTTGTGCAGCAGCTTGCCGGCGAGGTCGGTGATGTCTTTGGAGAACGTCGCCGAGAACAGCAGGTTCTGGCGTTTGCTCGGCAGACGGGCCAGGACCTTCTTCACGTCATGGACGAAGCCCATGTCGAGCATGCGGTCGGCTTCGTCCAGCACGAGGATTTCCACGTGGGACAAATCGACGCTGCCTTGGCCGGCGAGGTCGAGCAGGCGGCCCGGGCAGGCTACCAGCACGTCAACACCTCGGGACATGGCCTGAACCTGAGGGTTCATGCCGACGCCGCCGAAGATGCAGGCACTGACGAACTTCAGGTCACGGGCATAGACCTTGAAGCTCTCGTGAACTTGAGCCGCCAGTTCGCGGGTAGGGGTCAGGACCAGTACGCGCGGTTGGCGCGGGCCGTGACGCTGGGATTTGTCCGGGTGACCGCCCGGAAACAACCGCTCCAGAATCGGAAGGGCGAAGCCGCCGGTTTTACCAGTACCTGTCTGAGCCGCAACCATCAGGTCGCGACCTTGCAACACGGCGGGAATGGCCCGCTGTTGCACCGGAGTAGGCTCGGTATAGCCCGCTGCCTCGATGGCGCGGACTAAAGCCTCGGAGAGACCGAGGGAAGCAAAGGACATGAGTAATCCTGTTCTAGTTAGGGCTTGGCCCAATGGGAGTCTTGCCTGGCGCGAATGGCGTTTAAGAGGAACGCAATCCCGTCCGGTCCTGCTGGGCCTTGAAAGCTCGTCTGGAGCGCTCGCGCGGGCTGAAAAGCTGCGCTGTAGCGGATCGAGATGCCTTGAACAAGTCCGAGCGTCCGGGCGTGAGCCTGGCGGGAACGCCGGAGTATAACAGAGCAATCACTGCGCGCCGCTTTCCTGCTGCTCAACGGTTTTTATGGTGGCGGTGGCGGCCGTGGTCGCTTCCCCTCCGGTGCCGGGACCCGCGCCATAACGGGCGCTGAGTTCGGCGTAGGCGGGCTCGCGCTTGAAGCGTTTGAGTTCGGCACCGAAGCGCTGCACCAGCAAATCCATGCCGGCGTTGCGCCGTACTGCCAGAAACTGGCTCTGGTGGCTGATGACGGTGGGGTTTTCGGTGATCTTGTCGCGTATGCCCAGCTCGTCGAGCAAGTGCTGGCCAACCCGGCGATCGGTGATCAGCAGGTCGATCCGCCCGCGTACCAGTTTGCCGAAGTTGGCTTCGTGGGTCGGCGCCGGCTCCCGGGTGAACAGGGTCGATTCCCTGAAATCCTGGCTGTACAGATAGCCGGGCGAGGTGCCGATGGTCAGGCCTTTGAGGTCGTTGAGGGTACGAAACGGATGGGGCCGCTCATTGGCGTAGAACATCACGAATTCGACTTCCGACAACGGCTCGGCGGGATACAGGAGTGTCGCGTCGCGTTCATCGCTGTGAAAGATGTCCAGTGCGCCGTCCGCCTGGCCTGATTCAAGCATCGACAGGCAGCGTTTCCACGGCAGGAACTGCCAGTCCACTTCGATCCCCAGGCGTTTGAAGACGATGGCTGTGGTTTCGTAATCCAGGCCCAGGGATTTGCCGTCTTGCTCATAGACATAAGGCGCCCACGGCTCGGTGACAATGCGCAGCTTCTCGCCCCGGGCGGCAAAGCTCAGGCAAGAGAAAAGAAACACGGTCAGTAACTGTGCGATCAGAGGCATGGCTTGAGATTACGACGAGAAGTCACAAAGAGCCAGAAACCGGATCCAGAAGCTCTGGCCCAAGGCGCAATCCATAAAAAAGGCCCTGGATTGCGCCAGAGCCTTATCGGAGTGCTGCACTGTTTCAGCGCGGCAACTTCAGGTTGTTCCACACCGCCAGGCTCGCTTCAGCCTGGTTCAGTGTGTAGAAGTGCAGCCCCGGCGCGCCACCTTGCAGCAGGCGATCGCACATTTCGGTGATGACTTGCTCACCAAAGCCTTGAATGCTCTGGGTGTCGTCGCCGTAGGCTTCCAGCTGCTTGCGGATCCAGCGCGGGATTTCCGCACCGCACGCGTCGGAAAAGCGCGCGAGCTTGCTGTAGTTGGTGATCGGCATGATCCCCGGCACGATCGGGATGTTCACACCCATCGCCCGTACACGCTCGACGAAGTAGAAGTAGCTGTCGGCGTTGAAAAAGTACTGGGTGATGGCGCTGTCGGCGCCAGCGTTGGCCTTGCGCACGAAGTTGTTCAGATCGTCTTCGAAATTGCGCGCTTGTGGATGCATCTCCGGATAAGCGGCGACTTCGATGTGGAAATGATCGCCTGTTTCTTCACGGATGAATTCAACCAGGTCGTTAGCGTGGCGCAATTCACCGCTGGCCATGCCCATGCCCGAAGGCAGGTCACCGCGCAGGGCAACGATACGCTTGATGCCGGCTGCCTTGTACTGAGTCAGCAGGCCGCGCAAGTCGTCCTTGCTGTCGCCCACGCAGGACAGGTGCGGTGCGGCCGGGACTTTGACTTCGCTTTCGAGCTGCAACACGGTGTTGAGCGTGCGATCACGGGTCGAACCGCCAGCACCGTAGGTGCAGGAGAAGAAATCGGGGTTGTACGTAGCCAGCTGACGGGCAGTGGCGAGTAGCTTTTCATGCCCAGCGTCGGTCTTCGTAGGGAAGAACTCGAAGCTGTAGCGACGGTCTTGGGACATGGTCATATCCTTGGAAACACGTAAGCCGGAGGCCTGCACACCCAATGTAGGAGCGGGTTTGTGTGGCGAGGGAGCTTGCTCCCGCTGGGTCGCGCAGCGACCCCAAAGCTTTGCGACTGCTTCGCAGTCGAGCGGGAGCAAGCTCCCTCGCCACACAAGCCCGCTCCCACAGGGAGAGCGGGCCAGCAGGTCCGATCAGTAGCGGTAAGCGTGCGGCTTGAACGGGCCTTCGACGGTCACGCCGATGTAGTCGGCCTGGGTCTTGGTCAGTTGAGTCACAACGCCGCCGAAACCGCGGACCATTTCCAGGGCCACTTCTTCGTCGAGTTTCTTCGGCAGTACTTCAACCGTCAGGCGCTCGGCTTTCTGGGCTGGCGACAGGTCGGCGTACTTCTGGCCGAACAGGAAGATCTGCGCCAGAACCTGGTTGGCGAACGAACCGTCCATGATGCGGCTTGGGTGGCCAGTGGCGTTGCCCAGGTTAACCAGACGGCCTTCGGCCAGCAGGATCAGGTAGTCGTCGTTCTGGGCATCGAATGCGCCAGGACCGGTACGGTGGATCTTGTGAACCTGTGGCTTCACTTCTTCCCATGCCCAGTTCTTGCGCATGAAAGCGGTGTCGATTTCGTTGTCGAAGTGGCCGATGTTGCAGACAACAGCGCGCTTCTTCAGGGCTTTGAGCATGTTTGCGTCGCAAACATTGACGTTACCGGTGGTGGTCACGATCAGGTCGATCTTGCCCAGCAGGGCTTTGTCGATGCTGGCCTCAGTGCCGTCGTTGATACCGTCGATGAACGGCGATACCAGCTCGTAGCCGTCCATGCAGGCTTGCATGGCGCAGATCGGGTCGACTTCGGAGACTTTAACGATCATGCCTTCCTGACGCAGGGACTGAGCGGAGCCCTTGCCCACGTCACCGTAACCGATGACCAGCGCTTGCTTGCCGGACAACAGGTGGTCGGTACCACGCTTGATCGCATCGTTCAGGCTGTGACGGCAGCCGTACTTGTTGTCGTTCTTGCTCTTGGTTACCGAGTCGTTGACGTTGATGGCCGGGATTTTCAGCTCGCCCTTGGCCAGCATGTCCAGCAGGCGGTGAACGCCGGTGGTGGTTTCTTCGGTCACGCCATGGACGCGGTCCAGGATCGCCGGGTATTTCTTGTGCAGCAGCTCGGTCAGGTCGCCGCCGTCGTCGAGGATCATGTTGGCATCCCAAGGCGCGCCATCTTTGAGGATGGTTTGCTCCAGGCACCACTCGTACTCTTCTTCAGTCTCGCCTTTCCAGGCGAAAACCGCGATGCCGGCAGCAGCGATAGCGGCAGCGGCCTGGTCCTGAGTCGAGAAAATGTTGCAGGACGACCAACGTACTTCGGCACCCAGGGCAACCAGGGTTTCGATCAGTACGGCAGTCTGAATGGTCATGTGGATGCAGCCGAGGATTTTCGCGCCTTTGAGTGGCTGCTCACCGGCGTACTTGCGGCGCAGACCCATCAGGGCTGGCATTTCGGATTCGGCGATGATGGTTTCGCGACGGCCCCAGGCAGCCAGGGACATGTCGGCCACTTTGTAGTCGTTAAAATCTGCAGGCGTGATAACAGCGCTCATGATGAGCCTCCATTCGTAATGTATGCGAATGGGCGCCGTTGTGCGTTTAGTGTCCGGCCAATAATGGCCAGTCAACGCCCCATCCGAGCCTGACAGGTCGAACCTGCTGCAGCGCCCCTCGGACAGGTGGCGGGAAAACGGTATCAATGGATCGTTACCGTTTTGAAACGGTGGCGATTATAGCGGGCTATTCTTATCTTCCAAAGCGTTTCTGTTGATCAATGTCCGAACGGTAATCGAGTCCATAGGCGATGCCCAATAGAGCTCTAGGCCGGGCTCTGCCATGATGCCCCCCATCATTCGGCAAGACGCTCAGGAGTGAATATGAATTTCCACACCCGCAAATGGGTAAAACCCGAAGACCTCAACCCCAACGGCACGCTGTTCGGCGGCAGCCTGTTGCGCTGGCTCGACGAAGAAGCGGCGATCTACGCCATTGTCCAGTTGGGCAACCAACGTGTGGTCACCAAGTACATTTCCGAAATCAACTTTGTCAGCGCCTCGCGCCAGGGCGACATCATCGAGCTGGGCATCACCGCCACCGAGTTCGGTCGCACCTCCATCACCCTCAAGTGCGAAGTGCGCAACAAGATCACCCGCAAAAGCATCCTGACGGTGGACAAGATTGTCTTCGTCAACCTGGGTGAAGACGGCTTGCCGGCGCCGCACGGCCAGACCGAGATCAAGTACGTCAAAGACCAGTTCAAGGATGACGTCGCCAGCGAGTGAGATCGGCGGCGCGCCCATCGCGAGCAGGCTCGCTCCCACATAAGCCGTGCTGTGAACACGATCTGCGCCACAAAGAAGATCCCTGTGGGAGCGAGCCTGCTCGCGATGGCGGTCTCCCTATAAACGTTGATTCATCGAGTCAGTGAACAGCTCCGAACCGCGCGTGTCGTACCTACATGACACACCACCGGTTCCGGAGCTTTATGGACGCCAAGAAAGAAGGCAAGACCCCAAACCTGTCGCCGGAAGAGCAGCACGACGTCGACAAGAGCCAGCCGCCACGCGCGGCGGTGCTGCACGAAATCATCCGTACCCAAGGCGATCAGGAACTCGAGCGCAGTGTCGCCGCCTTGTGGTGGTCGGCCTTGGCCGCCGGCCTGACCATGGGCCTGTCGCTGATGGCCATGGGGTTGCTCAATTCCCGCCTGCCGGACGGTGAAGGCTTCAAGGTCATCGCCAGTTTCGGCTACTGCGCCGGCTTTCTTGCGGTGATCCTCGCCCGTCAGCAACTGTTCACCGAGAACACCCTGACGGCGGTACTGCCGATCATGACCAAACCCACACTGAATAATTTCGGGCGGTTGCTGCGCCTGTGGTCAGTGGTGCTGGTGGGCAACCTCTGCGGTACGTTGCTGGTGGCCTACGTGATGCTGAATCTGCCGATTTTCGACAGCAAGACCGACCTGGCTTTCCTCGATATCGGGCGCAAGATCATGGAGAACGACGCCAGCCAGATGTTCGCCAAAGGCATCGTTTCAGGCTGGATGATTGCCACCATGGTCTGGATGATCCCGTCCATGGAAAGCGCCAAGATGTGGATCATCATCCTCATCACCTACCTCATGGCGCTGGGGGATTTCACCCACATCGTGGTCGGTTCGGCCGAGGTCTCGTACCTGGTGTTTGCCGGCGAGTTGCCGTGGAAGGATTTCTGGCTGGTGTTCGCCGGGCCGACGCTGGCGGGGAACATCATCGGCGGCAGCTTCATCTTCGCCCTGATCAGCCACGCGCAGATTCGTAGCGAGAGCGGACCGCCGAAAAAGACTGCGGATCAGGGTTCGGAGCCCGATCCGCAGAAGAGCAAAAAATAATCAGTGATGCTCGGCCTGTGCCGCTGGCGCAGGCTCATCCTTGGTCACGTGCTTGACCAGTTTGCCGATGCTCAGACCCTGCAACAGGATCGACGACAGCACCACGATGTAGGTGATGCTCAGCAGCAAGTCACGCTCCGGCCCTAGCGGCAGGGCCAAGGCCAACGCCACCGAAACACCACCGCGCAAACCACCCCAGGTCAGAATCCGGATCGTCCCGCGCGGCACTGTGCGCCAGCGCCGCAGCAGCACGATGGCCGGCGCGACCGTCAGCAGGCGTGAAAGCAGAATCGCCAGTGCCAGCAAGCTAGCGGCCAGCACGTGCAGCCAGTTGAACGGCAGCAGTAACAGCTCCATGCCGATCAGGGCGAACAGCAGGGCGTTGAGCATGTCGTCGAGCAGTTCCCAGAAACCGTCCAGGTACTTGCGCGTCATGTCGTTCATCGCCAGGTTTCGACCCAGGTTACCGATGATCAGACCGGCGGCGACCATCGCAATCGGTGCGGACACATGCAGCTCCGACGCCATGGCCGAGCCGCCGATCACCAGCGCCAGGGTTAGCATGACTTCGATCTGGTGCTGTTCGATGCTCTTGATCATCAGGTACACCAGATAACCGATAAGCCCGCCAAACAGCACGCCGCCAATCGCCTCATGGGCGAACAGCATGGCCGTGGCGCCCACGGTCGGGGTTTCGCCGAGTTGCGCAATGCCCAGCAACACGGTGAAGACCACCACGGCCGTACCGTCGTTGAACAGCGATTCGCCGACGATGGTGGTTTTCAGAGGCTTGGACGCATTGGCAGTCCGCAGCACACCGAGCACCGCAATCGGGTCGGTGGGGGAAATCAGCGCGCCGAACAGCAGGCAATAAAGGAAGCTCACGTGCCAGCCGAACAGGGCAAAAATGTAATAGGCGAGGCTGCCGATCACCGCCGTCGCGATCAACACGCCGACAGTCGCCAGCAGGCCGATCGGCCAGCGATAGCTGCGCAGGTCATTCAGGTTGACGTGCAAGGCGCCGGCGAACAGCAGGAACGACAGCATCCAGTTCATCAACAGATCGCCGAAGTCGATCTGGCCGATCAGCTGCTGAATGCGCTCTTCGAGGCCGGGATAACCGAGCAAGCTCAGGCCTTGCAGCAGCAGGGAAAACATCAGCGCCGTGACCATGACCCCGATGGTCGGAGGCAGGCCGATGAAGCGGAAATTGACGTAGGTGAGGAGGGTGGTGAGGCAGATAAAGGCAGCGACAAGTTCGAGCATCCGGGGTCCTTGGATGGGAGGTGGGAAATGGGGTTTCAGGCAGTTGCACCGCGTCAACTTCATCGCGAGCAGGCTCGCTCCCACATGGAATGCGGTCGTACACAGAATCTGTGCTCACTGAAGATCCATTGTGGGAGCGAGCCTGCTCGCGATAGCGGTGTCAGCAGCGACACATTCATTCAGCCGGACACATTGACCGCAGCCGCACCGCGACGTTGCAGATAGATGTAGAACAGCGCCGTCAGCACCGTCAGGCCACTGACCAGCGCGCCGGTCCACGGCAGGTCCGCCAGATCCGCACCGCTGGCAACCACCAACCCGCCAATCCACGCCCCCGCCGCATTGCCGAGATTGAACGCGCTCTGGTTCAGCGTCGAGCCGAGGTTCGGCGCTTCATGCGCCTGATCAATGATCAGCAGTTGAAGGATCGGGCACAGGGCAAACGCGAAAATCCCCCACAGCACCAAAGTGATCGCCGCCGGAATCACCGAGTGACTGGTCTGGCTGAATGCAGCCAACACCACCACCACGGCCAGCGCCATGCCGACCAATGACGGCAGCAATCGACTGTCCGCCAGACGTCCGCCGAGCATGCTGCCTGCCGTCAGGCCGACGCCAAACAACAGCAGCATGATCGTCACGCCATGGGGGCTGACACCGGTGATGTCCTGCAGGATCGGCGCGATGTAGGTGAACACGCTGAACAGACTGGTCGACGCCAGCACGCTCATGCCCAAGGCCAGCAACACATTGACCTTGCCCAGCACTTTGAACTCGCTGGCGAGGTTGGCCTTGTCCATCGCGATGTCTTTCGGCAGCCAGAGCCACTGTGCGATTGCGGCAATCACACCGATCACCGACACCGCCCAGAACGTCGAACGCCAGCCGGCGTATTGCCCGAGCGCGGTGCCCAATGGCACGCCGAGCACGTTGGCCAGCGTCAGGCCGGTGAACATCATGGCAATCGCTTGCGCCCTTTTGTTCGGCGCGACCAGCCCGGCCGCGACCACCGAGCCGATGCCGAAGAATGCGCCGTGGCACAACGCGGTGACGACTCTCGCGGCCATCAACGTGGCGTAGTTCGGCGCCAATGCGCACAGCACGTTGCCGAGGATGAACATCAGCGTCATGCCCAGCAATGTGGCTTTGCGTGGCATGTTGGCTGTGCCGATCGCGAGGATCGGCGCACCGAACACTACGCCCAGGGCGTAGCCGGTGATCAGCAGGCCGGCGTGGGGAATGCTCACGGCGAGGTCGCGGGCGACGTCGGGCAGCAAACCCATGATGACGAATTCAGTGGTGCCGATGCCGAACGCGGCAACAGCAAGGGCAAGCAAGGCGAGTGGCATGCGCAAGGTCTCTGTCGGTAGTCTTGACGCTGTGATCAGGCATACGCATGCCGATGACCGTTCTCGAAGAGAGCGGGCAGTGGCAGAAATTATTGGAATTAGTCTGTGCGCAACTGAGTGCGGCGTGGTCGCTTGCAGTATAAACAGCTGCTGACATATGGCGAATCAATTATCCCTCGCCCCTTGTAGGAGCCGGCTTGCTGGCGATGCAGGCACTGCGGTCCAACAAACGGCCCGCGTCATCGTTCATCGCCAGCAAGCCGGCTCCTACAGGGCAGGGGGATCAACAGAAAAGGAGTGTGCCGTGCTTGCGACGGCTCTGGTGTTGGTGGCGGCGCTGTTGCACGCGGCGTGGAATACCCTGATCAAATTCAGCGCCGAACGGCTGCTGGTGGTGGCCTGCATGGACAGCGTCGCGATGCTGTTTGTCGTCCTGATGCTGCCGTTCGTGGCGCTGCCGCCGATTGAAATCTGGCCATGGATCCTGGCGTCGGCGGCGTTCGAATTGCTCTATCGCTATCTGCTGATCCAGGCCTATCGGGTCGGCGACCTCGGGTTGGTCTATCCGTTGATGCGTGGGCTGTCGCCGCTGGTGGTACTGGCACTGACGCTGATCTTCGCCGGGGAAGTGCTGACGAATCAGCAGATCTTCGGAATTCTTTTAATCCCATTCGGCATGCTGTGCCTGCTCTGGCAAGGCGGCGGTGGTGAACGTCTGCCTTGGTCGATGTTGCCGGTGGTGGCCCTGATCGGTCTGTGCATCGGCTGCTACACCTTTATCGATGGCCAGGCATTGCGGCGCTGGTCGCACCCTCTGGACTATCTGGTCTGGGTCACGTTGCTCAGCGCCTGGCCGTTCCCGTTGCTGGCGCTGGTGCGCAAGCGACCGGCGTTCATGCTGTTCTGGCGTGAACAGTGGCGACTGGGGCTGGCGGTCGGGTTCTGCGTGTTGTTCAGCTACGCTCTGGTGCTGTGGGCGATGCAGCTAGGGTCGATTGCCGAAGCGGCGGCGTTGCGCGAGATCAGTGTGATCCTGGTGGTGCTGTTCGGCATGCGGTACCTGAAAGAACCTTTCGGCAGGCCAAGGCTCTTAGCCTGTGGGTTGGTGCTGGTCGGTATTTTGGTGATGAAGTTCTGATGGCTACCCAACATTCTAAAACTGAAGAAAGGACTGCTTTATGACGGTTGCCCTGTGGTGCGTTTTAATCGCGATCTTCCTGCCTTATCTCTGTACGGGCGTCGCCAAGGTCGTGGGCGGGTACCGGCTGAAAGACAACCATGACCCGCGGGACTTTCTTGAATCGCTGAATGGTTTGGGTCGGCGTGCGCATGCGGCGCAGCTGAACAGTTTTGAAGTGACCCCTGCGTTTGCAGCGGCGGTGATTGTTGCGCATCTGGTGGGCACGGCGCAGCTGGTGACGGTCAACGTGCTGGCGGTGCTGTTTATTACCAGTCGGCTGCTGTACATCATTTGCTACCTGGCGGACTGGCATATTTTGCGGTCGTTGGTGTGGTTTGTGGGGATGGGGTTGATTGTCGGTTTCTTTGTGGTGTCGGTCTGAAAATATTGCGGTGATTTTGCTGGCCTCATCGTCGGAACGCCGCCCGGAGCCGGCTCGCTCCCACAGTTGATCTTCAGTGAACACAAAAGCTGTGTACAACCGAGATCCAATGTTGGAGCGAGCCTGCTCGCGATGACTATCTAACTGCAAATACAAGGCTTACGGATTGGCCTTCGCCGCATCGGCAACTTGCGGCACCTGCGGCAACGCCGCGCCTTTAGGCCAGAGCATCCAGATCTGCCCCTGCTGTTTCATATCCCCGGCCAATTGCCCGGCCGCCTCGCCGGTGCCCCAGAACAGATCCGCACGCACTTCGCCGGCAATCGCACCGCCGGTGTCTTGCGCCGCCACCGGCCGAACCAGTGCGGTGCCGTCCGGTTTAGTGGTGGATAACCACAGCAGGCTGCCCAGCGGAATCACCTTGCGATCCACGGCCGCGCTGTAACCGGCCGTCAGTGGAACGTTCAGCGAGCCGCGCGGGCCTTCATTGCTGTCCGGATTACGGGTGAAGAACACATAACTCGGGTTGCTGCCCAGCAGTTCCGGAATCCGCGACGGATTGGCCTTGGCCCACGTGCTGATGGCACCCATGGTCACGTCTTCTTTCTTCAACTCGCCTTGCTCCACCAGCCAGCGCCCGATCGGCCGATACGGATGGCCGTTCTGGTCCGCGTAAGCGATGCGCAACTGACGACCATCGTCGAGCTGGATGCGGCCCGAACCCTGGATTTGCAGGAATTGCAGGTTCATCGGATCGGTCAGCCAGGCAACCACTGGCGCCTTGACCCCTTTGGTCTCAATCGTTGCCGCGTCGTCGTAAGGCTTGAGCACGCGACCCTCGAGGCGGCCGCGCAGGCGTTTGCCCTTGAGTTCCGGGTAGATGCTGTCCAGGGAGACGATGATCATGTCCTCGGGCACGCCGTACACCGGAATGTTCGCCACGTCGGTCTGGGTCAGGCTGCCGGGGTAGACCGGCTCGTAATAGCCGGTGATCAAACCGTTGGGATTGTCATTGGCGGCGCGCAGGCCGTAGACGTCGAGGTTCTGCTTGAGGAAGCCGCGGATGTCGTTGGCGGTTTGCGGCACATTGGCGGATGCCGCGCAGGTCGAACCCCAGACCGGATCGGCCTTGAGTCGGGTGCAGGCGCTGCGCCACGAACCAAAACCGGCGACCAGGTCGGTATCGGACACGGCCGGCAGCGTTTCCCAAGTGGCGCGGGAATAGGTCGCCAATGCGTGGGTTTTAGGGGTGTTTTTATCGCCGCCGGTGCAACCAGCGAGCACGGCCACCATTGGAAGAGTCCACACGAGGTGGTGACGCCATGCCTTGAAACGGCTGTTCATGGAGTAATTCCTTTGCCGGTTGCCTGAGTGCTCCATGCGCTCAAACAACCCGTATTGATAATAGGGCTATTGGTCTTTGCCGATGACGCGAGGATACTGGCCGCCGTTTCCCGTGACCTGAAGCCACCATGACTCTTAAAAGACTTTCTGTTGTATTGCTGGCCTGCCTGGCGTTGTCTGCCTGTGGAGGTGTCGATCCGAATTCGCCGCTGGGTCAACGCAAGGCGATCTTCAAACAGATGCTCAAGACCGGCGAAGATCTGGGCGGCATGTTGCGTGGTCGTATCCCGTTCGACGGTCCGAAATTCGAGGCGGGCGCCGTGAAGCTCGACACCTTGTCCCGTGAGCCGTGGAAACATTTTCCGCAGGTGCGTGAAGAAGATCACACCAGCGCCAAGGACAATGTGTGGCAGCAACAGGCACGTTTTCAGGAAATGGTCCGCACCCTTGAAGCCGCCACCGGTGACTTGGTGATTGCCAGCAAGGTTCAGCCTTACAAGGCCAGTAACCTGGGGCCGGCGGTGCAGAAAGTCGAGGATGCGTGCAGTGCCTGCCATAAAGAGTTTCGGGATCATTAAGTTGTGGTGTATTCACTGACGCCATCGCGAGCAGGCTCGCTCCCACATTGGAATGCATACCTCTGTGGGAGCGAGCCTGCTCGCGATGGCTGCCTCAAGATCAACACAAATCCCTGGACTTTTACCCCTTCCTACTTATCCAGCTCATCGAGCGCGTTCTGCAATTCCTTGCGCGACTCGGCAAGTTTGTTTTTGCGCTTGTCGATCTTCTCCGGATCGCCTTTCTTCATGGCCTTGTCCAGGTCGGCCTGACGTTTGCTGACTTCATGTTTGGCGTCGAGCACCTTGTTTTCTCGTTCCTTCTTCAGCGAAGCGTCGGTGCAGTGGGCGGTGACTTCGCTCAGGGCGGTTTCGAGGCCGGCCTGTTGATCGGCGTTGCCGTGGGATTTGGCCAGTTCGATCTGATTGATGATGCCCTGTTTCTTCGCGGCGCAGCCGGTCAGCTCGGGGGCTTCTTCGGCGGCCATCAGGGGAGCGGCCATCACGCTGCAAAGGGTCAACAAGGCGAGCGGTGAAAGAAATTTCATAAAAGCTCCATGTGCAAAGACAATCGGATCGATGTGGCGATGGGCGTTTGAGCCTGTCGGCCCCTTTGGGTTCCCGGGCTGCCGGATGTCGTCGGCGTTTAAAAACCGTCAATCCCGGCCCTGTGTAATGTTTGACTCAGTGCCAGGACGTGCGGGTCGCGAAAAAATTCGCTCAACTGCGCCGCGCGTCCCGGGCCGATACCGGCTTCTGCCTGCCATTGTTCGGTGTTTCGATCCGCCAGTTCCTGCCATGAATCGGCAAGCCGTGCCTGGCCGGTCGGCGGCAGCCCCAAGGCTTTGACCCAGCGAGTAAACGGGCGTTGCCGGGCGCTGTTGAAGCTGTTTAACAGGCGAGTCGCGCTGCATTCGCCGAAGCCATCAATGTTAGCAAGCTCTTGAGCATCGAGGGTCAACCAATCCAGCAGGCTGTTGAGGCGGCCTGTTTCGAAAAGTTTCTCCCAGGTGCCGGGACCGATATGAGGTAAAGCCAGCCCCTGCTTGCCGCTGAGCCACGTCAGGCGGGCGAGGAATTGGCTCTCGCATCCAGATGTCGGTTGCCAGCAACTCAATGGATGAAAATCTGCTGCCGATGGCACGTTCAATTCCATGCGTTCGGTACTGCGTAGCACGACGCCGTCGAGCCTTGGAATGGTCAGTCCCGCCAGGCTGATGGACACCTGATCCCCGGGGCGGATATCCAGCTCTTCCCAGCGTCGCAGGGAGCTGACGCTCACGCGCTTGATCTGTCGGTCATCGAGCTTCAATGGCGCCAGGTCCAACACGGGTGTAATCCGGCCCGTGCGCCCGATTTTGAAGTGAACCTTGCGCACTTCGGCCAGGGCCTGGGCGAACGGATACTTCCAGGCCACGCTCCAGAAGGACGGCCGCGCCTGCCAACGCTCGGCCGGTGGGCGCTGGCTCTGACGCAAAACCACGCCATCGCTGGCGAAGGGCAAGGGCGTGCGATACCAGTGATCGCGCCATTGTTCAGCATCGGCAAATACCTTGATGGGTTGGCTGTAAGGCGCCGTGCTCGGGAAACCCATTTCATCGAGAGCCGCCACGCGGGCCGGCAGGCTGGCCGGACCCTGCGGCCAATCCCAGACAAACATCCCGATTCCACCGGCCTGTTCGGCATTCAGCTGCTTGCGGGCCATCAACCCGGCCACTGTGACGCGGGCGTTGAGGCTGCCTGCCTTGGCTTGCACATGGTCGGTCAGGCGCCAATAGAGTTCGCCTTGCACCAGTAGATCCATTGGCTGCGGCAGTTGTTGGGGAATGGCCTCGATCAGTCGGGCCGATGCGGTCCAGTCCTGACCGTTCAAGCCGTCCCCCCGACTGATCGCCTGATGCAGCACGCCGTTGCGATAGATCAGCGTCACGGCCACACCGTCGACCTTGGGTTGTATCCAGAGGTCATCTCGCTCTCGCAGCCAATGCTCGACGGCCTGACCATCTCGCAGTTTTTCCAAGCCTGTGTGGGCGATGGGGTGGGCAATCTTGCCGCCCGCCGTGCGCAAGGGTTCAGGCGCAAGACTCATGTCAAAACACTCGCGCCATTCGCTCAATCGCGCGCGGGATTGATCATAGATTTCGTCGGCGACCAGTGAGCGTCCGTGGCGGTGATAGTTGTCGTCCCAGAAATCGATCTGTTTTTGCAGGGCGGTAATTTCGTCCAGGGCGCGGGCGGGTGGCCAGTCGGGGCAGTCGTCGGCATTTGAGCTCAGGCAAAACAAGGTCAGGGACAAAGCGAAAAACAGGCGCAGAAGCATCGTGAGCGTCCTTGCTCAGGGGTGATGCTTGAAGGTTAGTCAGTATTTTCTGGCGGGAAGTGTGGGTGTTTTGCCTGGTGTTTCCGGGCTGGCCGGGCTGGCCCCATCGCGAGCAGGCTCGCTCCCGCAGTGGAACTTCAGTGAGCACAAATTTGGTGTATGGCAGGACTAATGTGGGAGCGAGCCTGCTCGCGATGGGGGCGATCCGGTGGAAAGCGAAAACCAATAAAAAGCCCCGCACGGCGAACCGTGCGGGGCTTTTGGTACCGCCAGGAAAGTCTTACAGGCCGGCTGCAGTACGCAGGTCGTCGGCGCGGTCGGTCTTTTCCCAGGTGAAGGTGGTGAAAGTATCTTCGCCCACAGTCTTGGTTGCCGGGGTACGACCGAAGTGGCCGTACGCAGCGGTTTCCTGGTACATCGGGTGCAGCAGGTCGAGCATGGTGGTGATCGCGTAGGGACGCAGGTCGAAAATTTCGCGAACCAGTTTGACG
Source organism: Pseudomonas sp. (assembly GCF_051660785.1). GTDB lineage: Bacteria > Pseudomonadota > Gammaproteobacteria > Pseudomonadales > Pseudomonadaceae > Aquipseudomonas. The sequence goes on from NZ_JBOFQE010000038.1 coordinate 87,888, forward strand.
ATCTTGTCGTCGCTGATCTTGCCGGTACCGAAGGTGTTCAACGAGATCGAAGTCGGCTGCGCAACACCGATCGCGTAGGAAACCTGAATCTCGCAACGCTCGGCCAGGCCGGCAGCGACGATGTTCTTGGCCACGTAACGACCGGCGTAGGCGGCCGAACGGTCAACCTTCGATGGATCTTTACCGGAGAACGCGCCGCCGCCGTGACGGGCCATGCCGCCGTAGCTGTCGACGATGATCTTGCGACCGGTCAGACCGCAGTCGCCCACCGGGCCGCCGATGATGAACTGGCCAGTCGGGTTGATGTGGAACTGGGTGTCTTTGGTCAGCAGTTCGGCAGGCAGCACGTGCTTGACGATCAGCTCCATCACGCCTTCGCGCAGGTCTTTGTACGACACTTCAGGGTTGTGCTGGGTCGACAGAACAACAGCGTCGATACCGACAACCTTGCCGCCTTCGTAACGGCAAGTCACTTGCGACTTGGCGTCCGGGCGCAGCCAAGGCAACAGGCCGGATTTACGGGCTTCAGCCTGGCGCTGCACCAGCTGGTGCGAGAAGGTGATCGGTGCTGGCATCAGCACGTCGGTTTCGTTGCTGGCGTAGCCGAACATCAGGCCCTGGTCGCCGGCGCCCTGATCTTCAGGCTTGGCACGGTCGACACCCTGGTTGATGTCAGGGGACTGCTTGCCGATGATGTTCATCACGCCGCAAGTGGCACCGTCAAAGCCGACATCGGAGCTGTTGTAGCCGATGTCCAGAATGACGTTACGCACGATTTCTTCCAGATCGACCCAGGCCGATGTGGTGACTTCACCTGCAATGATTGCCACGCCGGTTTTGACCAGCGTCTCGCACGCTACGCGGGCGAACTTGTCTTCAGCAATGATGGCGTCCAGCACCGCATCGGAAATCTGGTCGGCGATTTTGTCTGGATGCCCTTCGGACACGGACTCGGAGGTGAAGAGGGAGTATTCGCTCATCTCGATTTTTTCCTGAATTTACCGATGGTGAGTGTCGCCAGCCGGTCGCTGAAAATGGCGGACCTGGATCTGGAAACCATTACGTAAGCCTACATAGAGGCTTTCCCCGGGAACGAGTCCCGCAGCGGTGGCCCAACGGGCCAAATCGTCCTGTTCAAACCCCAACCACAGATCACCGCAGGCCTCCCTGGCCCAACTCTGGTTGTGGCTACATAACTCTGTCACGAGCAGGCTACCGCCCGGTTGCAGCAAATCGGCCATGTGCTTGAGTGCTTCGGCCGGTGCGGCGAAATGATGCAGCACCATGTTAAGTACTACGCAATCGGCCTGAAGGCTGACGCCATTCAATGCATCGGCCAGTTGCAGGCTGACGTTAGCCAGCGTTTCACGTTCGCAGACCTGACGCGCCAGTTCGAGCATCGCCGGGCTGTTGTCCAGCGCCGTCACCTGGGTGAAGCGGCGCGCCAGTTCCGGCAGAAATTCACCGTCGCCGGGGCCGACTTCGATGGCCGTCGCGCCGTCACTGAAACTCAGCTTGTCGAGCAAGGCCACCACGCTTTCGCGGTATTGCGGCAGGCCGGCGATCAAGTCTTGCTGGGCACGAAATTTCTCCGCGACCCGTGAGAAAAAGTCCTGACTGGCGGCGGCTCGTTGCCCGTGGACCTGAGCGATCCGTGATTGCACATCGGTCGGCAGGGTCAGGTTGTCCACTTCTTCGAGCAACGCGGCGTGCAGCTTGCCACCCAGCAGATCAGTGTGGGGCAGGGCGCGACGGTAGAAAATCGCGTTGCCTTCACGGCGGGTCGCCACCAGTTCGGCCTGGGCTAATACCTTGAGGTGGTGACTCATGCCGGACTGACCAATACCGAAGATCTGCGCCAGTTCCAGTACGCCAAACGAATCGTTGGCCAGCGCGCGCAATACATTCAGCCGCAGAGGATCGCCGCCGGCCTTGCACAGGGCCGCCAGCTCATCGCAATCGTCATGTTGAATGGAAGGCACGCGTAAATTCATAAGGCCAGCAGTCTAGTGACGCTCAGAAATCACCGCAAGAGCAATATCAAAAAGTTTTGATATTGCTCGATGGATGGCACTTCTCGGCGTTAGGTTCAGTCAACAAACGAACTGCGGAAAGGTTTCATCAGTCGAAACCGCCGTTAACAATTGGAAAAACGCCTCCAGATGACTATCTGTCATTGCCCCGAGGCGGCCCGGTGAGGGAAAATGCTCGCCTTTTTTCCGTTTCGTTTTATTCAGCCCCCAGGAGATCAGCGATGCCCAGCCGTCGTGAGCGTGCCAACGCCATTCGTGCCCTCAGCATGGATGCCGTGCAAAAAGCCAACAGCGGCCATCCCGGTGCCCCTATGGGTATGGCGGATATCGCCGAGGTACTTTGGCGTGACTACCTGAAGCACAACCCGAGCAATCCATCGTTCGCCGACCGTGACCGCTTCGTGCTGTCCAACGGTCACGGCTCGATGTTGATCTACTCGCTGCTGCACCTGACCGGCTACGACCTGTCGATCGATGACCTGAAAAGCTTCCGCCAACTGCACAGCCGTACCCCGGGTCACCCGGAATTCGGTTACACCCCAGGCGTTGAAACCACCACCGGTCCACTGGGCCAAGGCCTGGCCAACGCCGTAGGTTTCGCCCTGGCTGAAAAAGTCCTGGCGGCGCAGTTCAACCGTCCTGGCCACAACGTTGTCGACCACCACACCTACGTGTTCCTGGGTGATGGCTGCATGATGGAAGGCATTTCCCACGAAGTCGGCTCCCTGGCCGGTACGTTGGGCCTGGGCAAACTGATCGCCTTCTACGATGACAACGGCATCTCCATCGACGGCGAAGTCGAAGGCTGGTTCACCGACGACACCCCGAAGCGTTTCGAAGCCTACAACTGGCAGGTGATCCGCAACGTCGACGGTCACGACCCGGAAGAGATCAAGACCGCCATCGAGACCGCGCGTAAAAGCGATCAGCCAACCCTGATCTGCTGTAAGACCACCATCGGTTTCGGTTCGCCGAACAAGCAAGGTAAAGAAGACTGCCACGGCGCCCCGCTGGGTGATGCGGAAATCGCGCTGACCCGCGCTGCACTGAAATGGAACCACGGTCCGTTCGAAATCCCGGCTGACATCTATGCCGAGTGGGACGCCAAGGAAGCCGGCCGCGCGGCCGAAGCCGAGTGGGATCAGCGTTTCGCTGCCTACTCCGCTGCTTTCCCAGAGCTGGCCAACGAACTGGTCCGTCGCCTGGGCGGCGATCTGCCGGAAGACTTCGCGGAAAAAGCCTCGGCTTATATTGCTGAAGTCGCGGCCAAGGGCGAAACCATCGCCAGCCGTAAAGCCAGCCAGAACGCACTGAATGCCTACGGCCCGCTGTTGCCTGAACTGCTCGGCGGCTCCGCTGACCTGGCCGGTTCCAACCTGACCCTGTGGAAAGGTTGCAAAGGTGTTTCGGCTGAAGACGCCAGCGGCAACTACATGTACTACGGCGTCCGCGAATTCGGCATGAGCGCAATCATGAACGGCGTGGCTTTGCACGGCGGCCTGGTGCCTTACGGCGCGACCTTCCTGATGTTCATGGAATACGCCCGCAACGCGGTGCGCATGGCTTCGCTGATGAAGAAGCGCGTGGTGTTCGTCTACACCCACGACTCCATCGGTCTGGGCGAAGACGGCCCGACTCACCAGCCGATCGAGCAACTGACCAGCCTGCGCAGCACACCGAACCTCGACACCTGGCGTCCAGCCGATGCCGTTGAATCGGCCGTTTGCTGGAAAGAGGCGATCGAGCGCAAGGACGGCCCTTCGGCGCTGATCTTCTCGCGTCAGAACCTGCAGCATCAGGAACGCAGCGCGCTGCAGATCGCCGACATCGCCCGTGGCGGTTACGTGTTGAAGGACTGCGAAGGCGAGCCTGAGCTGATCCTGATCTCCACCGGTTCGGAAGTGGGCCTGGCGGTTCAGGCTTACGACAAGCTGACCGAACAAGGTCGCAAAGTGCGCGTTGTTTCGATGCCTTGCACCAGCGTGTTCGATGCTCAGGACGCCGGCTACAAGCAAGCAGTTCTGCCGTTGCAGGTCAGCGCCCGTATCGCTATCGAAGCCGCTCACGCGGACTTTTGGTACAAGTACGTGGGCCTGGAAGGCCGCGTGATCGGCATGACCACCTTCGGCGAATCAGCGCCTGCGCCAGCCTTGTTCGAAGAGTTCGGCTTTACCCTGGAAAACATCCTGGGTCAGGCTGAAGAGCTGCTGGAAGACTGATCCAGAAAAGGTGTTGCCTGAACTGACGTCATCGCGAGCAGGCTCGCTCCCACATTGGAATGCCTTTTCCTGTGGGAGCGAGCCTGCTCGCGATAGCGGTGGCGCAGGCGATGCTGCACTAACGGATTCACCACGGTAATCGAGAACCCCATGCCTCAACCGCGTCCTTACAAAGTTGCACTCAACGGCTACGGCCGGATTGGTCGTTGCGTCTTGCGTGCGTTGTTTGAGCGAGGCGAAAAGGCCGGGTTTGAAATTGTCGCGATCAACGATCTGGCTGACATGGCCAGCATCGAATACCTGACACGCTTCGACTCCACTCACGGGCGTTTTCCCGGCGAAGTGCGGGTTGAGGACGATTGTCTGCATATTCAAGGCAACTGCGTGAAGGTCCTGCGCAGTGCCACCCCCGAAGGCATCGATTGGGCGTCCCTGGGCGTCGATCTGGTGCTGGAGTGCTCCGGCGCTTACCACACGCGTGCCGATGGCCAGCGGTTCCTCGACGCCGGCGCACCGCGTGTGCTGTTTTCCCAGCCGATGGCCAGCGAGGCGGATGTCGACGCCACCATCGTCTACGGCGTGAACCAGGATTGCCTGACCGGCGACGAGTTGCTGGTGTCCAATGCGTCCTGCACCACCAACTGCGGCGTGCCGCTGTTGCGCCTGCTGGATCAGGCCATTGGTCTGGAATACGTGTCGATCACCACCATTCACTCGGCCATGAACGATCAGCCCGTGATCGACGCCTATCATCACGAAGACCTGCGCCGCACGCGTTCGGCGTTCCAGTCGGTGATTCCGGTGTCCACTGGTCTGGCGCGTGGTATCGAACGCCTGTTGCCGGAACTTGCCGGGCGAATTCAGGCCAAAGCCGTGCGGGTGCCGACGGTGAACGTGTCTTGCCTCGACATTACGATGCAGACCGTCAGCGACACCGACGCCACCGAGGTCAACCGGATTTTGCGCGAGGCCGCCACCAGCGGCCCGCTCAAAGGCCTGCTGGCCTACACCGAGTTGCCTCACGCAAGCTGTGATTTCAACCATGACCCACATTCGGCCATCGTCGATGCCAGTCAGACCCGAGTTTCCGGCCCACGGCTGGTGAACATCCTGGCCTGGTTCGACAACGAATGGGGTTTTGCCAACCGAATGCTGGACGTTGCAGAACACTATCTGCAAGCAGCTGCCTCTCCAAAACAGTAGGAAATGCGACCCATGACCGTGTTGAAGATGACCGACCTCGATCTGCAAGGTAAGCGCGTACTGATCCGCGAAGACCTCAACGTCCCAGTCAAGGACGGTGTTGTCACCAGCGATGCGCGAATCCTGGCTTCGCTGCCGACCATCAAGCTGGCCCTGGAAAAAGGCGCGGCCGTGATGGTCTGCTCGCACCTTGGCCGTCCGACCGAAGGCGAGTTCTCGGCCGAGAACAGCCTCAAGCCAGTCGCTGACTACCTGAGCAAGGCCCTGGGCCGTGAAGTGCCGCTGGTCGCCGACTACCTGGGCGGTGTCGACGTCAAAGCCGGCGACATCGTCCTGTTCGAAAACGTGCGCTTCAACAAAGGCGAGAAAAAGAACGCTGACGAACTGGCCCAGCAATACGCCGCCCTGTGCGACGTTTTCGTAATGGACGCCTTCGGCACCGCTCACCGTGCCGAGGGCTCGACCCACGGCGTGGCCAAGTTCGCCAAAGTCGCCGCCGCTGGCCCGCTGCTGGCTGCTGAACTGGACGCACTGGGCAAAGCCCTCGGCGCGCCAGCCCAGCCGATGGCGGCCATCGTTGCCGGCTCCAAGGTGTCGACCAAACTCGACGTGCTGAACAGCCTGAGCCAGATCTGCAACCAGCTGATCGTCGGCGGCGGCATCGCCAACACCTTCCTGGCCGCTGCCGGTCACCCGGTCGGCAAGTCCCTGTACGAACCGGACCTGCTGGACACCGCTCGCGAAATCGCTGCCAAGGTCAGCGTGCCGCTGCCGGTCGACGTCGTGGTTGCCAAGGAATTCGCTGAAAGCGCCACCGCGACCGTCAAGCTGATTGCTGACGTGGCCGCCGACGACATGATCCTGGACATCGGCCCGCAGACCGCAGCGAATTTCGCTGAACTGCTGAAGTCGTCCAAGACCATCCTGTGGAACGGCCCGGTCGGCGTGTTCGAATTTGACCAGTTCGGCAACGGCACCAAAGTGCTGGCCCAGGCGATCGCAGAAAGCTCGGCGTTCTCCATCGCGGGCGGCGGCGACACCCTGGCTGCCATCGATAAATATGGCGTTGCCGATCAGATCTCCTACATTTCTACCGGCGGCGGCGCGTTCCTCGAGTTCGTGGAAGGCAAGGTGTTGCCAGCCGTTGAAGTCCTGGAAAGCCGGGCCAAGGCCTGAGGTCGTCCATTTGACCACGCAAAGGAGTGTTCTCATGGTCAAGCCGTTAGCGCTGTTGATCGCTGCGGGTATGCTGGTGGCTTGCGGGAGTAACCCAAAAGCCAAGCCGGAACCTGCACCGCAGTCGGTAGAGAAAGGCTGCTATCAGGCCGACTGGCAAGCGGAAACCAACCCCGTGATCAACAAGCGTTCCGGGCCTGACGGCCTGGAGAAATACGAGACCCAGACACCGGCCAAGGAACATGGTTGCCCTTGACGGGTCTGACACTTTACTCAGGGCTGGCGGCGTTCGCCGTCAGTCGAGGAACATGGATGAAAGGTTTTATCGCCGTTACGGCGTTGGCATTGCTGGCCGGTTGCTCGAATTTCAACCTGTTCAAGCCTGCCGAATCCACGGACAACTGGACCACCTGGACTTGCGACAGCCAGGCCAAAGTGCTCTGGCGCTACGTCGATGACAGCCGCAAGGAAGTCGACGTGCGCCTCGGCGGGGCCGATCAGGTCTACCGCTTGAAGCTTGAGCCGGGCGCCGAAGGTTCGCTGTACAGCAACGACATGCTGGCGTTTCACGTAAAAGGTGAGGAAGGCCTGGTTTACTGGGTTGCCACCAATGATTTGATTGGCCGCGGTTGTAAGGCGCAGTAATTGACACACCACGGACCTAATGTGGGAGCGAGCTTGCTCGCGATAGCGGTCTGACAGTCATCAAACTGTTGGCAGCCTGGCCCTCATCGCGAGCAAGCTCGCTCCCACAGGGTTTTGTGCAATATCCAGATTCTGGCAACACCGAATTCGCAGCCCGGGCCAACCCCCGATCTGCAATAACTTGAATAGCCGCCGCCGCTACGGCAGGCTGGCACGATTAACGACCCAAACCGGGAGAGACACACACAATGGCACTTATCAGCATGCGCCAGATGCTGGACCACGCAGCCGAGTTCGGCTACGGCGTTCCAGCCTTCAACGTCAACAACCTTGAGCAGATGCGCGCCATCATGGAAGCCGCTGACAAGACTGACTCCCCGGTGATCGTCCAGGCTTCGGCCGGTGCTCGCAAATACGCCGGCGCACCGTTCCTGCGTCACCTGATCCTGGCCGCCATCGAAGAATTCCCGCACATCCCGGTGTGCATGCACCAGGACCACGGCACCAGCCCTGACGTCTGCCAGCGCTCCATCCAGCTGGGCTTCAGCTCGGTGATGATGGACGGTTCCCTGGGCGAAGACGGCAAGACCCCGACCGACTACGACTACAACATCCGCGTCACCCAACAAACTGTAGCCCTGGCTCACGCCTGCGGCGTATCGGTAGAAGGCGAGCTGGGCTGCCTGGGTTCGCTGGAAACCGGCATGGCCGGTGAAGAAGACGGTATCGGCGCTGAAGGCGTTCTGGATCACAGCCAAATGCTGACCGACCCGGAAGAAGCCGCTGACTTCGTCAAACGCACTCAGGTCGACGCCCTGGCCATCGCCATCGGCACCAGCCACGGCGCCTACAAATTCACCAAGCCACCGACCGGCGACGTGCTGGCCATCGACCGCATCAAAGAAATCCACAAACGCATTCCGAACACCCACCTGGTCATGCACGGTTCGTCTTCGGTTCCGCAAGACTGGCTGGCGATCATCAACCAGTACGGCGGCGACATCAAAGAAACCTACGGCGTGCCGGTTGAAGAAATCGTTGAAGGCATCAAGCACGGCGTGCGCAAGGTCAACATTGATACCGACCTGCGTTTGGCTTCGACGGGTGCGATGCGTCGTTTGATGGCTACCAATCCTAGCGAGTTTGATCCGCGTAAGTTCTTTGGTGCGACTGTTACTGCGATGCGTGACGTATGTATCGCTCGTTACGAAGCGTTTGGTACTGCGGGTAATGCTTCGAAGATCAAGCCGATCTCGTTGGAAGCGATGTACCAGCGGTATTTGAAGGGTGAGTTGAACGCTAAGGTTAACTAAGCCTTAGTGTTTGAATAGCGTTAATAAAAAACCCGCCGAGAGGCGGGTTTTTTGGTGGGATAAATAAAACTGTCGCCTTTAGCGCGGTTTGCGGCTTGGACCTTCACCAGGCTCTCTTGACCCATAGAAGCCGGACATGCCTGATTTGGAGGACATTACAGGGTAGCTCGACTTTATAGTGCTATGGTTAACATTCTTAACGCTTCCATCAGCAATCTTGATACTAAGAATGCCTGGCTGTTTCTCAATGGATACTATCTCTCCCTGTAGCGTTGTGTCATTCTCGAGTTCTAAGTTGACTAATTCCCCGAGGGTATATTCAGATATTTCTTTAATAGTCATTTTAAGTATTCCATTACAAGTTAATGAGGCTGGTAGCGGAAAGAAGGCAGAGTTATTTCCACTGTTCCACTGTTCCACTGTTCCACTGTTCCACTGTTCCACTGTTCCACTTTTTCCTGTTGCGTGGAGAGGGATAGGTGGCGAGTCTTGTTTACGTACCTGTAATAGTTGACAGTTTTTATTACTTTTTTGCGATAGTGGAAGTAGCTAACTGGAAGAAGAGAAAGAAAGGGGGCGGATTTTATCGCCCCCTCTTCAAAGGATTACCCGTCAATAATTAGAAGGTAAATAAAAGGGTGCACCCATTAGCCGGTCTCAAATCAAGGCTAATGGGTGTCCCCTTTGTCCCCTTTGTCAAATGCCTCTTTGAATAACTCATCCTTGTTGGCCTTTTTCTGAGTAGGCTACGGTCAGATTTAATAATTGAAACCATTGTGAGAATGTCTGGCCGTTATCACCGCTCGTGCGTATGGCAAGGCTATGCTGATCACCCGGCAAGCCATTTATTGTAAAAGCAAAATCCCCATTTCTGGTAAAGACTCTTGCGTACTCCCCACCTCTACCCGCCTCATGTAGATATACAGTGGTTTGTCTTTCGGTACTTCCTGTGACGGTATATTCGCCGTCAGCATAATTACCTGTACGGCTCATATCTATTGAGATTGTCATGCGCGTGCTCTCCCTGCGTTTTTTTGGGGTGCCTTGATGAGGGTAGGTTGAAGGATGAGTGCGGTCACCTGTAAGAGTTGACAGTTGTTAATATTGTTTTGCTATTAGAAAACAAACTTTACTGGCGAGTGAAATTAACGGTACGAATAAAAAACCCGCATAACTGCGGGTTTCTATCGCCTGAAAATTGACTATTGGGCTTTATTCGTATCGAACCCACGCTGCTCAATCACCCCAAACACATCGGCAATGTCTTGCACCATGATCCGGGCAATGTTCGTGACGGTGTTGATGTCGTGTTCTGCATAGTCCGGCAGGCTGGTGCAGGCCATGAGATTCAGGTATTTGAGGACGGCATTGAGGCGTTCGCTGACGCAGTTGTGGAGTTCGCGTAGCGGGGCGTCGCTGTCGATGAGCAGGACGGGGTAGTTGGTGGCGAATTGGGACATTGGAGTGAAGCGGCGGGGCGGATTGTTCATTGTCATATGTAAAGCTCCTCGAATCTAAAAGAAGAGCTACGACCGTTCGCTGCGAAACGAATTGGGTGGTAGCTGTGTGCGGGTTCGCAGACCGAGGATACGAGGAACCCGGCAGACCCGAAGGTCTCCCACACACAGCCACCATAAAAAAGGATGACGAGTGCTGAGGCGCCCGTCTTTTTCGAGGCGCTAGGTTACTACACGTATCGTTAGGGCTGCGAAACCCTATCGCCAACGGTGTCAGCGACAGGCCAACTTTAGGCAGCAATTCAGGCTCCCGCAACCGACCTGTAGGACGCCTATCTGGCCTTTTAGTTAGGTGGGGTGGTTATGGTTTACGGCGTAACCGCAATAAAACAGGGCGCTGTGGGGAGTCATCAGAAATTGACGGCAGGATTTTGGGATGCTTCGCCGTCCAGCGCGAGCAAGCTCCTTCGCCACGGTCAGAGGCGTCCTACGAGATTTTCAGATTCTTAGATGATTGGTTTGTAGCAGCTGTCGAGCTTGCGAGGCTGCGTTCGGCTCGGGCCGCGTTCGGACGCAGCAGTCGTAAATCAGGCAACGCATTTATTCAGGTAGACCGGGTTCATCGGGCTTGCGAGGACTTCGTCCTCGGACGCAGCCTCGCGTTGCTCGGCAGCTGCTACAGGGGGTGTGGTGTTAGCGTCCCGGGATGCGTTACCACGCGGACGGTTCGACGCCTTGACGTGGGAACGATCGCGGTGGGGGATTACTTATCGTGATCAATATCCAGCTTGCTGAACGTCACTTTCCCGCCTTCACTGGTGTACCCCGTATGGTCTTGCACATAAACCCCAGCCTTGAAGTACAACGGCTTGTCGCGCCATGTCGCGCTGATGTCGGTGTCCCACTGGTAGCCCGCCGCACTGATGCCCAGCGCTCCGCCAGGACTCAGGTGGATGAGGTAGGAAAACTCCCGGTCAAGTTTCACCCCGGTGGCAATCGTGATGACTCGACCTTCGCCGTCATCCGGGCGCATTCGCACCTTGGCGACGATGTTGCCCGACTGCGTACTGGTCTTGTACTGATACTCGAGTTTCACCATGGGTTTCTGGCTTTCATAGGCGTGGATCTGGCCGATGACGATTTTGCCTGAGCTCGGCACCTGGTTGACCGCGAGGGTGGCGCGCAGGGAGTTGTCGGCGTCCGGGTAGAGCCAGTTTTTCAGGGTGCCGTTGCTGTAGGTTTCGCGCAGCTCGGTGCGTGGGTACTTTGCATTTGCTGTTTTGGAGCCGGTGACCGGTGACCAGAAAAACAGGGTGCCGGTGTCGGAGTGGAAGTATTGATCCTTGAAGCCTTTCACCAGTTTGGGGGTGTCAACGGTGTAAGGCGGGTTGCCGACAGGAACACTGAGGTTCCAGGTTGCGAGATCGATCATAGACAAAAGCTTCCACGAATTTTTTACTGCACGCACGTGCCAGAAGCTCTGGCACGCGCCTTGGGGGCAGTCCTTATAAGCGCAGAAGTTCAATTTGTTAATGCGTAAATGACAAGCGGATGGCGTCAAAATCCTGTTAAAAGGCCATCTTTCCCGGTTTCAGGGGGCTGTAGAAGCGACCGTTAGTCGGCAAATGTACGTGATGGTTAAATGATGGCGCACTGACAGCTTCTGCTTTTGCGGATCCCGGTCTAGAGTGAAGTCTCAGTATTTGTCCGGTTTTCACGAGAAACCGGCCTGACGCCCCGAATAAGAGAAGCAGCATGGAATGCGCGCAACCCACGCCAGCCGAAGGCAGCTCGATCCTGTTAATCGTTGATGATTACCCTGAAAACCTGATCAGCATGCGCGCGTTGCTCCAGCGCCAGGATTGGCAGGTGATTACCGCGGCTTCCGGCTTTGAAGCCCTCAGTCTTTTGCTTGAACACGATGTCGACCTGGTGCTGCTGGATGTGCAGATGCCCGGCATGGACGGTTTTGAAGTCGCGCGCCTGATGCGCGGCAGTCAGCGAACCCGTCTCACACCGATAATTTTCCTGACCGCCAACGAACAGTCCCAGGACGCCGTGATCAAGGGCTACGCCAGCGGAGCGGTCGATTACCTGTTCAAGCCGTTCGACCCGCAAATTCTCAAGCCCAAGGTTCAGGCGTTGCTCGAGCATCAGCGTAATCGTCGTGCGTTGCAGCGCCTGAGCCACGACCTGGAGGTCGCTCGCGCATTCAATGCCTCGGTGCTGGACAACGCCGCCGAAGGCATCCTGGTGGTGGGTGAGGACGGTCTGATCCGCTTTGCCAACCCGGCGATGTCGCGACTGCTCAATGCCACGGTGCAAGACCTGCAAGGCAGGGAGTTTCTGGATTTCCTGCAAAAGCCGCATATCCCGGTCTGGATCGATTCTGAGCTTTTAAGCGGTTACAAACGCGGCGAAACCCTGCGCCTGCACGACGCGCTGCTACGAACTGCGCCCGGCCAGCAAGTGCCGGTGGCGCTGTCGTGCGCGCCGTTGCCCAGTGAACAGCACGCGATGGTGGTGACGGTGCTGGACATGTCGGTGGTGCGCCATCTGCATCAGCAACTGGAATTCCAGGCAGTGACGGATCCCCTGACCGGGCTGCTTAACCGTCGCGGCTTTTACCAGACGGTTGAAAATCTGCTGTTGCGCGGCGAGCGCACCGACAGCGCCTGGGTGCTGTTGTACCTGGACCTCGACGGCTTCAAGCGCGTCAACGACTCCCTCGGTCACGATGCCGGCGACCGGGTGCTGCGCTGGGTGTCCGAGCAATTGAAGGCCTGTCTGCGGCCCTTCGACATACTGGCGCGCATGGGCGGCGACGAGTTCACGGCGCTGCTGGATCTGGAGTTCCCGGAGCAAGCGGCAAAGATTGCCGAGAAACTCATTGAGCGGGTGTCGATCTGTCAGCAGATTGATGGTCTGGATATCGCCTTGGGCGCCAGCATCGGCATCGCCACTTACCCGGATTGCGGTTCCAATCTCGATGGATTGCTGCGTGCGTCGGACATTGCGATGTACGAAGCCAAACGTGCCGGCCGACAGCAATACCGTTTCTACGATCACGACATGAATGGGCGCGCGCGCTCGCGGCTGATGCTCGAAGAGAGCGTGCGAACGGCCATTGAGAACCGCGATTTCAACCTCGTGTATCAACCACAGGTGGCGATTGACGGCGGGCAGATTCGTGGTTTTGAAGCGCTATTACGCTGGCAGCACCCGAGCGTCGGCGACGTACCGCCGGGGCTGTTTTTGCCATTGCTGGAGGAAGCGCGACTGATTAGTCGTCTGGGCAGCTGGATCTACCATCGCGGCGCCGGCCAGCGCAAAGCCTGGGAAACCTTGTTTGCTGAAGATCTGGTGCTGGGCGTGAGCTTGAGCAGCACACAGTTCGGCATGCCCAACCTGGTCACTGAATTGCGCCAGGTGCTGGAACGTCACGGCTTGCAACCGCGTTATCTGGAAGTCGAAGTGACGGAAGAAGCGTTGATGCAAAACCCCGAGGAAACCCGCAAGACGCTGCGCCTGCTGCGCAATCTAGGGGTGCGGGTAGCGCTGGATGACTTCGGTTCCGGGCCGTGCTCGCTGTCTCATCTGCGCGACCTGGAGCTGGACACGCTCAAGCTCGATCGGCATCTGATCGCCCGGTTGCCGGAGTCTGAACGGGATGCGGCGCTGGTGCGCAATGTGATCGACCTGTGCAAGCAATACGGGATGCTGGTGATTGCCGAAGGGGTTGAAACCGTCAAGCAATATGAATGGCTGCAGGCCAATGGTTGCCAGTACGTGCAAGGTTTTCTGGTGGGGCGGCCGATGATGGCCGAGGACGCCGGTGACTTTGTGGCGCCGTTTGACTGGAGCGCGCTGACCCGCTGAATTCGCTACACTGGCGACCTTTTCGTGATTCGTGTTGCCGCCGCTAATGACCGCGTTGAAATACCTCCAGGCCTATCCCGCTGCGTTGCAGGACCAGGTGCGCCAGCTGATCGCCGAAGGTCGGCTGGGCGACTACCTGACCAAGCGCTATCCGGAAAAACACGCGGTGCAGAGTGACAAGGCGCTGTACACCTTTGCCCTGGACCTCAAGCAGGAATACCTGCGTAACGCGCCGGCCATCGACAAAGTGTTGTTCGACAACCGCCTGGACCTGACCCATCGTGCCCTTGGCCTGCACACCACGATCTCGCGGGTCCAGGGCGGCAAGCTCAAGTCCAAGAAAGAAATCCGCGTCGCCTCGTTGTTCAAGGAAGCGCCTTCCGAGTTTCTGAAAATGATCGTGGTGCACGAGCTGGCGCACTTCAAGGAATCGGATCACAACAAGGCGTTCTATAAACTCTGCGAACACATGTTGCCGGGGTATCACCAGGTGGAGTTTGATTTGCGGGTGTACCTGACGTGGCGGGATATGCAGTAAGAAGATCAAGGAGCGCACAGGTGGATGTGAGCAAGACAAAGAGCAGTTTCTACCGCCGTTTATACGTGGCGTACCTCATCGACAGTGGCCTGGCGAGCAGCGTCCCGGCGCTGACTGAAGTGACCGGCATGCCCCGGCGCACGGCACAGGACACGATTGCGGCACTGGCGGACCTGGACATTATTTGCGAGTTCGAGCAGGAAGAGGGCGCGCGCAACCATGCGGGGCGTTATCGGATTCGCGAGTGGGGGGCGATTGATCGGGGGTGGATCGAGCGCAATTTGCGGCAGGTTAAAGCGGTGTTGGAATATCCCTGAGTTCTGCGGTGATACGACTGACGCCATCGCGAGCAGGCTCGCTCCCACAGTGGATCTGTGTCGACCACTAAGTCCGGGCCGACCCCAAACCCTGTGGGAGCGTGCCTGCTCGCGATGAGGGCCTCAAGGGCGACGCATCCCGATATGCGGAATGTCATCCTCCAGAAACTCCTCACCCGTCACGACAAACCCGTACCGCCCGTAATAACCCTGCAAATGTGATTGCGCCGAAAGATAGATCGGCACCTCGGGCCAACGCTTCCCGGCCTGTTTCAACGCCTGGGCCATCAATTCATGCCCAAGCCCGGCGCCACGCGCCCCGGGCGCAATAATCACCCGCCCGATCACCACGTCGCCGCCTTGGGTTTCCGGGTCGAGCAGGCGCAGATAGGCCACCAGCCGATCCCCGTCCCACGCCATCAAATGGCAGGTGTCACCGTCCAGATCCTGGCCATCGACATCCTGATAGGCGCATCTCTGTTCGACAACGAACACCTCAGCCCGCAATTGCAGAATGGCGTACAGCTGCTCTTTTCCCAGATCGCTGTGGTGTTTGCAGACCCAATCGATTGTCATCTTCACTTTCCTTGAGCAACGTCGTTCCGATACTAAGCGTCCCGGCGAAATATGTCTTTATGGCGGAGAAATCTGTGACAAAGGCCAAAATGCCATCATTCATTTCGCGCGGCGCTGTCTTCTTTGTGTAATCTGCGATGAAGCGCTGTGCAGTGGCTCCAATGAGCTAATGTTGAGTACCTGGCTAGTCGGTACATGTGTCTTGGAGTTTTGGCAGAAAAATACGCCGGGCAGCCCGCCCGCTAAGGATTTTCTAGCATGCCGCGATTGCATCGAGCGTTTGCTTTGATTGGATTGCTGTTGCTGACACAGAGCGCGGCAGCGGAAAAGCTGCGTCTGGTCGCCGACGCCTGGCCACCGTTTACCGACGCCACGCTGGTCAACGGGGGCTTGGCCACCGACATTGTCAGCACCGCGCTGGCCCGGGCCGGTTATGCCAGTGATTTCGAACAGGTGCCTTGGGCGCGAGCGTTGCTCGGCGTTGGCGAAGGACGTTACGACGTGCTGGTCAACGCCTGGTACACCGACGAACGCACGAAACTGGGGCAGTTTTCTGGGGAGTATCTGCTCAATCGTGTGCGCTTTCTCAAGCGCAAGGACGCGCCGATCGAGTTCAGCAATCTGCAGCAATTGCACACTTATCCGATCGCGGTGGTGCGAGGTTATGCCTACTCACCGGATTTCGACGATGACGTGTCGCTGCAAAAAGTCCCTGTGCATAACTTCGCCATGGCCGTTCGAATGGTCGCGGCTGATCGGGTCAAGTTGACGCTGGAAGACGAATACGTCGCCCGTTATTACCTGGCTCGGGAATCCTCCAAGGTGCGCAATGCCGTGGAGTTCCTGCCCAAGGCGTTGAGCGAGAACAGCCTGCACATACTGGTCAGCCTGAAGAATCCGCAGCATGAGCAAATCGTCGCCAGTTTCGACCGTGAGATTGCGGAGATGAAGGCGGATGGGAGTTATGAGCGGTTGATGAAGCAGCATGGGATGTGAGGTGCGGCTGATGGCCCCATCGTCGGAGCGCCGCCCAGCCAACACAAACCTCAGGCCTCGCTGGTGTCCTTGATGAGATGCGCCGCCAACGTCCGCAACGGCCCCAACTGCCGGCAGATCAACGCCAACTGCGTCTGCACCAACCGCTGCCCTTCATCGATTTCATCCGGCATCTGCTCAAGCGTATTGGCCAGCGCCTCTTCCTCGTCGCTCTGAATCGCAATCGGCTGCTTGCTCGCCAGCCCTTGGGCGATCTCGTCGATGCTGGCCGCCAGGCTCACGCCCGCGCCGTCGATTAAATGCTCGCGCACGTCCGGCGGCAGTTGGGTTTCACGGTGTGCACCCAGTCCCGACAAATAGCTGAGCAAAGTGTGCGACAGCACCAGGAATCGAAACCCGACATCCGCTTCCTTCCGGAAATGCCCCGGCTCCATGAGCATGTTGGCCAGCGTTGTCGACAGTGCAGCGTCGGCGTTGTGGGCGTTGCGTCGGGCGAGGCGATACGCCAGGTCGTCGCTTTTGCCGGCGGCGTATTGCTGCATGATCTGGCGCAGGTAAATGCTGTTGCAGGTCAGGGTGTTCGCCAGCACTTTGTTCAGGCGTCGGCCCTGCCAGTCCGGCAGGAACAGGAACACCGCCAAGCCGGCGATCAGGCTGCCGAGCAAGGTATCGAACAACCGCGGCAGGAACAGCCCATAACCATCCCCGACCTGGTTGAAGCAGAACAGCACCATCAGGGTGATCGCGGCGGTGGCCAAGGTGTAGCGGGTGGTGCGGTTGATAAAGAACACTACTCCGGCGGCGATCGCGAAACACGACTGGACCAGCGGATTGGGGAACAGATCGAACAGCGCCCACGCCACCGTCAGGCCGATCGCGGTGCCGATGATCCGCTGCCCGAGTTTGCGCCGGGTGGCGCCGTAGTTCGGTTGGCAGACAAACAGCGTGGTGAGGATGATCCAGTAACCCTGCGACGGGTGAATCAAATGCACCATGCCGTAGCCGATGCTCAAGGCGAGGGGCAGGCGCAGTGCATGACGGAACAGCAGCGACGTCGGCGTCAGCTGCGTGCGCAAGCGAATCCACACATCCTTGAGGTTGCGTGGCGAGCGGTCGAGCAGGCTGCTGTCGGTGGCATCGGCCAGGGCGTCGGGGTTGCTGGCGTCGCTGAGCAAGCGGTCGAGTGTGCCGAGGTTGGCCGCCAGTGCGCGCAAAGAACGCAGTAAACCGCGCCAGGCCGGATTGCTTTGGGTGCGCAGGTGTTCGATGGAGGCGTGCAGGTCGCTCAACGCTTCGGCAAAGCTGGCGTCATAGAGGAACGGCTGGCGCATCTGGATCGATTCCGCCAGCGCCCGGCAGGCTTTGCCTTGTTGACGCAACAGGCGCTGACAGCGGAACAGCACGTCGCTGTGGAAGAACGCCTCGGCCAGCGCGTTGTAAGGGTAGTGCGAAGAGCTGGCGCGCTCGTGGATGTCCTGGGCGAGGAAGTACAGCTTGAGGTAACGGCTGACTTTCGAGCCCGGTCGACCGTTGCCGACCCGGTGAAGGATGATTTCTTTGGCCGCATTGAGAGCCGCCACCACCCGACCGTTTTGCTGGGCCAGTTCCAGTCGGCGCGCTTCCACGTCCATCTGCCGGATCGGCTCGAACAGCGACGCCTTGAGTTTCAGGTAATAACCCAGCTCACGGAATAACCGCGCCAGGCTCTGCTGCACCGGCTGGTTGGAAAACATCGCCTGCCACAGCACCGACAGCAAGCCGTACCACGCTGCACCGGCCACCAGCAGCACCGGTTCGTGCCAGAAATCGGTGACCGCGCCGCCGCGCTGGTCCACGCCGATCATGGTGTAGACCGACAGAATCAATGTGGCCGAGGCAATCGCACCATAGCGCTCGCCGAGGGCGCCGAGCATGGTCAGGCAGAAGGCGGCCAGGGCGAAGGCGATGATGAAAAAGACGGGATAAGGGAACAGCAGTTCGACCGATAGCGCGGCGACCAGAAAACACACCAGCGTCACGGCCAGCGCGTTGAGACGGCCCTGCCAACTGTCGTCAGTCTCGGCGAGAGCGCTGGCGATAATCCCCAGGAACAACGGGATCAGCAGCCCCATTTCATCCTGATACCAACAGACGGCCATAGTGCCGGTCAGGGCGATGAACACCCGCACGCTGTAGCTGAATTTATCCAGCGCCCAGAGACGGCGCAGAGACTGACGAAAAGAGGTCGATGACATGAAGTGCGAAGGCCTTCCGAGGCAATGCCGCTAAATTGAGCCAGTAATGACGCCGACGCAATGGCGCCGAACACATCTGACAGCAAAATCTGTTCCTTAAGTTCCATGTCGTCTGCCAGGACGCCTTCGCCAGCAAGCCGGCTCCTACAGGGTTTGCGTCATGCCCGGATTTTGTGGCGAACGCAAAACCTGTAGGAGCCGGCTTGCTGGCGAAGAACGATAACGCGGTGTATCAGACGTATTGCGCGGCGGCGTAGCCCGAGGACCAGGCCCACTGGAAGTTGAAGCCGCCCAAGTGTCCGGTGACATCGAGCACTTCACCGATGAAATACAAGCCAGGGCTTTTCAACGATTCCATGGTCTTGGACGACACTTCGTGAGTATCAACGCCACCCAAGGTCACTTCCGCGGTGCGATAGCCTTCGGTGCCTGCGGGAACCACTTTCCAGCTCGCCAGTTTCTCGGCGATGTCGGCGATTTCCGCGTGGGTGTACTGCTTCATGGGTTTGGAGACGAACCAGTTGTCTGCCAGCAAGTTGGCCATCTTTTTGGTGAAGATTTCCCCCAGCAGGGTTTTCAACTCGCTGTTCGGGCGTTCGGCTTGCTGCTGTTGCAGCCAGCTCGGCGCGTCGTGGTCCGGCATCAGGTTGATCTCCACCGTGTCGCCGGATTCCCAGAACGAGGAAATCTGCAAAATCGCCGGACCGCTGAGGCCGCGGTGGGTGAAGAGGATGTTCTCGCGGAAACTCTGGTCGTTGCAGTTCACCAGGCAATCCACCGACGTACCGGACAGCTCGGTGCAAAGCTCCTTGAGCTGATCGGTAATGGTGAACGGCACCAGGCCGGCGCGGGTCGGCAGCAAGTCGTGACCGAATTGCCTGGCGACCTGATAACCAAAACCGGTGGCGCCCAAGGTCGGGATCGAAAGACCGCCGGTGGCGATCACCAGGGATTCGCAGGTCAACTGACCGAGCGTCGTCTCCAGCAAGTAACCGCTTTCCAGCTTTTCGATGGTCTGGATAGAGGTGTCCAAGTGCAAGCTCACGCCGACCTGATCGCACTCGTTGAGCAGCATCTCCAGGATGTCGCTGGATTTGTTATCGCAGAACAGCTGGCCGAGTTTCTTCTCGTGGTACGGCACGCCGTGCTTGGCGACCATGCCGATGAAATCCCACTGGGTGTAGCGCGCCAGTGCGGATTTGCAGAAGTGTTCGTTCTGCGAGAGAAAATTGCCAGGTTCGGTGTACATGTTGGTGAAATTGCAGCGACCACCGCCCGACATCAGGATTTTCTTGCCGGCCTTGTTCGCATGGTCGAGCAACATCACCTTGCGCCCACGCCCGGCGGCAGTCAGCGCACACATCAACCCTGCGGCGCCAGCGCCAATGATCACGACTTCGGTAGAGCGCAAAACGGTGTCCTCACACAAGAGCTGATCTGGAATGCAATCAAATGTGGGAGCTGGCCTGCCGGCGATGGCATCGAATCGGTTTACCAGTCAGACCGAGTTGATGCCATCGCTGGCAGGCCAGCTCCCACAGGGGCCGCGGCGTTCTTAGAGAATGCGAACGCGCAGCGAGCGGCCTTTGATCTTGCCGTCGTTCAGGCGCTGCAAGGCTTGCTTGGCGATCCCGCGTTCCACGGCCACGTAAGCCTGGAAGTCGAAAATCGCGATCTTGCCGACCTGGGCACCCGGAATGCCGGCGTCTCCCGTCAGTGCGCCAAGGATGTCGCCCGGACGTACCTTATCTTTACGGCCAGCGCCGATGACCAGCGTGCTCATCACCGGCAGCAGAGGACCGCCGCCTTGGGATTTGAGGTTGTCCAGCTGATCCCAGCTCAACGGCGAATTCTGCAGTAGCTCGATGGCTTGGGCGCGGTGCGCTTCGGACGGCGCGACCAGGCTGATCGCGATGCCTTTCTCACCGGCTCGACCGGTACGGCCGACACGGTGGATGTGGATTTCCGAATCACGCGCCAGCTCAACGTTGATCACCATGTCCAGCGCATCGATGTCCAGACCGCGAGCGGCGACGTCGGTGGCGACCAGCACTGACGTGCTGCGGTTGGCGAACATGGCCAGCACCTGGTCACGGTCACGCTGTTCCAGATCGCCGTGCAGGCCGACGGCGGAGATGCCTTTGGCGGTCAGGTGATCGACGGTTTCCTGAACCTGCTGCTTGGTGAAGCAGAAGGCTACGCAGGATGCCGGACGATGATGCGCGAGGACTTTGACCACAGCGTCCATGCGCTCTTCCGGGGAAATCTCGTAGAAACGCTGTTCGATCTGCGTGTCGTCGTGGAACGCCTCGGCCTTCACGATCTGAGGGTTGCGCATGAACTTCGCGGCCAACTGCTTGATGCCCGTCGGGTACGTGGCGGAGAACAGCAGAGTCTGGCGACGCTCCGGGCATTGGGCGATGATTTCTTCGATGGAATCGTAGAAACCCATGTCGAGCATGCGGTCGGCTTCGTCGAGGATCAGCGTGTTCAGGCCATGGAGCACCAGTGAACCTTTGCGCAAATGCTGCTGAAGGCGGCCCGGGGTGCCGACGATGATGTGCGCGCCGTGCTCCAGGGAGCCGATCTGCGGGCCGAAGGACACGCCGCCGCAGAGGGTCAGGATCTTGATGTTGTCTTCGGCGCGGGCCAGACGACGCAGTTCCTTGGCGACCTGGTCAGCCAGCTCACGCGTCGGGCAAATGACCAGCGCCTGGCAACCGAAGAAGCGCGGATTGATCGGGTTCAACAGGCCGATACCGAAGGCGGCGGTCTTGCCGCTGCCGGTCTTGGCCTGAGCGATCAGGTCCATCCCCTTGAGGATCACCGGCAAGCTTTGCGCCTGGATCGGCGTCATCTGGGCATAACCGAGGGAGTCGAGGTTAGCCAGCATGGCGGCGGACAGCGGCAAAGTATTAAAAGCGGTGGCGATGGTGGTCACGGGACTGGCCTGCAAAACAAAATGTCGCGCAGTGTATCAGTCCCATGGCCATTCGCCCTAAGGCTCGATGTGTTCTTCCGGACGTTTGACGCGCCGTCCGTCTTCCTTTGACAGCTGCGAGAAGATCGTCGCGGCCAGCATCGCCATGATTCCGACCGTCACAAAGGTCAGCTGGAAGGCCCCCAGGACCGTGTCCACGCCGTCGTTGCCGATCTCTGCGGTAAAGCCGCCGAGCAAGGCGCCGGCGCAGGCAACCCCGAGGCTCAGGGACAGTTGCGCGACCACCGACAGCAGGCTGTTGCCGCTGCTGGCGCTGGCGTCGTCGAGGTCGATCAGGGTCACGGTGTTCATGGCGGTGAACTGCAAGGAGTTGATCGCGCCGAGAATCGCCAGCATCCCCAGCAGCAGCCAGTACGGTGTCTGCTCGGTGACCAGGCCCATGCTCGCGAGCATGAGTCCCAGTGCCAGAGTGTTGCCGGTGAGGACGATGCGATAGCCCAAGCGCTCAATCAGCGGTCGCGCCACCGACTTGGCAACCATCGCCGCAGCCGCCAGCGGCAACATGCTCATCCCGGCCTGGGACGGCGAGTAACCCAGCGCCACTTGCAGCAGCAACGGCACGAGGAACGGCAAGGCGCCGCTGCCCAGGCGGGCGAACAGGTTGCCGAGGATGCCCACGGCAAACGTCCGGGTCTTGAACAGCGACGGCGCGAACAGCGGATTATCGATGTGCCCGGCGCGCAACCAATACGCCGCCAGACACGCCATGCCACCGAACAGCAGCAACATCACCCGCAAGTGCGGCAGGTGCAGTTCGCCGAGGCCTTCCATGGCGATGGTGATCAGCACCATTGCCGCACCAAACAGCAAAAAGCCGAGGCTGTCGAAACGCGTGCGTTCGCTGCCACGCAGATCGGGGATGAACCTCCACACGGCGTAGCAACCGATGGCGCCTACCGGAAGGTTGATCAGGAAGATCCAGTGCCAGGTCAGGTATTCGACCATCCAGCCGCCCATGGTCGGGCCGATCAACGGGCCGAGCAGGCCGGGAATGGTGATGAATCCCATGATCCGCACCAGCTCCGAACGCGGGTAGGCGCGCAGCACCACCAATCGCCCGACCGGCAGCATCAGCGCACCACCCAGACCCTGAATCACTCGGGCGCCGATCAACATGCTCAGGGTGCTCGACAAGGCGCAAAGCAGTGAGCCGAGGCTGAACAGCAGGATCGCGCCGAAGAAGATTTTCTTGGTGCCGAAACGGTCGGCGATCCAGCCGGAGGCGGGGATCAGCAAGGCGACGGTGAGCATGTAGGCAATGATCACGCCCTGCATGCGCAGCGGATCTTCGGCCAGGTCGCGGGCCATGGCGGGCAGGGCGGTGTTGAGGATGGTCCCGTCGAGGGACTGCATGAAGAACGCGATGGCGACGACCCACGGCACCCAGCGGGCGGTGACAGCGTCGAGAGGCAGGCGGTTGGGCATGGGACCTCATGTCGGTTGGCCAGGAACCTTGTGGTGAGGGTATTTATCCCCGTTGGGTCGCGAAGCGACCCCCAAAACTTTAATTGCGGAGTATCAGACACACCGCGATCACCAGTTTGCGACTGCTTCGCAGCCGAACGGGGATAAATCCCCTCGCCACAGGGGCCCTGCTGGGTTTTGTGTTTACAGCGTTAAAGTGAGTCGGCCGACCAGTGCCCCCGGCAACAACGCCGACGCTGTGGCCCGCTGACTGTAGGTGCTGGCCGACAACATCAGCTCGCGCTCTTCGGTCAACGCTTCCAGCTGCGAACCCAGCAAACTGTAGGCACTGTCATCAAACCGCATGGTGCTCACCGGCGCCTGAATCTCGCCGTTCTCGACCCAGAACGTCGCAAACCGCGTCATGCCGGTCAGGCGCGCCGCCGGTTGGTCCGAGTAGTTCAGGTACCAGAGGTTGCTGATGTACAAGCCGGTACCCAGTTGCTTGAGAATCTCTGCATCAGGCAACGTACCGGCCGCCATGTTCACGGCGCTCGGCATTTCACCGCCGCTGGCGCCATTGGCGGTCAGGCCGTACTCGGCGGCGCTGCGTGAACTGACCATCTGCGCGCCCGCCTTGCCTTCGACGATCAACCCAAGGTCGCTGCGCGGATAACCTTCGCCCGAAAACGCCGGGCTCAACGAGCCACTGACTTTTTCATCGACCGACACCAGCGGGCTGAACGCACTGTCGCCCGCGTACAGTTTCTGTAGCGGGCTGTGTTTGCTGGCAATCGACTGCGCCGAAAAACCGCCCCAGCCCAGCATGTCCATGATTTCTCCCAGGGCTGCCGGCGCCAGGTAAGCGCGATACTGACCCGGTGCCAGGGTGCGTTGCGGCCTGCCCAGGAAGGCCAACTGCTCGCGCGCCTGCGCAAAGCGCTTGGCAAACCCGTCGCTGTTCCAATCGTGCCCGGCGTAGCTGGCCTTCACCGCCTGGCCGTTTTCGTGGAACAGACTGAAATCGAAATTGAAGCTGTTGGCCTGATGCCAGCCAAACGCGCCCGAGGAACTAGCGAAACCACGGCTGATCGGCCCGGCGGCATAGAAACCCACCAGATCCAGTCCTTCGGCTGCCTGGGTGATTTCGGCTACCACCTGCTCGGTATCCGGCAGCGGATGGTCCTGCACATTCTTGCTTTGCCAGCCGTTGTGGTTGAGCATCAAATACGGATCCTGCGGCAGCAACGGCAAGGTTTCGCGCAACTGTTGCAGACCTTCGGCCAGCCGCTGAACGTCGACTTCCGAATCGCCGGCCAGCGTGATGTCGAGGTCGGCATGCCGGCCCTCATTGATCAGTTTGAAACCGATGCTCGCTTGCTGAACCTGACCGGCCTGGCGCACCTTGGCGTGGTTGAAACGCACGAAGGCCGAGGATTCGGCGGCGTAGCTGAGCGTGAACTGTTCAGGCTCACGAATCGCATCGCGCAGCCAGTTGACCAAGGCCTTGAACGACTCGGCCTGATTGTTTGAAGTACCCATCAGGCGTCTCCCCCGAATACATCCACGTTGCTGAATACGCAGGCTGGCGAGGCATGGCCGACGCGGATCACCTGGTTCGGTTCGCCCTTGCCGCAGTTCGGCGTGCCCAAAACCTTGAAGGTGCTGGCGTCGCCGACGGCGCTGAGGCTCTTCCAGAAGTGCGCGGAAATCGCCCGGTAGTTCGGGTTCTTCACCACACCTTTGAGCTCACCGTTTTCAATCAACTGCGCCCACTCGCAACCGAACTGGAACTTGTTGCGTGCATCGTCGATGGACCACGAGCGGTTGGTGCTCATCAGGATGCCATTTTCGATGTTGCCGATCAGTTGTTCCAACGGTTGATCGCCAGGCTCGATATTCAAGTTGGCCATGCGGTCGATCGGCGGACGGTTCCAGCCGCACGCGCGGCTGTTGGCGACGCCGTCCATGCCCGCACGGAATTGCGACAGCGCGCCGCCCAACGGACGCAGCAACAGACCTTTTTTAATCAGGAATTGCTTGCTCGCGGCGGTGCCATCGTCGTCATGGCCGTAGCTGGCGAGCTGCTCGGGAATGTCGGGATCGAAGGTTACGTTGAGCAGTTTCGAACCGTATTGCAGATGGCCGAAGTCTGCTGCCTTGACGAAACTGGTGCCGGCGTAATTGCGTTCATCGCCGAGGATGCGGTCCAGCTCCAGCGGATGACCGATGGACTCGTGGATCTGCAGCATCATCTGGTCGGGCATGAGCAACAGATCGCGCGGACCTTGTGGAGTGTTGGGGGCCAACAGCAATTGTAGCGCCTGATCGGCGATTTTCGGCCCGGCACCGACCAGGCCACAGCGACTGATCACATCAAAGCCACCCTGCTGGCCGAAGTTCTCGCGGCCGAGGGTGCGGGTCTGGCTGTCGCTGCCGTCGTAGGCGGTGACTTCCAGGCTCGGGTAAACGAAACGCTGGGCCTGACGCAGTTCGGCGCCAGCGCTGCTGAGGTAGATTTGCTCAACGTTGGTGATGCCGATGCTCACCTGCCAGTTCACCAGTCGCTCGTCCTTGGGCACGGACGCGGATTCGGCGCCGAGCAGTTGATAGCAATCGCTCAGGGACGGGAAGGGCTGGTCGAAGTTCGGCGAAAAGTAGTCGGCGCGGTCGCTCGAGACAATCTGCGCGCTCAGGTCGAGCAATGCGTGGGGCTTGAGTCGGCGGGCTTGCTGCTCGGCCTTTTCCAGCGCGGCTTGCAGGCCTTGTTGCGATAGGTCGTTGGTCGCAGCGTAGGCTTCGACGCCGTTGACGCGCACGGTCAGCATCGCGCCTTCGTCACGGCTCAGGCTTGGAGGTTCGGCGACATTCTTGCGCACCGACAGGTACTGGCCGGACTCGCGCACATAACGCAGAGAAAAGAATTCAGCGCCCGTACGCAAGGCAGCGAAGCGCTGCTTGAGCTGGGGGTGGAAATCGAACATTCGGGAACCTCCTTGGTATGGAGTGGCGGTGCAGCGGTGTTGCGAAGGGGGGTGAAACGTTTGCGTGGCGCTAGATTAGGCCTGGGCGGGGGGTAGGATCAAGCTTGGATCGGTGTAGGAAGGGATTGCCGGGGTGTGTCAGAAAGAGATGTGTTGTTTGGTCGGGCCCCATCGCCGGCAAGCCGGTCTCGCTCCCACAGGGGTTGGGGTTGATCGCAAATCTGCAATCCAACCCAAAACCTGTGGGAGCGAGCCTGCTCGCGATTGGCCATGACGCGGTGTAACGGTATTACTGAGCGGTAAGGCTCACATCCCGCATCGGCTTGCCACGCACTGGCGCATCGCCGGCCACGAAGTAGTCAGCCTTGCTTCGCGGCAACGGCTGGCGACCACGGATCTTGTCGGCGATTTTCTCGGCGATCATGATCGTCGGCGCGTTCAGGTTGCCGGTGGTGATGATCGGCATGATCGAGGCATCGACCACACGCAGGCTCTGCATGCCGTGCACACGACCTTCGCCATCGACCACGGCCATGTCGTCGGTGCCCATCTTGCACGAGCAGGACGGGTGGAACGCGGTTTCAGCGTGTTCGCGGATGAACTTGTCGAGCTGCTCATCGGTTTGCACGTCGATGCCCGGGCTGATTTCGCGGCCACGGAAGGCGTCCAGTGCAGGCTGTTGCATGATTTCACGGGTCAGGCGGATGCCATCGCGGAATTCCTGCCAGTCCTGCTCGGTGGCCATGTAGTTGAACAGGATGCTCGGGTACTCGCGCGGATCCTTGGACTTGGCCTGAATGCGACCGCGGCTCGGCGAACGCATGGAACCCATGTGCGCCTGGAAACCGTGCTCTTTCACGCCGTTGCTGCCGTTGTAGTTAATGGCAACGGGCAGGAAGTGATACTGGATGTTCGGCCAATCGAATTCTTCGCGGGTACGGATAAAACCGCCGGCTTCGAACTGGTTGCTGGCGCCGATGCCGGTGCCGTTGAACAGCCATTCGGCACCGATGGCCGGCTGGTTGTACCAGAGCAGCGACGGGTACAGCGAGACCGGTTGGGTGCAGGCGTATTGCAGGTACAACTCGAGGTGATCCTGCAGGTTTTCGCCGACGCCTGGCAGGTCGTGGACCACCGGGATGTCGAGCTTGTTCAGCAGTTCGGCCGGGCCGACGCCGGAGCGTTGCAGGATCTGCGGCGAAGCGATGGCGCCGGAGCACAGCAGCACTTCTTTGCGGGCGCGGGCTTCAACGCGTTCTTCCGCGGCGCCGATCAGGTAACGCACGCCAACGGCACGCTTGCCTTCGAACAGGATCTTGTCGGTCAGGGCGTGGGTGACGATGGTCAGGGTCGAACGCTTCTTGGCGACGTCCAGGTAACCGCGAGCGGTGCTGGCGCGACGGCCGTTCGGCGTCACGGTACGGTCCATCGGGCCGAAGCCTTCTTGCTGGTACCCGTTCAAGTCTTCGGTGCGCGGATAACCGGCTTGCACGCCTGCTTCAACCATCGCGTGGAACAGCGGATTGTTGCCGGCTTTCGGCGTGGTCACGCTGACCGGACCGTCGCCACCGTGGTAGTCGTTCGGGCCGATGTCGCGGGTTTCGGCCTTGCGGAAATACGGCAGGCAGTTCAGGTAGTCCCAGTCTTCAAGACCTGGAAGCTTGGCCCAGTTGTCGTAATCCATCGCGTTGCCACGGATGTAGCACATGCCGTTGATCAGCGAAGAACCACCCAGGCCCTTGCCGCGACCGCATTCCATCCGGCGACCGTCCATGTGTGGCTCTGGATCGGTTTCGTACGCCCAGTTGTAGCGACGACCTTGCAGCGGGAACGCCAAAGCGGCCGGCATTTGCGTGCGGAAGTCCAAGCGGTAGTCCGGGCCGCCCGCTTCGAGCAGCAGGACTGTGACGCCTTCGTCTTCAGTCAGACGGGTCGCCAAGGTGTTACCGGCCGAGCCGGCACCGATGATGATGTAATCGAATTCTTGGGACATTGAATGCACCCTCTTTGAAGTTGGTCAGGTCAGGCCATGGCGAGTGCTGCGCACTCGATCGCCAGCGGGCTGGCTCCCACAGGAGTTCGCATTCCAATGTGGGAGCCAGCCTGCTGGCGATGACGGCCTGGCAGGCGAAGCAAATGTCGCCTTAGAACACCGAGGCGTAATCGCCCAGTTCGACCTGTACCGATTTGATGCGTGTGAAGTTGTTCAGCGAGCTGATGCCGTTCTCACGGCCCACGCCCGACTGCTTGTAGCCACCGACCGGCATCTTCGCGTCGGACTCGCCCCAGGCGTTGATCCAGCAGATACCTGCTTCCAGTTGATGAATCACGCGGTGAGCGCGGTTCAGGTCCTTGGTGACGACGCCAGCGGCCAGGCCGAAGTCGGTGTCGTTGGCACGACGGATCACTTCTTCTTCAGTGTCGTAAGTCAGAATCGCCATGACCGGGCCGAAGATTTCTTCGCGAACGATGGTCATCTCGTCGGTGCAGTCAGTGAACACCGTCGGTGCCACAAATGCGCCTTTGGCGAACTCGCCTTCAGTCAGACGGGAGCCGCCGCACAGAACGCGAGCGCCTTCTTCCTTACCCTTGGCGATGTAACCCAGCACGCTTTCCATGTGGGCGAAGCTGACCAGCGGACCGAAGTTGGTGTTCTCGTCTTCCGGGTTGCCGATGCGGATGCGCGCAACGCGCTCAGCGATCTTGGCTTCGAAAGCGGCTTTCAGGTGAGTCGGTACGAACACGCGAGTGCCGTTGGTGCAGACCTGACCGGAGCTGTAGAAGTTGGCCATCATCGCGGTGTCGGCGGCGCGATCGAGGTCGGCGTCGTCGAAGATGATCAGCGGGGATTTGCCGCCCAGTTCCATGGTCACGTCTTTGAGCGACGATGCGGAAGCGCTGGCCATGACCTTCTTGCCGGTGTCGGTGCCGCCGGTGAAGGAGATTTTTTCGATGCGTGGGTGCTCGGTCAGCCAGGTACCGACTTCACGGCCGCTGCCGGTCAGTACGTTGAACACGCCGGCCGGCAGGCCTGCTTCGGTGTAGATCTCGGCCAGTTTCAGCGTGGTCAGAGAAGTGACTTCGCTTGGCTTGAAGATCATCGCGTTACCGGCTGCCAGGGCAGGAGCGGATTTCCACAGGGCGATCTGGATCGGGTAGTTCCACGCGCCGATACCGGCCACAACGCCCAACGGCTCGCGACGGGTGTAGACGAACGAAGTGGTGCGCAGCGGGATCTGCTCGCCTTCGATGGCGGGCACCAGGCCTGCGTAGTATTCCAGCACGTCAGCACCGGTGACGATGTCGACGTACTTGGTTTCGGAGAACGACTTGCCGGTGTCCAGGGTTTCCAGGGCGGCCAGTTCATCGTTGCGCTCGCGCAGGATGTCCACGGCACGACGCAGGATGCGCGAACGCTCCATGGCGGTCATCGCGGCCCAGATTTTCTGGCCTTTTTCAGCGCTGACAACGGCGCGCTCAACGTCTTCTTTGGTCGCACGTTGTACTTTTGCGAGGACTTCACCGTTAGCCGGGTTGATGGCTTCGAAAGTGGCGTCGCTGCTGGCGTCGCTGTAGCCGCCATCGATGTAGAGTTTTTGCAGTTCGAAACGGGCCATAAAGTCCTCGCAAGAGCATAAGTGGTTGGCGTTGGCCACCGGGCGTGCCCTATAGCTTTGGGCAACGCTGGTCAGCGGCGGTTCAGGGGCTGAGCGGTTATGTGTGCTCTAACTCACCTGCTTGGCCAGTTGAAAATCCATGTATTCGTAAGCGATCTGGTGCGCTTGCCCGGTGTCGAAAGCATCTCCCGACAGCGCGCCGCGCAACCACAAACCGTCAATGAGGGCTGCCAGGCCCCGGGCTGCACTGCGCGCGTCATCGAGCGGCAATACGCGGCGGAACTGGCAGCACAGGTTGGAATACAGACGGTGATCGTTGATCCGCTGCAACCTGTGCAAAGACGGGTGGTGCATGCTGGTGGCCCAGAAGGCCAGCCAGGTTTTCATTGCCGGGCCATTGACCTGGCTGGCGTCGAAGTTGCCTTCGATGATCACCTGCAGATGCGCCCGTGGGCTGTCATCTGTCAGCGCCTGACGGCGCGCGGTGACGTTCTCGCTCAGGACACTCATCAGGTACTGCGCCGTGGCAGCGATCAGGCCGTTCTTGTCCTGAAAATAGTGACTGATGATGCCATTCGAGACACCGGCCAAACGGGCGATCAGCGCAATGCTGGCGTCCCCCATTCCGACCTGATCGACAGCCAGCAATGTGGCTTCGATCAATTGCTGGCGGCGGATGGGTTGCATACCGACCTTGGGCATCTTGCACATCTCCTTAGGCCTACCGATGGACGTCAAACGTCTATCGGATTGAGGGCCAGTCTATTTTGTTTTGATTGAACGTTCAATCAACAAAGAATAAGATCTGCGACAAATCGTCGCTGCCTACAGGTTTTTCCTACGTGTAGTGGGCGGAAAAACGACATCCGAAATCGCTCGAAACCCACGCGCACTGGCGCTCCCGGGCTTCGGGCTTTTTTCGGGGTGTCTTTATATCACCCGTCGGTCGGCTGCCAACTAACCGATTAGTCGGGTACCGCGTTGCCTTGCGTTCTTCTCTCGCACTGCCTGGAGCATCTGTGCCATGAGTTCTGCCTCTCTTATAAAGACCCCACCCGAGAAGGTGACGGTCAACGGTTGGGTGTTCTACACCTCTACCGCGTTGATTCTGTTGTTGACCGCCATTCTGATCATCGCCCCGCAAGAGGCCGGCAGATTGCTCGGCATCGCCCAGGCCTGGTTGTCCCGTAGCTTCGGCTGGTACTACATGGTGGTGATTGCCGCCTATCTGGTATTCGTTGTTGGCCTGGCGTTTTCGTCTTACGGCAAACTCAAGCTGGGCAGCAAGGACGACACCCCGGACTT
Organism: Pseudomonas sp.; assembly: GCF_051660785.1. GTDB lineage: Bacteria > Pseudomonadota > Gammaproteobacteria > Pseudomonadales > Pseudomonadaceae > Aquipseudomonas. Next base: position 118,785 of record NZ_JBOFQE010000038.1, read on the forward strand.
CAGCTACGGCGCCTGGGCGGGGATGCTGTTCTCGTCGGGTATCGGCATCTCGCTGCTGTACTTCGGTGCATCCGAGCCGCTGGATCACTACTTCAACCCGCCGGAAGGCGTGGCCGGCAGCAACCTTGCCGCACGTCAGGCGGTACAGCTGACGTTCCTGCACTGGGGCCTGCATGGTTGGGCGATCTACGCCTTGGTCGGTTTGGCCGTGGCTTACTTTGCTTACCGTCATAACCAGCCGCTGGCGTTGCGTTCGGCGCTGTACCCGCTGGTTGGCGAGCGTTGGGTCAAAGGCGCGGCCGGTCACGCGGTGGACGGCTTCGGCATGTTCGTGACCCTGCTGGGTCTGGTGACGAACCTGGGGATTGGTTCGCTGCAAGTGTCGTCGGGCCTTGAAAACCTGTTTGGCATGGAACACAGCAACACCAACCTGCTGATCGTCATCATTGTGATGAGCACCGTGGCGACCATCGCCGCCGTGTCCGGCGTGGAAAACGGCATCCGTCGTCTGTCCAACCTGAACATCGTACTGTTCAGTGGCCTGTTGATTTTCGTGCTGCTGTTCGGCCCGACCCTGCACCTGCTCAACGGCTTCGTGCAGAACATCGGTGACTACCTCAACGGTATCGTGCTGAAAACCTTCGACCTCTATGTGTACGAAGGCAGTGGCGAGAAGAGCGAGCGCTGGATGGGCCTGTGGACCCTGTTCTACTGGGCCTGGTGGATTTCCTGGGCCCCATTCGTCGGCATGTTCATCGCGCGCATTTCCCGTGGTCGCACGGTGCGTGAGCTGGTGGCCGGCGTGCTGCTGATTCCACTGGGTTTCACCTTGGCATGGCTGTCGATCTTCGGTAACTCGGCCCTGGACCTGGTGATGAACCATGGGGCGGTGGAGCTCGGGAAGACGGCGCTGGAACAGCCGTCGATGGCGATTTACCAATTGCTTGAGCATTACCCGGCGTCGAAGATTGTGATCGGCGTGTCGATCTTCGTCGGTTTCGTGCTGTTCCTGACCCCGGCGGATTCCGGTGCGGTGATGATGGCCAACCTTTCGTGCAAGGGCGGCAATGTCGACGAAGATGCACCGCACTGGCTGCGGATCTTCTGGTCGGCGGTGATCACGCTGGTGACCATCGGCCTGCTGTTCGCCGGTAACTTCGAAGCCATGCAAACCATGGTGGTGCTGGCCGGCCTGCCGTTCTCGGTGGTGCTGGTGTTCTTCATGTTCGGCTTGCACAAGGCCATGCGCCAGGACGTGCAGATCGAACAGGAGCAAGCGGAGCTCGCAGCGCGTGGTCGTCGTGGTTTCAGCGAGCGTCTGACGCAGCTGGACCTGCAACCGAATCAATCGATTGTTCAGCGTTTCATGGACAAGCAGGTCAGCCCTGCGCTGGAAGATGCGGCGGTGCAATTGCGGGCTCAGGGGCTGGACGTGCAAACGTTGCTCGGCAAGTCCAAGCGTTGCATGGGCGTACGGATCGAGATGGAAGAGGGCAACCCTTTTGTCTACGAAGTGAGCCTGGATGGTTATCTGGCGGCGGCGAGCGACACGGTCTCGGCTGAAAGCGCTGATGAACCGCGCGCACGCTACTACCGCGCCGAGGTGTACCTGCACAACGGCAGCCAGGATTACGACTTGATGGGCTTCACTCAGGATCAGATCACCCGTGACGTGCTCGATCAGTTCGAAAGCCATCGGCAACTCCTTGGCCGGGTCTATAGCTGAGTTTCGATAGGGCGCAGTGTTTCGATCTGAAGCATCGCGTCGGCTTCATCGCCAGCAGGCTGGCTCCCACAAGGGAATGCATTCCAATGTGGGAGCCAGCCTGCTGGCGATGGGGGTTTCAACTTCAATACGGCATCACCCGATATCCCATAAACAAAAACGCCGCGATCCTCTCGCGGCGTTTTTGTGTCTGCTGCCTTACCCCAGGTTCTTGCCGAGCAGCGCGTGGTACAGCTCGCTGTCGCCCAGAATCCCGACAACCTTGTTGTTGTCGTGCAACACCAGCTTATTGCCCGTCTGGTAACGAATCTGCAGCGCATCGCGCATACCGATGTTCGAGTCCACCAGCGTTGGCCGACGACCCAAGCCCTCAACCGCTTGCCCTGGAATCCAGTTCTGCAGGTCCAGGCTCGCACCGTTCTGGCGTGCGCCTTTGATGGTGTTGCCCTCGGCCAGGTCCAGCCACGAGTCGCCGCCCGGATCGAGGCACACCGAACCGTTGATGCGTTTGCAGTTGTCCAGGGTGCGCATCAGGCTGCGACCGCACAGCACGTTCAGCGGATTGGTATGCGCAACGAAGGTCCGCACGTAGTCGTCCGCCGGGTTCAACACGATCTCTTCCGGCTTGCTGTACTGCACGATACGGCCATCTTTCATGATCGCGATCCGGCTGCCCAGCTTCAGGGCTTCATCGAGGTCGTGGCTCACGAACACAATGGTTTTGTTCAGCTTGCTTTGCAGTTCCAGCAGTTCGTCTTGCAGGCCCTGGCGGATCAGCGGGTCGAGTGCCGAGAACGGTTCGTCCATCAGCAGAATGTCGGCGTCCATCGCCAGCGCACGGGCCAGGCCCACGCGTTGTTGCATGCCACCGGACAGCTCGTTGGGTTTCTTGTTGCGCCACTGGGTCAGGCCCACCAGCTCAAGCTTGTCGTCCACCAGTTTGCGCCGTTCCTTCTCGGGACGACCCTGCATCTCCAGGCCGAAACTGATGTTTTCGCGAACGGTCAACCAAGGCATCAGCGCGAACTTCTGGAACACCATCGCAATGCGCTTGGTGCGCATCATTTTCAGTTCTGCCGGAGTGCAGGAGGCGATGTCGATCTGCTTGCCTTCGTGCTCGACGAACAGCTTGCCGCGGCTGACAGTGTTAAGGCCGTTAATGCAGCGCAGCAGACTGGACTTACCCGAACCGGACAGGCCCATCAGTACGCAGATTTCACCTTTTTCGACGTCCAGGCTGGCCTTTTCCACGCCAACGATCTGCCCGGTCTTTTTCAGGATCTCGTTGCGGGTCATGCCTTGATCCAGCAGCTTGAGTGCCTCGCGTGGATCCTTGGAGAAGATTACGTCGACGTCTTCGAAGCGAATAATGCTCATGCGTCACCCCCTACTTTAGCGTCGGGTTGTTTGCAGATACGGTCGAGCATGATCGCCAGCAGTACGATCGCCAGGCCTGCTTCGAAGCCCAGGGCGATATCAGCAGTGTTCAGTGCGTTGACCACGGGTTTGCCCAGGCCGTCGGCGCCTACCAGTGCCGCGATCACCACCATCGACAACGACAGCATGATGCACTGGGTGATACCGGCCGCGATGCTTGGCATGGCGTGGGGCAGTTCGATTCGCGAGAGCAGCTGACGTCGCGAGCAGCCAAAGGCCTTGCCGGCGTCCATCAATTCTTCCGGGACATCACGAATGCCCAGGTAAGTCAGGCGGATAGGCGCGGCAATCGCGAACACTACCGTCGAGATCAGGCCCGGGACCACACCCAGACCGAAGAGGGTCAGGGTAGGAATGAGGTACACGAAGGTCGGCACGGTCTGCATCAGATCGAGCACCGGCCGCATCAGTGTGTAGAACATCGGTTTGTGCGCGGCGACGATACCCAACGGTACGCCGATAACCACGCAGACCAGGGTCGCGAAGAGCACCTGGGCGAGGGTTTCCATGGTTTCCTGCCAGTAACCCAGATTGAGGATGAGCAGGAAGGAGGCGATGACGAAAACGGTCAGCCCCCACTTTCGTTGAATGAAGTGTGCCAGTAGCGCGATGAGGCCGATCAATGCCAGCGGGTTGAACCAGGTCAGCGCGAAAGTCACGCCGTGGATCATCGTTTCCAGTGACACGGCGATTGCGTCGAAGGTGTTGGCGCCGTGTTGCGTCAACCATTCAACGAAGCCCGCGATGTACTGGCCTAGAGGTATTTTCTGATCAATCAGCATGGTAGTGAACGTCCGCATGCAAGGAAATAAACAGCCCGGACGGCCTGGGCCGTCCGGCGTAAGCGATTACTGGGCGAGCTTGGCTTTCACGGCCTCCAGGCCTGGTTTACCGTCAATGGTGGTCACGCCAGCGAGCCAGGTATCGAGGACCTGTGGATTCTTTTTCAGCCAGGCCTTGGCGGCCGCGTCAGGCTTCATTTTGTCGTCCAGGACGTTGCCCATCAGCGTGCTTTCCATGTCGAGGGTGAACACCAGGTTTTTCAGCAACTGGCCCACGTTGCTGCATTCCTGCGCGTAGCCCTTGCGGGTGTTGGTGAAGATGGTCGCCTGACCGAAGTTCGGGCCGAAAAAGTCGTCGCCGCCAGTCAGGTACTTCATCTTGAAACGTGTGTTCATCGGGTGCGGTTCCCAGCCCAGGAACACCACGGCGGTGTTGCGGCGCTGGGCGCGATCGACTTGCGAGAGCATGCCTGCCTCGCTGGACTCGACCACCTTGAAGCCGGCGTCTTTAAGGCCGAAAGCGTTCTTGTCGATCATGCTCTGGATCAGGCGGTTGCCGTCGTTGCCTGGTTCGATGCCGTAGATCTTGCCGTCGAGTTCTTTCTTGAACTTGGCGATGTCGGCGAAATCTTTCAGACCCTTGTTATACAACTCTTCGGGCACCGCGAGTGTGTATTTTGCGTTTTCCAGGTTGGCGCGCAGGGTGTCCACGGTGCCGGCATCGCGGTAGGCCTTGATGTCGTTTTCCATGGTCGGCATCCAGTTACCCAGGAACACATCCATGTTCTTGCCGTCGGCCAGGGACTTGTAGGTCACTGGTACGGAAATCATCGTGGTTTTGGTTTTGTAGCCCAAGGCATCGAGAACGACGCTGGTGGTGGCGGTGGTGACAGTAATGTCAGTCCAGCCGACATCGGAGAAGTTTACGGTGCTGCACTGAGCGGGTTCTGCGGCTTGAGCCAGTAACGGCAGACTCAGCATGGCGGCCAACAACAACGACGGGGAACCTTTCATGGATGGACTCCTTGGTGTTTTTTTTGGCAGTGTTCCGACTGGACCACCGCACTTATAGGTTGCGGTTGGATGGCGTTTTGGAGACATCTCTACCACGGCGCCTTGCAATCGAGTCGATACGATCATGTACCAGTGAAAATCTGACGCCTACAGGGTGCGTCGTAACCAGTACAGGGATGGTCGCATCCAGTGTCGGTGACGTCGTTTACAGATTTTTTCAGCCCCCTTTACCCCTCTGATCCGCAAAAAAACGGCGAAAATGCAGCGTAAAACGCCCGCGGCGTTGGTGAGCATGAGTGCGTCGGTGTGAGACGTCGAACGACACGGCAAAAGCCTGATGATGCGGCCATCTCGGCGGATTGCAGCTTGAGCGTAGCAGCTCCGTCACTGGGCGCTTTTGCGTCTGGAGTTGGCACATCCAGGAGTTCGGCAGTAATGGCTATCAGCGTTTTCGACCTGTTCAAAATCGGCATCGGCCCTTCCAGTTCGCACACCGTAGGACCCATGCGGGCCGCCGCACTGTTCGTGCAAGGTTTGCGTGAGCAGGGACTTTTGGAGCAAGTGCGTCGCATCGAAGTTCAGCTTTATGGGTCGCTGTCGGCCACCGGCATCGGTCACGGCAGCGACAACGCGGTGATCATGGGTTTGATGGGCGAGTGGCCGGACGCGATCGATCCGTCGCAAATCGGCATCCGTATTGCCACCCTGCGCGAGACCCACACCCTGTTGCTCGACGGTCGCCTGTCGGTGCCGTTTATCTGGGCCCGCGACATGCGCCTGATTGACGAAAACCTGCCGTTCCACCCCAACGCCATGACCTTGATTGCCGAAGGCGATGACGGTGAGCTGCATCGCGACACCTACTATTCCATCGGCGGCGGTTTTGTCGTGGATGAAGCACAGGCTTCCAGCGGCGTGGTTGACCTGGACCGCACCGTGTTGCCGTACGATTTCTCCAGCGCCGTCGAACTGCTCAGCCTCTGCAAGCAGCACAACCTGCGCGTTGCCGAATTGATGATGGCCAACGAGAAAGTCTGGCGCAGCGAAGAAGAAATCCGCAGCGGCCTGATGAAACTGTGGCGTGCCATGCAGGATTGCGTCGACCAGGGCCTGAAACACGAAGGCATCCTGCCCGGTGGACTGAACGTGCGCCGTCGTGCGGCCAAATTGCATCGCAGCCTGCAAGAGCTGGGCAAACCCAACGTCATCGGTTCGACCTTGAGCGCCATGGAGTGGGTCAACCTGTTCGCGCTGGCGGTCAACGAAGAGAACGCTGCCGGCGGGCGCATGGTCACGGCGCCGACCAACGGCGCGGCGGGGATCATTCCGGCGGTGTTGCACTACTTCATGAAATTCAGCGAGGCGGTGACGGACGCCAACGTGGTCGACTATTTTCTCAGCGCCGCTGCGGTGGGAATTCTGTGCAAGAAGAACGCTTCGATTTCCGGTGCGGAAGTCGGTTGCCAGGGCGAGGTCGGTTCAGCCTGCGCGATGGCGGCGGCCGGGTTGGCGGAGATCCTTGGCGCGACGCCGGAGCAGCTATGCAACGCGGCGGAAATCGGCCTGGAACACAACCTCGGCCTGACCTGCGACCCGGTGGGCGGACTGGTGCAAGTGCCTTGCATCGAGCGCAACGCGATTGCCGCGGTGAAAGCGATCAACGCGGCGCAGATGGCGCTGCGCGGGGATGGTCAGCACTTTATCTCGCTGGATCGGGTGATCCGCACCATGCGCGATACCGGCGCGGACATGCATGACAAATACAAAGAGACATCGCGCGGTGGGTTGGCGGTTAGCGCGGTCGAGTGCTGAGACCGGGTTGACCCTGTGGCTAGGGGGCTTTTGTGGTGAGGGGATTTATCCCCGTTGGGTCGCGAAGCGGCCCCAAAATCTTTACGACTGCTGCGCAGCCGAACGGGGATAAATCCCCTCGCCACAACAGATCACATTGCACCAGCCCGCACCAGTCAAAACTGCGCGCAAAGTGAACACGGGATCTCAAACCCGCCACCTTTTAGAGCGTCGCTTACAGATAAGCGACTAACCCCGGAGCAGGGATCCAAGACGGCCATTACCGCCTGTCACCCGTGCTTGCGGTGACACTCTCCCTCAGGTCGCCGTAGCCCTGTTCCCACAAGTGCTACCGATTTGCTCAAGCCCAACAGGGCAGAGCGCCTCCCGCCGATAATGGCACTTATAACCCCCACTCGCGGCGCGGCTTATATAGACGCGCCGCGACGTCGTTTTCAGGAGTTATTGAATGGCCATTCAACTTTAGGCATGGCAATTGCTCTGTCATTACAAAGCCCGTCTCCCACGCGAGAACGATGGCAATAACAAGAGCCTCCGCCTGAGGCCATCACCCGCTTTGTGTGAGGAGATACCGCGATGACGACGTCCAACTCCGGGGCCCAACCCCAGAACCGTGCGCCTCAATCCATCGGCTTTCTGCTGTTGGACAATTTCACGCTTATTTCTCTGGCCTCCGCAGTCGAACCCTTGCGCATGGCCAACCAATTGTCCGGCCGCGAGCTGTATCGCTGGACCACGCTCACCGTCGACGGCGGTCAGGTCTGGGCCAGTGACGGTCTGCAGATCACCCCCGATTGCTCCATGCACAAAGCGCCCCCGCTGGACACCATCATTGTCTGCGGCGGCATCGGCATCCAGCGCACCGTTACCCGCGAACACGTGTCGTGGCTGCAAAGCCAGGCGCGTCAGTCCCGCCGTCTCGGTGCGGTCTGCACCGGCAGCTGGGCCCTGGCCTGCGCCGGCCTGCTGGATGGTTTCGATTGCAGCGTGCACTGGGAATGCCTGGCGTCGATGCAGGAAGCGTTCCCGCGTGTGGCCATGAGCACGCGCCTGTTCACCCTCGACCGTAACCGTTTCACCAGTTCGGGCGGCACCGCGCCGCTGGACATGATGCTGCACCTGATCAGCCGCGATCACGGCCGTGAACTGTCCGCCGCGATCTCGGAAATGTTCGTCTACGAGCGCATCCGCAACGAACAGGATCACCAGCGCGTGCCGCTCAAGCACATGCTTGGCACCAACCAGCCGAAATTGCAGGAAATCGTTGCGCTGATGGAGGCTAACCTGGAAGAGCCGATCGACCTCGATGAACTGGCAGTGTATGTCGCGGTTTCCCGTCGTCAGCTGGAGCGCCTGTTCCAGAAATACCTGCACTGCTCGCCGTCGCGTTACTACCTGAAACTGCGCCTGATTCGTGCCCGGCAGCTGCTCAAGCAAACGCCGATGTCGATCATCGAAGTGGCGTCGGTGTGCGGCTTCGTGTCCACGCCGCACTTCTCCAAGTGCTACCGCGAATACTTCGGCATTCCGCCGCGTGACGAGCGCGTAGGCTCCAACACCACGCAACAGGTGGCGATGATGCCGCTGCCGCAAGCGCTGGTGCTGTCGCCGCTGTCCGGGCCGTTGTCGGCGTTGAGTCAGGCGCGCAATGAATCGACGTTCGCCAGCGTAAGGCTCTAAACCGCGCAGGCAATTGTGGCGAGGGAGCTTGCTCCCGTTGGGTCGCGCAGCGGCCCCAAGATTTTACGGCTGCTGCGCAGCCGAACGGGGCGATGCGGCGTTCCGACAAGCTCCCTCGCCACAGATCAGGCGCTACGGCTCTGCTGATACTCCGCCAGCGCGGGCAGCAATTGCCTGTCGATGGCCTGGCGCACCGCCGGCAGGATGGTCGCGCTGCTGGTGTACATCTGCTTGACCATGGTCCGCAGGACTATCGCCCGCTCATCGTTCAAGCCTCTCACCGCGCACTCGCAAGCCTGCTCGGCCGTGGCGCCGCTCGGCACTTGAAAACCCAACGATTTCAGCTGGCCCAGCAGGTCTTCCTGGTCAATCAAATCGGCGTACATCATGACGCAATCCTTCTTCAGGGAACGGTGTCGTGGCTCGATTCTCGTAGGGGTAGGGGGTGGCGGCAAGGACGATTTGTCGCAATGGCCGCGATACCTATGAACAGGTCGTTTTCGGCTAACTTGCATGAGTGGAGAGTGGGCACACTGGATTCAGCTGGCTTCACGAAGGTTTGGTCACCCTCGCGCAACGGCTCCTCAACAGTACCCTCCTCAGCTCCGATCTTGTCACGGCTTGATCGGGGTTTTTTTTGCCTGTGAATCAGGGTTTTTGTGTCGCCTGTGCAGACGCCATCGTCGGAACGCCGCCCGGAGCCGGCTCGCTCCCACATTTAACTGCATTCCCCTGAAGGAACTCGGTCAACTGTGGGAGCGAGCCTGCTCGCGATGAACGATGACGCGGTCTAGCGTTGCAGCACCAATATCCGCGACAACAACTCATCACGATCGACATAGCATCCCTGGAAATGCCGGGCGCCACTGGCGGGGTCGAAGGCGTTGCGGGCGTGGAGGGTACGGCGGTTGTCGAAGCACCACAACTCGCCGGGATTGAGCCGCGTCATCACTCGGAATCGCGCTTCACGGGTCATCGCAATGAACCGCCGATAGGCGCGGTACAGCTTGGGCATGTCCTCGATCGAGGCATCAAACGGCCCACGCAGGAAGTTCGCCATGCGGATCTCCGACACCTGCCCCAACGCATCGAGGGCGATGATCGGCGCCAGGCAGCGGTAGTCGCTGTGGCGGTCCTTGTTGCGAAACTCGACGGGGATTTCACACAAAGCCTTGAACGACTCGGGATCCTCCTCGCGCAACGCGTGTGCGATGGCAAAACCGTCAACGAAAATACTCTCGCCACCGTCCGCATCATTGACCAGGCAATGCAGAAATTGCAGCCCCGGTTGCAGCTCCCGGGTCGGCAAATCGCTGTGCAGCGGCAGGTTGAAAGCGGTGTACGCATTGCTGTCGGCATCAGCTTTGGATTGCACGTTGAACAGTACGCCGAAATTGCTCTCGCGGATGAAGGAAATCCGCTGGGCAATCAGCTTCAGCGAACCGGGTTCGGTGGGCACGCCACGCACTTGCGTCAGGCCGATATCGCGCACGGCAAGCAGCCATTGCAGCAAGGCGTCGTTGTCGTTCATCAGCACTTGATAGTCGAACACCGGCAGCTGCAAGTTGCTTTTCCACAGCCGGGATTTTGGCTTGCCGGCCCGGCGTTCGGCGCGGGATTCATCGTCATAGGCGTGAGCCCGCAGCCAGCCTGGATCGAAGCGGCTGAGGTGGCCGTCTTGCCATTCGACGCTGAGGCAACCTTCGGCATCGACGTTTGCCGCTGTGGGCGCCAGGTCCTCTGCGACGTCAACGATTTCCAGCACTTGCTCGCGAGTCACGGTGTAGACACAGTGCGGGCACGGGCAGTTGTCGCGAAGCCATTGATGATGAAACGGGCTGACCCGGCCGTCAGCCCACTGCACTTGAATTCGGTCCGCCAGGGTGTGCACGGCGGTCAACGCGCTGATCAACGGGTAGGTACGGAAGTCGGCAAAAGCGGCGGTGTTCAATGGCGATCTCCTTGTTATTTTTTAGGGGGTAATGCGATCACTCGGCCAATGTACGCGGGGGTAGGCAGGTCGGCTTGCTCGGCAACGATGGCTTGCAGCTTGCTCAAGGTGTCTTCGCTGAACGGTGCGGAGCGCGGCCCGGCGAGGTCGACGTGCAGGAGCATTTGCTCGTTGCCCGCCAGTTCCCTGTCATCGCCCACCAGATGCAGGCTGTGATAGAGGTGCAGGCGTTTGCTGTCGTGGCCGATGATTTGGGTGTGCACTTCGACGTCGGCGTCGAGCTTCACTTCGTGCAGGTAATTGAGGTGCAGTTCGAGGGTGAACAACGAATTGCCGCTGGCTTCGCGGTTGTTGCTGTCCATGCCCAAGCAATCCATCAGCGCGTCGGTGGCGTAGCTGAAGATGAGCAGGTAGAAGGCATCGCGCAGGTGGCCGTTGTAGTCGACCCAGTCGGGGATGATTTTGGTTTGGTAGGTGGTGAGGGTGGGCATAATTGGGGTTCCGGCAGGTGGGTATGGGTTTCATTGAAGATCCACCCCTCACCCCAACCCTCTCCCCAGTGGGGAGAGGGGGAAAGGGGGCCGATCGGGGGCTTTTCAGAACCTGAGTTCGACTCGGACTTTCAGGTCGATGTAGCTCCAAGAACACCTCGGTCAGTCCCCTCGCCCCTTTGGGGAGAGGGTTAGGGTGAGGGGTGGATTCAAGCCGATCACTATCAGTCGGCAAACGCCATCCCATGCTTTTCCTTGGTAGTCTTCACCGCCTCCAGCACCGCGAGCAGGCAATCATCACGATAGCGCTCCAGCGCCGAAATGCTGTGCGTCCCCAGCTGATCACTGGTGCCATCCACCACATCATCAATCAACTTGTCGGTCAGTTCCGGCGCTGGCAAGTACGTCCACGGCAACTGCAATGCCGGACCGAACTGCGCCATGAAGTGGCGCATCCCCGCATCGCCACCGGCAAGAGTGTAGGTCAGGAAAGTACCCATGAACGACCAGCGCAACCCCGCGCCAAAGCGAATTGCGTCGTCAATTTCACCAGTGGTCGCCACACCATCGTTGACCAGGTGCAGCGCCTCACGCCACAGCGCTTCCAGCAAGCGGTCGGCGATAAACCCCGGCACTTCCTTGCGCACATGCAGCGGACGCATGCCCAGCGATTCATACACTTTCATTGCCGCTTGAACCGCTTCAGGCGCCGTGTTTTTACCGCCGACCACTTCCACCAAGGGCAGCAGGTAAACCGGGTTGAACGGGTGCCCCACCACGCAGCGCTCCGGGTGCGTCGAGCTCTCGTAAAACTCGCTCGGCAACAGGCCCGAGGTGCTGGAGCCGATCAAGGCGTTGGGCTTGGCCGCTGCACTGATTTTGCTGTGCAATTCCAGTTTCAGATCGAGGCGTTCCGGAGCGCTTTCCTGAATGAAATCTGCATCACGAACGCACTCTTCAATCGTCGCGACAAAGCGCAACCGATCCTGCGAGGCACCCGGCGCCAGGCCTTGTTTCTCCAGCGCACCCCAGGCATTGGCGACGCGCTTGCGCAGCGCGGCCTCGGCACCGGGCGCCGGGTCCCAGGCGACAACATCGAGGCCGTGGGCGAGGGCGCGGGATACCCAGCCGCTGCCGATGACACCGCTGCCTAACGCTGCGAAGGTTTTGATTTCGGTGATAAAGCTCATGGCGACTTCCTGAATTTGGCTCGGATAAACTGTGGGAGCGAGACCGGCTTACCGGCGATGGCGTCGGTACATCCGATGCATCATCTGCGGCAGGAAGACCGCCATCGCCGGCAAGCCGGTCTCGCTCCTACAGGGGGAAAGTGTTGTGGGTTTAACCGCGCTTGGTCAGGCCCATTTTTGCCCGGCCTTCCGCCGGGGTCAGGACGCGGGCGCCGAGGCGGCTGAGGATTTCCGAGGCGCGTTCGACCAGTTGGCCGTTGGTCGCCAGCACGCCCTTGTCCAGCCAGATGTTGTCTTCCAGACCGACCCGCACGTTGCCGCCGAGCAGCACCGCTTGCGCCGCCATTGGCATTTGCATGCGACCGATGCCGAAGCCGGCCCACACCGCGTTCGCGGGCAGGTTGTCGACCATGGCTTTCATGGTGGTGGTGTCGGCCGGGGCGCCCCACGGGATCCCCAGGCACAGTTGGAACAGAGGGTCGTCAAGCAGGCCTTCCTTGATCAGCTGTTTGGCAAACCACAGGTGACCGGTGTCGAAGATTTCCAGCTCGGCCTTTACGCCCAGCTCTTGAATACGTTTGGCGCCAGCACGCAGCTGGGCTGGAGTGGACACGTAAATGGTGTCGCCATCGCCAAAGTTCAGGGTGCCGCAATCGAGGGTGCAGATTTCCGGCAGCAGCTCTTCAACGTGGGCCAGACGGGTCAGCGGGCCGACCAGATCGGTGTTCGGGCCGAACTCCATTGGGTTCTCGCCGGCGCCGATTTCCAGGTCGCCGCCCATGCCGGCGGTGAGGTTGACGATGATGTCGACGTCGGCCTCGCGGATGCGCTCCATCACTTCGCGGTACAGCGCCACATCACGGCTGAACTTGCCGGTTTCCGGATTGCGAACGTGGCAGTGAACGACGGTGGCGCCGGCCTTGGCGGCTTCCACGGCGGCGGCGGCAATTTGTTTCGGGGTGACCGGCACATGTGGGCTCTTGCTGGTCGTGTCGCCAGCACCGGTGAGTGCGCAGGTGATGATGACGTCGTGGTTCATGAGGCGGGTTCCTTGCAGGCGTGATGATTCCGTTCGCAGCCCGGTCGGGCTGCGAGTCGGTGATTCAATCGGGGTTTATTTGCTGGTCAGTTTCAAATTTTCAGCCGCCGGTTTGCCATCGAAGGTGGTCACGCCTTCGAGCCAGCGTTGCTTGTCTTGCGGGTGATCTTTCAGCCATTGCTTGGCCGATTCGAAGGCGTCCTTGTGATCGAGCAGCGGTTGCATCATCCGGCTCTCGTCTTCGGCGGTGTAGGTCAGGTTGCTCAGCAATTTGCCAATGTTCGGGCATTGCTGCGCGTAGTTCGGCGAGGTGACGGTCCAGACCGTGGCCATGCCTTCGTTCGGGCCGAGGGCGTCTTCACTGCCGGTGAGGTAAGTCATCTGCACGTTGACGTTCATCGGGTGCGGCGCCCAGCCGAAGAACACCACAGCCTCTTTGCGACGTACTGCGCGATCTACCGCCGCGAGCATGCCGGCCTCACTGGATTCGACCAGCTGGAATTTGCCGAGGCCGAACTGGTTCTTGGCGATCATCGCCTTGATCTGGGTGTTGGCGCCCGAGCCCGGCTCGATGCCGTAGATCTTGCCGCCCAGCTCTTTCTCGAACTTGGCGATGTCAGCGAAGGTTTTCAGGCCCTTGTCGGCGAGGTACGTCGGTACGGCGAGAGTGGCGCGGGCATCTTTCAGGCTCGGCGCTTCAAGCATCTTGACCTGGTTGGCGTCGACGAAAGGCGTGATGGTCTGGGTCATCAGCGGGTTCCAGTAGCCCAGGAACAGGTCCAGGCGCTGGTCGCGGATCCCGGCGAAGATGATTTGCTGGGACGCGCTGGTTTGTTTGGTGTTGTAGCCGAGGCCATCGAGCAGGACCTGGGTCATGGCGCTGGTGGCAATCACGTCGGTCCAGTTCACGACGCCCATGCGCACGTTCTGGCATGAAGCAGGTTCGGCCGCCATGACGCTGGCGCTCAGGAAAGCGGTACCGCTGAGTGCAAGAACACAGCTGCTGATCAGTCGTTTCATCTCGGGTTTCCTCGGCAGTTCGTTATTGTGGGTCCGGTCGTCTTCGTGCGCCGGTGATGCCAAGTTACGCAGCTTGAGGCCCGTCAAAGCGCACTACGGCGACCAGCTCTTGCACTGCAGCGACCTGACCTCTTGAATGCCGCTTGCAAGTGGCGTATCAACGTCCACACGCTCCCCGCCCTCTCGCTACCTGCCAATCGAGTGCGCCCTATGTCCCAGGATTTCTACTTCATGTTGATGCCGGGTTTCTCGGCCATCGGGTTTATCTCGGCGATCGAGCCGCTGCGGGTCGCCAACCGGTTTCGCGGCGAGTTGTATCGCTGGCACGTGTTGAGCGCTGACGGCGGGGCGGTTCTGGCCAGCAATGGCATGTCGGTCAACGCCGATGCGGCGCTGGAGCCGCTGAAGAAAGGTGCAACCCTGCTGGTGGTCGCCGGTTTCGAACCGCTGAAATTCGCCACGCCCGCGCTGGAGCACTGGCTGCGCCGCCTGGACAACGAAGGTGTCACCCTCGGCGCCATCGACACCGGCAGCTTCGTCCTCGCCGAAGCCGGCCTGCTCGACGGCCACCGCCTGACCCTGCACTGGGAAGCCATCGACGCGTTCAAGGAATCCTATCCACAGCTCAGCGTCACCCAGGAGCTGTTCGAGATCGACCGCCGGCGTATCACCTCAGCCGGCGGTACCGCGTCCATCGACCTGATGCTCGACCTCATCGCCCAGGCCCATGGCCCGGAACTGGCGATCCAGGTCAGCGAACAATTCGTGCTCGGCCGCATCCGCCCACGCAAAGACCACCAGCGCATGGAAGTCGCCACGCGGTATGGCATCAGCAACAAGAAACTGGTGCATGTGATCGGGGAGATGGAACAGCACAGCGAACCGCCGCTGAGCACGCTGGAATTGGCGGAGTCGATCAAGGTGACGCGGCGGCAGCTGGAGCGCCTTTTTCGGCTGCATTTGAACGACACGCCGAGCAATTTCTATCTGCGGTTAAGGCTGGAGAAGGCGAGGCAGTTGTTGCGGCAGACCGACATGAGCGTGCTGGAAGTGAGCATTGCGTGCGGGTTTGAATCGCCGTCGTATTTCACCCGCAGTTATCGGGCGAGGTTTGAGCGGTGTCCGCGTGAAGACCGCCGTCGCGTTAGTCAGGTTGAATGATTCATTGTGGCGAGGGAGCTTGCTCCCGCTGGCTGCGAAGCGGCCCCCAATAACGACTGCTGCGCAGTCGAACGGGAGCAAGCTCCCTCGCCACAGTTTTTGTGTGAACCTTACTTCTTCATCAGGGCGGAGCAGGCCGCTTTATAAGCCTCATGCTGATACTTGTTCAGAGTCTCCGGCAGCGCGAAGTCAAACTTCTTGTTCTGCGCATTGATCGTCTGCGGCGACAGCAACGTCACCTCGCAACTCTCCAGCAACTGAAAAACGCCCTCGATCTTGAACGTCGTCGGCCCACCGGCAAACTCACCTTTCTTGCTGCGCTTCTTGATCGCAATCCGGTCGATGGAATTCTCACGCACAAACGACGCCACCTGAGCAGCAAACACTTTGACGTTTGCGGCTTCGTCGTCATCGTCGAGGGCGATTTTCTTGGTGGCCAGAGCGTCGTGGCTCAACGTCTGACCGTCCAGCGAGGCCACGGCGATGATCGCTTCGCTGCCTTTGATTTCGATGCCGCAGATTTTCATGAACTGATGTCCCTATGAGCGAGCCGGATGGCCTTGATGTTGACGTAGTTGAGGCATGAAGTCATCTCGCCGCGTGGCCGCAGCCTAACTCTGACCGTTCGTCGGCAACCCACATTGACCTGTTATTTCTGACAGTAGACGCCGATCAGTGCCATGCCTATGTTTAATCGACACCAGCCCAGTTCAGGGCCTTCAGTACTGTTAACCACTCAAGGATCGGGTCAGATGAAACTTCGGAAAAATGTTCGTTCGTTGACCGATGCTGAAAAACAGAAATTTGTCGCCGCGTGTCTCCAGCTCAAGGCGTCAGGCCGTTACGATCAGTATGTGCATCAGCATCATCACGTCATGGTGCCCACCGTTCTATCCCATGAGCCGAACGACCCCAACTACAGAAACGGTGCCCATCGGGGGCCGTCATTCCTGCCGTGGCATCGAGCGTTCCTGCTTCAGTTTGAAGCTGATCTTCAGGCTATCGACCGTTCGATCACCATTCCTTACTGGAACTGGACAGAGGATTTCTCCGATCCGCTGAACTCCCCGGTGTGGAAAGCCGACTTCATGGGTGGCAATGGTGTGGAGAGCGACGAATGGCGGGTGGCAAGTGGTCCTTTTGCCTACAAGAACGGGAATTGGGACGTCCCGCCATACCCTGATGACGGTCTGCCAGGGCGGGGATTGAAGCGTCAGTTCGGTCTGGTGGTGAACTCCCTGCCCACCCCTGAAGATCTGCAGATGGCCATGCGCGAGAGCTTGTATGACACGCCGCCGTACGACTCCAGTCATTGCGTACGCGGTTTCAGAAACCGTCTGGAAGGCTGGATCACACAGCGAGGCGATCCTCAGGTCAAAACCTCGAGTTCCCAGTTGCACAATCGGGTTCATCTTTGGGTGGGTGGCAACATGCTGCCGATGACTTCTCCAGATGACCCGGTGTTCTTTCTTCATCACTGTTTCATCGACAAAGTCTGGGCTGACTGGCAAGCGCGGATGGCACAAGACAACGATCAATGGGCGCCGCATTACGCGCCACTTACGAACGGCCCTGAAGGCCACAATTACCATGACGTGCTCAAACCCTGGGCGCTAAAGATCAGCGAGGTCATGGACATTGAAGCGTTGGATTACGAGTACGAGCAGGCGCCAAGCGTGATGTTGGTACCTCAGCGACGTAATAAATCGCCGTTTCTGGAGTGACTAGGATTGAATCAGTAAATCAGTGGGAGGGCCAAAAGATCGCAGCCTGCCGACGGCTGCTATTTTTTGGCTCATTTCTTACAGATCAAGTTGATCGGCGTTGATGCCAAACGCCACTGCAACTCTTTCACGGTCCGCCTTGTGCGGAGAGAGTGGTTATCGGTATTGTGATTGTTAAAGACAAAATGTTGTCCATAAAGCAAAAATAATCGATATAGGTAGCCATATATAGTCCGTTAAAAGAAACTTGTTTCTTGCGCTGCTACACTTGCTCACACTCCAAACGAGGTCGACTCATGGCCCTTACCCATATCCTCTATTCCCCCGGAGAGATTGCTTTACAGATTGCCGGGAATGCCAAGCGTCTGAGGCTCAGCAAAAACCTTTCGCGGCGCACGCTCGCGCAAAAATCAGGTGTCCCTGAGTCAAACATCAAGCGCTTTGAAACGACCGGGAAGATTTCGCTGGACGGTTTGTTGCTGATTTCGATCTGTCTCGGGGTAGAGGAACCGCTGACCCATTTGTTCGCCTCTACCCAGTCGCTGACGCTTCAAGAACTGAAAAACTACGAAAGGGCTCGTGGCCGACAATGAAATCCGTCAACGCACTCAGCGTCATGCTTCAAGGATCACGGGTCGGTGAACTGGTCGCGATTCCTCGTCAGGGTGTGTTCTTTTCCTATGACCCGGGCTGGTTGGCGAAAGGATTCAACCTCGCGCCGTTTCATATGGATTTCTCGGTCAAACCCCAGAAGGCGGCTGATCCGCTGCTGTTTGACGGCCTGCACGGTGCCTTCAGCGATTCGTTGCCCGATGGCTGGGGATTGCTGCTCATGGATCGGTTCTTTCGCAGTCAGTTGGGCGTCGAGCGTCACGCAATCGGCCCGCTGGATCGTCTGGCCTATATGGGTAATCGCAGCATGGGCGCGCTTGAATACGTGCCGATGTTTGAAACTGTTGAAGCAGACGAAGACCTTGATCTGGCTGCGCTCTACGAGGCTTCACAAACAATACTTTCAGGCAGCGCCGACGAGGTTATCAATTCTCTGCGATTGGCGGGTGGCTCACCCGGTGGTGCCCGTCCCAAAGCGGTGATAGGCCTTTCGCCGGACAAGCATCGCGCTGTTTCGTCATTCGGTGAAATGCCCAAGGGATATGAGCACTGGTTGATCAAATTTCGCTGCGAGGAGGAGCATCGAGATAGCGGTGCTATTGAGCAGGCTTATGCTCTGACAGCTCGCCGGGCTGGGGTCGAAATTTCCGAGTCGAAACTGTTTCAGGTAGAAACCAGCAAGGGAGCAGAGCAGTTTTTCGCCACGAAACGCTTTGATCGGGAAGACGGTGCCAAGCGCCACATGCTGACCGCTGCGGCGATTTTATACGCCGACTTCCGTACGCCAAGCCTCGATTACAGTGATTTGCTACGAGCGACCTTGGCAATGACCAAGGACGCTGCCGAGGTCGAGAAAATGGCTCGGTTGATGGTCTTCAATGCTCTTGCTCATAACCACGATGATCATGCGAAGAACTTCTCGTTTTTTGGCGGCAAGGATGGCTGGAAAATGGCACCGGCCTACGACCTGACCTTTTCCAGTACCGCAGGGCGAGGTAATGAGCACACCACCGCTTTCGCGGGAAGAGGCAAACCCACGGGCAAGGCACTCATTGAAGTTTGCAAGCCGTTCAGTTTCCTTGAGCCCGAACGCTACATCGAGCAGACGCTGGATGCTTTTTCGGATTGGGTTAACTGTTGCGCCAATCTGGATATCGAAAAAGCGGAAAGCAAAAAAATGCTGACCGCCCTTGAGTCAGTGTGGCAGGCGCTCTGACGCCGTCACTCCTGCCCGATCGACTCCAAAAACTCCGACCGCTCATCACTCATCCGCGCCACGCAATCATTCTGCGCAATGGTGAACGCCTTGCTACCACTGGTCGCCGGAAACGCCTCGACCGCGCAATCCGCATCCCGGGTTTTCAGCCACTGCTGTTGCGCGGCCTTGAGCTTGGCGGTGATGTCGGTCAGTTGGGCCGGGTTCTTGCCGTAGGCCGTTTGCATGCGCTCGTTCAGGCTTTGGTAGTTGTCTTTGAGCAGGTCTTCGGCGGTGGTTCGGCTGTAGGCGGAGCATTCCAGGGTCTGGACGTCGTTTTCGACCTTGTCGCAAGGGTTGTCGTCAGCCTCTTCCGCCGCGTGTACGCCGGTCGCTATCAGTGCCAAAGCCAGGAAGATCGTTCTCATTGCGACGCAGCCCCTATTTTTCAGTGCTAATCCAGTAATGCAGCGAATTCTGGCCCAAGCAGCGGCCCTTGAACAGGTGGGCGATTGCGTCCATCAACGACCCTTTGTCGCGGATTGACGCTTTCGGCAAACCCCCTGTCGTTTTTGCACCCGGCTGCACCGGTACTCAGGCATATGCTGGCCCCAAAGCGCCGGCACACGATTCGGCGCATGAATCGCTAATAGGGGACAGCCTGATGAGCCCAGCCGAATTGCACGCCGACAGCATCGTTATCGACGGGCTGATTATTGCCAAGTGGAACCGTGAGCTGTTCGAAGACATGCGCAAGGGCGGTCTGACCGCGGCCAACTGCACCGTGTCGGTGTGGGAGGGCTTCCAGGCCACCGTCAACAACATCGCCGCCAGCCAGAAGCTGATCCGCGAGAACAGCGACCTGGTGATTCCGGTTCGCACCACCGCCGATATCCGCAAGGCCAAGGAGCAGGGCAAGACCGGCATCCTCTTCGGCTTTCAGAATGCTCACGCGTTTGAAGACCAGATCGGCTATGTCGAGGTGTTCAAGCAGCTCGGCGTCGGTATCGTGCAGATGTGCTACAACACCCAGAACCTGGTCGGTACCGGCTGCTACGAGCGCGACGGCGGCCTGTCGGGCTTCGGTCGTGAAATCGTTGCCGAGATGAACCGCGTCGGCGTCATGTGCGACCTGTCCCACGTGGGTTCGAAAACCTCCGAAGAAGTCATCCTCGAATCCAAGAAGCCGGTCTGCTACTCCCATTGCCTGCCGTCGGGCCTGAAAATTCACCCGCGCAACAAATCCGATGAAGAACTGAAGTTCATCGCCGATCACGGCGGTTTCGTCGGTGTGACCATGTTCGCGCCATTCCTGGCCAAAGGCATCGATTCGACCATCGACGATTACGCCGAAGCCATCGAATACACCATGAACATCGTCGGCGAAGACGCCATCGGCATCGGCACCGACTTCACCCAGGGCCATGGTCAGGACTTCTTCGAATACCTGACCCATGACAAGGGCTACGCCCGCCGTCTGACCAGCTTCGGCAAGATCATCAACCCGCTGGGCATCCGCACCGTCGGCGAGTTCCCGAACCTGACCGAAACCCTGCTCAAGCGCGGCCACTCCGAGCGCGTGGTCCGCAAGATCATGGGCGAGAACTGGGTCAACGTTCTCAAGGACGTCTGGGGCGAGTAAGCCGCAGCACCTCTGAATCCTTTCCCCCGGCCGTCCGTGCCGGGGGCAACACCAAAATTTTTCTGGAGTTAAGTTTCCATGGCCAAGATCGCCCCGCAATTGCCAATCGAAGTCGACAGCGAAACCGGTGTCTGGACCTCCGACGCCCTGCCAATGCTGTACGTACCGCGTCATTTCTTTGTGAATAACCACATGGGCATCGAGGAAGTGCTGGGCGCCGACGCCTACGCCGAGATCCTCTACAAGGCCGGCTACAAATCCGCCTGGCACTGGTGTGAAAAAGAAGCTGAATGCCACGGCCTGGAAGGCGTTGCGGTGTTTGAGCACTACATGAAGCGCCTGTCGCAGCGCGGCTGGGGCCTGTTCAAGATCCAGGACATCGACCTCGACAAAGGCACCGCCAGCGTCAAGCTCGAACACTCGGCGTTCGTCTACGTGTACGGCAAGGTCGGGCGCAAGGTCGACTACATGTTCACCGGTTGGTTTGCCGGCGCGATGGACCAGATTCTGCAGGCCCGCGGCAGCAAGATCCGCACCGTTGCCGAACAAGTCTACGGTGGCTCCGAAGAAGGCCACGACGACGGTTTGTTCACCGTCAAGCCGTTGTAAGTCGAGGAACCCGCCATGGCTTTCGAAGCAATGTTCCAGCCGATCCAGATCGGCAAACTGACCATCCGCAACCGCGTGCTCAGCACCGCGCACGCCGAGGTGTATGCCACCGACGGCGGCATGACCACCGACCGGTACGTCAAGTATTACGAAGAGAAAGCCAAGGGCGGGATCGGCCTGGCGATTTGCGGCGGTTCTTCCAGTGTGGCCATCGACAGCCCGCAAGGCTGGTGGAAGTCGGTCAACCTGGCCGATGACCGGATCATTCCGCACTTCCAGAACCTGGCCGATGCCATGCACAAGCATGGCGCCAAGATCATGATCCAGATTACCCACATGGGTCGTCGTTCCCGTTGGGACGGCGAGCATTGGCCAACCCTGCTGTCGCCGTCGGGCATCCGCGAGCCGGTGCACCGTGCGACCTGCAAAACCATCGAGCCGGAAGAAATCTGGCGGGTGATCGGCAATTACGCCAGCGCTGCGGCACGGGCCAAGGCCGGTGGCCTCGACGGCGTCGAACTGTCCGCCGTGCACCAGCACATGATCGACCAGTTCTGGAGCCCACGGGTCAACAAACGTACCGATGAATGGGGCGGCAGCTTCGAGAACCGCATGCGTTTCGGCCTGGAAGTGATCAAGGCTGTGCGGGCTGAAGTCGGCCCGGATTTCTGCGTCGGCATCCGTCTGTGCGGTGACGAATTCCACCCGGACGGCTTGTCCCACGAAGACATGAAGCAGATCGCCAAGTACTACGACGACACCGGCATGATCGACTTCATCGGCGTGGTGGGTTCGGGTTGTGACACCCACAACACCCTGGCCAACGTTATCCCGAACATGAGTTATCCACCGGAGCCATTCCTGCACTTGGCCGCCGGTATCAAGGAAGTGGTGAAGGCACCGGTGCTGCACGCGCAGAACATCAAGGACCCGAACCAGGCGACCCGTATTCTGGAAGGCGGCTATGTGGACATGGTCGGCATGACCCGCGCCCACATCGCCGACCCGCACCTGATCGCCAAGATAAAAATGGGCCAGGTTGACCAGATCAAGCAATGCGTCGGCGCCAACTACTGCATCGACCGTCAGTACCAGGGTCTGGACGTGCTGTGCATCCAGAACGCCGCGACCTCCCGTGAATACATGGGCGTGCCGCACATCATCGAGAAATCGACCGGTGTGAAGCGCAAAGTCGTGGTGGTCGGTGCCGGTCCTGCCGGGATGGAGGCGGCTCGCGTGTCGGCCGAACGTGGCCACGACGTGACTCTGTTCGAGAAGAAAGAATTCATCGGCGGCCAGATCACTACCGCGTCGAAAGCTCCACAGCGTGACCAGATCGCCGGTATCACCCGTTGGTTCCAACTGGAATTGGCGCGTTTGAAAGTCGATCTGCGCCTGGGCGTGGCGGCGGATGCAGCGACTATTCTCGACCTGCGTCCAGACGTGGTGGTGCTCGCCGTCGGCGGTCATCCATTCCTGGAGCAGAACGAACATTGGGGCGCGGCTGAAGGCCTGGTGGTCAGCAGCTGGGACATCCTTGACGGCAAGGTTGCGCCGGGCAAGAACGTGCTGGTCTACGACACCATTTGCGAATTCACCGGGATGTCGACTGCCGACTTCCTCGCCGACAAGGGCAGCCAGGTCGAGATCGTCACCGACGACATCAAACCAGGTGTAGCGATTGGCGGCACCTCGTTCCCGACCTACTACCGCAGCATGTACCCGAAAGAAGTGATCATGACCGGGGACATGATGCTCGAGAAGGTCTACCGCGAAGGCGACAAGCTGGTGGCGGTGCTGGAAAACGAATACACCGGCGCCAAAGAGGAGCGGGTGGTGGACCAGGTCGTCGTCGAAAACGGCGTGCGTCCGGACGAAGAAATCTATTACGCCATGAAGGAAGGCTCGCGCAACAAAGGCCAGATGGACATCGAAGCCCTGTTCGCGATCAAGCCGCAACCTTCGTTGAGTCAACCGGGCGACGGCTACTTGCTGTTCCGCATCGGCGACTGTGTGGCGCAACGCAACACCCACGCGGCGATCTACGACGCGTTGCGCCTCTGTAAGGATTTCTAACGGCTTGTAGATAACCCTGTGGGAGCGAGCCTGCTCGCGAAAGCGGTGGATCAGTCGACATCAATGTTGAATGTCAGTCCGTCTTCGCTAGCAGGCTAGCTCCCACAGGAATTGAGCAAGACACCCAGGTTTCTGTGCCTGCAAGACCCTGCGGTCTTTGGGAGCTCCACCATGTTGAACACCCTTCTTCCAATCCTGTTGTTCGCTGCCCTGGGCCTCGCTGTCCTCGGCGCGTTGCGGCGGGTGGCCATGTGGCGCCGAGGTCGAGCTTCGAAAGTCGACCTGATCGGCGGCCTGTTCGCCATGCCCAAGCGCTACATGGTCGACTTGCACCACGTCGTCGCGCGGGACAAATACATCGCCAACACCCACGTGGCCACGGCCGGTGGTGCGGTGGCGTCCGTTGTGCTGGCGATTCTGGTTCACGGTATCGGCCTGCATAACCGCATCCTCGGCTACGCGCTGTTGTTGATGACGGTGGTGATGTTCGTCGGTGCGATCTTTGTCTACCTGCGTCGTCGCAACCCACCGGCTCGCCTGTCCAAAGGACCGTGGATGCGTCTGCCGAAGAGCTTGTTGGCGTTCTCGGCGAGCTTCTTCCTGTTGACCCTGCCGGTCGCCGGCATCCTCCCGGAAAACTTCGGCGGCTGGGTGGTGGCTGCAATTCTCGGCATCGGTGTGCTGTGGGGCGTCAGCGAACTGTTCTTCGGCATGACCTGGGGCGGGCCGATGAAGCACGCCTTCGCCGGTGCCTTGCACCTGGCCTGGCACCGTCGCGCCGAACGTTTTGGTGGCGGTCGCTCCACCGGATTGAAACCGCTGGATCTGAACGACCCGACCGCGCCGCTGGGCGTGGAAAAACCCAAGGATTTCACCTGGAACCAGCTGCTCGGTTTCGACGCCTGCGTGCAGTGTGGTAAATGCGAAGCCGCCTGCCCGGCGTTCGCTGCCGGCCAGCCGCTGAACCCGAAAAAACTGATTCAGGACATGGTGGTTGGCCTGGCCGGTGGCACCGATGCGAAGTTCGCCGGCAGCCCGTATCCGGGCAAAGCCATTGGCGAACACGCGGGCAATCCGCATCAACCGATCGTCAACGGTCTGGTGGACGCCGAAACCCTGTGGTCCTGCACCACTTGCCGCGCCTGCGTCGAGGAGTGCCCGATGATGATCGAGCACGTCGATGCCATCGTCGACATGCGCCGCCATCTGACTCTGGAAAAAGGCGCGACCCCGAACAAGGGCGCCGAAGTCCTGGAAAACCTGATCGCCACCGACAACCCTGGCGGCTTTGCGCCGGGCGGGCGGATGAACTGGGCGGCGGACTTGAACCTTAATCTGCTCAGCGAGAGGAAATCGGTCGACGTGCTGTTCTGGGTCGGCGACGGTGCTTTCGACATGCGCAACCAGCGCACATTGCGTGCCTTCGTCAAAGTGCTGAAAGCGGCCAAGGTCGACTTCGCGGTACTCGGTCTTGAAGAGCGCGACAGCGGTGACGTAGCCCGACGCCTGGGCGACGAAGCGACTTTCCAGTTGTTGGCCAAACGCAACATCCAGACCCTGGCCAAGTACAGCTTCAACCGCATCGTCACCTGCGACCCGCACAGCTTTCACGTGCTGAAAAACGAGTACGGCGCCTTCGACGGCAACTACCTCGTGCAGCACCACAGCACCTACATGGCCGAGATCATCGGCGCTGGCGCCTTGAACCTCGGCCAGCACAAAGGCAGCAGCGTGACCTATCACGACCCGTGCTACCTCGGTCGCTACAACGGCGAATACGAGGCGCCGCGTGAAGTGCTGCGTGCTTTGGGAATCGAAGTGAAAGAGATGCAACGCTCCGGTTTCCGTTCGCGCTGCTGCGGCGGTGGTGGCGGTGCACCGATCACTGACATTCCGGGCAAACAACGTATCCCCGACATGCGCATGGAAGACATTCGCGAAACCGGCGCCGAACTGGTGGCCGTGGGTTGCCCACAGTGCACCGCGATGCTCGAAGGCGTGGTCGAACCGCGTCCGCTGATCAAGGACATCGCCGAACTGGTAGCAGACGCCTTGCTCGAAGACGCCACCCCAAGCAAGCCGACCACCCCGGCCCAACGTGAACCTGCGGAGGCCCACTGATGAGCGACATTATCCGCCGCGACCCCCGCGCCGAATGGATTGCCCGTAACCGCCTGCATCCGCTGCACGCGGCCATGCAACCGGCGCAACACAGCTGGATGGGGCCTAACGGCGTCATCCGCAAGAACTTGCATGGCATCGGTTTTATCGGTCCGAACGGCATCAAGCGCATCGACCGTAGCGGCGCGCAGCAGGGCGGGGCGACCAAACGCTCGGCTGCTGTTGAAGTGCAACTTCCGCTGCATCAAGTGCCTGCGCCTGCGTTTTACATCAGCGTTGTGCCGGACATGGTCGGCGGCCGCTTGAGCAGTCACGACCGCGACTTGCTCGGCTTGGCCCACCAGTTGGCCGGCAAGGACGGCGCGGTACTGGCTGTGGTCTTCGGCGAACACAAGGAAAACGCCTTCGCCACCGCCGGCGTCGATCGCTTGCTGGTCCTGGATGGCGACGAATTCAGTGGTTATGCACCGGAACAACGGGTCCAGGGCCTGCGGGCTGTGGATAACCAGTTCAGCCCGCGTCACTGGCTGCTGCCGGACAGCCGCAGCGGTGGCGGCGAGCTCGGTCGACGCTTTGCCGCTGCACTGGGTGAACGCCCGGCCACACGGGTCTGGCAGGTCAAGGATCAAGAATGCATCGGCCGCGCCGGTGCGGGTCTGCAAGATCTTGCACGCCCGGTTGCACGCCTGATCCTGGCTGCCGTCGAATGCGCCGAACCGGTCAGCGAAACCCGTCACGAAGCCTTGCCGGTGGAGTTATCCACAGCGGTCGCACGAAGCTTGTCGCGCATCGAGGACCTGGGCGCTGTGGCCGTGGATCCGGCGGCCATTCCGATGGCTGAAGCGGAGTTCATCTTCTCGGGCGGCAACGGCGTCAAGGACTGGGGACTTTTCCACAGGACAGCCGAAGCGCTCGGCGCCACCGAAGGCGCGTCCCGAGTGGCAGTGGACGATGGCTTCATGGCGCGCGACCGTCAGGTCGGTGCGTCCGGCACCTGGGTCACCGCACGGGTTTACGTAGCGGTGGGGATTTCCGGGGCGATCCAGCACCTGCAAGGCATCGGTGCCTGCGACAAGGTGGTGGCGATCAACCTCGATCCGGGTTGCGACATGATCAAACGCGCCGACCTGTCGGTGATCGGTGAGAGTGCCGAGATTCTTCAAGCCTTGATCGATGCGGTAGAGGCTTACCGCAATGAAGCCAAGCGCGATGCGGCTTAAGGAAAGGAAAGGGTTATGAGCACGAAAATCATCAGCCTGGTGTCCATCGGTGCCCACCCGACCTCCGGCCGGCCACGTCGCGCGGAGCAGGATGCACGGGCGGTAGAGCTGGGTCTGCAACTGGCTGGGGATAACCTGCAAGTGCTGCATGCCGGCGATGTTGCGGAACCGGCGCTGCGCGCTTATCTGGGCATGGGCCTGGAACAATTGCATGTGCTCGAACAACCGGAAGGCGCCGATGCATTGCCGGCGTTGACCGCGTATTTGCGCGACGCCGGAGCTCAGGTGGTGTTGACGGGGAGCCAAGCCGAAACCGGTGAAGGCTCGGGCATGTTGCCGTTTCTGCTGGCGGAAAGCCTCGGTTGGCCGCTGGTGGTCGGGCTGGCTCAGGTGGAATCCATCGATGGCAGTTCGGCGCTGGTGCTGCAAGCGTTGCCCCGTGGTCAGCGTCGTCGGTTGAAGGTTCGGTTGCCGTTTCTCGCCACTGTGGATAACGCAGCACCGAAGCCTCGGCAGAGTGCTTATGGCCCGGCGCGGCGGGGTGTGTTGCAGGCAGAAGACGTTGAGGTCATCGACGATGAACTACTGGCGGTCGCCACCCTGCAACCGGCCAAGCCACGGCCTAAACGCTTGAAAGTGATCAAGGCCAAGAGCGGCGCCGACCGGATGAAAGCGGCAACGGCCAAGGCCAGTGGTGGCGGTGGGCAAGTGCTCAAGGGCGTGACGGCGCAGGCCGGTGCCGAAGCCATTCTCAAGTTGCTGATCGAAGAAGGCGTGGTTCGCTGACACTCGCTCAAACTGAATCAAAAGTGTGGGCTTGCTGTACTTCCAGTCAGTAGAAGTTGAACAAGCGACGAATAAATTGTGGCGAGGGGATTTATCCCCGTTGGACTGCGCAGCAGTCCCATTTTTTGGGGCCGCTACGCAGCCCAACGGGGATAAATCCCCTCGCCACAGGTTTGTTTTTCACAAGGAAAAGTAATGGCCGTTGAATTTCGTTCGGCAGTGCGCGCCGATGCGCGGGAGATTGCGCGTCTGTTTCAAATCACATCGGAGGGGGCTGCCGATTACATCTGGAGCCAACTGGCGCAGCCCGGTCAGGATCTGCTGGACGTCGGCGCCAGCCGTTACGCCCGTGACGACGTGGACTTCTCCTGGCAGAACTGCCTGATCGCCGAGTCCGATGGCAACGTCATCGGCATGATGCACAGTTACGTGATGCGTCACGATCCGCTGGCAGAGCCGACGACCGATCCGGTCCTGGCGCCCTACGCGAAGATGGAAATCCCCGACACCCTCTACATTTCCAGCCTGGCGCTGCATGAGGGCTGGCGGAACCAGGGCCTGGGCAAGCAATTCCTCGCCTATGCCTACGACCGTGCCAACCAGCTCGGGCTCAATGGCTTGAGCCTGATCGACTACGCCGTCAACACCGGTGCCCGCCGCTTCTACGAGCGCCACGGCTTCCGGATCGTCGACACCTGCCAGATCACGCCCCATCCGATGATTCGGGTCACGGGAGAGGCCTACCTGATGTATCGGCCCTAGTGAGCTACATTTCTCTATGAGCGGCCCAATCCGGCAGCAGCGCTAATTCATACAACGCGTTTTCAACTATGGGTTGAACATGAGCGCGGTCAGTCGACGTGAGACATGTCTGATCTGTGCCGTGATGGTGCTGCTGGTGGTGTCGACGTTTTCAACGGCTGAGACCGGCAAGGAACCAGATTTTTACCACTGGCTGGCGTCGGAACCGGGACGAAAAGCCTCGCTGGCGCAGATGAAGCAGCAGTGCGACAAGGTGTTGGCGGCTGATGAAAACCTCAATTGTTCAGTGACCGTGCTGGCCCGCATCTTCGAAGTCAAAGCCGCCAACCAGCTCCCTGATTACTACCTGGCGATCAAGCGTCGCCATGCCCTGGCCATCGCGAGCGACCCGGAACTCAAAGTGTTGTTTTCCATGTTCGGCAGCCAGTCGATCGCGACCTTGCGCACGGTCGGCGATTTTTCCGTGGAAAGAACCAGGCACCGCGAAGTCCTTGCGATTCACCCCTACGCCGCTGATGATGTCGTGATTGACGAAGTGCTGCCCTATATCGATGTCACCGCGGCCAATGGCTTCTCGTCACGCTTCATTCTGGACACCGGAGCCCCGCAAACCCGGGTCAACGCCGACACCGCGAAGCGGATGGGGATCAAGCTGCTAACCGACTCTCACTATGGCTACAGCACGTTTTACGGCGAGCGCGACCTGTCGGCCAAACTCGGGATTCTCAAGTCGGTGAAGATCGGCGCCACTGAGTTCAGGAATGTGCTGGTGTTCGTCAGTGACCGAGACAACCTGCTGGGGCTGGACCTGATCGGCAAGTTGGGGCGCCTTAAAGTCACGAAGAAAACCCTGGAGCTCAACGCCCGACCTCCCGCCCGATGCGATTCACCGATTACCTATACGCGCATGGACATCAATCAACGATTGACCGTCGCCGCACGGCTGGACCGTCGGGCAACCCTGGGGATTATCGACACCGGCAATGTGGATTACCTGACGTCCGCCGCGCCGGGCAGCGCTCCCGTTCACGTCGCCGCCAGGCCCAGCTACCAAACCTTCCAGGGCGAGCTGAATCTGTCGGGTCATACTGCGCCGGTCACTTATAAACACTACCCGAGCTTTACGATCCCGCCGTCGTTACTGGCGGGGCGCTACGTGCCTTCGATTTTGTTCGGTTGGCGTGCATTCGATGACTATGAGCTCAATCTGGACATCGACTCGGGCTTGTCCTGTTTCAATAGGCGCTGAGCGGTTTTACCCACAATCCCTGTTAGCGCTTCTGTGGATAACATGTTCGCCCATCGCTGCACCCCATACAAACCAAGCCCTGCAACCCTTCGTATAAAAAACAACCAAGCTAACTTGCGGTTTTTTCACGCTTTTTCCAGAGGATAACTTTTTGCGTGAGCCAGTACTTGCCCCCAATCTCTGTTAGCGCATCTGTGGATAAGATGTTCGCTGTCCTCTACAGGCCATATAAAACGGGGTTATCCGCTGGGTGATCAAAAAACGATCAAATCACCGTTTCAGCGCGAAAAACTATCTGCAAACCTTGATAAATCGTGGTTTGCGCGGGTTTTCCACAGATCCACCGAAGTTGCCCCCAAAGTCTGTTGGCGCATCTGTGGATAAGGTGTTCGCCATCCGCTGCACGCCACGTATAACGTGCCCTGCAAGCTATAGATCAAAAAACAACCAAACCCTGTTCAAAACCCTCCTTCTGGATAAGTCACGGTTTTTATTCACTTTGTGAGGAGAAAGTTTCCAGAAATTCCACACTTGTCCCCATTAGCTGTGGGTGGAGGTGTGGATAACTTGTTCGCCAAACCCTGCAAGCCACGTCCCGTATAGGCTTGAATGGAATAGATCAGATTTCATACAGTTCTAAGCCGCTGGCTTGACTTCGAACGGGGGCCTGTCTTCACTCACAGGGCACAAGGACAGCCGTCATTTATCCACATCTGGTTCAGGGAGAACGCGTGATGGATAGCCAGCCCGCCCCCGTTTTCTTCGCAACCTGCGTGCCCCTGCCGGCGGCTTTGATGCGTAAACGCATTCACCGACACGCCGCCAATCAGCGCGCTCGCCTATAGCGCCTGACTTTTTTCCAGCACCGCCCGCCCGCTGCCGCTGAGTTCACTCAGTGGCCAGGTACTCGTTCGCCCATCGATTGCAGGCAACCGCAGAGTTGCCCTATCTGCCTGATAGAGGAAAAGTCCCATGACACGGATCGCAACGCCCATCAGCGACATCAAGGAACATTACGACGTGATCGTCATCGGCTCGGGGTACGGCGGCGGGATCGCTGCGTCGCGCCTGTCCCGCGCCGGCAAGCGGGTCTGCCTGCTTGAGCGCGGCCGGGAGATGCAACCCGGCGAGTACCCGAACACGATGCTGGCGGCAACCGAGGAATTGCAGGTGCATGACCCGGACGGTCACATCGGTTCGCGCACCGGGTTGTTCGACCTGCACGTCAACGCCCAGCAAAACGTGGTGGTCGGTTGCGGGCTGGGCGGTACGTCGCTGATCAACGCCAACGTCGCCCTGGAGCCGGAGCCCGGTGTCTTCGACGACCCGCGCTGGCCACTGGCGGTGCGCGAACATCGCGACACCTTGCTCAAGGACGGTTACGCCCGGGCCCGGGAGATGCTCAAGCCCAATCCGTACCCGAGCACCTCACCGGTGTTGCCGAAACTGGAAGCCAACAAGAAATCGGCGGACTACCTCAAGCAAGGCGCGCATTTCTACCGGCCGCCGATCAACGTGACCTTCGACAAATTGCCGAATAACCTCAACCACGTCGGCGTCGAGCAACTGCCTTGCAACCATTGCGGCGACTGCGTCTCCGGTTGTAACAACAAGGCCAAGAACACCACGTTGATGAACTACTTGCCGGACGCCTGGAATCACGGCGCGGAGATTTTCTGCCAGGCCGAGGTGCGGCATCTGGAACGCGACGGCGATGGCTGGATCGTGCACTTCCAGTACCTGGATAGCGGCCGCGAGAAGTTCTCCGCGCCTACGCTGTTCGTCAAGGCCGACATCGTCGTGGTCTCCGCCGGCACCCTCGGCTCCACGGAAATTCTCCTGCGCTCCCGGGACAAAGGCCTGTCGATGTCCGGTCAGCTCGGCGAGCACATGAGCGGCAACGGCGACATCCTCGGCTTCGGTCACAACTGCGGGCAACCGATCAACGGCATCGGTTTCGGCGCGCATCCGGCCAAGGAGTTGCAACCGGTCGGTCCGTGCATCACCTCGGTGATCGACATGCGCACCGAAGGCGACTGGCGCAGTCGCATGGTCATCGAAGAAGGCTCGATTCCCGGCGCCCTCGGCCGGCCGATGGTGCCGAGCATGGCCGGGTTCGCCGAGCTGATCGGCCAGCCCACCGACGACAGTTTTACCGGCCGGTTGAAGTACAAGGAACGTGAAGCGGAAAGCTTCCTCCGCGGCCCGTATTACGGCGCGCTGCACAACATGCAGACGTACCTGATCATGAGCCACGACGACGGCAAGGGCTGCATGGTGCTGGACGGCAAGGATCAGCTGCGCATCGATTGGCCGGGCGTCGGCGAGCAGGAAAACGTCAAGATCGGCAACGAACGGCTGCACCTGAGCACCAAGGCGCTGGGCGGCATCTGGGTCGAGAACCCGATCTGGACCCAGCTGCTCAAGCACAGCATCGTGTCGGTTCACCCGTTGGGCGGATGCGTCATGGGCGAGGACGCGGGGCAGGGTGTAGTCAACCACAAGGGGCAGGTGTTCAGTGGTTCGAGCGGAACTGACGTGTATGCCGGTTTGTACGTGACCGACGGCGCGGTGATTCCGACGTCCCTGGCGGTGAATCCGCTGCTGACCATTTCCGCCGTGAGCGAACGCAATATGGGCCTGCTGGCTGCCGATCGCGGTTGGCAGATCGACTACACGCTGCCCTCGGCGCCGCGCAAACAAGTGGCGCCGCCAACCCTCGGCGTGCAGTTCACCGAAACCATGAAGGGCTACTTTTCCCGCGCCTTCACCGCAGCCCAGAGCACTGACCTCAAAGTTTACGAAGCAGCGGCCAAGCGCGGTGAGTCGGATAACTCGCCCATCGACTTCACCCTTACCATCACCGCCGCCGACCTCAACCGCATGATCAAGGAGCCGGAACACGCCGCGACTCTGGTGGGTACGGTCAACGCACCGAGCCTGTCGCCACAACCGCTGACGGCCAGCAACGGCGTGTTCAACCTGTTCGAGCAGTATCAGCAACAGGTCGGCGTACGCCACATGAAGTACGACATGAAACTGACCGCCGAGGACGGCAACGACTTTTACTTCAGCGCCTTCAAAACCGTGCCCGAAGACAACGGAGTGCTGAACATCTGGCACGACACCAGCACCCTCTATGTCACGCTTTATCGCGGGCCGGACAAGAGCGGCGAAGTAATCGGCACCGGGGTGATGCACATCCATCCGACCGATTTCGCCAAGCAAATGACCACCATGAAGGTGCTCAACGCCCGTACCGAACGCGAACGCATTGAAGGCCTGGCGAGGTTCGGCAAGTTCTTCGCCGGGATCCTCTGGGAGAGCTACGGCGGCGTGTTCGCCGGCGATATCTACTTCAATCCTGACGCACCGCCTCGGCTCAAACGACCGCTGGATGCGCCGTCGCCCGTGGTGCATTTCTTCCAGACTGAAGACAACGTCGAACTGCGCCTGACCCGTTATCAGGGCGGCAGCAAAGGGCCGGTGATGCTGGTTCACGGCTTGGGCGTAGGTTCGAACATTTTCTCCACCGACACCATTCAGACCAACCTGCTGGAGTACTTGTGCAAGCACGAGTACGACGTCTGGCTCCTGGATTTGCGGGTGAGCATCCTGCTGCCGGCGAGCAAGAAGGAATGGAACGGCGACCAGATCGCTCAATACGACTTCAAGGCCGCCATCACGCAGATCCAGCAATTGACTCAGGCAGTGGATGTGCAATGCGTGGTGCATTGCTACGGCGCGACGACCTTCTTCATGTCGTTGCTCGCCGGGTTGCAGGGCGTGCGCTCGGTGGTCTGCTCGCAGATCGCGGCGGATACGGTGGTCGCCACGGCAACCGGGCTCAAGGCCGGTTTGCACCTGCCGGGCATGCTCGACGCCATCGGCATCAAATCCCTCACGGCGTATGCCGACAACAAGGAGAACTGGTTCAACAAGCTCTACGACAAGGCCCTCAACGGCTACGCCCGCATTGAGGCCCAGGGTTACTGCACCAACCCGGTGTGCCATCGCATCACTTTCATGTACGCGTCACTGTATCGCCACGACACCCTCAACGAAACCCTGCACGACAACCTGCACGAGCTGTTCGGCGAGTCGAACATGCACACCTTCGAGCACCTGGCACTGATCGTGCGCAAAGGGCATCTGGTGGACTTCAAGGGCGAGGACGTCTACATGCCGCACTTCGACCGGTTGAGCATGCCGATCTGCTTCATCAGCGGTGCGGACAACCAGTGCTACCTGCCGGAAAGCACGCTCAAGACCTATGACCGTGTGTGCAAGGTCCACGGGCCGGAGCGTTATAGCCGGCATGTGGTGCCGGGCTACGGCCATATCGACTGCATGTTCGGCAAGGATGCGGTGGTCGATGTGTACCCGATCATCCTGCAACACCTGGAGAAAACGGCCCTCGGCTAACTCCGCTTCCCTTGTGGCGAGGGGATTTATCCCCGTTCGGCTGCGAAGCAGTCGTAAATCCAGACAACTTGGTCTGTCTGATAGGACGCTGGGGCTGCTTCGCAGCCCAACGGGGATAAATCCCCTCACCACAAAAAGCCGTGTGTTGACTTGGATGGGAGACAACAAGGAAATGGATGATATGGACAGCTACATCCGCTGGTTTCAACGCTTCATCTGGCTAGGCATCGTGATGAACATGGTCTTCGCGATCCCGGCGCTTTTCGCCCCGGCGCTGTTGACCTCGATGCTCGGGATGCCGCCGCAACTCTCCGACCCGTGGCTGGAAAACGCCGGCATGCTGCTGGTGGGCATCAGCGTGTTCTACATGCCGTCGGGCTTCAACGCGCCACGGTTTGTTGTGCATTCCTGGTTGTGCGTGTTGTCGCGACTGATCGCCGTGGCGTTCTGGATCTACCTGATCAACACCAGCAGTCAGGCAACGGTGTTCGTGCCGATGCTGATGGGCGATCTGAGCATGTTCCTGATCCTCGGCATCCTGCTGTACCTGGGCAGCACGCCGGCCAATCGACCGCTGGCCTTGCTCTGTGACGGCTGGCGGGAATGGCGCGCGGGCTGGGCGCTGCGCTGGCAGCGGCACAGCTTCAAAGTCGGCACGCTGATCGTGGTGTTGCTGCTGGGGTTTATCGGTTACGAAACCTGGTACCAGATGCTGCGCGTGGTGCCGGCCGAGAAGTACGCCTCCGACGAAGACCACTACAAATACGCCGCCATCGGGTTGGGCATCGAAGCACGCATCCCGTATTACCTGTTCGCCGTGTTGCCGCAGATGTGCCCGGAAAAACTGCCCAAACCCGGTGGTTATGAAGTCTTCGGTTTCCTCTACGAAAACGGCAAGGACCTGCCCATCGGCATGGCCAAGCGGCAAATCGGCTACCCGACCGTGGAGCCGAACTGCGCCCTGTGTCACACCGGTTCCTACCGGGCCAATGCCAGCGATGTCGCCACCCCGGTGGCCACCGCGCCGGCCAACACCCTGCAACTGCAAGCCTTTCAGTGGTTCGCCTACGATTGCGCGAGCGATCCGACATTCACCACCGATGCGGTGATGACCGCGATCAACGGCAAGTTCCAGCTCGGGTTTTTCGAGCGCTTGTACAACCGCTACCTGATCATTCCGATGGCCAAGAGCGCGCTGCTCAAACAGAAACAGGCCTATGCCTGGCAGAAGTTGCGCCCGCAACAAGGCCCGGGGCGCACCGACACCTTCAACCCGACAAAAATGGTGGTGTTCGGCTTCCCGGATGACTCGACCATCGGCACCGTCGACCTGCCGCAAGTGTGGAACCAGAAACCCCGTGAATCGCTGTACCTGCACTGGGACGGCAACAACAACGACATCCATGAGCGTAACTACGCAGCGGCCATGGCCGTGGGCGCGACGCCGGAATCGGTGCTGCCGGAAAGCTTCAACCGGGTGACCAACTGGCTGCTGGGCACCAAACCGCCGGCTTGGCCGTTCGCGCTGGATCAGGCCAAGGTCGCCCAAGGCAAACCGGTCTGGGATCAGAACTGCGCCGGCTGTCACGACTTCGGTCGCACCGACACTGGTCAGGTCACCACCAACATCGACGAACTGGGCACCGATCCCCATCGCCTGAACTCGTTCACCACGGGGTTGGTGGAGGCCTTCCACACCTTCAAGAAACCGCCGTTCGACTTCAACGCCTATCGCAAGACCCAGAGCTACAGCAACACGCCTACCGACGGCATCTGGTTGCGGGCGCCGTATCTGCATAACGGTTCGGTGCCGACCCTATGGGATTTGCTGCAGCCACCGGAACAGCGCCCGCAAGTGTTCTTCACCGGCTCCGATGTGTACGACCAGGACAAGGTCGGTTTCGTGACGAGCGGGGCGCAGGCCAAAGCTTCGGCGGATTTCAAATACGACACGCGTCTGGAGGGAAACCACAACAGCGGCCACCTGTACGGCACGCAGCTGTCGGACGTCGATAAACGGGCGCTCATCGAGTTCATGAAAACCCTGTGATCCCACTACGGATGGAGGAATGCCAACATGTCATTAGTCGCTCATTGGGAACATGAATACGACAAGGTCAAAGTCCGCCTGCATGGGCTGTACACGCGGCTGGAAATGTCCTGGAAAAAACTCATCAGCGAGCTTGAACCCGAGGAGTTCCAGGCCATCGTCGCGCTGTTGCAGCGCGGTCACGATCAGGCGCAATACGTGCTCAAACACGGCGACTTGCCGGACGATCAGCCGAGCGTGCCGTGGGAGCTATCCCACGGGTTGTCGATCCTGCACATCGGCAACGCCACGCCGTTGCCGCAATCGGTGGACGAGTTGCAGACCCGGGTGCTCAAGGACGGCAGTTTGCTGGGCTGTCGCAAGTGGGAACTGCTGGATCTGCTGTGGAGTGAAGCGCTGTTGAAGTGGATCGAAAACCTGCGCCATCACGCGCCGTTCGCCACCAACCCGGCGCTGATGAAGATGGACAGCGACGTGGTGCTGGCGATCGCCGGCGACTGGGGCACCGGCCCGTTCGACAGCCATGCGCCAGCGGTGGCGGTGGCCAACCAGATGCAACTGGCCCAGGCCGATTTCACCATTCACCTCGGCGATGTGTATTACGCCGGTACCCACTCCCAGGAAGACGTCGACATGGTCGGCTGGCCCATGGGCAAGCACGGCTCATTCACCCTCAATTCCAATCACGAGATGTACAGCGGCGCCCACGGTTATTTCAAGGAGCTGGCCAAACGCTTTCCGGCGCAACAGGGCACCAGTTATTTCGCGTTGTACAACGACGACTGGCTGGTGGTCGGGCTCGATACGGCGTACGCGTCAGATGCAATCAATCTGTACATGGACGGTACGTTGAACAAGGAACAGATCGCCTGGATGAAAGAACTGCCACAGCGCAAGAAGATCATGGTGCTCAGTCATCATCAGGGGTTTGATATTTCCGGGCACAACAAGACGGCGTTGTATCAGCCGGTGTGTGATGCGCTGGGTCGGGAGCCGGATTACTGGTATTGGGGGCATTTGCACAACGGCATCTGCTATGCCGCCCAGGGTGGGCTGCATGCGCGTTGCGCCGGGCATGGGGCGATTCCGTATGGCAATGCCAGCGAGCTGGACGGGCATTCGCGGGTGTTGTGGTCGGAAACCGAAAATGCGCGGGATGAGGCGTATCCGGATCGGGTGTTGAATGGGTATGTGAAGGTGAGGTTGGTGGGGGAGAACATTGAAGAGACGTTTATCGGGGAGGATGGGTCGGTGCGGTGGTCTTCCAGTTGATGGGGTGAATGTGAGGGCCCCATCGCGAGCAGGCTCGCTCCCACATTTGATCTTCGGCGCACCAAAGATCCCCTGTGGGAGCGAGCCTGCTCGCGATGCTTTTGATCTTAGCCTTGTACTGGGACGCCTTTGAGGTATGGGGCTGGCTCGGCACCGAGGTTGTTCAGCAGCCGCTCGCTGTACCAGTCCACAAAGTTCACCACACCAAATTCATAGGTCTTGGAGTATGGGCCTGGCTGGTAGGCAGTGGAGTTGATCCCGCGCTGGTTCTCTTCGGCCAGGCGACGGTCCTGGTCGTTGGTGGCATCCCAGACCTGGCGCATGCGCTCCACGTCGTAGTCCACGCCTTCCACCGCGTCCTTGTGGACGATCCACTTGGTGGTGACCATGGTTTCCTGAGCGCTGATCGGCCACACGGTGAACACGATGATGTGGTCACCCATGCAGTGGTTCCAGGAGTGGGGCAGGTGCAGGATGCGCATCGAGCCCAGGTCCGGGTTCTGGATCCGGCCCATGAGTTTTTTGCAGCCCTGTTTGCCATCGATCGTCATCGACACGGTGCCCTTGAGCAGCGGCATGCGCACGATGCGGTTACGCAGGCCGAAACTGGCGTGAGCGTAAGGAATCTTCTCGGCTTCCCAGGCCGCAGCCGAAGCAGCGACGTGGTCCTTGAAGGCCTGGTCGGCACGCGGGTCGGTGACGTCGTCCCATTCCAGCAGGGTTTTCAACAGTTCCGGGTGCGACGCGTTGCAGTGGTAGCACTCGCGGTTGTTTTCCAGCACCAGTTTCCAGTTGGCTTTTTCGAACAAGGTGGTCTGAATCGCCACCTTGGTGTTCTCCATGTCATACGGTTCCATGTAATGGTTCAGCGTCGACAGGAAGTCATCAATGGCCGGTGGGTTTTCCGACAGGCTGATGAAGATGTAACCGCCAGCGGTTTTCACGTTCACAGGCTTCAAGCCGTACTGCTTCATGTCGAAGTCGGCGCCCATTTCGGTGCCGGCGAACAGCAGGCGACCGTCCAGCTCGTAGGTCCACTGATGGTAATGGCAGACCAGTTTGGCGACCTTGCCTTTTTCACTGGTGCACAGACGGGAGCCACGGTGGCGGCAGACGTTGTGGAACGCATGCACCACGCCCTCGGCGCCACGAATGACGATGATCGGGTTCTTGCCGATCTGCAGGGTCAGGTAGTTGCCTTTGGCCGGGATCTCGCAGGTCATGCCGGCGATCAACCACTCTTTCTGGAAGATTTCCTGCATGTCGATATCAAACAGCCGCTCGTCAGAGTAAAACGGCTGCGGCAGCGAGAAAGTACGCTCGCGCTCTTGCAGCATCTGCGCGGTGGCCTTGCGTGCGGGTTCCAGCGGATCGCCCAGGCTGATTTTTGCGGTGACGTCCATCGATTTGATCCTCAAGGCCATTCTGTGTGGCCGGCGAAAGTGGCTAATCAGGTTTTGCGACGCAAGGTGTAAAGATTGTGTCTTGGTATGGGGCGAGTGTGGGGCCGGCGCATACCAGAACCTTATCCATGGGCGACATGGCCCAATCTGTTCCCGACGCGCAACCCCCGGTAGTTGGGGGCTGGTCGCGATAAGTATGTGAATGTCGCAGATAGGTAAATGGGTGGCTCGCGCTATACGCAGAATCGCCAACATAAGGCCGACCATCGGCGGTGGAGAACAGCATGTCCAACAGCTTCCTGAATCCGGTAACCACCCAGACCTGGGCCAACGGTCGACACATCGTCCGTTGCGTCAAAGTCATCCAGGAAACCTGGGATGTGCGCACCTTCTGCTTTATGGCCGACCAGCCGATCCTGTTCTTCTTCAAACCGGGGCAGTTCGTCACCCTGGAGCTGGAAATCGAAGGCGTGCCGATCATGCGCTCCTACACCATTTCCAGCTCGCCGTCGGTGCCGTACAGCTTTTCGGTAACGATCAAGCGTGTGCCGGGCGGCAAGGTCTCGAACTGGCTGCACGACACCCTGCATGAAGGTCAGGAACTGGCGGTGCACGGGCCGGTCGGGCTGTTCAACGCCATGGATTTTCCTGCGCCCAAGGTCTTGTACCTCAGTGGCGGCGTCGGTATTACGCCTTGCATGTCCATGGCGCGCTGGTTCTACGACACCAACGGCAACGTCGACATGGTGTTTATCCACAGTGCCCGCTCACCGAAAGACATCATTTACCACCGCGAGCTGGAACACATGGCGTCGCGGATCGACAACTTCAGCTTGCACCTGATCTGCGAGAAGCACGGTCTGGGCGAGCCGTGGGCCGGTTATCGCGGTTACCTGAACCACAAGATGCTCGAACTGATGACGCCGGACTTCATGGAGCGCGAAGTGTTCTGCTGCGGCCCGACGCCGTACATGAACGCGGTCAAGCGCATGCTTGAGGCCGCTGGCTTCGACATGAAGCGCTATCACGAAGAATCTTTCGGCGCCACGCCGCCGGAAGCCCGCGCCGATGCGGTGGAGCAAGCCGAACAAGCGGCGGACGCGCCGGAAGTCGATGCGGCGGACCTGCATCAGGTGGAATTCATTACCTCCGGCAAGAGCATTCGTGTGGCGCCGGGCGAGACTGTCCACGCCGCAGCGGCCAAGGTCGGTTTGCTGATTCCCAAAGCGTGCGGCATGGGTATCTGCGGCACGTGCAAGGTGCTGAAGCTGGGGGGCGAGGTCGAAATGGACCACAACGGCGGGATCACCGAGGAAGACGAAGCCGAGGGCTACATCCTGTCGTGCTGCAGCGTGCCGAAGGGGGATGTTCGCATCGAGTTTTGATAGAGGCTTAACTTCAAGATCCACCCCTCACCCCAGCCCTCTCCCCACAGGGGAGAGGGGGGAAAGGGAGCAGATCTTCAAGCTTTTCAAACCTGAGTTCGACTCGATATTTCAGGTCGATGTAACTCGAATGAGCACCTTCGTCAGTCCCCTCGCCCCCTTGGGGAGAGGGTTAGGGTGAGGGGCGGATCTTACTGGCACCCTAAGCCACTCAGTCGACAAACAAATCCGGCATCAGCTTGTCGCTGCTGCCGGGCTCGAAGCGGTAATGATCGAATTCGTTTACGCCATGCTCCCGCAAAATCTCCTCATCAATCAGCAATCGCCCGGTAATGCTTCGACCGCTGCTGTCCAGAATCAAATGTGCCGCATCCGCCATGATCGCGGGCGTGCGCGCATGTTTGAACGACTCCCGTGAACCCAGCTGAAACTCGATGGCGGCGGTGGCAATCATCGTCTGCGGCCACAGCGAGTTGACGCTGATGCCGTAACTGGCAAATTCCTCGCTCATGCCCACCGTGAGCATGCTCATCCCGTATTTGGTCACGGTGTAGGGGCTGTACTGGGCGAACCATTTGCTCGCCAGATTCAGTGGCGGCGACAGGTTGAGGATGTGGCCGTTGCTCTTCTTCAGGTAAGGCAGGGCCGCCTGGCTGCACAGCAACACGGCGCGGGTGTTGATCTGGTGCATCAGGTCGAAGCGTTTGAGTTCGATGTGTTGGACGCCAGTCAACTTGATCGCCCCGGCGTTGTTGATCAACGCATCGATACCGCCGAAATGTTCGTTGGCCTGGGCCAGCGCGTCACGCACCGCGACCTCATCACGTACATCCACCTGCAAAGCCAGGGCCTTGCCGCCCGCCGCTTCGACTTCCTGCGCCACGCTGAAAATCGTCCCCGGTAATTTGGGATGGGGCGCGGCACTTTTAGCGGCAATCACAATATTGGCCCCGTCCCGCGCGGCCCGCAGCGCGATCTCGCGCCCAATCCCGCGGCTGGCGCCGGTAATGAACAGGGTTTTGCCTTGTAATGACATGCGTACGCTCCTGATTGTTATTGTCTGAGCGGAGGGCTCGACAAACAATGTAGACGATGGAGCTGACGCGGGCGGGGGGAGTGGAGGAGCGCCCTTGTGGCTAGGGGATTTATCCCCGTTCGGCGGCGCAGCCGTCGTAAAACCAGCCAATGCGGTCTGCCAGACAGACCGCATTCTCAGTATTTAGGGCCGCTTCGCAGCCCAACGGGGATAAATCCCCTCACCACAGAGTACTGGATTGCTGCTTGAGGGATCAGTGGAACATCACTTCGCGGATATCCGCCGCGAGTTCACGGACACGTTCTTCTTCGGTGTCCCACGAGCACATGAAGCGTGCGCCGCCGTTGCCGATGAAGGTGTAGAAGCGCCAGCCCTTGGCGGTCAATGCGGCGATGGCCGGCTCCGAGAGTTGCAGGAATACGCCGTTGGCCTGTACCGGGAACATCAGTTCCACGCCTGGAATGTCGCTCACCAGCTCAGCGAGCAACTGCGCGCAATGGTTGGCGTGGCGGGCGTATTTGAGCCAGGCGTCGTTTTCCAGGATCCCGACCCATGGCGCAGAGAGGAAGCGCATTTTCGAGGCGAGCTGTCCGGCCTGTTTGCAGCGGTAGTCGAAGTCTTCGGCCAGTTTGTGGTTAAAGAACAGAATCGCCTCGCCCACCGCCATGCCGTTTTTCGTGCCGCCGAAGCACAACACATCGACGCCGGCCTTCCAGGTCAGGTCCGCCGGGGAGCAGCCGAGGAACGCACAGGCATTGGAGAACCGCGCGCCGTCCATGTGCAGGTTCAGGCCCAGCTCTTTGCAGGTGGCGCTGATGGCGCGGATTTCTTCCGGGGTGTAGACGCTGCCGACTTCCGTGGCTTGGGTCAGGGTCACGACGCGAGGTTTCGGGTAGTGGATGTCCTGACGCTTGAGTGCTACTTCGCGGATCGATTCCGGGGTCAGCTTGCCGTTTTCGGTGCGGGCAATCAGCAGCTTGGAACCGTTGGAGAAGAATTCCGGCGCGCCGCATTCGTCGGTTTCGACGTGGGCGGTTTCCGAGCAGATCACGCTGTGGTAACTCTGGCACAGCGACGACAGCGCCAGCGAGTTGGCGGCGGTGCCGTTGAAGGCGAAGAACACTTCGCAGTCGGTTTCGAACAGTTTTCGGAAATCATCGGACGCGCGCGCAGTCCATTCATCGTCGCCGTAAGCGCGTTGGTGGCCGTGGTTGGCCTGTTCCATGGCAGCCCAGGCTTCAGGGCAGATACCGGAATAGTTGTCGCTGGCGAATTGTTGGCTCTTATCGGTCATGGCCCTGCTTTCCGTGGTCGAGGCGCTTATGGTGAAGCGTCTCGTGGTCAATGATGGTGCGCACTTTACCGAAGATCATCCGGGGAGCACACGGGATGTGTCTGACAGAAAAATTCAAAGACGACGGGCAATTATGCACATGACGCAACGGGATGGGGCACTGGATCTGCTCAAGTGGCTGGCGCTGCTCAGCATGGTGCTCGATCACCTGCGATATATCGGTTATTCCGTCGATCTGCTGTATGTGCCGGGCAGGTTGGCATTCCCTTGGTTTTGCCTGGCGATGGCGGCCAATCTGTCCCGAGCCCGGAGCCAAGCAACTGAAGGTCAGTGGCGTTATCTGGGTTGGTTGCTGCTGTTTAGCGCCATCAGCGAAATTCCCTACCGTATGTTCATACCTGATCCCGACACGTTGAACGTGATGCCTACGTTGGCGCTGGGGTTGTTGGTGGCACGTGGCTGGCAGGATCGAAGCTTGCAATCGCGACTGCTCGCGGTTGGCGCCCTGGCGCTGGCGGCGCTGTTCCCGCAATGGCTGATGTTCGGCTTTTTCGGCGTGCTGCTGCCGTTGGCGATATTGCTGGTGATCACGCGGCCCTGGTATTTCAGCCTGTTGCCAGCGTTGGTGTGCCTTGCGGCCAATCAATGGGAGGTGCTGTTTTACTCGGCGCGGTTCGGTAATGGAGCCGCCATCCTTGGCATCTCCGCTTGTCTGATTGCGCCATTGCTGGGGCTGGTCTTGTTGCGACATGCCAAACATCTCCAGCCTCCGCCGATGCGACGTTGGGCGTATGCCTTGTATCCGCTGCATTTTCTACTGCTGCTCGCAGTGCGCCAGATAATCGCCTGACCCTGTGGGAGCTAGCCTGCTAGCGATGAGGCCGTCCCAGCCAGCATTGATGTTGCCTGACCCACCGCTATCGCGAGCAGGCTCGCTCCCACAGGGGATCCTGGCTGAATTGAAGACTGTGTCCGGTCAGCCATTTCAGCCCATGTCGTAAACGCACCTTTGCGTGGCGTCCGTAGGCATTTGGCCTGTCTGCGCCGGTCATACCATCGCATCAAAGGGCACTGTCGAAACACCGGTGCCTTACCGAGACGAATGGCGCATAGATGCCGCTGGGAGAGACGCGATGTTCAGCAAGCAAGACCAGATCCAGGGTTACGACGATGCACTGCTGGCGGCGATGAATGCCGAGGAGCAACGCCAGGAAGATCACATCGAGCTGATCGCGTCAGAGAACTACACCAGCAAACGCGTCATGGAAGCGCAAGGCAGTGGCCTGACCAACAAATACGCCGAAGGCTATCCGGGCAAGCGCTACTACGGTGGCTGCGAGCACGTCGATAAAGTCGAGGCGCTGGCCATCGAACGCGCCAAGCAGCTGTTCGGCGCCGATTACGCCAACGTCCAGCCGCACTCCGGTTCCTCGGCCAACAGCGCCGTTTATCTGGCCCTGCTGCAGGCCGGCGACACCATTCTCGGCATGAGCCTGGCCCACGGTGGTCACCTGACCCACGGCGCCAAAGTGTCGTCTTCGGGCAAGCTGTACAACGCCGTGCAGTACGGCATTGACACCAAAACCGGTCTGATCGACTACGACGAAGTCGAGCGCCTGGCCGTCGAGTGCAAGCCAAAGATGATCGTTGCTGGCTTCTCGGCTTATTCCAAGACCCTGGACTTCCCGCGTTTCCGTCAGATCGCCGACAAGGTCGGTGCGCTGCTGTTCGTCGACATGGCCCACGTTGCCGGTCTGGTCGCAGCCGGCCTGTACCCGAACCCGCTGCCGTACGCCGACGTGGTCACCACCACCACCCACAAGACCCTGCGCGGTCCTCGTGGCGGCCTGATCCTGTGCAAGTCCAACGAAGAAATCGAGAAGAAGCTCAACGCGGCAGTCTTCCCGGGTGCCCAGGGCGGCCCGCTGATGCACGTGATCGCCGGTAAGGC
Source organism: Pseudomonas sp. (assembly GCF_051660785.1). Taxonomy (GTDB): domain Bacteria; phylum Pseudomonadota; class Gammaproteobacteria; order Pseudomonadales; family Pseudomonadaceae; genus Aquipseudomonas. The sequence goes on from NZ_JBOFQE010000038.1 coordinate 162,900, forward strand.
GGTGTGCTTCAAGGAAGCGCTGGAGCCAGGTTTCAAGGCCTACCAGCAACAAGTGATCGACAACGCCCAGGCCATGGCCGGCGTGTTTATCAAACGCGGCTACGATGTAGTGTCCGGCGGCACCGATAACCACCTGTTCCTGGTCAGCCTGATCCGTCAGGGCCTCACCGGCAAAGAGGCGGATGCAGCACTCGGTCGCTCGCACATCACCGTGAACAAGAACGCTGTCCCGAACGATCCACAGTCGCCGTTCGTGACCTCCGGCCTGCGCATCGGCACCCCGGCGGTGACCACTCGCGGCTTCAAGGTAACTCAGTGCGTCACGCTGGCCGGCTGGATCTGCGACATCCTCGACAACCTCGGCGACGCCGACGTCGAAGCCAATGTCGCCGAGCAAGTGTCGGCCCTGTGCGCGGACTTCCCGGTTTATCGCTGAGCGCGGTTTTGGAGTAAATGACTATGCAACGCTACTCAGGCTTCGGCCTCTTCAAACACTCCCTCAGCCATCACGAAAACTGGCAGAAAATGTGGCGCACGCCGACCCCTAAAAAGGTCTATGACGTGGTCATCGTCGGCGGTGGCGGGCATGGTCTGGCGACCGCCTACTACCTCGCCAAAGAGCACGGCATCACCAACGTGGCCGTGGTCGAGAAGGGCTGGCTGGGCGGCGGTAACACCGCGCGCAACACCACCATCGTTCGCTCCAACTACCTGTGGGACGAGTCGGCGCACCTGTACGAACACGCGATGAAATTGTGGGAAGGCCTGTCTCAGGACCTGAACTACAACGTGATGTTCTCCCAGCGTGGCGTCTACAACCTGTGCCACACCCTGCAGGACATACGTGATTCCGAGCGTCGGGTCAGTGCCAACCGCCTCAACGGCGTGGACGGCGAACTGCTCGATGCCAAGCAAGTGGCCGACGAGATTCCGTACCTCGACTGCTCGAAGAACACCCGTTACCCGGTGATGGGCGCCACCGTCCAGCGTCGCGGCGGCGTGGCCCGTCACGATGCCGTGGCCTGGGGCTTTGCCCGTGCCGCTGACGCCTTGGGCGTGGACCTGATTCAACAGACCGAAGTGATCGGCTTCCGCAAGGAAAACGGCGTGTGCATCGGCGTTGAAACCAACAAAGGCTTTATCGGCGCCAAGCGCGTCGGTGTAGTGACCGCCGGTAACTCCGGGCACATGGCCAAACTCGCCGGTTTCCGTCTGCCGATCGAATCCCACCCGCTGCAAGCGCTGGTGTCCGAGCCGATCAAGCCGATTATCGACAGCGTGATCATGTCCAACGCCGTACACGGTTACATCAGCCAGTCCGACAAGGGCGACCTGGTGATCGGGGCCGGTATCGACGGCTACAACGGTTACGGCCAGCGTGGTTCGTACCCGGTGATCGAACACACCATCCAGGCCATCGTCGAAATGTTCCCGGTGTTGTCCCGCGTACGCATGAACCGTCAGTGGGGCGGCATCGTCGACACCACGCCGGATGCGTGCCCGATCATTTCGAAAACACCGGTACCGAACATGTTCTTCAACTGCGGTTGGGGCACCGGTGGCTTCAAGGCAACACCTGGCTCGGGCAACGTGTTTGCCGCGAGCCTGGCCAAGGGTGAAATGCACCCATTGGCTGCACCTTTCTCCATCGACCGTTTCCACAACGGTGCGTTGATCGATGAACACGGCGCTGCTGCGGTTGCCCACTAACAGGAGAAATCCCCATGTTGCATATCTTCTGTCCTCACTGCGGCGAGCTGCGCTCTGAAGAGGAATTCCACGCATCCGGCCAGGCGCACATCCCGCGTCCACTGGATCCGAACAGCTGCACCGACGAGGAGTGGGGCGACTACATGTTCTTCCGCGATAACCCTCGCGGCCTGCACCACGAGCTGTGGGATCACGTCGCCGGTTGCCGTCAGTATTTCAACGCGACGCGTGACACCGTGACCTACGAGATTCTCGAGACCTACAAGATCGGCACCAAGCCGCAGTTCACCGACAAGACCGATAGCCCGAAAGCGGCCACGACGGCTCTGGGAGAGAAGGTATGAGCCAGATCAATCGCCTGTCCAACGGTGGACGGATCGACCGCAACAAAGTGTTGAGCTTCACCTTCAACGGCCAGGTCTACAAAGGCTTCGAAGGCGATTCGCTGGCCGCTGCCCTGCTGGCCAACGGGGTCGACATCATCGGTCGCAGCTTCAAGTATTCCCGTCCGCGCGGCATCTTTGCCGCCGGTGCCGAAGAGCCGAACGCCGTGCTGCAGATCGGTGCGACCGAAGCCACGCAAATCCCGAACGTGCGCGCCACGCAACAAGCGCTGTACCAAGGTCTGGTCGCCACCAGCACCAACGGCTGGCCGAGCGTGAACAACGACATGATGGGGATTCTCGGCAAGGTCGGCGGCAAGCTGATGCCGCCGGGCTTCTACTACAAAACCTTCATGTACCCGCAATCGTTCTGGATGACTTACGAAAAGTACATTCGTAAGGCCGCCGGTCTTGGCCGCTCGCCGACCGAGAACGATCCGGACACCTACGACTACATGAACCAGCACTGCGACGTGCTGATCGTCGGTGGTGGCCCCGCAGGTCTGGCCGCCGCATTGGCAGCTGCGCGCAGCGGTGCCCGTGTAATCCTCGCCGATGAGCAGGAAGAGTTCGGCGGCAGCCTGCTCGATTCCCGCGAAAGTCTCGACGGCAAGCCAGCGGCCGAGTGGGTCGCCAGCGTCATCGCCGAATTGAAAGACACCCCGGACGTGCTGCTGTTGCCGCGCGCCACGGTCAACGGTTACCACGACCATAACTTCCTGACCATTCACGAGCGCCTGACCGATCACCTTGGCGACCGCGCCCCGATTGGCCAGGTGCGTCAGCGTATCCACCGGGTTCGCGCCAAACGTGTGGTGCTGGCGACCGGCGCTCACGAGCGTCCACTGGTCTACGGCAACAACGACGTGCCAGGCAACATGCTCGCCGGCGCTGTGTCGACTTACGTGCGCCGTTACGGCGTGGCACCGGGCAAAAAACTGGTGCTGTCGACCAACAACGATCACGCCTACCGCGTGGCTCTGGATTGGCTCGATGCCAGCCTGCAAGTCGTGGCCATCGCCGACGCCCGCAGCAATCCGCGCGGTGCGCTGGTTGAAGAAGCGCGCGCCAAAGGCATCCGCATCCTGACCGGCAGCGCCGTGATCGAGACCCGTGGCAGCAAGCACGTGACCGCCGCTCGCGTCGCCGCGATCGACGTCAAAGCACACGCCGTCACCAGTCCTGGCGAGTGGCTTGATTGCGACCTGGTCGCCAGCTCCGGCGGTTACAGCCCGGTGGTTCACCTGGCTTCGCACCTGGGCGGCAAGCCGATCTGGCGTGAAGACATCCTCGGTTTCGTGCCGGGCGAAGCACCGCAGAAACGCGTGTGCGTCGGTGGCATCAACGGCGTCTACGGTCTTGGCGATTCGTTGGCCGATGGTTTTGAAGGCGGCGCTCGCGCAGCCAGCGAAGCCGGTTTCAGCGTGGTCGAAGGCACATTGCCGAAAGCCCTGAGCCGTCTGGAAGAGCCGACTTTGGCGCTGTTTCAGGTGCCTCATGAAAAGAACTCCGCTCGTGCGCCGAAGCAATTCGTCGACTTCCAGAACGACGTCACCGCGGGAGGCATCGAACTGGCAACCCGCGAAGGCTTCGAGTCGGTCGAGCACGTCAAACGCTACACCGCACTGGGCTTCGGCACGGACCAAGGCAAGCTCGGCAACGTCAACGGTCTGGCCATTGCCGCCCGCTCGTTGAACGTGACCATTCCGCAGATGGGCACCACCATGTTCCGTCCGAACTACACGCCGGTGACCTTCGGCGCCGTGGCCGGCCGTCACTGTGGGCACATCTTCGAACCGGTGCGTCACACCGCGCTGCATCATTGGCACGTGAAAAACGGCGCCGAGTTTGAAGACGTCGGTCAGTGGAAGCGCCCTTGGTACTTCCCGAAAAACGGTGAAGACATTCACACCGCCGTCAAACGCGAATGCAAAGCCGTGCGCGACAGCGTCGGCCTGCTGGACGCTTCGACCCTGGGCAAGATCGACATTCAAGGCCCGGATGCGCGCGAGTTCCTCAATCGCATCTACACCAACGCCTGGACCAAGCTCGATGTGGGCAAGGCGCGTTATGGCCTGATGTGCAAAGAAGACGGCATGGTCTTCGACGACGGTGTAACCGCTTGCCTCGCCGACAACCATTTCGTGATGACCACCACCACCGGCGGCGCTGCACGCGTGCTGCAATGGCTGGAAATCTACTCCCAGACCGAATGGCCAGAGCTGAAGGTGTACTTCACGTCCGTGACGGATCACTGGGCAACCATGACCCTTTCCGGGCCGAACAGCCGCAAGCTGCTCAGCGAAGTCACCGACATCGACCTGACCAACGAAGCGTTCCCGTTCATGACCTGGAAAGAAGGCCTGGTCGGCGGTGTGCCGGCGCGGGTGTTCCGGATTTCGTTTACCGGTGAGCTGTCGTACGAAGTCAACGTGCAAGCCGACTACGCCATGGGCGTTCTCGAGAAGATCGTCGAGGCTGGCAAGCAGTACAACCTGACCCCGTACGGCACTGAAACCATGCACATTCTGCGGGCCGAGAAGGGCTTCATCATCGTCGGTCAGGACACTGACGGCTCGATGACCCCGGACGACCTGAACATGGGCTGGTGTGTCGGTCGCACCAAACCGTTCTCGTGGATCGGCCAGCGCGGCATGAACCGTGAAGACTGCGTGCGTGACCAGCGCAAACAGCTGGTGGGCCTGAAGCCGATCGATCCGAACAAATGGCTGCCGGAAGGGGCGCAACTGGTGTTCAACACCAAGCAGACGATCCCGATGACGATGGTCGGTCACGTCACCTCCAGCTACCTGCACAACTCCCTGGGCTATTCGTTTGCCATGGGCGTGGTGAAGGGCGGTTTGAAGCGCATCGGCGAGCGGGTGTTCGCACCGCTGGCGGATGGCAGCGTGATCGAGGCGGAAATCGTTTCTTCGGTGTTCTTCGATCCGAAGGGTGATCGCCAGAACGTGTGATGGTCTCGAGATCTGTGGGCGGGCTGCCAATCGCCAGCAGGGCTAGCTCCCACAGTTGAATGTGGGAGCTAGCCCTGTTGGCGATGACGGCAGTGCAGCCACTACAAGAACCAACAGAATTCAGGAAAGGTGCTTTATGACCGCAGCCAATGTTTACCAACAACGCCCAACCACTGGGGCCAAGGCCGAGTCGTCGCTGCATCATGCCGACCTCGCCAGCCTGGTGGGCAAGGGCCGCAAAAGCGCCGGCGTGACCGTGCGTGAGAAAAAACTCCTCGGCCACCTGACCATTCGTGGCGATGGCCATGATGCGGCCTTCGCTGCCGGCGTGCACAAGGCCCTCGGCATCGAGCTGCCGGCTGCGCTGACCGTCGTGGTCAAAGGTGAAACCAGCCTGCAATGGATGGGGCCGGATGAATGGCTGCTGATCGTGCCGACCGGTGAAGAATTCGCCGCCGAGCAAAAACTGCGCGAAGCGCTGGGCGATCTGCACATCGCGATCACCAACGTCAGCGGCGGCCAGCAGATCCTCGAACTGAGCGGCCCGAACGTGCGCCAGGTGCTGATGAAGTCCACCAGCTACGACGTGCACCCGAATAGCTTCCCGGTGGGCAAGGCTGTGGGGACCGTGTTTGCGAAGTCGCAACTGGTGATTCGCCACACGGCCGAAGACACCTGGGAGCTGTTGATTCGTCGCAGCTTCTCGGATTACTGGTGGTTGTGGTTGCAGGATGCGGCTGCTGAGTATGGGTTGAGCGTTCAGGCTTAAAAGTGGGGCTGGTTTGAGAGCCACCCCTCACCCCAGCCCTCTCCCCACGGGGGAGAGGGGGAAAGGGGGCCGATCTCCAGTGTTTTCAATGTTTGTGTTCGACTCGAAATCGCTTTTATAGAACCTGAGTTCACCTCGGTATTTCAGGTCGATGTAGCTCCAAGAACAACTCGGTCAGTCCCCTCGCCCCTTTGGGGAGAGGGCTAGGGTGAGGGGTGGATTTCCCTGACACCCAGCACAATGAACAGGAGTCACCGCACTATGAGCCGCGCCCCAGACACATGGATTCTGACCGCCGACTGCCCAAGCGTCCTCGGCACCGTGGACGCGGTGACCCGCTTTCTGTTCGAGCAGGGCTGCTACGTCACCGAGCACCATTCCTTCGATGACCGGCTTTCAGGCCGTTTCTTCATTCGCGTGGAATTCCGCCAGCCCGACGGCTTCGACGAACAAGCCTTCCGCGCAGGCCTCGAAGAACGTGGTCAAGCGTTCGGCATGATCTTCGAACTGACCGCGCCGAACTACCGGCCGAAAGTGGTGATCATGGTCTCCAAGGCCGATCACTGCCTCAACGATTTGCTCTACCGCCAGCGCATCGGCCAGTTGTCGATGGACGTGGCCGCCGTGGTCTCCAACCACCCCGACCTCAAGCCGTTGGCCGACTGGCACCAGATTCCGTACTACCATTTCCCGCTCGACCCGAACGACAAACCGTCGCAAGAGCGCCAGGTGTTGCAGGTGATCGAAGAGTCCGGTGCCGAACTGGTGATTCTTGCGCGTTACATGCAGGTGTTGTCGCCGGAGCTGTGCCGCAAACTCGACGGCAAGGCGATCAACATCCATCACTCCCTGTTGCCCGGTTTCAAGGGCGCCAAGCCTTATCACCAGGCCTACAACAAGGGCGTGAAACTGGTCGGCGCCACGGCGCACTACATCAACAACGACCTGGACGAAGGTCCGATCATCGCCCAAGGCGTAGAGGTCGTGGACCACAGTCATTACCCGGAAGATCTGATCGCCAAGGGGCGGGATATCGAGGGGCTGACGTTGGCGCGGGCCGTGGGTTATCACATTGAGCGGCGAGTGTTTTTGAACGCCAACAGAACCGTCGTTCTTTAGGTCGTCATCGCTAGCAGGCTAGCTCCCACAGGGTTTTGGGTTGTTCACAAATCCTGTGCTCACCCGAATCACTGTGGGAGCTAGCCTGCTAGCGATGAGGCCATAACAAACAACACAAGACACACAGGCAATAACCCGAGCAATCAACGCGCCGCCGCAGTCTGGCGACGCGACCGCTACATAAAAACAACAGCGAGGTGAAAGCATGTCTGGCAATCGTGGTGTGGTGTATCTCGGCGCTGGCAAAGTCGAAGTACAGAATATCGAATATCCGAAAATGCAGGACCCGCGTGGCAGGAAGATCAATCACGCTGTCATCCTGCGCGTGGTTTCCACCAACATCTGTGGTTCGGACCAGCACATGGTGCGCGGTCGTACCACCGCTCAAACCGGCCTGGTGCTGGGCCACGAAATCACCGGTGAAGTGATCGAGAAGGGCAGCGACGTCGAGAACCTGCAGATCGGCGACCTGGTATCCGTTCCGTTCAATGTGGCTTGCGGGCGCTGCCGTTCCTGCAAGGAAATGCACACTGGTGTCTGCCTCAGCGTTAACCCGGCGCGTCCCGGCGGCGCTTACGGTTACGTCGACATGGGCGACTGGACCGGCGGCCAGGCTGAATACGCGATGGTGCCGTACGCCGACTTCAACCTGCTGAAGCTGCCGGATCGCGATCGCGCGATGGAAAAAATCCGCGACCTGACCTGCCTCTCCGACATCCTGCCCACCGGTTATCACGGCGCAGTGACGGCTGGCGTTGGCCCAGGCAGCACCGTGTACATCGCAGGCGCCGGTCCGGTCGGCCTGGCTGCTGCCGCTTCCGCTCGCCTGTTGGGCGCAGCGGTGGTGATCATCGGTGACGTCAACACCGTCCGCCTGGCCCACGCCAAGGCGCAGGGTTTCGAAATCGCCGACCTGTCCCTGGACACCCCGCTGCACGAACAGATCGCTGCACTGCTGGGCGAGCCAGAAGTGGATTGCGCAGTCGACGCCGTAGGCTTCGAAGCGCGCGGCCATGGCCATGACGGCGTGAAACACGAGGCTCCGGCCACCGTGCTCAACTCGCTGATGGGCGTAGTGCGGGTTGCCGGCAAAATCGGTATTCCGGGCCTGTACGTGACCGAAGATCCAGGTGCTGTGGATGCCGCCGCAAAAATGGGCAGCCTGAGCATCCGCTTCGGCCTGGGCTGGGCCAAATCCCACAGCTTCCACACTGGCCAGACGCCAGTGATGAAGTACAACCGCCAGCTGATGCAGGCGATCATGTGGGACCGCATCAACATCGCCGAAGTGGTGGGTGTTCAGGTGATCAGCCTGGATCAGGCACCGCAAGGCTATGGCGAGTTCGATGCGGGCGTGCCGAAGAAGTTTGTGATTGATCCGCATAAGTTGTTTAGTGCGGCGTAAGTTGCACCCATAAAAAAGAGCAACCTGTCGGGTTGCTCTTTTTTTTAATCAAATTGACTACTTGAATGCGCACTTGGCGGCGTCACCGTCAGTGACAGCACAATCATCGCCTTTCCAATTGCTTCCAGTGCCTAGAACCGGAGTACCGGCCCTGAAACCGGCTGAGGCCCCAAGATCTTCTTTTCCTTCATATCGGCAGATGACAACAGAATTAGCACTGCTTCCGTCTTTAATACGTGCAGAGGTGAATGTCAGGTCTTCGGCAGCTTGAGAATGGGTAACCGAGAGAGTCGGACAAGTTGCGGCGAAAGTGGAACTTGCCATAGCCATGTAAACCAGGGCGCCGGTAACAATTTTTAGCTTCATCGTTTGTACTCCATTACTTGATATGAGTTCAGATATTCCTTTCTCTTGGTTTTGTTTGCAACTGTCATAAATGACAGTTTTTTAGCGTCGTTAGTTATAGTTTTTTGCTAGCTTATATGAAAATACACTAACAAAAAAGGATTGTCAGGGAAGCTGAGGGCTACAGTGATGCCGCCCTTTTTATTCTTTCAATGGCGCTTTTTATTTGCCCATGGAAAATGAACAGTCACGGAGAGATTTCGTACAGTGATTTGATTCCCACGATTGAGAGCCTGGTTTCCAATTTTTAACGTTGTAGAGCACCAACGCGATGTTTTTATAACGACAGCTCAATTGGCTGACGCTGATAGGGCCGGTTTCATCTTCGTCTTCGGTGATGTACGTGGCACTTTCAAAGACGGTTGTATTTTCATCGATACTCGTCAGCGTCGGATTGTCGCCTTTCCAAACCCGGCCTAATTCATCCAATGCCACAAAACCTTCGTCCGACTTTTTAATCTTGGAAACCTCAGGGCACGTATCAGCCTGAGCCATACTTGAAATGCCAGCAATGGCGAGAACAACGGCAATCGTATTTGTCCGCACGGTGTAGTCCTTTACATTGGATGTGGTGCCATGCTGCGCGGGCGAAGGTTGTATGGCTACTGTCAGTTCTGACAGCTGGCAATCCCAATTTGAAATAAACCATCGTATGTTTATACGTGAAAGGCTTAAAAAAATGCCTGCTGCGGCAAGGAACATGCCCAGCAAACCCCGGTCAAACCGGCAGTTTCCCCGCCTCCTCACCGGCGGTTTTCATGGCGCAAGAGGATGTCTCGATGAAGATTTCAAGCGGTTTTGCACTGGCTTCGCTGATGAGCCTCGCGGCGAGCCCGGTCTTCGCCGGGTTCAGCCTGGACGATGTGACCAAAGCGGCCTCGAGCATGCAAGGCGGTAATGCGGCCGCAGCGGCGGCGCCGACTTCAGAAACGGCCGGGTTGTTGAGCGCGCTCAGCCAGTTGAACGTGACGCCACAACAAGCCGTCGGCGGAACAGGGGCGATGCTGGGGCTCGCAAAAAATCAATTGAGCTCGACCGATTATTCGGAACTGACCAAAAGCGTTCCCGGGATCGACAAGCTGTCCGGCGGCGGCGAGCTGGGTGCCCTTGCGGGCTTGCTCGGGTCTTCCGGCAAGGCCGCAGGTCTGGACAATGCCTTGGGTGCTGTGAAGAACACCAACGATCTGAACAATGCTTTCAGCGCATTGGGCATGGACAGCGGCATGATCGGCCAGTTTGCCCCGGTGCTTTTGCAATACCTCGGTCAGCAAGGTGTTGGCGGTTCGCTGCTGGAAAGCCTGGGCGGGATCTGGGGCGCCGGCTCCGGCAGTTGATCTAGCGATGCCCGGCGCGTAACGCGTCGATGCGCTGATCCTTTTCGATCCAGAGCTGGTTGACCCAGTTCTGAATCGTTTCGCGAAACACCGGATCGTTCTCGTAATCGCCTTGCCACAGCGCCGGGTCAAGTTCACGGGTCTTGATATCGATGATGACCCTCGGCACGTTGCCGCTGATCAAGTCCCAGAATCCCGGAATCTGCTGCTGCGGATACACCACCGTTACATCGAGCACGGCGTCCAGCTGTTCGCCCATCGCTGCCAATACAAACGCCACGCCGCCGGCCTTGGGCTTGAGCAGGTGCGTGAACGGTGACTGCTGTTGAGCGCTTTTCGCCGCGGTGTATCGGGTGCCTTCCAGGTAGTTGACCACGGTCACCGGCTGACGCTTGTACAACTCGCACGCCGCTTTGGTGATCTCCAGATCCTTGCCGGCCAGCTCAGGGTGCTTCGCCAGAAATGCCTTGGTGTAGCGCTTCATGAACGGATAGTCCAAGGCCCACCACGCCAGGCCCAGGAACGGCACCCAGATCAGTTCTTTCTTGAGGAAGAACTTGAAGAACGGCGTGCGGCGATTCAGGGTCTGGATCAGTGCCGGGATATCGACCCAGGATTGATGGTTGCTGATCACCAGGTACGAGGTGTCGCGGCGCAGGTCATCGCCGCCGCGGATGTCCCATTGCGTTGGGATGCACAGCTTGAAAATCAGCTTGTCGATTTCGGCCCAGGTCTCGGCGATCCACATCACCGCCCACGAGGCGTAGTCGCGAAAGCGCCCGGGCAGGATCAGTTTGAGCAGGGCAAACACCATCAGCGGCCCGAACAGGACCAAAGTGTTGAGCAACAGCAGCAGGGTAACGAAACAGCCGGTGAGCAGGCGGCGCATAAGTAACTCTTGAAAGCATTTGGGCGCGCAATGATAAGCAGCTTCGGGCGGCAGGCCAAATCGGTGGTGACGAATGTTTCACCTTTACATCGTTATGCTTGCAGCCTGCTGAGTTCCCTGTGGCGAGGGAGCTTGCTCCCGCCGGGCTGCGAAGCGGCCCTAAAACCATACGACGCGGTGTTTCTGTTACACCGTATGAGCCGGTTTAGGTCTGCTGCGCAGCCGAGCGGGAGCAAGCTCCCTCGCCACAAAGGCATGTGGTCGTCCAACTATCGTTGTTGTTTGCGGTCTAGAATTCGGCCACTGCGCCCCAATTCCCAAAGGATGCCCCTTACGTGAAATCCCTCCTTGCACTGCTTTCCCTCGTGGCCCTGCCGGTCCTGGCCGCCGAGCCGACGCTGTACGGGCGTTACGAATACATCGCGCTGCCGGAAATCGGTGGCGAAGTCCTTAAAGCTAAAATGGACACCGGCGCTTTGACGGCGTCGCTGTCGGCCAAGGACATCGAAACCTTCACCCGTGACGGCGACGAGTGGGTGCGTTTCCGCCTCGCCACCAAAGACGCGAGCAACAAGGTCTACGAGCACAAGGTCGCGCGGATCAGCAAGATCAAGGCCCGCTCTGAAGAAGACGATGATGACAAGGAAGCCATCGAGCCCACCAAGCGTCCGGTGGTCGATCTGGAATTGTGCCTGGGTAACGTCAAGCGCACCGTCGAGGTCAACCTCACCGACCGCAGCAGCTTCAATTACCCGTTGTTGATCGGTGCCAAGGCCTTGCGTGAATTCGGCGCAGCGGTAAACCCGGCCCGACGTTTCACCGCCGACAAGCCGGACTGCTGATTGACGGAATGTGAGGCTTGGGGCACCGTTCGCCCACTTAACTGCCGGGCTCGGACGCCATGCCTCATATCCTGATTGTCGAAGACGAAGCGGCGATTGCCGACACCCTGATATTCGCGTTGCAGGGCGAGGGGTTCACCACCACCTGGTTGAGCCTCGGCGCGGCGGCGCTGCAACATCAGCGCCAGACCCCGGCCGACCTGATCATTCTCGACATCGGCCTGCCGGACATCAGCGGCTTCGAGACCTGCAAGCAACTGCGGCGTTTCAGCGAAGTGCCGGTGATCTTCCTCAGCGCCCGTGATGCGGAAATCGACCGCGTGGTGGGTTTGGAAATCGGCGCCGACGACTACGTGGTCAAGCCGTTCAGCCCCCGGGAAGTCGCGGCGCGGGTCCGGGCGATTCTCAAGCGCATGGCGCCGCGACCGGTGCCCGAAGTCTCATCGACGCTATTTCGGATCGACAGCGAACGCGTGCAGATCAGCTATCGCAATCACCCATTGAGCCTCACCCGCCACGAATTCCGTCTGCTGCAATGCCTGCTGGAACAACCCGAACGGGTCTTCAGTCGCGAGCAATTGCTCGATGCGCTGGGAGTCGCCGCCGATGCCGGTTACGAGCGCAGCATCGACAGCCACATCAAAAGCGTGCGCGCCAAACTGCGCCTGGTGAAAGCCGACGCCGAACCGATCCAGACCCATCGCGGCCTCGGCTACAGCTACAGCCCGGGGCACAGCTGATGCCATTAGGGATCCGGATTTTTCTGGTCTACGTGCTGTTCATCGGCCTGACCGGTTACTTCGTGCTCAACACCGTGATGGAAGAAATCCGCCCCGGGGTGCGTCAGTCCACTGAAGAAACGCTGGTGGACACCGCCAACCTGATGGCCGAGATCCTGCGCGACGACTTCAAGGCTGGCACCCTCAATCAGAACCGCTGGCCCGAACTGCTCAAGGCCTACGGCGAACGGCAGCCGAACGCAAGCATCTGGGGCTTGCCGAAGAACCAGGTCAACCACCGCATCTACGTCACTGACGCCAAAGGCACCGTGGTGCTGGACTCCAGTGGTGCAGCGGTGGGACAGGACTACTCGCGCTGGAACGACGTCTACCTGACGTTGCGTGGTGAATACGGCGCACGTTCAACCCGCAGCGATCCGAACGATGCGAACTCCTCAGTGATGCACGTCGGCGCGCCGATTCGCGACAACGGCCAGATTATCGGCGTGGTCACCGTGGCCAAGCCCAACAGTTCGTTGCAGCCTTACGTTGATCGCACCGAACGTCGATTGCTCGCCTATGGCGCGGGGCTGATCGGCCTGGGTCTGCTGTTCGGCGCGCTGTTGTCGTGGTGGTTGAGCGCGGCGCTGCGACGGTTGACGGCCTATGCGCAGGCGGTGAGTGAAGGGCGGCGCGTCGAGGTGCCGCATTATCGCGGCGGGGAGCTGGAGCAACTGGCGACGGCGGTGGAGCAGATGCGCACGCAGCTGGAAGGCAAAGCCTACGTCGAGCGTTATGTGCACACGTTGACCCATGAATTGAAGAGCCCGCTGGCGGCGATTCGTGGTGCGGCGGAATTGCTGCAAGGTGAGATGCCGTTGGCTCAGCAGCAGCGTTTCGTCAGCAACATCGACAGCGAAAGTGTGCGGATGCAGCAGTTGATTGAGCGGCTGCTGAACCTGGCCCAGGTTGAACAGCGCCAAGGGTTGGAAGAGCGGGTGGCGGTGCCATTGGCGGGTTTGGTGGACGAGTTGCTCAACGCCCAGGCTGCGCGGATCGAAGGCAAGAAGTTGCGCGTGGAGCAGCGGATTGCGCCGGACATGAATCTGCATGGCGAGCCGTTTCTGTTGCGCCAGGCGTTGGGGAATCTGCTGGAGAATGCCTTGGATTTCACGCCTGCCAACGGTGTGCTGCGGTTCAGCGCCGAGCGTGTCGGGGAGCAGGTCGAGTTCAGGCTGTTCAACCAGGCTGAGGCGATTCCCGACTATGCGTTGCCGCGTTTGAGTGAGCGCTTCTACTCGCTGCCGCGCCCGGACAGCGGGCGCAAAAGCACAGGGCTGGGGCTTAACTTTGTTGAAGAGGTGGTCAAGTTGCATGGTGGAGCGGTGAGCATCGGTAATGTCGACGACGGCGTAGAGGTCAAGTTGTGTATGCCTGCTTGAAACCACCCCTCACTGTAGAGACCGGTACATCCTTTACACTTTTGACCGGGTACATCGTTTACACATTTAACAGGCTTGATACGCGTTTGGCACCGCGTTCAAGCCTGCCTAAAGGGAAAGAGCAAAGGTACAACTCCCACA
>NZ_JBOFQE010000039.1:0-103406 GCF_051660785.1 Pseudomonas sp.
CGACCAGAAACGGTTAATCGGGCATTTTTATGAGTGTTCACTCGGGGCCTCCAGGTACTTGGTTTGGTTCGCACCTCCAATTTCCCGGAAAAGCCCCGAGTGAACAACCTACAGAGAGATCACAGCTAGCTCCCACAGGTGTTTTGGGGTGGTCACAATTACCGGGTTCAACCCGCTCCCACAGGGTTTGTGTCGCCTCCAAATAGATTGTCTATGCTTACTTTTCACATATTGGTGACGGGGGATTTATGGACGATCCAGTCGACAACAAGCCGCCCACGTTCTGGCAGATGCTGCACAGCGTCATGGCGGCGGCGTTCGGGGTGCAGAGCGGGAAGAATCGGGCGCGGGATTTTACCCACGGCAAGCCGAGTCATTTCGTGATCCTGGGGATTCTGTTTACGGCGGTCTTTGCGTTGACGCTGTTTGGCATCGTGCAACTGGTGGTGCATCTGGCCGGGGTTTAGCGCATCAGGGTTTGCAGGCTGAACGGATAGCGATAGGACGTCGGCCGGCCCTTGGCCGACAGACGACGGAAGTTCACCCCGTAGTTCGGTGAGGCGCCCATGGCCAGCAAGCGTTTGGCCTGGTCCCTGTCGATCAGTTGCAGCAGCGGAATCAGCCGGTCGCGCCCGCCGTACTGCTCCAGATCCACGCCCCGCTCAAGGTCATGCAACTCCACCAGCGCCCAGCCGCCCAACGTGAAGTGCCCACCCAACAACACGCTCATGCGACCGTCAACCATCGCCTGCAGTGCGGCGGGCGATGTGTTTACCGCGCTGAACAACGCGTCTTTACCGGGCACTCGACCCGTTTCTGAAAACGCCTGCATGGCGCCAAACGCCATCTCGTCGTTGGCAGACCACACCAAAGAGACATTCGGGTAACGCTGGAACAGCAATTTGGCCTGCTCGTAGGCCCGCCCCCGGGTCCAGCCGCTGTAAACCAACTGGCGCAAGCGTACTTCCGGGTGCTCGGCCAAGGCACGCATCATGCCTTGCTCGCGCAGTTGCGCCGACGGTGTGATCTTCAGGCCGGAAAACGCCAGTAATTCGATGACCTGACCGGGCGCCGCCGGTGGATGCTGGCGAATCAGTTCCTTGAGCATCAAGTAACCGCCCTCCTCATCGTTCGGCACCAGACTGCCCAATCGATCAGGGCGCTCGCCCAGCAAGCTCTGTTGATTGGCCGTCAGCGAAGCGTTGACCATAAACAACTTCACTCCGCTGCCTTGGGCCAGACGCAAAATCTGCGGGGCAACGTACTGTTCGTTGACGAACACCAGATAGTCCGGACGATCGGAACCTTGCAGCGCGATTCGGGCCTGTGCCACAGCCAGTTCGGGCATGCGCTGGGAATAGAGAATTCGCAGGTCAATGCCCAGATCCGTGGCGGCCGCCTGCATGAACTGCGAGTAGCTGATCCAGAAGGCTTCATCCGTCTTGCCGGGACTCAGGAACAACACCGATTCCGCATGCGCAGCAGGGCCATAAGCCGCGCCAAGCATCAGCAGGAAGGTGTAGAAAAACTTCAACATTAACGTCCGAGCCCCCGGAAATTTCGCCGCGCATTATAGCCAGCGTAGTACTGGCAAACGGCGTTTATTCCGCTTTTTGTCCGACAATCGTCGGAACCGGGCCCGGACGGGGTCGGTTACTGATGGCTGACCCAAAAGACCGCAGTGCCCACGACCAGGATGATCAGGAACAGAATCGCCCAGGCATCGACCGTACTGTCAGGCTTTGAAGCTTTGGTAGGGTTGCTCATTGCATCGCCTCTTGTCGGTTTTATCGGTGATTGCATAAAGACTCGACCACAGTAAAGACGACGATTGCCCGTACGACAAATACGGGTTTATCAATAACGGTTCTCGTTAGTCGTTTTGGTTCTTTACATATACTCAAACATCACTTTTGCGCATAACTGCAAACTGGTATCTTGCCCCGGCTCCGTAGGGAGTGCGCGGCCGTGCGCGCAGAATTGCCGAGGCAGTATCGGAGACTTCAGCAAGCGAAAAACGCCACTGATCCGACCGGCCCAAGCCTGAGAACAGGACTTATATGTACGTATACGACGAGTACGATCAGCGGATCATCGAGGACCGCGTCAAGCAGTTCCGAGATCAGACCCGACGCTATCTGGCAGGCGAGCTGAGCGAAGAAGAATTCCGCCCCCTGCGCCTGCAGAACGGGCTTTATATCCAACGCTTCGCGCCGATGTTGCGGGTGGCGGTGCCTTACGGCCAACTGACTTCGCGCCAGACGCGAATGATGGCCAGGATTGCCCGCGACTATGACAAGGGCTATGCCCACATCAGTACCCGGCAGAACGTGCAGTTCAACTGGCCGGCGCTGGAAGACATCCCGGACATTCTCGCTGAACTGGCCACCGTGCAGATGCACGCGATCCAGACCAGCGGCAACTGCCTGCGCAACGTCACCACCGACCAGTTCGCCGGTGTCGCTGCCGATGAGCTGATCGACCCGCGCCCATGGTGCGAGATCGTTCGTCAGTGGACCACGTTCCACCCGGAATTCGCTTACCTGCCGCGCAAGTTCAAGATCGCCATCAACGGTTCGAGCTCTGACCGTGCGGCCATCGAAGTCCATGACATCGGCCTTGAGCCGGTGCACAACGCCGCGGGCGAGCTGGGCTTCCGTGTGCTGGTGGGCGGTGGCCTCGGCCGTACGCCGGTGGTGGGCGCGTTCATCAATGAATTCCTGCCGTGGCAAGACCTGTTGAGCTACCTCGACGCCATCCTGCGGGTCTACAACCGCTATGGCCGCCGTGACAACAAGTACAAGGCGCGGATCAAGATTCTGGTCAAGGCGCTGACACCTGAAGTCTTCGCGCAGAAAGTCGATGCGGAAATGGAGCACCTTCGCGGTGGCCAGACCACGCTGACCGAAGCCGAGGTGCATCGCGTCGCCAAGCACTTCGTCGATCCGGACTACAAGGCCCTGGATAACCAGACCGCCCAGCTGGCCGATCTTGACAAGGAACACCCGGGCTTCGCGCGCTGGCGCACCCGCAACACCCTGGCGCACAAGAAGCCGGGTTATGTGGCGGTGACCCTGTCCCTGAAACCGACCGGCGTTGCGCCGGGCGACATCACCGACAAGCAGCTCGACGCCGTGGCCGACCTGGCCGATCGTTACAGCTTCGGTCAACTGCGCACCTCCCACGAGCAGAACATCATTCTGGCCGATGTTGAACAGAGCCAATTGTTCGCGATGTGGGGCGAGTTGCGCGAGCAAGGTTTCGCCACGCCGAACATCGGCTTGCTGACCGACATCATCTGCTGCCCTGGCGGCGATTTCTGCTCGCTGGCCAACGCCAAGTCGATCCCGATTGCCGAGTCGATCCAGCGTCGCTTCGAAGATCTGGACTACCTGTTCGACATTGGCGAGCTGGACCTGAACATCTCCGGCTGCATGAACGCCTGTGGTCACCACCACGTTGGCCACATCGGCATTCTCGGGGTGGACAAGAAAGGCGAAGAGTTCTACCAGGTTTCCCTCGGTGGCAGCGCCAGCCGCGACGCCAGCCTGGGCAAGATCCTCGGCCCGTCCTTTGCCCAGGAAGCCATGCCTGATGTGATCGAAAAGCTGATCGACGTGTACATCGAACAACGTACCGAAGACGAGCGTTTCATCGACACCTATCAGCGTATTGGCATCGACCTCTTCAAGGAGCGCGTCTATGCAGCGAATCATTAAGAACAACGAAGTCGTCGACGAAACCTGGCACCTGTTGCCCAAGGATTTCAACATCGATGAGATCAGCAACTGCGACGACCTGATCGTCCCGCTGTCGCTGTGGCGTGAACACAGCCGTATGCTCCTGGCCCGCGATGGCGGCCTGGGCGTATGGCTGGATGCCGATGAAGAAGCCGAAGAAATCGGTGAAGACGTGGATCAGTTTAAGGTGATCGCCTTGAACTTCCCGGCCTTCACTGATGGCCGCAACTACTCCAACGCCCGTTTGCTGCGTGACCGTTACGGTTTCAAAGGCGAACTGCGGGCGATCGGCGACGTACTGCGCGACCAGCTGTTCTACCTGCACCGCTGCGGTTTCGACGCATTTGCCATTCGTGCCGACAAAGACCCGTACGAAGCCCTTGAAGGTCTCAAGGACTTCTCGGTGACCTATCAGGCCGCCACCGACGAACCGCTGCCGCTGTTCCGTCGACGTTGATTGGCGCACCTTGAACCCTGCGGGGTTCAAGGCTTTGCCTGCACACGTCAAGGATTGGCACGCGCTTCCAACGCCGCGAAAGCCGCCATCGGATGTTCAAACCGGCCACTGCTGCGACTCAATCGAGTCCACGTTTGCTCCGACGCATCGGCTTCCTGCAACAGTTGCCAGACTCGCTCCTGAAGCGCCAGGTAATCGACCTGAAAGTCGGGCGTCAGACTCAACCTGTCCATAACCGCTAAAAACCGTGTACCGGAAGGTTTGCCAGCCAGTCGTTGCCAAAGGGCTTGTCGGGACGCTTGCAACGCGGCATCGCAGTCTCGTAGCCACACCCTCGGCGAATCGAAGCCGGCTCCGGGGGCGGCAAGCCACAGATTGATCCCCGTCGCCTCTCGATGCCTGACCAACCGGCGCAGCGTGTCTTCGTCCGTTATCGGATTCCCCCATATCAGCACGTTATCGTCTGCGACTGCCTGATTCATCACCGCCGGTGGAACCCGGTTGATCCGGTTATCACGTAAATCCAGCGCCGTCAGATAGGGTTCTTCCTTGATGCCGATCGGGCATCGGGTTATCTGCGTATTCCTCAGGTTGAGCTGGCGCAATTCGTCCATGCCCAGCACCATGGGCGGCACACCTAACGGGTTATCGCTCAAGACCAGCGTCTGCAAACGGGTCAGCTCAAGCAGCTGTGAAGCGGTGCTTTCGGTGAACACCAGCTGGGTTGCTCGCAGGTTCAGTGAACGGAGGCGCCTTAACTGCCCGATTGCTGTCGGCAGCGAGCGCGGCTCAGCGCCACCCACGAAGAAATGGCGCATATCCACGCTGTCCAGATTCAGGATTTCCAGGTTTGGAAAGCTCTTGAGGAACCCGTCCAAACTGTCTTCCTCGGTCAGGTGGAAGCCTTGCATCAGTAATTCGGTGACGTCGTCGAACCGGGCGTTCAACTCCGGTAATCGATGATAGTCCTCGTAGTTCATATCCAGCGTGGAACGTGGCGCTCCGCGCTTTTGCCAGATGGCAATCAGGTCGTCGGCGAGCTCTCTCCTGAGCGCACGTTCGTCCTGCAACTCCTCGGTCAGAAGTTGGGTGTTATAGGTCGCGATTTGCTGATTACTCAAGCCCGCCGCAGCCTCATCTCCAATGGCGAGGAAGCCGAGGTCCATGTTGTCGACGTCTTCGGCGGCCTGATCTATCCAACCGTTCAAATCGGTGTTGAGTTGCTGCAACTGCTGGTTCAACCCATCGATGTAAGCCTGCGCGCCATTGCCCACGCGTTGCAGCGCTTCATCCGCCTGCGCGTCAGTGAAGTCGGGATAGATATCCTTGAGCTGCAACCTCATCATTTCGTGAGTCATCGCTTCGCCCTGCGGTGTCGTCGGATGGCCTCCACCGCGCAGCCCTTGCCGCTCGAAGGTCAGCCCTGTGTCCAGCCTTTGCAGACCGAGCATGGTTTCGTCGCGGGACAGTGCCCGATCGCTGAGGTTTTGCCGCAACTCACTGGCCGGGTCGCGCGACGTCAGTTGCAACGCCGAGCGCTCGTCGTCCGACAGCACGCCAAGTACTGCCTCATAGAAATCCGTTGGCTGGCCATGACGCAGATAACGGCTTGCGACCTTGATGATGCTTCGATAATGGCGGGCATCAAGGGAGCCGCAACGATCAAGTACCCGGCCAGAGGACGAACCGTCGAGGATCTCGATTCGCAAGTCTTTTGGCCAGCCAGGCAGATTCTTCAGTGAGTGAAACGCCAGCGTATCCGTCTCGGCGTTCACCACCGACCTCAAGTAAAAGCCTTCATAGGCCCGATTCAGGCGTACGTGCAGCTGGTACTGCCGTGCCTTGCTGTCCAGGCGCGCGAACAGTTGCTTTGCTTCGATAGCGTCAGGGATCTGCACGATGTCGATGCCATAGCGATCGAGCATTTGCTCGATCGCACTAGTGGGCAGGCTGGGGTATTCACGTTGAAACAGACGAACCCATTCATGCTCCGATTGCTGGAGCGCCTGGTAACGCTGGTTGAATTGAGCCGGATCCCCGGCTGGACCGAGATCCTGATCGATCTTGAATCGACTGATCGTGTCCGCCAACAAAGGCGTGGGTGGGCGACCGGTCTGCATCAACCGCAGCATGTCGTCATCAATCGCGCTGACCTTGCCAATCTGCGCCAGCACCTCATCGCTGAAAGAAGCTACCGAGGGGCCGACTCCACGGATGAGCTCGGTCCTGCTCAAGGGTACGGGCGTCGGGATGACGGCCGGCTCAGGTCCGCGCCCCTGCGCTACGGGTCCAATGTCAGGCTCGCGGGCGTGCTCTGCCACGGCACCGGCCTCGGCGGTTTCGCCCTTCAGCGCCACCCCCGCCCCTAACATCGGCAGCGCATTCAGCAAGCCAAATACCGTACGCGCCAGCCCTTCCGAGCGTTGGCTCGCTGTTTTGCCGTTGACCGCCTGATCCAGCCCGTAACCGGCATCAATCAGCCCGGCCAATGCCAGTATCCCCTCGCCTCCGGGCACGAACATGGCGAGCGGGCTAAATCGGTTGACCCATTGCACAACCGGTTCGACGAACGCGCTCAACTGATCCCGATTGACCTGCGCAAAGTCACGGATGGTCTGGATGTCCGACAGGGCGGCAGCCTTCATGGTCAGGACCAACCGGGCGAAAGGATCGGTTCCAACCGCCGGATCGTCGTAGCCAATGTACTCGTCCGGGTCCCAATAGCCGTCGTTGTTGAAAAAACCGGCATTGTTGCCCAACCAGTGCTTTTCCGGATAAAGCGCCATGCCCTCCAGCGCCGTCAGAACACCGGCGTGAAACGTACCGTCCTCTCGATCGTCTTCGGCAAAGTGACAGGCCAGGGCTTTTCTGGTCTCGTCGAGCTTGCCCTGCGCAACAACCCATTGCTGCAGGTGCGTGGCATCGGCGAATTCGTGCAGCGGGGAGGAGTTGCCGGGGATGTACAGCAGCACTCTGGCACTTGAAGTGTCACGGAAGGCCCAGATATCGGTCGCGGTGTAACGGTAAAGTTTCAGCAGGCCGAACTTGAGGGTTGAAGGCACGCGAGCGGGCGCCTGCAGTTGTTCGAGGGTCAGCGTTTCCCATGACTGACCGGGTGGCAAGCCTGCCGCCTGCATCGCCAGCGCCAGACCTTTTTCAGTCAGGCGCTGTTCATGAAACTGCAGCCAGGCCGCCATGACAAACGCGGCCTTGACCGATGTTCTCAATGCATAAGGTCGGGCCGCCACCAGCACGTCATCGGACGGCCAGGCCTGATCAAGATACGCCTTGTACACATCCTTCAAATTCAGCTCCCAGACCCACTGTTTGAAATCGGCGGGTCTGAGCTTGATCTGTGTCAGCGGCCCATACGCTTGCGGTGTGGTCTGCTGATAAATGCCCTCATAGGTATCGTGATTGCCGCTGCCCTCATCGGCGAATTCATCGACGTGCTCGACCAACCGAACCGCCGGCCCCACGTCCGGCGGGGTGTACAGGCCGAATGCCGTTTCCGCAAAACGGCCGTCACCCACAGTCTGGTAGTTGGACAGCAGGGATTGCAGCAACGACCGGGAACTGGCTACTCGCCCCTGCTGGACACCGTTTTCGGCGGGATGGCCCTTGTAGTTGTAATCGAGCGTGACCAGCACGACCGTCCGCGGATCGATACCTGCCCCCCATTTTTCCCTGATCATGCGCTCGCCGAACTGGCCGGGTGATTGCGGCAGTGCGACGTCCAGAATGGCCTTCAATTCATCGCGCAGTCTCGGCGTCGTCAAGGGGGCCGGTGCGGCAACTGCTTCGTTTGAAAGATCGTTCATCGGGATGCCTCCGAACCGGTGCTGGGGCCTGGAACTTGAGGTGCGGGGTGACGCAGCAGTGCCTGGGCGGTCATCTGGTTGACCAATTCACGACGTTCGTTCTTGAAATTGTCGAAAAGGGCATTCATGCGTTCGGTGGCAACTTCTCGGGTAAGTCCAGCCTCCCCTTCCAATTGCGCAAACGCGCGCACTGATCGATCCGAGATGTCACGAAACCGCTCTTGATACGTCACCTCCAGATATTCCACCCAAAATCCCTGAGTGATGACCCACTCGCGCAATGCGCTGCTGCGTTCCGCCGTGAGCACTTTCTGACAGGCCTGATCCAGCGTCGCCGGCGTAACCTCGACATTCCACCCGGAGGTCATCGCCCTGGGCTGAGCCGGCAAGTCCAGGCGCTCGGCCAACCCCACGCGATACGCCAGACTGATCTCCAGTGCGTTCGTGTAGGTTTTTGCTTGAGTTCCGGTGCGGGTGTTGATGTCGGCCAGTGCCAGCCCCTCGACCTCATGCAGCCGGAACAAGCCCCTGAGCAGCGTGATGAATTGTTGCTCCAGGGATGCAGTCCCGGTGGTGGCGGCGACCATCGCCCGGTAACACAGAACCTGCACTTCCATCTCGCTGAAAAGTGCCGAGTAGCCATCGGCGCTGAACCGCCCGAGTCGGGCAAGACGAAACAGTGAGCGTCGCAAACGGTCATCTTCGGCCGCCGCGTGAAGAACGTTCCAGACCCGCTGGCTGTAGTGGCTATAAAGACGTTTGTAATCGGCGGTGCTGGGGAGGTGCGCCAATACATTGAAAAACCCCATCGAATCCGGGGCGGAGCGCAATGACTCCCACACCGCACGCTTGGGCTGGGTTTCGGCCAGACTCAATCCTGCCAGCCACAGGGAACTTTGCGCTTCGTTCGAGGCAGGTATGCTGAGTCGACGATAGTCCGAAGCGATAACCCCTAGACTGACACCGGTTTTTTGCTGATGGGAAACGACCTTTTTCAAAGTGTCGGGTGATAACGGGTTGCCGTGCAGGTTGGTTCCTTTGTTTGGCACCGGATTGCCCTGGAACACTTCATCCGGGATCGTCTCGATCCGGTTGTCACGTAAATCGAGCTCGTGCAGCCCGGACAAACTGGAGGCGCCCTTCGGCCATTGAGTGATCCCGGTCCCTCGCAGGCTCAACCGTTCCAGGTGTAGCAGTTTGCTGACATCCGGTGCCCGCGTGAGGTGCGGATTGAACGCAAGGTCCAACGATTGAAGTCCGGTCATACTTGCCAATTGGCTTACCGAATCGGTTGTCAGCTGGATCAGGTTGTCACTCAGGTCCAGATGAACGAGCCTGGACATCGTGCTCAACGCCTGTGGCAACCGGGTCAAGTGGTTGCCTCTTAAGGTGAGACTGCGCAAATTACTGAAGTTTTGCAGGAAAGCATTCAGCCCGGCGCTGGCTCCCACGCCGTCCATCACCAGTCTGCCGACATGACTGAAGTCGCCGATAATCACCGGTAACTCCCCCATAGGCTGGGCGTCAAACGTCAGCGTACTGAACAGTTCCTCGCCGGTTTGAATAAACTCAGGCTCCCTGCGCCAGCAGCGAATGATCGCCTGAGCCGTGCGAAACTTGCTCAGCTTCGAGACCTCCAGTCTTGGGCCATCGGGCGCCTGATGCCAGGTTTGCCGGTTCACCCATAGGCTCAACCCTTGCCTGATTGCCTGAAATTCCCGCCGCATCGCCTCGAGTTTCTTCAGCACCACAATCACGTTTGTCCCCAACGCATTGACCAGCGTGTGGATTTGCGCCGGAGAATGCATCGGATAAAGCTCCAATGCCCGATGGACCAACACGTCGTGGCTGCTTTTGAGCGCCAGGCGTCCGGAAAATCCTGGCGACGCCGGCGCTATGGGTCTGTCAGCCAATCTCATGGGCGACAGGTAGCCTGGCCGCGAGGGTTGGGCCTCAATCACCCGGGCAATGGCTGTCCGCCGCGTCAAGGCGAGCTGCGTGATTTTCTGTCGCAATGCAACCCCGGCGTCGTCTGCTTGCACACCCAGCGCCGTTTTGCGCTGCGTCGAAAGTCCATGCCAGAGGGCCTGAAAATAATGTTCGCGTGTGCGTTTCGCGAAGGTGGTCGACGGCAGGATATCGTCGACAAACACGCTGTATCGATCGGAATGAACGTTGACCTGCACCTTCTCCGGGGCTTGGGCCGATCCGATACTGGCCGATTCGCTCTGGCTGCCTGAACGCTCGCGTATTTCAACCCGCACATCACCCGTCCAGCCAGGCAAGTGTTCAAGAGAGTCGAGTACCAGACGATCTGTGTGAAGGCCGCCCGCAGCGTTGAGGTACAGCCCTTCGTAAGCCCGACTGACACGCACGACCTGCAAGTAACGTCCGGCCTCCTCTGCCAGCCGTAACGGTACTTTGTCGGCATCCAGGTCGTCCCATTCGCCGTTTTCTGCGTATCGCACCAGCTCGTCGGCAATCGCCGCAGGCAAATCTATAAATTTCTTCATCAGCACCGCTACACGCGTATTGGCTGGCGCTTCGGTGCGTTGATAGACCCGTTCGAACAGCGCGAGACTGGAGCTTTCGGCTTGATCGGCAATGACCTTGGTCAAGGTCTTGGCCTGAGCCACCGAGTCCACCGTTGCCGTACTTAAAAGGGCTTCACGTTGAGTACGGCTCAAGGCTGATAACAGCGACGTGTGGAGTTGCCCTCTACGCAACGCGTCCAGCTGGAGGCTGATGATTTTTCCAGCCTCGACTGTGGTCGCGCCATAGAAACCGACTTGCCGACCGGCAGCATTGACCACGTTGATCGCGCAATCGGTCGGCCATTGGCTGGAGCTCGTCAGCAGATGCAATTGCAGATCCCGATCCGCCAGGGATACCGAGGCCGGAACACTCAGCTGCTCGATAAAACGGGTGACTGCGGCATCTGCCCGAAAGCGTTGTACGGTGTCGACCAGCAACGCCGGAGGCCTGCTTCGGTCTACATGGGCCTGGCGCAAAATATTGTCATCGATACCACAGACAGCCAGGATTTGTTCGGCGGCGGCATCAGGCAGGTCGTCGCTGGTATAGCCGAACCGGCGAAACAGTTTCAACGGGGTCCATTCTTGTGGAAGCTCAGAATCATGGCGCCAGGCCCCGACGTCGTTGGTTTCGAGTACGGGAAAATAGGTGCCGTCGTTACCTACCGGGGGCATCACCTCCCATAGATCCGTCGCCGCTTTTGGACGTACCGCATAAAGACCTGCATCGAGTGGAAGGTACGCTTGCCCGCCCACCCAGTGCAGTCCCCTGGCATCAGGTGCGAGGGCTCGGGGCAGTTGCCGGCTCTGTTGATAGACCGCCAGGTCCGGATTCCACAAACGACCCCGGGCGTCACCGCCCGCAACCTTTCTCAGGCGCTCGATGAAGACGGATGTCCTGATGGATTTGTACGCTCTGCCGACGGCCACTGAACCTGCTGCAAAAGCAGCCATCAGGATCAGGTTTTCGATGGTATCGAACAGATAATCCGTGGCCTGTTCTTGCTCGCCTCTGGACCAACTGGCGATGCCTTCATACACCTCCGACAGCAGCTGCATGACCGTCACTGCCAACAGGACATGGCCAACAAACGGCACAAACGATGCCCCGAACAACAGAATATTGATACCGATAGACTTGTAGGTCTCCAACCTGTCCAGCCTGGATTTTTCGTCTTCATCGTCCGTGGGTACAACCAGCAGCCGGGTATCGGCCATGACCTGATTTGCATACTGGCGAAAGATCTCCTGGAATATATCGCCTGATACATCGACACCGGACACGGACACATAAACACTGGACGGGGGAAGCGGAGAGGAACCGGGAGAAGTCAAGCCTTTATCAAGGGCTTGCAGAAACGCCGACTGTTCACCCAAGTTAATGTAGCGCAGGAAAAATTTGCGGAATGCGCTGGCTCTCAGCCGCCCACTCAATTCCACCTCGAAATCCTTGAACGACGCATATTCCTTCAATGGATGCAGCGGGTCATCCGGCAGATAGACCACGCAGCGATAATCGTCATCGTCATGCTCGCCCACAGGGCCGATAAACATCGCGCCATTGATCGTGACATCAAACATTTCCAACGCCTGATAACCCAGGGTGTTGTTGCCAAGCTTGACTGGCTGTTTTTCCTTGACGGCCTTCAACACTCGATGCATTTCTGCACTGATGGTCTCTTTCATCAGCGCGAGATGGCGGTGCACTTCAAAGTTGTTCATCGCATGCGCAACGTACTTGTTGTGCAATTCATTAACCCCGGTTGCCGGTTGAAACAGCGACTTGATATGGGCCTGGTATTGTTTTCCCAGATCAAGTTCCCGGCACAGTTCGGCAAACTCATGCGGCTCTATCGAAACTATTTTATTGCCAGTACCGGTTATTGTTTCGGGGATATAGATTAATGACGTGTCGCTGTAGTTTCCGGCCAGCGTCTCGCCAAGCTCAAAGTTTTCACAGGCCGCGGTGAGCAAATCCCGGTCAATCGGCAGGACCAGTTTCTTGCGAAGTCCCAGCAGACTGGAGGTTGAGCGTACGTGCTGGAAGATAACGCCTGTCGTATCAAGCGGTGTACCCAGCTTGTCCGACATGGCTTTGGCCAGCAACGGCGTGCAGAAATTTTCAGGCGATTTGAAGCCCTTCAGGAGATCGGCAAGTTCACTTCTTGAACGATGGCTGGCGATGAGCGTTTCATACAGTTCACCTCGCAGTTGACTTGAGGCTGTCAACAACCAGGCCGGGGCATTACTTTTAATCAGGTCGAAAAAAATACCCTGTTGATCTGGCGTTAATACAGACGTGTTTGAGTTTATGGGCAGAGAAGACATTGTGATCACTCGAAACTGACTAGGAACGCTAGCCTATCGAGCCCATTTTTTAAAAAGCGCTACATATATACCGCCGCAAAAAAAGGCCCCGTTCGCTGCATGACAATGAACGGGACCTTTGTTAGAAATTGTTACCAGAAGCGCTGCTGGGTCAAGCGGCTCCACCAACTCAGCAATACACGGTCGACCGAACCACTGGCCGCCATGCCGATACGCTCTTGCAGGCTTTTGCGTTCGGAATAATGCAAGTGGTACAGCTCGGACTTCTTCGCCCGCTCTGCAAGGTACTCGTCGCTGGTCTTGAGCTCGTCCACCAGCTGTTTGTCCAGCGCTGCGATGCCGAGCCAGATTTCACCGGTGGCGACCTCATCAATCGCCAGTTGTGGGCGATAGCGCGAGACGAAGTTCTTGAACAGCTGATGGGTGATGTCCAGGTCTTCCTGAAACTTCTCCCGGCCCTTCTCGGTGTTTTCGCCAAACACGGTCAAGGTGCGCTTGTATTCGCCAGCGGTCAGGACTTCGAAGTCGATGTCGTGTTTTTTCAGCAAGCGATTGACGTTGGGCAACTGCGCGACGACGCCGATCGAACCCAGAATCGCAAAGGGGGCGCTGATGATCTTCTCGCCGATGCACGCCATCATGTAACCACCGCTGGCCGCGACCTTGTCGATGCAGATGGTCAACGGCACACCGGCGTCGCGAATGCGCGCCAGTTGCGATGATGCCAGGCCGTAGCTGTGAACCATGCCACCGCCGCTTTCCAGACGCAGAACCACTTCGTCCTTTGGCGTCGCCAGGGTCAACAACGCAGTGATCTCGTGGCGCAGACTTTCAGTGGCCGACGCCTTGATGTCGCCGTCGAAATCCAGCACGAACACCCGGGGCTTGGCCTCAGGCTTCTTCTTTTGTTTTTTATCGGTTTTAGCCTGGGACTTGCGCAGGGCCTTGAGCTGGTCCTTGTCGAGCAAGGTTTGCTCCAGGCGTTCGCGCAGCCCTTTGTAGAAATCATTCAGTTTACTGACTTGCAACTGGCCGGCCGACTTGCGCCGACCTTTGCTGCGCAACGCCGCGAAACTGGCCAGGACCACCAGAATGGCGATCACCAGTGTCACGGTCTTGGCCAGGAAACTGGCGTACTCGGACAAAAACTCCACAGTGGCTCCTTCAAAACGATGCGCGGCTTGAAAACACACGCGGGACAACGTCAGCATACCCATGCTCCGCCTCGGCGGCCAGCCGGGAAACCTCTGGCAACAAGCCTGTAACGGGCATTTCAAACAAGCGTATGTTTTTTCATTGACAGGTCTCCGTCATCCTCATAACCTCGCCAAACCTTCAACGTACCGGGATGACGCGGACGTGGGCAGCATCTATCTGATTCGACATGGCCAGGCCTCCTTTGGTGCAGACGACTATGACGTCCTGTCGCCGACCGGTATTCGCCAGGCAGAAATCCTCGGCCAGCACCTTGCCGAGCTGGGTGTCAGCTTCGACCGCTGCCTTTCGGGCGACCTGCGCCGCCAGCAGCATACGGCCACCAGCGCGCTGGAACAGTTCGCTGCCGTGGGCCTGCCGGTGCCGACCCTGGAAACCGATTCCGCCTTCAACGAATTCGACGCCGACGCGGTGATCCGCGCGCTGCTGCCAGCCATGCTGGAGGATGAACCGGAAGCACTGGAGATCCTGCGCAACGCCGCGCAAAACCGTGTTGAATTCCAGCGCATCTTCGCCCTGATCATCGAACGCTGGCTGGCCGGCACCTATGACACGCCGGGGCTCGAAAGCTGGCTGGGTTTTGTCGAACGTGTTCAGGCCGGTCTTCACCGGATCCTCGAAAACGCCGACAACACTCAGAAAATCGCCGTGTTCACCTCCGGCGGCACCATCACTGCCCTGCTCCACCTCATTACGCAAATGCCTGCCCGGCAGGCGTTTGAACTGAACTGGCAAATCGTCAACACCTCGCTCAACCTGCTGAAGTTTCGTGGTCGCGAGGTGGCACTGTCTTCTTTCAACAGTCATGCGCACTTGCAACTGTTGAAGGCACCGGAACTCATCACGTTTCGCTGAGTCCGGACTATTGTGACCCTGGCTGTATTCACCCAGCTGTAATTACCCTGCTCTTATTACCCAAGAAAGGATCGAACCATGACCTCCGTAGCTGATGCCGTACAAGCAATGAAAGCCAAGTTCAACCCAGCCGCCGCTGCCGGTCTGGACCTGGTATTCGGTTTCCGCATCGACGACACCAAGAACTTCTCGCTGATCGTCAAAGACAGCACCTGCGAGCTGCAAGAAGGCGAAAACCCTGACGCCCAGGTCACTCTGGTGATGGACGGCGAAACCCTGCAAGGCATCGTCGACGGTTCGACCGACGGCATGCAAGCGTTCATGGGCGGCAAACTGCGCGCTGAAGGCGACATGATGCTGGCGATGAAACTGTCCGAGCTGTTCCCAAGCTAAGACGGCGGTTTCCGTCTTCGGAAACCTTCCTCGCTGCACACGAATCCCGCCCCTCGAGGCGGGATTCGTCGTTTTCCGCCCCTGGAAAACGGCTACCTGTGGATTTGCCGTCTATATTCCTTCTGGCCGCATGCGTCAGACATCGGCTGCTTGCCTCCCAAATGAATTGCGCGGAGCACTGCCATGAGCCCACCTGACGAGCACGACGGTTTCAACCGCCGACGTGTACTGCAAGGCCTTTCGGCAGGCGCCGTCGGTGCCTGGATCAGCCCGCTATTCGCAGGGAGTAAAACCATGCCCGACACCCCGGCCGACCTCATTCTGTACAACGGACGCCTGCACACCGTCGATCGCAAGAAACCCCAGGCCAGCGCCGTCGCGATCAAGGACGGGCGCTTCGTGGTGGTCGGCAGCGACGCCCAGGCCATGGCCCTGCAGGGCCCCGGCACGCAGATCATCGACTTGCACGGCCGCACGGTGATCCCCGGCCTCAACGACTCGCACCTGCACCTGATCCGCGGAGGCCTGAACTACAACCTCGAACTGCGCTGGGAAGGCGTGCCCTCGCTGGTCGACGCGTTACGCATGCTCAAGGACCAGGCTGACCGCACGCCGACGCCGCAATGGGTGCGAGTGGTCGGTGGCTGGAACGAATTTCAGTTCGCCGAGAAACGCCTGCCGACGATTGATGAGCTGAACAAGGCTGCGCCGGATACGCCGGTGTTCGTGCTGCACCTCTACGACCGCGCACTGCTCAATCGCGCCGCGCTGAAAGTGGTTGGCTACACCCGCGACACGCCGAACCCGCCAGGCGGAGAAATCCAGCGTGACGCCAACGGCGATCCCACCGGTATGCTGATCGCCCGCCCGAACGCGATGATTCTCTACTCGACCCTGGCCAAGGGACCGAAGCTGCCGCTGGAATATCAGGTCAACTCGACCCGCCAGTTCATGCGTGAACTCAATCGCCTCGGCGTCACCAGCGCCATCGATGCCGGTGGCGGTTATCAGAATTACCCGGACGACTATCAGGTCATTCAGCAACTGGCCAAAGACCAACAACTCACAGTGCGCATCGCCTACAACCTGTTCACGCAGAAGCCGAAAGAAGAGCTGACCGACTTCAAAAACTGGACCAGCACCTCCCATTACGGCCAGGGCGACGACTTCCTGCGGCACAACGGTGCCGGGGAAATGCTGGTGTTTTCGGCGGCAGATTTCGAAGACTTCCTCGAACCGCGCCCGGACCTGCCGCAAACCATGGAACAGGAGCTGGAACCGGTGGTGCGCCATCTAGTGGAACAACGTTGGCCATTCCGCCTGCACGCCACGTACAACGAATCCATCAGCCGCATGCTCGATGTCTTCGAGAAGGTCAATCGCGACATTCCGTTCGACGGCTTGCCGTGGTTTTTCGATCATGCGGAAACCATCACCCCGCAGAACATCGAGCGGGTGAAGGCCTTGGGCGGCGGCATCGCGATTCAGGATCGCATGGCCTTTCAGGGCGAATACTTCGTCGATCGCTATGGCGCCAAAGCCGCCGAACACACACCGCCGATTGCAAGGATGCTCGCCGAAGGCATCCCGGTGGGTGCCGGCACCGACGCCACGCGGGTGTCCAGTTACAACCCGTGGACTTCGATGTATTGGCTGGTCAGCGGCCGTACCGTCGGTGGCCTGGAGCTGTACCCGCAAGGTTTGAGCCGCGATACGGCGCTGGAACTGTTCACCCACGGCAGCGCCTGGTTTTCCTCCGAACAAGGCAAGAAAGGCCAGATCAAAGTCGGGCAACTGGCGGATCTGATTGCGCTGTCGGCGGACTACTTCCATATCGACGATGAAGCGATCAAATGGATCGAGTCGGTGTTGACCATTGTCGACGGCAAGATTGTCTATGGCGCCGTCGAGTTCGAAAAACTCGGGCCGCCAGCAATTCCTGTGGTGCCCGAGTGGTCGCCCGTGGCCAAGGTGCCGGGCCACTGGAAACCCTTGGCGCCCCTGACGGCGCAGGTGCATCAATGCGTCGGCGCGTGCGCGGTGCATGCGCACAGCCATGACCGGGCGCGATTGTCGTCAGCGCCGGTCAGTGACTTTCAGGGATTCTGGGGGGCGTTTGGCTGTTCCTGTTTCGCGTTTTGAACAAAGCCCTCACCAACACCGCCGATCACTGTAGGAGCCTGCTCGCGAAGGCGTCTTGTCAGCCGACATCAATGCTGAATGACAGGACGCCATCGCTAGCAGGCTAGCTCCCACAGGGGTTTTGCGTCGAGCAGAGATCTTCGTGATTTCGCAATCAAGGCTGCAACAACAGCGCAATCAGTGCGCTCCATCCCGTTTGATGGCTGGCGCCCAATCCGCGCCCGGTTTCCCCATGAAAATACTCGTGGAACAGCACCAGATCACGGCTGGCGGGGTCGGCCTGCAACTGCGGATACGCCGCCATTGACGGCCGATTGCCCTCTTCATCGCGAAGCACAAGCCGGGTCAATCGTTGGCTCAAGCTGTCAGCCACTTCTTCGAGCGACGCCAGAAACCCCGACCCCGTCGGGTATTCCACCGAAAAGTTCTGATCGTAATAACGATGAAACTCGCGCAGGGATTCGATCAGCATGTAGTTGATCGGCATCCACACCGGCCCACGCCAGTTGGAGTTCCCACCGTACAGGCGCGATTCGGATTCTGCAGGTTCGTAATGGGCACAGAGCCGTTCGCCATTGATTTGCAGGCCGAATGGCTGCTCGGCGAAGGCTTTGGACAAGGAGCGAATACCGCATTCGGAGAGAAACTCGCTTTCATCAAGCATGCGTTTGAGCAAGTCCTTGGTGCGCTCGCCACGCAACAGCGCCAGCAGCATGCGGTTGCCTTCGCCAGGTTCGGTCCAGCGTGAGACCAGGCTGGCGAGGTCCGGGCGATGCCGCATGAAACCGAGCAAACGCTCACGCAAGCCGGGTAGTCCTTCATGCTCGTGTTGCTCCAGCACTTGCACGGCAAACAGCGGCATCAGGCCAACGATCGAGCGCAAACGCAGCGGTTCATTCACGCCATCGGGGCGATGCAGGACGTCGTAGAAGAACTGGTCCTGTTCGTCCCACAAGCCTTGCGCATCGGAGTCGACCCGATTGATCGCCCCGGCGATGTAGAGGAAGTGTTCGAAGAACTTCACCGCAATATCAACGTACACCGCGTTACGCCTGGCCAGCTCCAGCGCGATGCGCATAAGGTCCAGTGCATAGGCGGCGACCCACGCCGTGCCATCGGCCTGGTCGAGCTGATAGCCGGGCGGCAACAGCGCCGAGCGATCGAACAACGCAATGTTGTCCAGCCCCAGGAAACCGCCCTGGAACAGGTTGCGACCTTCGGCGTCCTTGCGATTGACCCACCAGGAAAAGTTCAGCAGCAGTTTGTGGAAGATCCGCTCAAGAAAATCCATGTCTCCTGTTCCGGCCAGCGCCTTGTCCTGCTGATACACCCGCCAACAGGCCCAGGCATGCACCGGCGGATTGGCGTCGTCGAAACGCCATTCGTACGCCGGCAACTGACCGTTGGGGTGCATGAAGCGGTCTTTGACCAGCAGCAATAATTGATGCTTGGCAAATCCCGGATCGATCAGCGCGAACGCCACGGCCTGGAAGCCCAGATCCCACGAGGCGTACCACGGGTACTCCCAGGTGTCTGGCATCGACACGATGTCGAAGTTCGACAAATGGCGCCAATGGGTGTTGCGAATGTGCGTACGTCCGGGCGGTGGCGAAGGCTGGGCCGGATCACCGTCGAGCCACTGGTTGACGTCGAAGTAATACAGCTGTTTCGACCAGAGCAGCCCGGCCAGCGCTTGACGCTGAACGTTACGCGCATCCGCATCGTCGATGCCGGTTTGCAGGGCCGTGTAAAACTCATCAGCTTCACCGCGACGCCGTTCGAACAGCGCATTGGCGTTGACCCGAACCGCGCCGACGGGAGCGAACCGAAGGTACACGCATCGGCTTTGGCCCGCTTCAAACTCCAGGGTGAAGTGCGCCGCTACCCGGGTTCCAGCGTCATGGCGGATCGCATCGTCGTTGCCCGCGACCAGGAACTCATTGATGCCGTCCTTGAACGGACCACTTGCCGTCACGCCATCGAGTTTGGGGAAGTTGCTTTCGTTGTTGCAGAACAGCCATTGGCAGTCCTCCTCGCCCCAGGCGCTGGCCTGTCGATCGGCGAGTTGCGGGTGCCGGGCCAGGACCTCATCGCCGCTCAGCGTGAGGCTCGGTGACTGACCGTCCGCCGCCCAGCTCCAGGTGTTGCGTGCCCAGAGCTGCGGCAACACGTGCAGCCGTGCCGGCTGGTCGGACCGGTTGTGCACGGTGACGCGCATCAGGATGTCATCGGCGGCGTGTTTGGCGTATTCCACTGTCACGTCGAAATAACGGTTGTCCTCGAACACACCGGTATCGAGGATTTCGTACTCGGTGTCGGCCAGGCCACGGCGGGCGTTTTCGGCCACCAGGTCGGTATAGGGAAATTCAGCCTGCGGGTACTTGTAGAGCATGCGCATGTACGCATGACTTGGCACGCCATCGACGTAGAAATACAGCTCTTTGACGTCCTCGCCGTGATTGCCTTCGGCGTTGTTCAAGCCAAACAGGCGCTCTTTGAGAATCGGATCACGCTCGTTCCAGAGTCCCAGCCCCAGGCACCAGTGTTGAGCCTTGTCGGAGAAACCGGCCAGTCCATCCTCGCCCCATCGATAGGCACGGCTGCGGGCATGATCATGGGGGAAGTAACGCCAGGCATCGCCATCGGCGCTGTAGTCCTCGCGCACTGTGCCCCATTGGCGTTCGCTCAAGTACGGGCCCCATTCGCGCCAGGCTTCGGCGTCGTGGCCGGCGAGGCGCAGGCCTTCAGTGGTATCGAGGATGTTTGCTGCGTGCTTGGCCGTCATGGGGGGCGCCGTTGGGCTAGAGACGGTTGCAGTGTAGTGCCTTCACACACCGCGAAACTGAACACACGCTGTCGCAGCTGGCGAAGTCCCTGTGGGAGCGAGCCTGCTCGCGATAGCGGTCTGACATACAACATTGATATTGACTGGCATGGCCTCATCGCGAGCAGGCTCGCTCCCACAGGGATCTAGCTAACAGCAACAGGAGCCGGCTCCGGCAGGATCCGTTTACAATGCCTGCACTTCTTGCACCGGCCGCCCCATGGACATCGATCTCGCTCGTACCTTTCTGGAAATTGTCCGCCACGGCAGCCTTGCCGCCGCCGCTGAAAAACTCCACGTCACCCAGACCGCAATCACGGCGCGCGTGCAAAAACTCGAGAGCCAGCTGGGCAGCACATTATTCGTGCGTAACCGCGCCGGTGCGCGCCTGACGCCCAATGGCGAGGCCTTTGTGGTGTACGCCAATCAACTGGTCGAGACCTGGGAAGCGGCGCGTCGGGACTTGCCGTTGCCCGAAGGTTACCGCGACGTGCTGCACATCGGCGGCGAAGTCAGCCTGTGCAATCCGCTGATGCTCAGTTGGGCGGGCGAACTGCGCGAGAAGATTCCCAGCCACGCCTTGCGCATGGAAATCCGCGACGGAGAGAATCTGTTGCGTCAGCTGGAACTGGGGGTGCTGGACGCGGCGCTGGTCTATCAGCCCGAGTACTGGCCGCGCCTGCAAGTCGAACAGATCCTCGAAGAAAAACTCATTCTGGTACGCCTTGCCGGACAGCCCGATCCTTACGTCTACATCGATTGGGGCCCGGACTTCCGCCGTCAGCACGATGCTGCCCTGCCGGAAAAAGCCAAGGCGGCCCTGAGCTTCAACCTCGGGCCACTCGCCCTGCAATACATTCTGGAAAACGGCGGCAGCGGCTACTTTCGCACCCGCGTGGTCCAGAGTTACCTGGAAAGCGGCGTGCTGGAGCCCGTGCCCAAGGCCCCGGAATTCAGTTACCCGACCTACCTGGTTTACTCGCGCGATCGCGACTCGGCGACCCTGCAACGGGCCTTCGATTTGCTGCGCGAAGTCATCAAGAGCGATGACGACTGGTCCCAGCGCTGGAACCCGCTGACCTGAATACACCGGATCATGGCGCTTGTGTCATCCAGGTTTGCTCGAGCCTTCGCGGGCAGATCAGCTAATCTGCTGGTGATAACAATAACCAGGAGGTGACCGCAGTGAGGCAGACCACCCAGGCATTCCGCAGCCGCTATCGCGCTGACATTCATCCCCGCTACAACCCATGGCTGCACGGCGCCTTCGTGCTCCTGTTCGGATTGCTGGCCATCGGCGGATTCTGGAGCACCGTGCATCAGGTCCGGCCGCTGGAATGGCTGGCAGTGCCGCTGACGCTGTTGTTCTTCAACTTCGGCGTGTACATGGTGCATCGGCATCTCGGGCATCACAAAAAAAGCTTCGCGCGGATGTTCTACGCCCGTCATGCCGGCGACCATCACAGCTTTTTCGCCCCCGGCCACATGACCTACGACAGCCCCCGGGACTGGCGGGTGATTCTGTTCCCGGCCTGGCTGATCGTGTTGCACACCGTCGCCATTACCCTGCCCCTCTGGTGGTTGCTCAAGCAGGTCGACGCCAATGTCGCCGGACTGTTTGGCGGCTGCCTGGTCCTCGGCTACCTGATGTACGAAGTGTTCCATGCCTGCGAGCACTTGCCCCCTGAAAACCCGGTCACGCGCCTGCCGTGGATCCGCCAGATGCGACGCCTGCACGAACTGCATCACCGCCGCGAGCTGATGCAGGAGCGCAATTTCAATATCGTTTTTCCGCTGATGGACTACCTGTTCGGCACCCTGTACTGGGAACCGGAGCCAGCCCCCCTGCCCCTGACGAGATCGACCATGACCCGCATGCAGCACCAGATCGCTATCGCTGGAAATCCGATTGACGTGCTTGCCTATGCCAGCACCGTCACCCGCTGGCCGGAGTGGCATCCGTCCTCGCTCAAGGTCGAGGGACAAGGTGGCCCGCTGCATGCCGGCCGGCGGTTCGAGGAGGACATCCGTGCCGGTGGGCGTACGGGGCATTTGAGCTGGGAGGTCAACGAATACCTGCCAGGCCGCCGCTGGAGCGCCTGGGCGCGCGGTGATCATGGATTGTCGCTGGTCGTGACCTACGAGTGCGAGGCGCAAGGTGAAGGCACCCGCTTCGTGCGTACGCTGGAGTATCAGTTCAGTGGCCTGGCGATGCGTATCACCAATCAGCTGCTGCTCAAGCGGCGCATCGAGCGTGAATCCGCAGCCTCGATGCTGGCGTTGCGCGAGATGGCGCAAAAACACCTGGCCCCAGCGGGAGCCCGCGTGTGAGAAGAGCCTTCAGGTTTAGCACGCTGTTGTTGGTTCTGATCATTGCCCTGGGCGCCTTTCTGCTGTTGTTTCCGACCAGTATTCAGCCAGTGGCCTGGACACCGCCTCCGGCACCTTCCCTCGCCAGCGGCGTGTATGCCGACAATCAGCGTCTCAAAGGGGTGGAGCGTGTCGGCCCGGCGGACATCGACGGGCCCGAGGCGCTGTTACTGGAAGACAACGTGCTGATCACAGGCCTGCACGACGGCCGGCTGATCCGCACCAGTCTCGACGGTAAAGACATCAAGGTACTGGCCGACACCGGCGGCAGGCCGCTGGGCCTGGCGCGACACCCGAATGGAATGCTGGTGATCGCTGACGGCGTCAAAGGCTTGCTTTCCCTCGATGCCCAGGGTCGGTTGATTGCGCTGACCACTGCGGCCGGCAACGTGCCTTTCGGTTTTACCGATGACGTGGTCATCGACAAGTCCGGGCACTACGCCTATTTCAGCGACGCCTCCAGCCGCTGGGGTTATGGCGAGGACGGCCAGGCGATCATCGAGCACGGTAGCGACGGTCGTTTGTTGCGCTATGACTTCCAGACGGGCAAGACCACGGTATTGCTGGACAAACTGGAGTTTGCCAACGGCGTGACGCTGGGGCCGGGCGACAGCTTTGTGCTGGTCAACGAAACCGGCGCCTACCGCATTACCCGCTTTTGGTTGAGCGGGCCGAAGACCGGTACCCACGACGTGTTTATCGACAATCTGCCGGGGATGCCGGACAACCTCGCCTTCAATGGCCAGGATCGCTTCTGGGTGGCGCTCTACGCACCACGCAATGCCCTGCTCGACGCCACAGCGCCGCACCCGTTCGTGCGCAAGATGATTGCACGGGCGATGACAGTGCTGCCCAAACCGGTGGAAAAGCGCGCCTTTGCGCTGGGCCTGGATGTTGACGGCAAGGTAATTGCCAACCTGCAGGATGGAAGCACGGGCAATTACTCGCCGATTACCACGGTGCGCGAGTATGGAGAATGGTTGTACCTGGGTTCGCTGAAAGCGAAAAACATGGCGCGATTACCCCTGACCACCGCCCTCCAAAAATAATGCAAATCAAAATGTGGGAGCGAGCCTGCTCGCGATGGCGGTCTGGCATTCAATATTGATATTGACTGACACGACCTCATCGCGAGCCGGCTCGCTCCCACAGGGGGTTTGCTTGTTCAGGGATTAGCGGGGATCCATCTCGTTGTCGCGTACGGCGTTGTCCGTTTCTTCACGCACCCGTTCCGGGTCCATCGCGGTGGAGTCGTCCTCATCCAGCGGGCGCACACCTTCATTGTTCGGCAATTCATCGATGCCCGGTTCGTCTTCAGGGTTGACCGTGGTACGGCCAGGGCTTAGCGGTTCAGGATGAGTCGGGATCGGGTCGAACCCGCCCTGCTCTTCACTGGGGAATTTTGGATCGGTCATGTCGGTCATAAGGCACCTCGCAGGGAGTCGAAAGGGTCGGACTCTGATCTTTCGAGGTGCCGGTTTTGATCACCGTTCCAATTTTTCAGTCACCGGTTGTCGGTGGGTTGGCAAGGCACATCAAGATGGCGTCTGGAGCCGTTCAACGATCTGATTCTTGACCTGTACGCGCCTCTCCTTGAGTTTCTTCAGTGCGTCATCACTGGGCGCATCCGATTTCGCGGTTTCAGCCTTTACCACCTCGGCGTCCGCTTGCGAATACTGGTTAAGTAATGAGTCCAGTCGAGAATCCTTGGAGCGTTTTTGCTGGATATCTTCCTTTGAAAGTTTCAGGTCCTGACAAATATCGTGTGGCACCGGCATGGAACACCTCCGTTTGTTGATCGATGGCAAACGCGATCGATTGCGTTCACCAACTATCAGAATGGCCTCGGTTGGCAGGTTCTGTCGACCGCCTATCAGACCAGCGGTGCCCGTTCGTCGTCCGGTTGCAAACCCGATAAAACCTTTGCCCGAGCGCCCGCCTCCATTGAATAACGATCACCCCGATCGCTTATCTAAAACCTGTGTGGAGAATGACCAATGGACGGATTCACCCTGCGCCACCTCGCCCTGGCCGTAGCCTTGAGCACGAGCATGGGCACAGTTTTTGCCGCCACTTCCAATGACTTTGTCGACAAAGCAGCTGCCGGTGGCATCGCCGAAGTCGAAACCAG
The DNA here is from genome assembly GCF_051660785.1 of Pseudomonas sp. Taxonomy (GTDB): domain Bacteria; phylum Pseudomonadota; class Gammaproteobacteria; order Pseudomonadales; family Pseudomonadaceae; genus Aquipseudomonas. Next base: position 24,811 of record NZ_JBOFQE010000039.1, read on the forward strand.
CAAACTGGCCCTGGAAAAAAGCTCATCGGCCGACGTCAAAGCGTTCGCCAACATGATGATCACCGACCACACCAAGGCGAATGAGGAATTGACTGCGCTGGCGAAAAAGAACGACATCGAGGTGCCGGACGACACCACACTGGTGAAGCAGGCCAAGGAAAAAATCCTCGACATGCGCGACGAGTCCTTCGACACGGCCTATGCCAACAATCAGGTGAAGGCCCATGAAGACACTATTGAGCTGTTCAAAAAACAAGCCAACACGGTGACGGACGACAAGGTCAAAGGCGCCACCGAGTTGAAAGGCTTCGCACAGAAAATGTTGCCGGCGCTGGAAAAGCACCTGGATATGGCGAAAAAGCTCCAGGCCGCCCATCCCGACAAATAACCCCCAAAAAAACGGCCGCATCGTTTGATGCGGCCTCTTTTTATGCCTGACAACCCTAGCCGCCATCGGTGTCGATGTCGGCATCCGTGTCTTCGCCGGGTTTTGGCCTGTCTGGAGTCGGTTTGAAACCCGGGCTGAATTCATTGTCGTTGTCGGTGTGGCGATTCTTCTGATCCACCGCGGCATCGGCGCTTTGCGAGTCGCCGGATTGGTTTTGCCCTTGACCACCGGGCGCGCCTTCACCCGGTGTCTGCGGGTCTATTGCCGGATCATTGCGGTCAACCGGCGCCCCCGATTGATCCTGTTGTTGTGTCGATTCCTCTTTCATACGTACCTCGCTCGTGACGGCAAGCCCGCGATTCAAACAGCCGGGCCTTGAACGTTCGAAGCCATCCCGGGACAGGGGTTCAATCCAATGGGCGGGCACCTGAAAACCAGGGTCAATAAATCTCCAACTGACGCAGTGCCGACTAGAGTTACCGGGCAAGTACTGGCCAGGATGAAAATTTCCCGCCTGAATAACTAACTATTTCACTCGGCAAATGTCACTGACTCGGGCCGATCGTTTTTTGGGGAGTCGGCCCGTCATTTTTCTGGAGCACAACAACATGGCAGCAATGCAAATCAGCACACTCGACGCGATGAAAAATAACCACGCGCAATTGCTTGGCGATTGGGTCACTAGTCTGGAAGCCAGTGGCGCCAACCGTAATCTCAAGGACCATGACCTGAAGCAACAGACTTCCGAGTTTCTGCAACTGGTGGTCACAGGCCTGGAAAACGGCAATGGCCCGAATATCGCCGCACCGGGCTGGGACGAAGTTCGTCAATTTCTTGAAAAACTTTCCCACAGCCGCGCCCTGCTCGGTCAGGATTCCCACCAGACCGCCAGCTTCATTTTCTCGCTGAAAGGTCCGCTGTTTACCTTGCTGCAATCTCACTACAAAGACAATCCGGCTGCGTTGGCCGAACAGCTCTGGGAAGTGTCCGAGCTGCTCGATGCGCTGGGCATGCACACCATCCGTACCTTCCAGAAATCCCGTGAAGCGGTGATCAAGCGTCAGCAGGAAGAGCTGCTGGAGCTCTCCACCCCGGTGGTCAAGCTCTGGGACGGCGTACTCGCCCTGCCGATGATCGGCACCCTGGACTCGCAACGCACCCAGGTGGTGATGGAATCGCTGCTGCAACGGATCGTCGACACTGGTTCGGAAATTGCCATCATCGACATTACCGGCGTGCCGACCGTCGACACCCTGGTGGCTCAGCACCTGCTCAAGACCGTGACCGCGATTCGCCTGATGGGCGCCGATTGCATCATCAGTGGCGTACGTCCGCAGATTGCGCAGACCATCGTCCACCTGGGCCTGGACCTGCAAGGTGTGGTCACCAAGGCCAACCTGGCCGATGCACTGAAACTGGCCCTGACCCGTCTGGGAATCACCGTCAGCAAGACGGTATAAGCCGATGGAACGCATTCCTATTCTGAAAATGGGCGATTTGCTGCTGGTGACCATTCAGGTCGACATGCATGACCAATTGGCCCTGACCCTGCAAGACGACCTGTCGGAACGGATCAGCAACACCTCGGCGCGCGGGGTATTGATCGATATCTCCGCGCTGGACATGGTCGATTCGTTCATTGGCCGGATGATCGGGACGATTTCCGGCCTGTCGAAAATCATGGACGCTGAAACGGTACTGGTGGGCATGCAGCCCGCCGTGGCGATTACGCTGGTCGAGCTCGGCCTGACCCTGCCTGGCGTCAGCACCGCGCTGAACGTCGAGCGCGGGATGAAACTGCTTCAGGATCGAGTACTCACGCAATGACCCTGCGCAGCAGCGGCACTCAACCGATCCAGATCGAGCAGGACGTGGTCCTGGCCCGCCAGGCCGCGCGTAAGCTGGCCACGGAGTGCGGCATGCGCCTGATCGACCTGACCAAACTGGTGACCGCCGTCAGCGAGCTGGCGCGCAACACCATGGTCTATGGCGGCGGTGGTGACATGGACTGGCAGATCCTCGACGAAAACTCGAGGGTCGGTTTGCGCCTGACCTTTCGTGATGAAGGCCCCGGGATCCCGGACATCAAACTGGCAATGACCGACGGCTGGACCTCCGGCAGCGGTCTGGGCCTGGGCCTGACCGGGGCGAAACGGCTGGTGGATGAGTTCGAACTGGACACCGCGCCCGGCAAAGGCACTCGCATAACGATCACCCGATGGACATGAACATCGGGGGATCGCTGACGCAAGTGCTGCTGATCGAGGACAGCAGCCAGATCGGCTTTGCCCGGCGCACCGCGCAGAAGCTCGCCGAAGAGAATGGTTTCGACGCGACGGATGCCGGACGTGTGGCGCTGGTGGCCACTGAATTGGCCAGCAACGTACTCAAGCATGCGGCCCGGGGCGAGTTGCACCTGCGGATTCTGCCCGGTAAAGACACCCGCGGCATCGAGATGCTGGCAGTGGACCGTGCGCAGGGCTTTGACTTTTACGCTTGCATGGCTGACGGGTTTTCCACCGTAGGCACCCAGGGCATCGGCCTGGGAGCGGTGTCGCGCCAGACCGAAGTCTTCGATGTTCACACCGACTCGCGCGGCACCGTGTTGCTGGCCCGTTTGTATCCGCGCACCCACAAGGCCGCGGATTTGCGCATCGGCATCAGCCAGCACTCACTGCACAACGATCCGGCATGCGGCGATGTCTGGCACCTCGCATTCGACGGGGCGAACCTCAGTGTCTTGGTGATCGACGGCCTGGGCCATGGCGAAGAAGCCGAGCGCGCCGCCCGCGCCGGTGAAAAAGCTTTCGCCCTGGCACCGTTTGCCTCACCGCTGTTGCTGCTCGAAGACATCCATCAGGCCATGATCGGCACCCGTGGCGGCGCCTTGGCGATTGCGCAGTTCGACGGTCACCTTGGCACACTGAAATTCATCGGTATCGGCAACATCGGCGGCAGCCTGATCAGCCCGGGCACGTCCCGAGGCCTGGCATCCCACCCGGGCATCGTCGGCGGGCAATACCGCAAAGCTCAACCTTTTAACTATGCTCACGTGAACGGACATCTATTGATCATGTACAGCGACGGCCTGCAGTCACGTTGGAACCTGCACGACTACCCCGGCCTGGCACACCGTCATCCCGCCGTGATAGCCGCGGTCCTGCATCGCGATTTCTGTCGCGGCCGGGACGACGTAACGGTGCTGGTCGTTGCCCTGGAGGCCGCCCATGGCTGACTTGCCCCTGATCGACGAACAATCAGCGTTGATCGAGCGCCTGCAGAACGAAAGCATAGCGCTGCGCGAAGAACTCGACGAAACCAATCAGGGCGTGCTCGCGTTGTACGCCGAACTCGACACCCAGGCTGAAGAACTGCGCCAGGCGTCGGATCTCAAGAGCCGCTTCCTGTCGTACATGAGCCATGAGTTTCGCACGCCACTGGGCTCGATCCTGAGCATCGCCAGCCTGCTGACCGACGAAATCGACGGCCCGCTGAGCCCTGAGCAACACAAGCAAGTCGCGTTCGTCAGCACCGCCGCGCGGGAGCTGAGCAACATGGTCGACGACTTGCTGGACCTGGCAAAAATCGAGGCCGGGCGCATCACCATCTCGCCCGCCTGGTTCGACATGTTCGACTTGTTCGCCGCCCTGCGCGGCATGTTCCGCCCGATTGTCGATGCGACCGCCGTGGACCTGATCTTCGAAGAACCGGTGGGATTGCCGCGTTTGTACACCGATGACAAGAAGCTGGCGCAGATCCTGCGCAACTTCATTTCCAACTCGCTGAAGTTCACCACCCGCGGCGAAGTGCGGGTCTCGGCCTTTCTCGAAGGCGCAAGCCAGGTACGTTTTGCCGTCAGCGATACAGGAATCGGTATCGCTCCCGAGCTACATGGCGCATTGTTCGAAGACTTTTCCCAGGTCGATTCGCCCTTGCAAAAACGCCTGCGCGGTACCGGTCTGGGCTTGTCTTTGTGCAAGCGCTTCGCCGCACTGCTGGGTGGCGAGGTCGGAGTCGAGAGTACACCCGGGGTCGGTTCGACCTTTTTCGTGATCATCCCGCTGGCCATCGCCATGGAGCCTGCCGATGAAACGTGACATTCGCCTGCTGATCGTCGACGACAACGTCGCCACCCGCTACGCCCTGCGCCGACGCCTGGAGCCGCACGGCTACATTGTGCTGGAGGCCGGGACCGGCGGCGACGGCCTGGCGCTGATCGAAAGTGAATTGATCGATGCGCTGATTCTGGACGTCAACCTGCCGGACATGAGCGGCTTCGACATCGTCCGCAAGCTGCGTTCGGAACCTGCCACGGCGTTGCTGCCGGTGATTCACGTGTCCGCCGCGTCGATCCAGACCGGTGACATCATTACCGGCCTGGATGCCGGTGCCGACGCGTACCTGATCCACCCCGTGGACCCGGACGTGTTGCTGGCGACCCTGCGCACCCTGCTGCGGGTGCGTGATACGGAAAACGCCCTGCGTGAAAGCGAGGCGCGTTTTCGGGAGATTTTCGTCAATGTGTCGGCGCCCATCGCGGTGCTGGACGCCCAATTCAAAGTTCACGAATGCAATCATGCGTTCGCCCGACTGATTCAAGACAACCTCGACCCGCAGACCTTGCGCGAATGCTTCGCCGACCAACAGGAGGCGATCCTCGACGAACTGCGCCTGCGCCTGACCGCCGGCGAGCGCTGGAAAGGCACGTTGAACATGCGTGTGAATGGGGAGCTGCGGGAAACCGAGTGGCAGATTTCACCGTATCGCACCCCTGAACTGAGCCTGGTTTTCGTGGAAGACGTCACCGAGCATCGTCACCGCGAACGCTCGCACCTGGCTCAACTCGACGATGCCACCTCGCAACTGGAACGTGAGATCGCCGAGCGGGTGCGCACCGAGGGCCAGTTGCTGCAAGTGCAGAAAATGGACGCGCTGGGCAAGCTGACCGGCGGCATCGCCCATGACTTCAACAACCTGCTGACCGGCATCATCACCAGCCTGGAACTGATTCAGAAACGGGTGGCCGATTCGCGTACCGACAAGGTCCAGTTCTATGCCGAAGCGGCGCTGAACTCGGCCATGAGCGCGGCTTCCCTGACCCATCGTTTGCTGGCCTTCGCCCGTCAGCAGCCGCTCAACACCCGGCCGGTGGACATCAACGAGCACATCCGCTCCCTTGAGGAACTGCTGGCACGTACCATCGGCGAGCACATTGCGCTGAAACTCGAATTGACCTCCAAGGCTGCGATCGCCCTGGTCGATCCGATCCAGCTGGAAAGCGCGGTGCTCAACCTGGTGATCAACGCGCGCGATGCTTTGCCCCAGGGCGGGAATATCTGGGTCAGCACCTACGCGGCGTATTCCCACGGCGACCTGAAACTGGCGGACGGTGCGTATGTTGCATTGTCTGTTCGCGATGACGGGACGGGCATTGAACACAATGTGATCGACAAGGTGTTCGACCCGTTTTTCACCACCAAGCCACTGGGTCAGGGCACCGGGCTCGGGTTGTCAAGTATTTACGGGTTCGCCCGGCAATCGGGGGGCGACGCGCACATCCGCAGCGTGGCCCGTCGCGGCACCGAAGTCACCATCATGCTGCCTGCCAGCACCGATGCGACTACCACTGAAGTGGAACAGACGACAGTGGATCAACAGGGTGCGGGTGAGCATGTGCTGATTGTCGAAGACATGCCGTCGGTGCGCCTGTTCGTCGCCGAAGTGTTGGTGGATGCCGGTTATCGCTGTACGCAAGTGGGCGATATCGAAGGCGCCCTTGAACGCCTGCAAAACGATCCGTCGATTGATCTGATGCTGACCGACGTGGGGTTGCCGCGCATGAACGGTCGCGAGCTGGCCGATGTCGCCCGTGGCTGGCGTGAGGGATTGCCGATCCTGTTCATGACCGGCTACGCGGAAAACGCGCTCAACCGCCAAGTGTTCCTGGGCGAAGGCATGGACATGCTGATCAAGCCGTTTCAGATCAATGAGCTGTTGGACAAGGTCCGGCGCACAATCGACTGCACCTGATAAGCAGCCATCGCGAGCAGGCTCACTCCCACATTAAACTGCATTCTCCTGTGGGAGCGACGGTGCGACGATTCGACCTGCTCGCGATGAGGCCAGCGAAAACAATATCCCTCTCAAGCAGAGCCAAGTGTCCGGGCTAAAAACGGTGCCGTCCGGCTTTTCTTGCTCCTGGCGACTTTCTGCGGCGTGCCGGCCACGACAATCTTCCCGCCCTGATCCCCCGCCCCCGGCCCGATATCAATCACCCAGTCACTCTGCGCAACCACGCGCATTTCATGCTCCACCACAATCACCGTATGCCCCGCCGCCACCAGCGTATTCAACTGTTCGAGCAGCCGGTCAACGTCCCGTGGATGCAAGCCTGTCGTCGGTTCATCGAGCACATACAGCGTCGCCCCACGCTGGTTGCGTTGCAGCTCGGTCGCCAGTTTGATGCGCTGGGCTTCGCCCCCAGAGAGCTCCGTTGCCGGCTGACCGAGGCGCAGATAACCCAGGCCGATGTCATGCAGCACTTCCAGCGAACGGCGAATGCCCGGTTGCTCGGCGAACACGTCGACCGCTTCGTCCACCGTCAACTGCAACACCTGCGCAATGTTCAAACCTTGCCAGATGATCGCCAGCGTCTCGGGGTTGTAGCGAGCGCCGTGGCAGGTCGGACACGGTGCATACACGCTGGGCATGAACAGCAACTCGACACTGACAAAACCTTCACCTTCGCAGGTCGGGCAACGGCCCTTGGCAACGTTGAAGGAAAACTGCCCGGCGTCGTAACCCTCTGCTTGTGCCTGAGGCGTGGCGGCGTACAGTTTGCGCACGTTGTCGAACAGCCCGGTGTACGTCGCCAGGTTCGAGCGCGGCGTGCGACCGATGGGTTTCTGATCAACCTGCACCAGGCGCTTGATCGATTCCAGACCGGCCGTGACCTGACCACCGCTGACTTGAGGCGCATCGTCCTCAAGACTCAACTCCTCGGGTTCGCTGGCACTGGTGCCGCGCCCCAAATGCGCGCCGACCAGTTCCAGCAAGGCCTGGCTGACCAGGCTCGATTTGCCGGAACCGGAAACACCGGTCACCGAGGTAAAACAGCCCAAGGGAAACTCGACGGCGAGCTCGTTGAGGTTGTTGCGCGTGATGCCTTCCAGGCGCAGCCAATCGGTCGCCTTGCGCTGGGTTCTGGCTTCAGTGACCTGCTCGGCGAACAGGTAGGCACGGGTCTGCGAATCCTTGATCCCGGCCAGTCCCTGAGGCGGCCCGCTGTACAGAATCCGCCCGCCATGCTCACCGGCCGCCGGGCCGACATCGATCAACCAGTCCGCGCGGCGCATGGTTTCCAGATCGTGCTCGACCACAAACAGGGTGTTGCCGGCCGCCTTCAACCGTTGCAGCGCTTCAAACAACGCTTCGCCATCCGCCGGGTGCAGACCGGCCGACGGCTCATCCAGCACGTAGATAACGCCGAACAATTGCGAGCCCAATTGCGTGGCCAGGCGCAGCCGCTGCAACTCACCGGACGACAGCGTCGGCGTGCTGCGCTCCAGGGCCAGATAACCCAAGCCGAGGTCGGTCAGGGTGCTGACCCGCTCCAGCAAGTCCTGAGCGATTCGTTGTGCGGCCAAGCGCTTCTCGACCGACAGGTTAGGCGTGTGCCGCACGTCCGGCGCGTTGGCATGCCCGCTGGCGCCGTGGGCCACGCGTTGTTCACGGGCCTCGCGCGTCTGGCGGTGCGTCAACACCTCGCCCGCCTCCTCGGCCTGTTCCAGGTAACTGTGAGCCGCCACCGGTTTCAGCACCTCGGCCACTTGCAGCAACGGCATCTGCGACAGCTCGCCGATGTCGTAGCCGGCAAACGTCACCGACAACGCCTCGCGCTTGAGCCGCTTGCCATCGCACAACGGGCACAGGCTGCCGAGCATGAATTGCGCAACACGCTTCTTCATCAGCGCGCTTTGCGAGTGGCTGAACGTGTGCAGGATGTAACGCCGGGCACCGGTGAACGTGCCCTGATAACTCGGCTCCATTTTGCGTTTGAGCGCGACTCTGGTTTCTTCTGGCGTGAGCCCGGCGTACACCGGGACGGTCGGTGTTTCCTCGGTGAAGAGGATCCAGTCACGCTGCTTTTTCGGCAGCTCGCGCCAGGGTTTATCGACGTCGTAGCCCATCGTCACCAGGATGTCGCGCAGGTTCTGCCCCTGCCACGCCGTGGGCCAGGAAGCCACTGCGCGTTGGCGGATGGTCAGGCTCGGGTCCGGGACCATCAGCGCTTCGGTAACCTCATACACCCGGCCCAAACCATGACATTCAGAGCAGGCGCCTTGAGGGGTGTTGGGCGAGAAGTCCTCGGCGTACAGCATCGGCTGCCCTGGCGGATAGCTGCCGGCCCGGGAGTAGAGCATGCGGATCAGGCTCGACAGCGTCGTCACGCTGCCCACTGAAGAGCGCGTACTTGGCGTGCCGCGCTGCTGTTGCAGGGCCACGGCCGGTGGCAGGCCTTCGATGGAATCCACATCCGGCACACCGACCTGATCAATCAAACGCCGGGCATACGGCGCCACGGATTCGAAATAACGTCGCTGCGCTTCGGCATACAGGGTAGAAAATGCCAGCGACGACTTGCCCGAACCCGAGACGCCGGTGAACACCACCAGTGCGTCCCGGGGAATGTCGACGTCAATGTTCTTGAGATTGTGTTCCCGGGCACCGCGTACCCTGACCATGCCGGAAGGAGGATTGGAGGTGCGCGTTGAAGTCATCGGGAAGCCTTTGTCAGATTGCAGAAAAAACACAAAACCCTTGTGTGAACGAGCCCTTGTGGCGAGGGAGCTTGCTCCCGCTGGAGTGCGAAGCGCTCCGAAAAATGGGACTGCTACGCAGTCCTGCGGGAGCGAGCTCCCTCGCCACAGGTTCGCTTCCACCTGTGAATGTGGTCAACCGCTGAGGACGGTGTGGATCATGTGCGTCAGCGCGTCCGGCCCATACGGTTTGCTCAGCAGATGGGTATCGGGGCTGAGCTGGTGATTGCGCGAAATGATGTCTCGGGTATGGCCGGAGGTAAACAGCACCGCCACCGGTGGATTCTGCACCTTGGCCCAGGCCGCCAGGTCCGAGCTTTTGATCAGGCCAGGCATGACCACGTCGGTAAAAATCAGGTTCACCTTCTCGCCCTCCAGCAACATCTGCATCGCCTGGTCGCCGTTGGCCGCGGTCAGCACCTGATAGCCCTCTTCGCGCAGTAACTCCACCGCCGAGCTGCGCACCGCTTCATTGTCTTCGACCACCAGAATGATTTCATGCCCGCCTCGGCGGGGTGAATCACGCTGCGTTGTTTCACTGGGCAACGCACGCAAGCTGCGGGGGAAGTACAGCTGCACCCGAGTGCCCTGCCCGACGACGCTGGAGATTTCGATGTGGCCGCCGCTCTGTTTGACGAAACCGAACACCATGCTCAGTCCCAGACCCGTGCCCTGGCCGTCGGCCTTGGTGGTGAAAAACGGTTCGAACGCCTGCCCGAGCACTTCGGGCGACATGCCGGCGCCGGTATCGGCCACCGCGACACACACATAGTCGCCCGCCACGATGCCCTTGCCGGCACAGTACGCACGGTCGAGGGCTACGTTTTCGGCACTCAGGTCAATCGTCCCTTCGCCCAGCATGGCGTCACGGGCATTGATCGCCAGGTTGAGAATGGCGTTTTCCAGCTGATTGCGGTCGACGTTGATGTGCCAGGACTCTTGCGGGACCTGCACATCGATCTGGATGGTCTCCCCGAGCGCTCGCTGCAACAACTCACCCAGGCCTTCGAAGATCTGTTTTGGATCGCACACCGCTGGCGACAACGGTTGGCGGCGGGCAAACGCGAGCAATTGCGAAGACAGTTTGGCGCCACGCTCGACGGCCGCAATCGAAGCGCTGACCCGACGCTGCACGTTGGCGTTGTCCGGTTCATGCCGCGCCAGCAAGTGCAGGTTGCCGGCGATCACTTGCAGCAGATTATTGAAGTCGTGGGCCACGCCGCCAGTGAGGCCGCCGATGGCTTCGAGCTTCTGCGACTGGCGCAGCTGTTCTTCAGCCGCCAGCCGCGCGTCGACTTCGTCGGCCACGCGCTGCTCGAGGTTGCGGGTGAATCTGAGCAAGGATTCTTCAGCAATCTTGCGTTCGTGAATGTCGATCAACACACCGGGAAAACGGAACGGTTCGCCCTGCTCGTTGAATTCGCAACAGCCACTGGCCTGCACCCACAGGTAGCTGCCGTCGGGGCGCAAGACCCGGTACTCGGCATTGAAGGGCTCGCCGGTCGTCACCGACTGATTGACCTGTTCCTGGACCCAACTGCGGTCATCAGGATGAATCTGCGCTTCAGCGATGTCGGTGGGCAGGTCGGCCAGGTTCTGTTCGGCGGGGTAGGAAAACGTCCGTGCAAAGCGCTCATCACCCGACAGCACATTGCCCTTGATGTCCCAGACGAATGAACCGAGCAAAGCCCCGGCATTGAGCGCCAGGCGCACCCGTTCGTTGTCGGCGCGATAGGCGTCTTCGGCTTCCTGGCGTCGGCGCTCGGAAATCACATGTTCAGTGGTTTCAACGACCATCGCCATGACCCCGACCGGGAGACCTTCGTCATTGGCGACCGGGCTGTAATAGAGGTCCAGCCACACGTCTTCGGGGACCCCGTTGCGCAACAACTCCAGCTCTTTATTGCGATAAGACAACGTGCCGCCCGCCAGGCAGGTATCGACCACATGGCGATTGAACTCGGCCACTTCCGGCCAGCCCAGCTCCACCGGAGCCCCCAGCAAATACGGATGGCGGCCACCGGCGAATTGCGAGTAGGCATCGTTATAGATCATGTAACCGGCATGGCCCCAGAGCATCACCATCGGCAGTGGCGACGCGAGCATCAGCTGCACTGCGCTGCACAGACTGGCGGGCCAGGCGTCGATGTGTCCAAGCTCGGTCTGGCTCCAGTCGAACGCACGGATGCGCCCGGCCATTTCACCGTTCCAGCCGGCACATCCGTGGCTATCAGATAGAAACTGCATCGACTGGCTTTATGTCCTTGTGAGTGGCTGACGTGCGGGATCGCAACGGCTCGAGGACGGCGCGGACCCGTTTGTTTCGAGCATCACCGACGCCAATGGTTTCATAAGAGGTTAGCCGATTCTTGATCTGCGGATTTGGTGGTCTTGCCCGAGGAACGCCCCCTGTAGCAGCTGCCCTGTGGCGAGGGGATTTATCCCCGTTGGGCTGCGAAGCGGCCCCAAAAGTCGGTAATCACATTTCTTATGACACACCGCGTACTCCGATTTCACGACTGCTTCGCAGCCGAACGGGGATAAATCCCCTCGCCACAGGGCATCTGCTACAGGTCCCGGCGACTAAACCTCGATCAGGTGCTTGAGCGGGTGGTAGCCGGTTTTCAGGGTGGCGGCGACGTCGAGGATGGCCTTCTCGATGCCGTTCAAATGCATGCAAGTCAGTTCGATCGCCGCGCTTTGATTGCCGGCCTCGATGTACTCGATCAGCCGCAGGTGTTCATCGTCGCGGCAGGCCTCGTGGCTGTCGTCATCCAGCGCGGCGGCGTACAGCGAGGCGCGGGAAATCAGCTTCTGGAACCAGTCCAGCAGCACCGGGTTGTTCAGGCTTCGCGCGAGCTTGATGTGGAACTCGCCGAGCAGATGAATCAGCCGTTCGTGGTCGCCACTGCGGTGCGCCTCATCTTCCAGCAACAGGTGATCGCGCAGGTCCTGGGTCACCGAGGTGTCACGTCGACGGCAAAGTTCGCTGACGATGCCGATTTCGATCAAGCGCCGGGTTTCGAACAACGAGCGGATCTCTTCGTCGCTGGGCAACGACACCGACGCCCCCTTATTGGGCTCGGTGGTCACCAGTCCATCCGCTTCCAATTGCTTGAGCGCGGCACGAACCGACGTGCGGCTGACATTAAAAAGTTCGGCCAGCGATGCCTCGCCAAGCTTCATGCCGGGACGCAACGAACGTTTGCTGATCGCCTCGTAAACCCCTTGGTAGACGCGGTCGACAGTGGTTTCGAGTTTCTTGTCGGTCATCTCAACACTCCTTTAGCGCTAAACAACCGGCCCCTGGCGGTGAGCAGCCATTGGAAAAAGGGGGTTGCACGAGCAGATTAATCCGGTTATTTGTAGATTGCATCCAGATATTGCATACAATAATTAGAGGAATGCACCATTATGGGTCATCCAGTAGCAATCGAAGTGCGTAACGTCTCCAAGCGGTATTCCGACGACCCGGGGCTGGCTCCAGCCCTCGACAACGTGTCAGTCGACATTGCCGACAACGAATTCTTCACCCTGCTCGGCCCTTCCGGCTGCGGCAAGACCACCCTCCTGCGCACCATCGCCGGCTTCGAAAACGTCAGCGACGGCGAGATACGTCTTGCGGGCGAGCCGGTCAATGATTTGCCGCCGTTCAAGCGCCGGGTCAACACCGTCTTCCAGAGCTACGCGCTGTTTCCGCACATGAGTGTCGCGCAGAATATCGCCTTCGGCCTCGAGATGCAGGGTCTTGATACCAAGCAAATTGCCCAGCGTGTCGATGAGATGCTCGCGCTGGTGCAAATGCAACACCTGGCCAAGCGCAAACCGGCCGAATTGTCCGGCGGTCAGCAGCAACGCGTGGCGCTGGCCCGGGCCCTGGCGCCGAAGCCGAAGGTGCTGTTGCTGGATGAGCCGCTGTCGGCGCTGGACCTCAAGCTGCGCAAGGAAATGCAGGTCGAACTCAAGCGCGTGCAGAAGGAAGCCGGCATCACCTTCATTTTCGTCACCTACGATCAGGAAGAAGCGCTGACGCTGTCCGACCGCATTGCTGTGATGTCCGCCGGCAAGATCCTGCAGATCGGCACGCCCAACGATATTTACGAACGCCCGCAACATCAGTTCGTCGCCCAATTCATCGGCGACATCAACTTCCTCCCCGGCCACCTCAAGCGCGGCCAGCAGAACGAAAAACTCTTCGTCCCGAGCGGCATGCCCGTGGAAATCCCCTGCCCGGCCCAAGGCTTCGACGGCGCCAACGTGCAACTGGCCTTCCGTCCGGAGCGTTCGCAACTGGTCGACCCGGCGCAACCGCATCACCTGCGCGGCGTCATCGAAGCGGTGTTGTACGTCGGCACCGCGACGCTTTACCAATGCCGCCTGAACAACGACATCAAGGTCATGCTGCGCGAGAACAACGAAGGCCTGAACCGCGGCCGAGTGGTCGGTGATCGTGTGGCGGTCAATCTGCCGCCTCACGCCTGTCTGTTGATGGAGGCCTGAGATGAGCGTCAGCAGCACTTCTCCCGCCCTCAACCGCGCGCTGTTACTGAGCCCGGTGGTTCTGACTTTGCTGGCGCTGATCGCCATTCCGCTGGGCATCATGGGCTACATCAGCCTGTTGCCGCGCAATGTGTATGGTGGTGTCGACTGGCAGGCCGACTGGCAATTGCAAAGCTATGTGCAACTGTTTTTCCAGGAAGGTTTCGACGGTGAACTGGAGCTGAACTGGGTCTACGCCCAGGCGTTGCTGCGCTCGGTGTTCCAGGCCGGCGGCACCACGGTGTTGTGTTTCCTGTTCGGCTTTCCGGTGGCGTTGTGGATGTCGAGCCTGACCCCGCGTCGGCGCAACCTCATGGTCTTGCTGATCACCATTCCCTTCTGGACCAACCTGCTGATCCGCAACTACGCGTGGCTGATCATCCTGCGCGAGCACGGCTGGGTCGCCCAAAGCCTCAACGCGCTATTCCCGCAGGCCGGCGGCATCACCCTGCTCTACAACGACTTCGCCGTCAGTGTCGGGCTGGTCTACAGCTTCCTGCCGTTCATGATTTTGCCGATCTACTCGACCCTGGAAAAACTCGACTGGCGCCTGGTGGAAGCCGCCTACGACCTGGGCGCCAATCGCTGGCATGCGTTGAAGCGGATCATCCTGCCGCTGTCGATGCCGGGGGTGATTGCCGGTGCGCTGCTGGTGTTTGTGCCGAGCCTCGGCGCCTTCATCACCCCGGCGATTCTCGGCGGCGGCAAGACGCTGATGATCGGCAACCTGATCCAGCAGCAATTTGGCACCGCGCGCAACTGGCCGCTGGGCAGTTCGCTGTCGTTCCTGTTGCTGGGGATTCTGCTGCTGTCGCTGGTGGGCTACGCGCTCTACAGCCGCAGCGCCGCCAAAACACTTCGCCGGGGAGCCACCGCATGATCGCCCTGCACCTGAAAAAACTGCCGCTGACCCGCGAAGTCAGCCTGCTGATCCTGGCCTACCTGTACGTGCCGATCTTTGTCCTGATCGCCTACAGCTTCAACGCCAACCGCTCGGCGACAGTGTGGACCGAGTTCTCGTTCGACTGGTACGCAAGGATTGTCGCCAACCCGTCGATCCAGACCGCGGCGTTGAACTCAATCATCGTCGCCAGTATCGCCACCGTCTGTGCCACGGCGATTGCGTTGCTCGCGGCGCTGGCGACGTACCGACCCTTTTATGGACAGAAGATGGTCGAGGGCGGGATCAACCTGCCGCTGATCCTGCCGGAGATCGTCACCGCCGTGGCCACGCTGCTGCTGTTCATGGCGCTGGGGATCAAGCTCGGTTTGCTGACGGTGATTGTCGCGCACGTCGGTTTCTGCATTCCCTTCGCGTACCTGCCGATCCGCGCGCGGCTCAATGATCTGGACAAGAGCCTGCTGGAGGCAGCGAACGATTTGTACGCCAACCCGTGGCAGGTGTTTCGCCGGGTCACGCTGCCGCTGTTGTGGCCGGCAGTGCTGTCCGGTTCGGTGCTGGCGTTCGTGGTCAGCCTCGACGATTTCATCATGACCTTCTTTGTCGCCGGCCCGGGTTCGACCACCTTGCCGGTGTACATCTTCTCGGCGATCAAGGCCGGCGTGACGCCGGAGATCAACGCGATCTCGACCCTGATGCTGGTGATTTCCATCGTGCTGGTGGTGCTGGCCTTCTGGCTGGGACAGCGCGGCAAAAACCAATAATCCTGGAGCGCACAAAAACATGAAAATGAAAAACATGTGTTTCGCCGTCACCGGTCTGGCCCTCAGTTGCTTCAGCGTTTTTTCCGCGCAGGCGGCTGAGCCCAAGGAACTGTTCTTCTACAACTGGACCGACTACTACCCGGTCGACCTGCTGGCCAAGTTTGAAAAGGAGACCGGGATCAAGGTCACCATGGACGGCTACGACAGCAACGAAACCCTGCTGGCCAAGTTGCAGGCCGGCGGCGCGGCGTATGACGTGATCGTGCCGTCGCAGTCGATCATGCGCACCTTGATCAACCAGAACTTGCTGCTGCAAATCGATGCCTCCACCCTGCCCAACTTCCAATACGTGAAACCGGCGTTCCGCGACCCGGTGTTCGACCCCGGCCGCAAGTTCTCGGCGCCGTATTTGTGGGGCACCACCGGTTTTTCCTATGACAGCGCACGTGTACCTGGCGGCAAGCTCGATGACTCGTGGAAAGAGTTCTTCGAACCGCGCAAGGAACTGCAAGGACAACTCGCGGCCCTCGACACTTCCAGCAGCGTGATCAACGCCGCCAGCCATTACCTGAACGTCGACGAATGCAGCGAAAACCCGCAGGACGCCAAGCGCATCCTCGAACTGCTGCAAAAACAGAAACCGTTCCTGAAAATGTACAGCTCGGACAACACCGTCGACCGCATGGCCAGCGGCGAGGTGATCATGATGCAGAACTGGAACGGTTCTACAGCGCGGGCCACCCTGCAGAAGAGCACCATCAAGTACGTCTATCCGCGCGAAGGCCTAGCGATGTTCCAGGACAACTTCGCCGTGCCGAAAAGCGCGCCGCACCCGGGCAACGCCAAGATCTTCATCGACTGGATGATGAAACCGGAAAACGCCGCCGCCGTGTCCAATTCCATCGCCTATGCCAACGGCATCCAGAGCGACAAGCTGCTCGACGCCAAGTGGAAAGTCATGGACGCCATCAACATGCCCGACGAGTTCGCCTCGCGCCTGCGCCCAGAAAAAGAGTGCAGCAACAAGGCGCGGGAGCTGCAGGATCGGGTCTGGTCGAAGCTAAAGGGCTGATTGCCTGGCTTGAGACCGAGTCGCGGCTATCGCTAGCAGGCAGCTCCCACAGGGGTTTTGTGAACACCGCAAATCCATGTGGGAGCTGGCCTTCCAGCGATGAGGCCCTCCCAAACAACACAGAATTCGAGGTTTAGATGACCCAATCCCGCTGGCTGCGCAATGTGCGGCCCTACGGTTCCACCGCCGAAGATCTGCTGATCGAAAACGGCCTGTTCAAACAGCGCCGCCCGGCATCGTCCGCGGCACTGACCGCCACCGACATTGACGGCCAACACCAACTCCTCACCCCGGCCCTGGTGGAAAGCCACGTCCACCTCGACAAAACCCTTTGGGGCCAACCCTGGCGCCCGAACAGCGCCGGCCCGACGCTCAAGGACTACATCGCCAACGAGCGCCGTGTGCTGCGTGAAGTCGAGGCGCCCATCGCTCAACGCGCCGGCGCGCTGCTGGAAAACTGCATCGCCCGTGGCTCGCTGACGATGCGTTGTCACGTCGATATCGACCCGGAATTCGGCCTGCGTCATGTCGAGGCCATGCAACAACTGCGCGACACCTACCGCGACCTGATCGACCTGCAACTCGTGGTGTTTCCGCAAACCGGCCTGATCAGCCGGCCCGGCACCGCCGACTTGATGCGCGAAGCGATGATGTTGGGCGTGGAAAACGTCGGCGGCCTCGACCCGTGCGGCATCGACAACGACCCGGTCGCGCAACTCGACTTCGTCTTTAAGCTGGCCAGCGAGTTCGAGCGTGGCGTCGACATTCACCTGCACGACAAAGGTGAACTGGGCCTGTGGCAAATCGCGTTGATCGCCGACTACACCGAGCGCTTCGGGCTTCAGGGCCGGGTGATGATCAGCCACGCGTACTGCCTGGGGATGTTGCCGTGGAGCCAGGTCAAACCGGTGGCCGAACGCTTGGCGGCTTTGAGGATTTCACTGATGAGTTCGGCACCGGCCGATTGTGCGGTGCCACCGTTTCTCGCATTGCGTGAAACAGGCGTGAATGTCTGCCTGGGTTCGGACGGCATTCGCGACGCCTGGTCGCCAATGGGCAACGGCGACATGCTGGAACGCGCAATGTTGTTGGCGTTCCGTTTTGATTTGAACAAGGACGATGAACTGGCGGCGGCGTTCGAAGCGGCAACGGTGAACGGTGCCCGGGCGCTGGGCTGTGAAGGTTATGGTTTGGAGATCGGCCGGCCCGCGGACTTCCTGCTGATGCCGGTGCAGACGCTGGGCGAAGCCGTGGTAGCGCGACCGTTGCGCCAGGTGTATCGCGGCGGTGAGTTGATCGCTACGGGCGGCCGCTTGCTGGACAGTCGCTTGTGAAACGCATCGGCCTGAAGGCCAGTTGCGTGGTCGGCTTCGACGGCACGCAGCACGTGCTGTGGCGCGATGGCGAAGTGGTGTTCGAAGGTTCGTGCATCGAGTTTGTCGGGCGTGGTTATGCAGGGCCGGTGGATCAATGGATCGACTATGGCAACGCGCTGATCGGCCCGGGTTTCATCGATCTGGATGCGCTGGGCGATCTGGATTCCACGGTGCTGACGCTGGACAATGGCGATGAACGCGACATGGGTCGGATGTGGTCCGAGGACTATCTGGCGGCCGGCCCGCGCGAGAGCTTCAACCCCGACAAAGAAGTCTTCAAATACCGCTACGCCTTCACTCAACTGATCCGCAACGGCATCACCACGGCCATGCCGATCACCTCGATGTATTACCGCGAGTGGGCCGAGACCTACGACGAATTTGCTGCCGTGGCGGGAGTCGCCGGCGAGTTGGGACTGCGGACTTACCTTGGCCCTTGCTACATGAGCGGCATGAGTTATTGGCGGGCCGATGGCACCCTCGGGCATCACTGGGATGAAGCGCGGGGAATGGCCGGGCTCGATGCCGCTGTCCGGTTTTTCCATGATTTCGAGGGTGCGCACGAGGGATTGATTCGTGGTGCGTTGTT
Organism: Pseudomonas sp.; assembly: GCF_051660785.1. Taxonomy (GTDB): domain Bacteria; phylum Pseudomonadota; class Gammaproteobacteria; order Pseudomonadales; family Pseudomonadaceae; genus Aquipseudomonas. Next base: position 43,259 of record NZ_JBOFQE010000039.1, read on the forward strand.
GCCGGATCGCATCCAGACCTGCACCCCGGCATTGTTGCAACGCACCGCCGCACTGAGTCGCGAACTGAACGCGCCGATGCGTCTGCATTGCTGCCAGGGGCTGGGTGAAGTGGCGATGGTCGAGCAACTGCGCGGTGTGTCGCCGCTGCGCTGGTTGCAGCAATTGGACCTGCTGACCCCACGCAGCCTGCTGCCCCACGGCATCTACACCTCAGGCGACGACGATCTGCAACGCGTGGTGGATGGCGGCGCAAACCTGGTGCATTGCCCGGTGGTATTTGCCCGGGACGGTGAAGCGTTGAACTCGTTCGGTCGATATCGGGCCAAGGGCATCAACTTCGCCTTGGGCACTGACACCTGGCCGGCGGATTTGCTGGAGAACATGCGCCAGGGCTTGAACATCGCCCGTTTGATGGAGGGCGGCAGCGCTCTGACCAGCACGCTGGACCTGTACAACGCCGCCACGCTCGGCGGTGCCAAGGCTTTGGGCCGTGATGATCTCGGCCGCCTGGCAACCGGGGCCAAGGCTGACATCACGGTGTTCAGCCTGCGCGGTTTGCATCTGGGACCGCTGTTCGATCCGCTGAAAAACCTGGTGCTGGCCGGTCGTGGTGACGACTGCATCGCCAGTTACATCAATGGCCGCTGCGTCATGCAGGACGGCCAGGTTCAGGGCATCGATTACCCCGCCCTGCAACGCCAGGCCCAACAACAATTCGAAAAACTGATGCGCAGCCACAGCGACCGGGCCTTTGGCCAACCGGACTGGAAAACCCTGTTCAAACCGACCATCCCGTTCGCCGACGACTACAGCGCACACGCGCCGCTGAGCGCAATCGATCCCCTTCTTTAGAGATGTCTGCCTATGCAAAGCTTCGACTTCAGCAAAATGAGTGCCCGGGACAAATACAAGATTCTGATCGGCAGCGTTGTGCCGCGGCCGATTGCGCTGGTCACCACCATTGACGGCGAAGGCCGGATCAATGCCGCGCCGTTCAGCTTCTTCAATGCACTGTCCGCCGACCCGCCGATCCTCGCGCTGGGCGTGGAAAACTACGGCGATCAAAGCCCCAAGGACACCACCCGCAACATCCAGCTCAATCAGGAATTCACCGTCAACATCGTCAGCGATGCGCTGGTGGAGGCCATGAACGTCTGCGCCGTGCCGTTTGCTCCCGGCTTCGATGAGTTGACGGCGGCGGGGCTGACTGCAATTGCCGGCACCACGGTCAAATGCCCGCGCATCGGCGAGGCGCCGGTGGCATTGGAGTGTCGACGGATGATGGCGCTGTCCATCGGGCAGTCGCGGGAGATTATCTTCGGCGAAGTGTTGATGGCGCACGTGCGGGACGAATTGATCGACCCGAAGACTTTGTACATCGATCAGCTGGGGCTGGATGCGATCGGGCGCATGGGTGGGCATGGCTATGCGCGGACGCGGGATTATTTCGATTTGCCGACGCGGTCGTTGCAGGCGTGGACGGATGCGCCCGGGGGTGGGGAGCGGTTTTGGCCTGTCACCAAGTAACCGAAAATCACCTGTTACTGTGGCGAGGGAGCTTGCTCCCGCTGGGCTGCGGAGCAGCCCCTAAACCAGTCACCGCAGCCATTCAGACAAAACTGCGTTGAATGGTTTCACGACTGCTGCGCAGCCGAACGGGAGCAAGCTCCCTCGCCACAGGAGTAGCTCCAAACAGGTGCTTCGTGGGTTCAGTCAGTCCCGTATTTCGGCGAGCGCGGTCCGTATAGCAAGCCCGCGGATTGCCCGGCCGACAGCAGTCGCGCACTGGTCACGCCGGCAATCGGGTGGCCGGCGTCGGTGGAGCTGTTGATCACTTGCTTGACTGCCGCCGTAATCAGCATGCCAATCAAACCACCGCCACCATTGTTGCCGCCCTCTTCGCTCGAGGCCCGGGCCGAGCCGGTCCACAGGGTGGTGCCGCTTTTGAGGTCCACCAGTTTCGCGGTGGCGGTCACCACGGTTTCGCTGCTGATGATCATGTAGCGAGTGCCGTAGTCCGTCACGGTGATGTACAGCGCCGCATCGGCACCGAAGATTTCCTGCAGCTTGTTGGCCGGTGCCTGGTGAATATCCGCCGCTGTGGTCAGGCCGTTCTGGCGGAATGTTTCATCGACCAGGGCGATCGGCAGCACGTAGTAACCGGCTTCCGCCAACGGGAACGTGACCTGCGACAGCATGCTGTAAGACGCCTTGATGTCCGGCGAGTTGTTCAGCGGCGGCAGCACCAGAATGGTTTTCGGACGGGCTTGCTTGTACGCCGAATAGTCCACGGTCTTGGGGCTGACGCAGCCACCGAGCAGCGCCAGAGCCAGCAGCCCGGCCATCAGTTTCAATGAGCGCGCGATCATTGGGTGTCTCCGGTCTTGGCGTTTTTAAGCAGAAAATCCATGTACGGCGTCGACTCGGGAAACAGGGTTTTCTCGGTCCGGAACTGCTGCACCATCTGATCGTCCTTGCCCATGCTCAGGTACAACAGACCCAGGTGAGCATGGTAGCCAGGCGGCGGGGTCTTGCCGGTGGACCTGATCTTTTGCAGGTCGCGTTCCAGCGCTTCGGCCTGGGCTTCCTTGGGTTCTTCACCCTTGAAGTATTCGTAGACCTCAGGCTGGTAGCTTTCCCACTGGTAAAGGGTTTTCGGGCCGGCGCAACCGGCCAACAGGCCACTGACCAGCAAAGTCGACGCCATCAGCGCCCACGACAAATAAGTCTTGAACATGCTTGTACCGCTCCTTGTCATCAACCTTGATCAGTTACCTGGTTTCCATGCCCCGGCGTTCATGCCGTCCACCAGGCGATTGATCGCCTCGCGCATGGCCAGGTCGAGCACTTTGCCGTTGAGGGTCGAATCGTAGGCAGCGGTGCCGCCGAAGCCGATGACTTCACGGTTGGACAAGGCGTACTCGCCCGCGCCCTGAGTCGAATAAACCACTTCGGACGTGCTGATGTTGACGATGTTCAGGTTGACCTTGGCGTAGGCCACCTGGGTCTTGCCGCGACCAAGAATGCCAAATAGCTGATGATCGCCGGTCTCTTTGCGGCCGAACTCGGTGACATCACCGGTGACCACAAAGTCCGCACCCTTGAGGCGCTGGGACTGGCCCTTGATCGCGGCTTCCTGCTGGATCTCGCCCATGTTGTCGCGGTCCAGCACGCTGAAGCGGTTGGTTTGCTGCAAGTGAGTGATCAGGATGGTCTTGGCCTGACCGCCGAGGCGGTCCACACCGTCGGAGAAGATCCCGCGCATGTAGCTCGAACGGTTGTCGAACTTGCCAACGGCCATGGGTACGCGAACACCGGCATAAACGACGCTGGCGCTTTCGACTTTTGCGATCGGCAAGGCGCGCGAGCTTTCGGTCGCACATCCGGTCATCGCGCCGAAGAAGGCAATCGCTGCCGCTGATACCAACATCCGAGAGATCATTCTCACTGTGCATTCCTTCTGAAAAAACGGTTTATCCCGGCATGGCAATAGCCAACCGCTGCGGGTTGCAGCGGCGAAAAAGCGAGGGGGAATCAAATCGATAATCGACGTGCGGGACGTCGGCGGCGGGCATTATGCCAAAGTGCCATCATCGTGGACAGTGTTTAATTTATTATTGGCGCCAGTGATTTGGCTACACGCTTACCTGTAGCAGCTGACGAGTGAAACGAGGCTGCGTTCTTTTGATTTTGCTTTTTAAAAACAAGATCAAAAGAACGCAGCCTCGTTTCACTCGACAGCTGCTACAGAGGGTGTTGTTCAGGTAGCGATCAGCGGAAATCCCGGCTGCGCACGCTGATGCCGTCCAGCAAAGGGCTCAGATCGCTCAGCCGTCCGGCAATCAGGTGGCGCACCTCGCCTTCCTTTTCCCAGCGGCCATCGACCTTGAGCAATTGTGAGCCGACGAGGACCTTTCGCTGCCGGTCGGCGAGGTCGCGCCAGACGATGACGTTGATGTTGCCGAACTCATCTTCCAGGGTGACGAAGGTCACGCCACTGGCCGTGCCCGGCCGTTGCCGACCGGTGACCAGCCCGGCGACGCTGACCGGGCGCCCGTGTTCGACCTCCATCAGTTCTTTCGAGCTGCGGCAGCGTCGGGCTTTCAATTCACCGCGCAGCAACGCCAGCGGATGCGGGCCGAGGGTGGTGCCGACACTGTTGTAATCGGCCAGCAAATTCTCACCCACCGTGGGTTTGGGCAGATAGATCGCAGGTTCTTCCTGACTCGGCAGACCGGCAAACAAACCGAGCTGCCTGTGCACCCCCGCCACTTCCCAGCGCGCCCGATGACGGTCACCGGCCAGGCCGCGCAGCGCACCGGCATCGGCCAGTTGCTCCTGGGCACGGGCATCGAGGCGCGCGCGCTCGCCCAGGTCGGCGATGTCGACAAATACCCCCTTCGCCCTCGCCGCTTCGATACGCCGGGCATCGTCCTCGCGAAAGCCCTTGATCATCCGCAACCCCATGCGAATCGCCGGTTGCGCGCCGGTGATCGGTTCGAGGCTGCAATCCCAGTCACTGGCGCGCACGTCCACCGGACGAATCTGCAAATGATGCCGGCGCGCGTCCTGCAGAATCTGGTCCGGGCTGTAGAAACCCATGGGCCAGCTGTTGATCAGCGCACAGGCGAAGGCCGCCGGCTCATGGCATTTCAACCAGCAACTGGCGTAGGTCAGCAAGGCGAAACTGGCGGCATGGGACTCGGGGAAACCGTAGCTGCCGAAGCCTTTGATCTGCTCGAAGATCTGCGCGGCGAACTCGGCCGTGTAACCGTTTTTCTTCATCCCGGCGGCCAGCCGATCCTTGTGCGGCTCCAGTCCACCGTGGCGTTTCCAGGCCGCCATTGAACGGCGCAACTGATCGGCCTCGCCGGGGCTGTAGTCGGCGGCGACAATCGCAATCTGCATGACCTGTTCCTGAAACAGCGGCACACCCAGGGTGCGCTTGAGCACGACTTCCAGTTCCGGCGAGGGATAGGTTTCGGGCTCTTCCTTGTTCCGGCGGCGCAGATACGGGTGCACCATCCCGCCCTGAATCGACCCCGGACGGACGATCGCCACCTCGATCACCAGGTCATAGAACTTGCGGGGTTTGAGCCTCGGCAACATCGACATTTGCGCCCGGGACTCGATCTGGAATACGCCGATGGTGTCGGCTCGGCCGATCATGTCGTAGGTCAGGGAGTCTTCGGACGGGATCGTCGCCAGGCTCAAGTCCTGATGGCGATGACGGCGCAGCAGATCAAAACAACGGCGGATCGCACTGAGCATGCCCAAGGCCAGGATATCCACCTTGAGCAGCCCCACCGCGTCGAGATCGTCCTTGTCCCACTGAATGATCGTGCGCTCGGCCATGGCGGCATTTTCCACCGGCACGAGAGTGTCCAGCGGCTGCTCGGAAATCACGAAGCCGCCCGGGTGCTGGGACAGGTGGCGAGGAAAACCGATCAGTTGCCCGGTCAAACTCAGCACCCGGCGCAGCACCGGGCTCTCGGGGTCGAAGCCGCCTTCAAGCAGGCGCTCCACGGGGGGCGTTGTATCGCTCCAGTGGCCACAACAATCGGCCAGGGCGTTGATCTGATCCGGCGGCAACCCCAAGGCCTTGGCCACATCACGCACCGCGCCGGCTGCGTGATACGTGCTGACCACCGCCGTGAGCGCGGCGCGGGTCCGGCCATAACGCTGAAACACGTACTGCAAGACCTCCTCGCGACGTTCGTGTTCGAAATCGACGTCGATGTCCGGCGGTTCATTGCGCTCTTTGGAGAGAAAACGTTCGAACAACAGAGTGGTGCGATCCGGATCGATTTCCGTGATGCCCAAGGCAAAACACACCGCTGAGTTAGCCGCCGAACCCCGGCCCTGACAGAGGATTTGTTGCTCACGGGCAAAGCGCACAATGTCGTGCACCGTCAGGAAGTAGCTTTCGTAGCCCAGCTCGGCGATCAGCGCCAGTTCCTTGTCGATCTGCACCAGCACCTTGGCTTGCGGACCTGCGGACCAGCGCCACGCGATCCCCTCGTCGGTCAGATGCCGCAACCAGGATGTGGCCGTCTGGCCTTCCGGCACCAGCTCGCGGGGATACTGGTAACGCAACTGGCCGAGGTCGAAGGTGCAGCGCCGGGCAATGGTCAGCGTTTCATCGAGCAACGCTTGCGGGTAGAGCGTTTGCAGGGCATCGAGGCTGCGCACATGCCGCTCGCCGTTCGGATGTAGCCGCAACCCGGCCTCGGCCACTGGCAGGTGATGACGGATCGCAGTCATGGTGTCCTGCAAGGCGCGCCGCCCACGGGTGTGCATGTGCACATCGCCACTGGCCACTGCTGGAATCCGCAGTTCCCGCGCCAGGGTCAGCAGTGCGTCCAGTCGTCGGGTGTCGTCCTGCCCCCGATGCAACTGCACCGCCAGCCACAGGCCATCGCTGAACGTCTGTTTCAGCCAGTGGCCGCTGGCGAAATCATCTACCGTGTCCGGCACCCACAAGGCCAGCAACCCCGGCATCGGTTCGCTGAAGTCCTCGCGCAGCACTTGGTACTGGCCTTTCTGCGTACGGCGCCGCGCGCGGGTAATCAGCCGGCACAGGGTCTGGTAACCCTCAAGGTTTTCCACCAGCAGCACCAGTTTCGGACCGTCCTCGATGCGTATCTCGCTGCCGATGATCAGTGGCAGCTCCACCGACTTCGCCGCTTGCCAGGCACGGACGATGCCGGCCAAGGTGCATTCATCGGTGATCGCCAGCGCTTGATAGCCGTGCTTTTTCGCCCGCTGAAACAGCTCGAGGGCGCTGGACGCACCGCGCTGGAAACTGAAGTTCGACAGGCAGTGCAGCTCCGCATACTCGACGCTCATGCGAACCAGCCTTGCAGCCACAACGGGCCGCCCTCACCCACCGCACGGTAGGCCCAGCCCTGCTGGCCGGAACGGGTTTCGATCAGGTAGTAATCGCGGCGCACGTCGTCGCCGTCCCACCAGCCGGACTCAATGCGCTCCGGCCCCATGAGGATCCGCGTCGAGCCTTCGTGCACGGCCTGCGGCTCCGTCAGCAACCAACCCGGACGCTGCACGCCCGCCAATCCCGCGCACAGTTGACTGCCGGCCCGTGCCTGCCATGCGCACTCTGGACGGTGATCGGCCTGAAAGCGCAAGCCATGCACCGCCTCATCCCCAAGCCGTGCGCGCAGGCGTTCGCGCAGTTGCTCCCAGGGCAAGGATTGCTGCGGGCGGTCGTCGAACAGCTCCTGACGCTGCGGGACGAAGCTCGGCAGGTCTTCGGCGCGCAGCCGGAAACCGCGTACAGGGGCCGAAACCTGGACCTGCTCCAGCCGCCCCCGGGCCAGTTCGAAGAGCATCGCCGGATCGCGCTCGGCGCTGAGCAGGCCGACCTTGATCACCGTGTCCGGCAAACCGGCGTGTTCCAGGTGCAGGTCGAAACGCTGCACGCCGCTGTCCCGGCCGCAGAGGAAGGCCGACAGATCGCCGGTCAGGCGACGCAATGGAAACAGCAGCGCCTGATGGGACTGCACATCGAAGTTGAGCTCGATGCGCACATCAAACCGGTCCGGTGGCAGGTAGAACGCCAGCGCCAGCCGCCGCTCACCGAACAGCGCATCCAGGTGCTTGAGCACCTGCGCTTCGAACCGTCGCGCCAGGCTATTGCGCGGCAACGCCTGCACCTGACTCAAGGTGCGCAATCCCATGCGCGACAACGCCGTGGCCACCGCCGGTTCCAGGGCAACCCGGTCGACCGGCAGTTGCCCCAGGTGATAGCGCAAGGCTTGATCGTCTGGCACCACCAGACCGTCATACACGTTGGCCAACACCCGCGCGGCCACCGGGTTGGGCGCGGCGACGATGCGATGGCGAAAGCCCAGTTCGCCGAGCTCGGCTCGCAACCGCGCCTCGAACTGCGGCCAGGGCCCGAACAACCCCAGGCTGGATTCGATTTCAAACACCACGGCACGCGGGTAATGCACGCTGACCTGAGAGCTGAAGCGATAGGCCCATGCCGCCAGGAACTGCTGCCAGTATTCGATTTCGGCGACGTCGTATTCGGCCGTGACAAAACCTTTGCTCAAGGCCTGGGCGGCGGTCATCGACTGGCCCGGGCGCAAGCCCAATGCCCGCGCCGGAGCGTTGACCGCTTGCAGCACCCGACGCTGCGCCGGTCCGGTCAGCAGCGCCAAAGGTTCATCGGGATCGGGGCGCTGACGCAGTACCGCGTCCAGCGCCAATTGCGGGAAGAGAATGCAGACCCAGCGCATGGCAACCTCAATGCCCCACGGGAAAGGCAATCGGCGTCGACCGCGCCAACCCGCCCCGACACTTGAGCACGCGCAACTGTGCAGGCCGGGCATCGATGGCGATGCGCAGGGCCGCGGGCGAAGGGTTGATGGCTTCGTTGATCGAGCGATAGGCGAACGCCAGGGTCGAGCCGGTTTCGGCCGCCACTTGCAAGCGCCGCAGCGCCCGGTCATCGGCCTTGTGCGGCCAGCACAACACCGCACCGCAACTGCCCGAACGCAGGCATTGTTCCGCGGCCCACAGCGCATCGCGCTCGCTGGCCTGAATGATCGACAACTGGCGCAGATCGACCCCGGCGTTCTGCCAGGCCTGGGGATACGGCACGTAAGGCGGCGCCACCAGCACAATGCGCTCACCCGCCGCCGACAGCCGCGCCAGCGCCGGCCACACCAGTTGCAACTCGCCAACGCCCTGCCCGGCCAGGAGAATTTCCGTCAGCGCCGCTTCCGGCCAACCACCCGTGGGCAACGCCGCATCCAGCGCTGCATGCCCGGTGGGTTGCGGGCTGACCGCCGGTGGCGCAGGCCGGCCCTTCCAGACCTGGCCGCCATTGAACAGCGTGTCCAACGCAACGACGGCGCCCATCACCCTTGCCTCACCAGACCGCAGAACACCCCTTCGATGGCCAGGTCCTGAGTGGCCTCGACGATGATCGGCTTATAGGCCGGGTTGCGTGGCAGCAACCGGACAACATCGCCGACCCGTTCGAAACGCTTGATGGTGACTTCGCCGTCGAGCCGCGCCACCACGATCTGGCCGTTGAACGCCTCGGGGTTGCGGTGCACGCCCACCAGATCGCCGTCGAGAATGCCGTCCTCGATCATCGAATCCCCCTGGACCCGCAGCATGTAGTCCGGCACCCGCGAGAAGATCGACGGATCGAGCAGCAAGCGGCTGTGCACCTCGGCATCGGCACCGATCGGCGCACCTGCCGCGACCCGACCGAGTACCGGGATGTCCAGCAATTCGGGGCGCGCCGGTTGCCCGAGCAAACGGATGCCCCGGGCCTGATGCGGGTTGACCTCAATGACCCCTGCCTCGGTCAGCGCCAGCACATGCTTGCGCGCCACGCTGCGGGAGGCGAAACCAAACGCCTCGCTGATTTCAGCGAGGCTCGGGGACTGACCGTGCTCCGCGATTCGATCACGGATAAAGGTCAGGATGGCGGTACGGCGGGGGGTTAGGGTCGTCATGGAGTACATTTGTACTCTTTCGGCATTTTCCTGGCAAGGACCGCCAGTCAGCTCAAGCCACGCGACGCCAGAAACCCTGCGATGTAATCGATGAAGGCCAGCACTTTGGCGGTGGCCCGTCGATGGCTGGGGTACACCGCCAGGATGTACGAGCCGAAGCTGTCCGGATCGATATCATAGTCGGCCATCACCCGCACCAGCCGGCCATCCGCCAGATACGGCGCGGCACTCCACAAAGGCGTGTGCAGCAAACCGCGCCCGGCCAGCGCATTGGCCAGCAGCAGGTCGTAATTGTCGCTGCGCAACCGTGGTGACTGCGGTTGCTGCAGGCTCAAACGCTGGCCGTCGCGCTCGGCCCACCAGAATTCGCGGCTGAGCAACGGATGTCGATAGAGCAGCCATTCGTGGTCATCGAGAGTTTCGGGCGTGACCGGCAGCTCCTTTCGCGCCAGATAATCAGGGCTGGCGCACAACGCCAGGCGATTGCTGCCGACGACGCGCGCAATCAACCCCGGCAAGTCGTCATGCCCCTCGCGCAACGCCAGGTCGTAGCCGCTTTCCAGCAGATTGACGAACTCATCGCACAGGTCCACTTGCAGGTTGATCTGCGGGTATTGCTCCAGAAAACCGCCGCACACCTGATCGAGAAATGCCTGCCCATACGCCAGCGGCGCGGTGATTTTCAGGTTGCCGCGCAGGCCATGCTGCAACTGCTCGATCTCCTCGCCGGCCTCGTCCAGCCGCTGCAACACCTGACGTGCGGTTTCCAGATAAAGACGCCCCGATTCGGTCAGCAAAATCCGCCTGGTGCTGCGCTCGAACAGCCGGGCGCCGAGCTCCGCTTCCAGATGATTGACCGCTTTGGTCAGGGCCGACGGGGTCTTGCCCAGTTGCTCGGCGGCGCGGCTGAAACTGCCCAGTTGCGCCGTGACCACGAACATTTTCAGTGCACCCAACTTGTCCATTCTTTTCCATTAAGGCAAAAACGTTTTTCGTGAGCAAGGCGTTCTGCTTGCCGTGACAAGCCACTAATCTGGCCATCAGACGCAATAACAAGGAAACATTCAATGAAAAGATTCATCCCGAATCTATTGATGGCCGCCGTCAGTTTTGCCTCGATGGAAGCCATGGCAGCGGCCGATCTGGTGCTGATCAATGGCAAGATTTTCACCGCTGACCGCGCCCTGCCGAAGGTGCAGGCGCTGGCGGTACAGGACGGCAAAGTGCTGCAAGTCGGCAGCGATGCGCAGATCAAGGCCCTGATCGACTCGGGCACCCAAGTCGTCGACCTCGGCGGAAAAGCCCTGATGCCGGGCCTGATCGACAGCCATTCCCACGCGGTTTTCGGCGGTCTGGAAATGGTCTCGGCCAATATGGCAGACGAGGTGGTCGACCTCGACGAACTGGAAAAACGCCTGAAAGCCTGGCGCGATGACGGCAAGGCGAGGCATGGCGATGTGTTGAGCGTGGCCGGCATGAGTTCGGTTTACTGGGCTCAGGCCGAAGCCTTCGGCAAGAAATTCAACCATGGCGAATGGGCCAAGGTGCCCGTGGTATTCACCGGCAGCGATCACCACACCGCGTGGGCCAACAACGTGATGCTCGAACGCGCGGGGATTGATGCGGCGCTGCTCAAGTCATTGCCGGACGCCGAGAAAGACACCATCGGCAAACTCGCCGATGGCCGCCCCAACGGTTTCCTGGTGGACGCCGGCTGGGATCGCGTCGCCTCGAAGATGCCAGTGCCGAGCCCCGCCGACATGTTGAAAGCCGCGCAATCCGCCGTGCGCTACAACAACAGCCTGGGCATCACCGCGTGGATGGACCCCGCCGCCAATGCCGCGCCCGGCGAGCCGGTGTTCGCGCTCAAACCCACGGAAAAAACCGTTGGCGTGCTGCCGGTGTACAAAGCGCTGGCCGAAAGCGGCGGCATGAGTGCCCACGTCGCTGCGCTGCTGGTAGCCAACCCGAAAAGCGTGCCGGCCGATCTCGATACCCTGGACAAGGTCCGCCAGCAATTCCAGGGCATCCCCAACCTGACCTTGCCCGGGATCAAGATCTTCGCCGATGGCGTGATTGAATACCCGGCGCAGAGCGCAGCGATGATCGATCCATACAGCAACTCGCACAAACAGGGTGAACTGCTGATCGATCCGAAGCATTTTGGTGAACTGGTCAGCGCCATCGATCAGCGTGGCTGGCTGGTGCACATCCACGCCATCGGCGACCGCGCAGTGCGTGAGTCGTTGAACGGCATCGCCCAGGCGCGCAAGGATCGTCAGAGCGGCGTGACCCACTCGATCACCCACCTGCAAATGGTCAACCCGAAAGAGTTTGCGCGGTTCAAACCGCTCAACGTCGTTGCCTCGATGCAATTGCTGTGGGCCAGCGCCGACGAGTACACCCTGGACATGATCAAGCCGTATGTCAGCGCGCTCGCCTTCCGTTACCAATACCCGGCGCACTCGCTGCTCAAACAGGGCGCGACCATTGCCGGTGCGAGTGACTGGGCGGTGTCTTCGCCGAATCCGTGGAACGCCATGGCCCAGGCCATTACCCGAGAAGGTCCGTTGGGCGTGTTGAATGCCGATGAGCGTATTGACCGCGAGACGATGTTTTACGCCTACACCCTGAACGCTGCCCGGACCATTGGGCTGGAGAAGCAGATCGGTTCGTTGAGCCCCGGCAAGCAAGCCGATTTCATCGTGCTGGACCGCGATGTTTTCAGCGTCGACAACAAAGCCCTGCACGACACCCAGGTGCTGCAAACCTGGTTCGCCGGTCGCGAAGTCTACGCACCGACGCTCTAGAAACACCAGCTGTAACCCTTGCCCGACCCCGCTCCTGTAGCCGGGGCCCGGCACAGCTTTGCCCCAATAAAAATCACAATAACGGGACGCACCCCATGAAAGCTTTCACCCTGTTCGCCCTCGGTTCTTTGAGCCTTCTTCCCTTAAGCAGCCAGGCCCTGCCCTTGAATGACGACTTCGCCCTGCTGGTCGACCTGACCCTGGCCAGCGACTACCGCACCCGTGGCATTTCCCAAACCCAGAACGACCCCGCCGTGCAGGCCGGTTTGACCCTGGCGCACAGCAGCGGCCTGTACCTCGGCGCATGGAGTTCGAACGTCGATTTCGGCGGCGGTTTGAAGACCCGACAGGAAGTCGATTACTACGCCGGCTGGCTCTGGCAAGCGACCGATGCGGTCAGCCTGGACCTCGGCTATCTCAAATACGCTTACCCCAAGGAAAGCCAGTTCAACCAGGGCGAGACCTACGCCATCCTCAGCGCTTACGGCGTGAAGCTGGCGGCCTATTACTCCGCGGACGCGCCGGGCATCGACAGCAAGCAGAGCTCGCTCTACAGCTACGTTGGCTATGAAACCGAGTTGCCTTACGACACAGGCCTGAAGCTGCGTTACGGCAACATGGATTTCAAGGACCCGCACCTGTACGCGATGTCGGGCGAAGCCGAAGACTCGTACCGCGAATGGGAAGTCAAACTGACCCATGAACTGGCGGGTGTGATGCTGGGCTTGAGTTACATCGACACTGACCTGTCCCAAAGCCAGTGCATCAGCAATTGGGGTTATGGAGATGTCTGCACCGCGACCGTCGTAGCAAGCATCAGCAAATCCTTCTGACCCCACACAGATCCCCTGTGGGAGCGAGCCTGCTCGCGATGAGGGCCTCACATTCAACATCGATGTTGAATGTAAGTCCGCTATCGCGAGCAGGCTCGCTCCCACATTAGATTTCAGTGGTTTCGGGGGTGAGTTGTGCCAGGTACGGCCACGGGTAGATGCCGCGTTCGTGGCCGTCGCTGAAGATCAGTTGCAAGCCGTACCCCTGTTGGTTGAGTTCGATCACGCGGATGCGCTCGTCGACTTTCACCGTCAGCCCCTGCAACCGAAACGCCCGGCATTGCGAGCACGGGCACTGGCGGCGCAACTCGGCATGGCCCAGCAGTTGCTCTCGTCCATCCGGCCAGTTCAATCGCAGCTGTTGTTGACCTTGGGAATTGCCAATCGCCAGCGGGTTCATTGCAGCTGACTCAAGGCGATGCGCACGGCTTTGCGTACTTCCGGGTCGCCGTCGTCCTGGGCGGCCTGCAAGGGTGCGATGGCGCCTTTATCGTTCAGTTCGCCGAGGGCCAGTGCGGCTTCCTTGCGCAGGTTGCTGATGCGGTGGCCGAGGGTTTCGATCAGGGCGTCGAGGGCCGGGACGAAACGCAAGCGGCCGAGGCTGCGGGTGGCGCGCAGGCGGACCTGCCAGTAATCGTCGTTCAAGGCGTCGACCAGGGCGGCACCGGCGTCAACGTGGCCGACCTTGCCCAAGGTGGTGGCGGCTTCTTCGCGCACTTGCCAGGCGTGGTCCTGCAAGGCCTGACGTAGCGCGGGCAGCACTTGAGCATCGGAGGCCAGGCCAAGGGCGCCGGTGGCGGCGCGGCGGACTTCGGTGTCCGGGTCGTCGCTGGCCAATTTCGCCAAGGCTGGCAAGGCATCGAGCTGCTTGAGCCAGCCGAGCACGCCGACCGCTTCGCGACGAACGCCAGCGTCTTCATCGTTCAAGGCAACGACGGCGGCAGCAGCGGCATCGGGAAAACGCAACTCGCGCAAGGCCCGGAACGCGGCGATGCGCACGCTGATGTCGGCATGCCCGGTCCAAGGCAGAATCACCCTGCCCGCCGCCTCACTCTTGAGCAGGCTGAGGCTTTGCGCAGCGGCAGCCTGCACCGCCGAGGATGGATCGGTCAGGGCCTGGCACAGCGCTTCGACCACCGGTTCGTCCTCCCAGGCTTCGAGCAATCGCGCGGCTTCGGCGCGGACCTCTTCGGTCGCGTCCTCAGCCAGACGATTGACCAGCCACAGCAAACCGTCCGGTTCTTCAAGGTCGGCCAATTCGATCAAGGCAATTCTGCGCACGCCCGGATCTTCATCCGTGAGGCGCGGTTGCAGGGCAAGAATGTCGTCGTTGTCGGTTACATCGAATAGTGAGGTCATAGGGCAAATCGCGGCAGTTTGTTTTCAGGGGGAAGTCCGAGAGGGTTCAGGCGCGGTAACTGCCGACCGTCTTCGTGACGCAGTAATTCGAGGCAATGGCGTTTCAGGCGGGAGAACTCGTGGCTCGTCACCAGTTCGGTAGTGCGTGGCCGGGGGAAGTCGAGGCTCAGGTCTTCAATGATTCGACCGGGGCGCGAGCTCATGACCAACAGGCGATCGGCGAGGAACAGCGCTTCGTCGATGTCGTGGGTGACGAACACCACGGTGGTGCGAATTCGCGTCCAGATGTCCAGCAGCAGTTCCTGCATGTTCAACCGGGTCAACGCGTCGAGGGCGCCGAAGGGTTCGTCCATCAGCAACAGGCGCGGACGATTGACCAGCACCCGGGCGATCTCAACCCGTTGCTGCATGCCGCCGGAGAGCTGGTCGGGCCAGCGGTCTGCGAAGCCTTCCAGCCCTACCAGTGCAAGGATTTCATCGGCGGCTTTGTGGCGTTCGGTTTTGCCGATGCCGCGCATTTTCAGGCCGAAGGCGACGTTGTCGCGCACGGTTCGCCAAGGGAGCAGGGTGTGGTGCTGGAAGACCATGCCGCGCTGGGGCGATGGACCCGAGACCTGCGCGCCGTCGACTTTCAGTATTCCGGTATACGACTGCAGATGCCCGGCGAGTGCGCCGAGCAAGGTCGATTTGCCGCACCCGGACGGCCCGAGAATGCACACGAATTGTCCCGGTTCGATCTGGCAATCGAGGCCTTGCACGGCTTCGAAGGCTTGCTGGTCTTCGCCGAGGACGATGGACAGTTGGCGGATGTCGATCCGCCCTTCAGGGGTTTGCATCACGCTCATCAGGCTTTTCCTCGTGGTCGGTGCCACGGCGTGAACAGCCCGCCGAGACGTTTGATCAGCAGGCTGCTGCCCATGCCGAGTACGCCGATCAGCAACATCCCGACGACGATGTCGGCGTAGTTCTGGATGGTGTAGGACTCCCAGGTGTAATAGCCGATGCCGTATTGGCCGGAGATCATTTCCGCAGTCACCAGGCAGAACCACGAGGTGCCCATGCCGATGGCCAGGCCGGTGATGATGCTCGGTGCGGCGCCCGGCAGGATCACTTCCAGCAGAATCGCCCGACGCCCTGCCCCGAGGCTTCTGGCCGAGGCGATCAGGCGCGGGTCGACGCCTTCGACGCCGTGCACGGTGTTGAGCAGAATCGGGAACAGTGCGCCGGTGAAGGTGATGAAGACCATCGACAGTTCCGAGGACGGGAACATCAGGATGGCCAGGGGAATCCAGGCGACGGCGGGGATCGGGCGCAGGACTTCAAGGGGTGGCAGCAGTAAATCTTCGGCCCATTTCGAGCGGCCGATGGCCAGGCCCAGGGCAATGCCGATGACCAGCGCCGCGAGGTAACCGGCGAAGACCCGGCTGAGGCTGCTGCTCAGGTGCTGGGCGAGCTTGCCGGAATCGCCGAGGCCCAATGCTGCTTCGATGACGGCCACCGGCGTCGGGACGTTGGCGAAGGTGACCAGGCCGAGGTTCCAGTGGTGGCTGGCGGCGAGTTGCCAGAACAGGAGGCAGAGCAGTAAGGAGGCTGCTCGGGGGATCCAGCGGGTTAGTGATTTGGGCATGTCGGGTTCCAGTTGTAGATGGGTAGGACGGGAGAACCACCCCTCACCCTAACCCTCTCCCCGGAGGGGCGAGGGGACTGACCGAGGTGTTTGGGCGATGTACTGAGACCTGCGACCTCGAGTCGAACTCAGGCTTTGAAAAGCATGGAGATCTGCTCCCTTTCCCCCTCTCCCACTGGGGAGAGGGTTGGGGTGAGGGGGGTGGTTCTTGAGTCCACCCCACTACTCAGCGACTGGCGACGGCTTGAGTGGTGGCATCCGTGAAGTCGAGGACTTTTCCGCCCTGGGCCGTGGCGAATTGTTGGGCCTGTCCTTTGAGCAGGAATGCACTGAGGCGACCCTTGGCATCACTGGCAAACCAGGCCTGATCCGCCAGCAACTTGATCCCGCTGTCACTGGCCTGGGCATACACCGCCCGAATGTTTTTGCCTTGGGATTTCAAACTGGCCAATGCGGTGAACGCCGATTCCGCCGAGGCGTACTGACGCACCTTCGGCTCGCCACGCACCCAGATCTCGGCCACATGGCTGAAGTCGGTGATGGCTTTGCCGCTGGCCGCATCCACGCCTTTGAGCGGTGTCTGTGCGTAGTTGGCCAGTTGCGCGGTGTAGTCCAGGTTCGACGCCTTGAACGCGGCGCGGATGTACTGGTCATCGATAAAGGTATTGAGATCGAGACCCCGATCAGCCTTCTTCAGCAGCTTGAGGGTATCGATGGCGGTGCCCACGGCTTGACGGTATTCCGGCTTCCAGCTGAGGTCGCGGGTCTGCACACCGAGCGGGCCGTAAAACAGGTAATTGACCTCGGCATCGACGCCCGTGACCTTGGCGATCAGCTCGCTGTATTTCTCTGGTTCGGCCGTCAACAATTGATTGGCTTCGATGCTTGCGCGCAGGTAAGCGACGACGATTTCCGGGTACTTTTTCGCGTAGGCCTGATCCACCAACGCGCCATGGAAGGTCGGTGCATTGGCCTGGGAACCGTCATAAATCTTGCGGGCGAAACCACGACTCGGGAACAGTTCGGCGAACGGCACGAAGTCGGCGTGAGCGTCGATTTTCCCGGCCTGTAATGCGGAGCCGGCGACTTCCGGCGGCTGGGCGATGATGTTCACGTCTTTCAGCGGATCCCAGCCTTGCGCCGCCACCGCACGCAACAACATGCCATGGGCGGTGGAGGCGAACGGCACAGAAATGGTCTTGCCTTTCAATTCGGCCAATGACTGCACGCCCGACGCACTCGGCACCACGATGCCATTGCCGCTGCCCTTGATGCTGCCCGAGAGCACGCTGATGAACAGGCTGTGCTTGCCGGCGGTTTCGAACGCCACCCCGTTGAACGAACCGGGGAAATCGGCCATGGCGCCGAAGTCGAGTTTGCCGGCGACCATCTCGTTGGTCAGGGGTGCGCCGCTGGTGAAGTTCTTCCACTCGACTTCGTATTTGGCATCTTTGTACTGGCCGTCATGGGGCAGGTATTTGTCCAGCAAACCGAGCTCGCGAATCAACAGACCGCCGGCGGCGCAGTTGATCGTGGTGTCCTGGGTGCCGATGGCAATGCGGATGGTTTCGGCCGAAGCCGACAAGGTGAATGAAGCCAGTACCAGACCGGCAAATGCTGCACGCAGCGATGTTGGCAAAGACATGGGTGTATCCCCTCGAATCATTTATAGGATGTTCGTCTCCGCCACGATCAGGGCGTGGTGGGAAACGAGGGGTGTTGGGTGAATCCAGCGTCCGGTGTTTCCGGATGGCTTTGGGTTGTCTGGGTGGGCCTCATCGCTGGCGGGCCAGCTCCCACAAGGTTCTCTGGTGCCAACGAAATCTGTGTCCCACTGCAAATCCCTGTGGGAGCTGGCCTGCCAGCGATGGCGTCCTTTCAGTCACCGCAGTAAGTAAGGTATTTCGACTTTCACCGCCCCGGTCGGGCAGTCCTTTTCACACGGCATGCAGTACCAGCATTCATCGAACGCCATGTAGGCTTTTTGCGTGGCCGGGTTGATGGCCAGCAGGTCCATCGGGCAGACGTCGACGCAAACGGTGCAGCCTTTGTGGGCGATGCAAAGGTCCTCGTCGACCGTGACCGGTGCGTTGGATCGGAAGAAGATTTCCTGGGGTTGATAGGCCATTTCGCGGTCTCTCTTTTTTATGAGGCTCAGGCAGCAAAGGCACCGACCCGCAGCCGGTCGTAAGCCTGCATTTCTTCGGCATCCAGCGGGATGATGTAAGGCTCGACGGCTTTCTTGAAACTGGTCATCTGGCCGTCGTCGCCCTTCTTCAGGTGGCAATGGCAGAACCAGTCGCTATCGTTGCGTTGCGGGTGGTCGACCCGATAGTGGTAAAGCCCCCAGCGACTTTCCGCGCGGAACAAGGATGCGCGGGCGGCCATTTCGGCGCAGTCGCGGATCATGCTGACTTCCATGGCGCGCATCAGTTCGTGGGCGTTGTGGGCCTTTATCTGATCGAGGTCACGCTGGATATCGCTGAAGCGTTGCAGGCCGATTTGCATCTTCTTGGTCACTTTCGGCGGTTGCAGGTAGTCATTCACAAAGCGTCGCAGCTTGTATTCGACCTGTGCGGGTGGCAGACCGTGTTCGCGATCCAGTGGCGCGTAGACCCTTAGTTTTTCCGTTTCTATCTGCTTGGCATCGACCGCTGAAAACTCGCGAGCGGCGACAAAATCCGCCGCGTTGGTGCCGGCAAACCAGCCATAAGTGAACGCACCGAGCATGTAGTTATGCGGCACCGCCGCCATGTCACCCGCCGAGTACAAACCCTTGACCGACGTCTCGGCTTTCTCGTTGACCCACACGCCCGACGCCGAATGCCCGCTGCAAAAGCCGATTTCCGAGATGTGCATCTCGACCATCTGCGTGCGGTAATCGGTGCCGCGATTGGCGTGGAACTGGCCACGACTCGGGCGTTCGTTGCTGTGCAGAATCTCTTCGATGTTCTGGATGGTTTCCTCGGCCAGGTGATCGAGTTTGAGGAACACAGGACCGTTGCCGCTTTCGAGTTCCTGGTGGAACTCCCACATCATCTGCCCGCTCCAGTAGTCGCACTCGATGAAGCGCTCGCCCTTGTTGTTGGCGGTGTAGCCGCCCAACGGGCCGGTGACGTAGGCGCAGGCCGGGCCGTTGTAATCCTTGATCAACGGATTGATCTGGAAGCATTCGAGGTTCGCCAGCTCGGCGCCGGCGTGATACGCCATGGCGTAGCCGTCGCCGGCATTGGTCGGGTTTTCGTAAGTGCCCATCAAATAACCCGAAGACGGCAAACCCAGGCGGCCGGCGGCGCCGCACGCGAGAATCACCGCCTTGGCCTTGATCACGTGGAAGTCGGCAGTGCGGCAGTCGAAGCCCATCAGGCCGTTGACCGCGCCCTCTTCGTCCAACAACAAGCGCGTGCAAACCACGCGATTGGTGATGCTGACCCGCGCCCGTTTCAACTGGCGATACAGGACTTTCTTGATGTCATGCCCTTCCGGCATCGGCAGCACGTAGGCGCCCATGTGGTGGACCTTTTTCACCGCGTAGTCGCCGGTTTCGTCCTTCTCGAACTTCACGCCCCAGCGGTCCAGTTGCTCGATAGTTTCAAAGCTGTGGGTCGCGTAGGCATAAACCGCCGCCTGATTGACGATGCCGTCGTTGGCGATGGTGATTTCCTTGGTGTACTGCTCCGGTGTCGAGTGGCCGGGAATGATCGCGTTGTTCAGGCCGTCCATGCCCATGCTGATCGCGCCGCTGCGCTTGACGTTGGCCTTGTCGATCAGCAGCACGCGCAGATCGCGGTTGCGTTCCTTGGCCTTGATCGCCGCCATCGGCCCAGCGGTACCGCCGCCGATCACGACGATGTCGTATTCCTGTTCAAGGGTATTTCTACTCATGCCTGATCCCCTTTTTGCCGATCGATTCGCAAGCGGTACTGGAAAGCATCGCCGCGGTAGTAAAGGTGTTCGAAGTCCACCGGCTGGCCGCTGGCATCGTGGGTCAGGCGTTCGATGCGCATGATCGGCGAGCCCGGTTCGACGTTCAGCGCCTGGGTCAGGTCGCTGTCGGCCAGCACCGCGTCGATGGCCAGATCCGCGTGACCGAGGGCCAGACCGCAGTCGTTTTCGAGGATCAGGAAAATGTCACGGGTGACCAGATCGGCTTTCTCCAGCCGTTCGCCGATGGCTTTGGGCAGGTAGGTGATTTCCAGTGAGATCGGCTCGCGGTTGATCAGCCGAACGCGTTTGATCTGCGCCACGGTCTCGCCTTCGGCAACCTGCAAACGCTCGGCGACGAGTTTGTCGGCGGGGATGAATTTGAAGCTGCGCAGGCGGTTGATCACCTCGTAGCCACGACCGGTCATGGACTCGGCCAGGCCTTGAAGGGTGCTGACGTTCTGAAAGGTTTTCGGCTTGGCGACGAAGGTGCCCTTGCCGTGAATCTTGAAGATCAGCCCTTCCTTCTGCAGATCGCCCAAGGCCTGGCGCACGGTGATGCGGCTGACTTTGAACAGCGCACCGAGTTCGCTTTCGGAAGGCATCTGGCTGTCTTGCGGGTATTCGCCGTCGAGGATGCGGGCACGCAGCACATCGCGCAGCTGGGTGTGCAGCGGGACGCTACTGAGGGATAGAACGTTATCGGTCATGGCAGATCACTTGTTATAACGAGTTATGACGTGATCTTAAAGTTCTAATGGGAGGCTTGAGAAATACTGTTTGAGCATAAGGTTAGATTCACCAGACAAACCGCTCACCCCTGTAGCAGCTGCCGTGTGGCGAGGGGATTTATCCCCGTTCGGCTGCGCAGCAGTCGTAAACCCTGAACACACGGTCTATCTGATGCACCGCGTTGTCTGAATTCACGACTGCTTCGCAGCCGAACGGGGATAAATCCCCTCGCCACAAGGCAGCTGCTACAACGTTCGGTTTCTTCAGTGAGTTCAGCGCTTGAGGATCTGGTCCATCACCCAGTCGGTTTTCAGCGCGTGTTCGGCTACTGCCGGATGCTGCGCCTCACCCCGGATATGAGCGTTCATGCCCAGCACGTGATGCCACTGAATGTGCTCGTGATGGTCGATGTGCAGGCTGAGGTGTTCATCGGCTTCAAGCTGCACCGGGTGCTCGTCGAACACGGAAAAACTGATCCGGCCCTGGCTGCCGATCAGCTCGACCCGGTCTTCGCGGCGATCCGCCACGAAACTCCAGCAGCCCATGCCCAGCGCACCCGAAGCGAACCGCCAACTGGCGCTGACAGCGTCTTCGGCGGCATACAAACCGGCCTGCCGCGCGGTGAATCCGGCGACTTCAACGATATCCCCGAGCAAATACTGGAACAGGTCAAAACCATGACTGGCCAGGTCGGCAAAGTAACCGCCGCCGGCAATCACCGGATCAGTGCGCCAATTGCCGGCGCCACTTAGATCGTTCGGCGAAGGGGCTTTGGTCAGGGTCCAGGTGAGATGCCGCACCTCGCCGATCCGCCCCTCCTCCAGCCACTGTCGCACTTGTTGAAAGCGCGGCAGAGAGCGTCGGTAGTAGGAAACGAACAGGTGCAAACCGGCATCGGCAAACGCCTTTTGCATCTCACGGCTTTGCCCGGCATTCAGCGACATCGGTTTCTCGACGCAGCAATGTTTGCCGGCCGCGGCGACCATCAAGCTATAGGCATAGTGACTGTCGGGTGGCGTGGCGATGTACACCGCGTCCACCTCGGGATCATTGATCAGGGCGTGCGCGTCGGTGTAAACCCGGCCGATGCCGTGGCGTGCGGCGTAGTCGGTCACCGCCTCCAGCCGCCGCCCCATCACCGCCACCAGCGCCGAGCCGGGTGCCTTGTAGAAGGCCGGCCCGCTCTTGCGCTCGGCGACACTGCCACAACCGATCATGCCCCAGCGTACGACGTCCATGTTCTGTCCTTGATCCTTAGCCGATGCGCAAGGCGCGCAGGTCCAGATGACCGTCCTTGAGCGGCGGGCACCAGTAGTAACCGCCGGTGATCGGGCGGCTGATGCGATACAGACCGTCGGTGATACCGTCTTCCAGCCCGCTCATGCGTCGCAGTTGGGCCTCGAAGGCGTCGAGGGAATAACCGAATGCCAGGAACATCAGGCCCGCGCGATCGCCTTCGATCCACGGCATCGAGCGACGGACCACGAACGCTTCAGGGGCGAAGCTTTCCTGGGCGGTGCGTTTGACGTGAGCAGAAATCGGCGCGTCGTCGAGTTCTTCGTTATCGCTCAAGCGACGGCCCATGATGTCGTCCTTTTCATGGGAGGGCATCGCGTGAAAGCCCTTCAGATCATGCTGCCACTGCTGGATCGCGGCGAAGCTGCCACCGATCAGGCCTTCAGCGCCTTCGCCCAACAACGCGGCGGCCACGGCGGCTTCGTCGTGCGGGTTTTCGGTGCCGTCTTCGTAGCCGGTCAGGTCGTGGCCGGTCAGGTGGCGGAAGGTTTCGTTCATCTGCACCAGTCGCAGCGCCGGGGCCAGCGCGGCTTCAATGGCGTGGCTGCGATTGAGCAACTCACCACGGTCGACACCGTGCAGCCAGCACCAGAGCGCGTGTTGGGTCGACGGGTTGTCGACGCCGACACCGGTCAGCGCTGGAAACGGTCGCAGGCCATCGATCTGCGCGTGCAGCGCCTTGACCAGGGATTCACCAAAGCCGACCACCGCCGATTTACCGTCCACCCGTTGCATCAAGTTATCGAGCGCGGCCGGCAAGGCTTCGGCGGATTCGAGGGCGAAGAACATATGACGGGCTTGAGGCGGAACGGGGGTGGCGAGAATGCCCGGCTGGTAGTAACTCATATGAACTCCTTGAAAAGAGCGCGGAGTTTAACCGGGGAACGGGATTTTGTGTGCACTGACCTGTAGCAGCTGCCCTGTGGCGAGGGGATTTAGCGAAACGTCGCACCGCCCCGTTCGGCGGCGAAGCCGTCGTAATACCTGAACGCACGGTCTATCTGGCGCACCGAGTTGCCTGATTCACGACTGCTGCGCAGCCGAACGGGGCGGTGCGACGTTTCGCTAAATCCCCTCGCCACAAGGCAGCTGCTACAGGGGATTTGTCGTTAGTGAGAGTGGGGTTTCGTTGCGGAAAGCGCTCGGGCTCATGCCGGTCCAGCGTTTGAAGGCCCGGCGAAAGCTGCGTACGTCGCTGTAACCGACTTCTTCGGTGATGCGCTCGATGGACAGGTCCGGGTTGGCCAGCAGGTTCATGGTGCGGGCCTGGCGCACTTGTTCCAGCAGCGTTTCGAAGGTCAGCGCATGTTCAGTCAGGCGGCGGCGCAAGGTGCGGCTGCTCATGTTCAGGTCGTTGGCGATCTTCTCGATGTGACTGCCCTCGGTCAGGTCCCGGGCTATCGCTCGCTCGACGGCCTGGATCAAGTCCATCTTGCGGTGAACCTGCGCCGCTTCCAGCTCGAGCAATTTGACCGCCTGGCGCAGCGCCAGGGAATGGTGATTAGGCAGGTGCACGCCCAACCAATGGGCGGCAATCACCATGCGGTTTTGCCGGCAACCGAAACGCACGTCCGGCCCCAGCAGCCGCTGATATTCGCTGAAGTACTCTGGCGCCGCGTGCATGAACTCCACCGCCATCGGCTTGAAATCAGCCCCCACCAACGCCCGGCCGTACACCAGCAGGCTGGCGAAAAACTCCTCGACCGCAAACAACTGCACGTCAGCAAACGGCAAGCGACATTCGACGTCGACAAACACCCGATCACCCGCCTCCTCCACGCTCGAGACCACGATACCGCCCGAGGTGTGCTGATGCCGAATGCCCAGCGCAAAGGCATCGCGCAGGGTCTTGCACAACGACAGCACATGCCCGAGCAACCCAAGCGTGCCCAGCACATTCTGCGCGCCCACCCACAAACCCAGCCCCTGATTGGGCAAGGCCTTGAGGGCGCGCTGAATCATGGCCACGGCTTGCCGATAGGAAATGCGTTGCGCCGGGTCCTGGAGGTCTTCAAGGGTAAAACCCAGGCCTCGGCAAAGGCTGTCGGGATCGACGCCTTTTTGCTCGGCGACTTCGGCCAGGGTTTGCAGCAGAAATGGCGACACCAGCGCCAATTCAAAGGTGGGATCGATCATTTTCATCTGCATGGGGCTAGACATTCCGGATCAGGCTGCATTCTTATTTTTGTTACCGGTTATGTCGAAGGAAGTTAGCACAGGGTTGAAAGGCTGTCCGCAGAAGTCCCCCTAATGGCCGCCAATACCCTGCCCCGCATGGCGTAGACAGCTTATTTCTATGGTGCGGCCTGCGTGTGGCCGCCGGCTCGCCCGCTAACAATAATAATGAGTACACACATGAACCCGACCCGCACGAGATTTCCCCTGCTGGCCCTGAGCATGGCCGGCGTCTGCGCCATTCAACCAGCCCTGGCCACCGAGGCCGGCGTCGACAACATCGGCCCAGGCACCGACGGTTTCTTCATGCTGCCGCTGGACGTCGACAGCCTTCCGGACCACATGGTTGTGTTCAATCTCTACTACAACCACTACAAATCCACGAAGCTCAACATCAGCTCACTCGGCGGCAAGGTGCCGAATGTCGAGATCGAATCCACGGCAGTTGTTCCGCGCCTGGATTACCTCAGCCCTGTGCGGGTTTTCGGGGGGCGGCTGGCCGGCTACATCGGGCAGCCGTGGCTGAAACAGGAAGTCTCGGTGTTCGGCTTGCAGGACACCCGCGAAGGCATGGGCGACACCACTTTCGCGCCGATCATTCTGTGGGACATGGGCAAGCACCTGACCCTCGGCGCCGCTGTGGAAATCACCGTGCCCACCGGCGAGTACAGCGTCGATCGCCTGGCCAATACCAGCAACAATTTCTACACCTACAAGCCGCTGTTTTCCTTCACCTGGCTACCGACGGAAAGAACCGAGGTGTCGATGAAGACGACGTACAGCTTCAACGAGAAAAACAAGGACACCGATTACAAGTCAGGGCAGATTTTTCACTTCGATTATTCGGCGAGCTACAAGATCACCGACAACCTGATGCTGGGGCTGAACGGCTACTACCTGAAGCAGACCACCGACGACAAGCAGTTCGGCAGGACCGTGCAGTTCAATGGCGAGGACGTGAATGACGGCGTGCGTGGGCAAGTGTTCGCGATCGGGCCGGCGTTGCACCTGACCTTTTTGAAGTACGCCAGCGCGGAGATTCGCTGGGCCAAGGAGTTCGATGTGGAGAACCGGCCGGAGGGCGAGATGCTGTGGGCCAAAGTCAGTATTCCGTTTGCGTTCTGACAGACGCCATCGCGGGCAAGCCCGCTCCCACAGGGTTCGATGGCGTGACTGCAAGTTGTGCCACACCAAAAAAATGTGGGAGCGGGCTTGCCCGCGATGGCGATTGCAAGAACACCTGACATTTATCAGGTGTACACCGGCCAGGTATCAACAATCCTCCCACCCCGAACCGCCAACAAATCCCCAAACTGCAACAACACCGCCTCGGTCTGGGTCGGCCGCAAAAACACCTGATCCTCAACCCTGAGCCCCACCGCCGCAGAACCATTGACCATCTCCTGGTTCGAGCTGCGCCCATACACTCCATTACTCTGCAGCCCCGACGGCGACTCAAACTCCGCCATCCAGTTGCCGCCATAGATAAAAAACGTCTCGCGCTGATTAACGTCCCACCACGAAAACACTTTCGACTTGCCGTCCAGCGCCGGAATGTTCACCGCACCCGTGCTTTTCAACACCGGCGTCGCGATAAATGCCGCAGGCACATGCTCCACCAGCGACGGCAAATCGTAGTGTGTCGGCTTGAGCATCGCCGTGCCCACCGACACTTCGCTGCTCAGGCTTTCCTGCTCGTGCATGCGATAACTCGGGCTGCCGGCGGTGTTGAGCGTCAGCCCCTCACGCCACAACCCGGGGAATTGCTGACGGGTGAAGTCGACGCAGCGGTTGTAAATCACCATGACCTTGGCGAACAGTTCCTCGGGCGATCCCAGAATGCCCGGCACGCCCATGCCCACAAACGGGTCGTAGCCCATGAACCCGGCGAACTCCAGGTGTTGCGAGTTCGCGTTGATCAGCGTCAGCATCTGCCCGAGCACCGCCAGATCACCGACACCGCCGCGATGCAAACCCACGTCCAGCTCAATGTTGACCCGCAATCGCGTGCCCAATCCCTTGGCCAATGCCAGGTACTGCTGCAAGCGCTCCGGCGTATCGAGCAGCCATTGCAACTGCTTCGACGGATCGAATGGTCCTTGATGCGTCTTGTAAAACAACTCGGCCGAACGCACTGGCAGCGGCTTGCCCAACAAAATGTCCGCCTCGGGAAACTGCACCGCGTCATGGTTGAGAAACGGCTGATGGAACGACATCAAGCGCTGGGTGCCGGTGCGATTGGCGATGTAGCGCAGCAGCCCCGGCGACGGCAGTGATTTCTCCACCAGGCGCAGCTGCTTGCCGCCGCGCTTCACCGACAGCATGACGACATCGATGTTGTGGTCGAGCCGATCCAGATCAATCAGCATCACCGGGCGCATCGGGCCGTAAGCTTCGAGCTCGTCGTTCAGCGCGCGGAAATAATCGTTGTAGGGGCCGCCCCGATCGCCCGGCCGCAGCCACGCGCCAACGCCCGCCAGCAAGGCGCCAATTCCGATAGTCCCGATGAGAAACCTGCGGCGATTGACGGCCATCAGCTCACCCCCAGAATCGACGACAAATGCGCGTTGAGAAATTTGCCGCCGGGGTCGACTTCCTGGCGAACCTGGATGAATTCCTGCCAGCGCGGGTACAACGGTTGCAGGTTCTTCGCATTGAGCGTGTGCAACTTGCCCCAATGTGGCCGGCCGTTGTACTTCCAGAAAATCGGTTCGATGGCGGCGAAGAAATTGTGGTGATCCATCTGATAATGCTGGTGGACCGATATCGAGCAACTGTCGCGACCTTCAAACATGCTCAACGGAATGTCATCGGCTTTGACGTAGCGATATTCGATGGGAAACCAGGTGCGCAGGTCCTTGTCCCGGATCAGCTTCAGAATCTCGCGCAAGCAGCCCGGGCCGTGTTCCGCCGGCACCGAATACTCCATCTCGTTGAAGCGCACCGTGCGCACATTGGCGTAGATGTCGAACGAGTCGCCGACCCGATCATCGAAACTGGCGAGGTGACGCAGGTTGTTCAGCATCGTGCGGCGCAGGTCGGGGAAGTCGCTGGCGTATTTGTCGATCTTCTCGATCAGCGTCACAAACTCATTGCCGCCCTCTTCCTCCGGCGGAATCGGCGGTGTGGCCGGGTCGGTGGTTTCGTTCAGGGCGATCGACAAGGCGTAATCGGAATGGGTCACCACGAGCATTTCCCAGTGCTGGTTTTCCCGGGTGTTCTTGTCGAGTTCTTCCAGCAATTCTTCGGTCTTGGCGATCCATTGGCGTTCTTTCAAGCGATACGCCTGACGGTTTTGCAGGCGCACTTTGGTGGCCACGCCGAGCGCGCCGAGCGACACCCGCGCCGCGTTGAACACTTCAGGCTGGCGCGTGCTGTCGCAGTCGAGGACGTCGCCGTTTGCGTTCACCAGTTGCAGGCCGCAGACGTGGGCCGAGTAGGACTGAAAGTTTTTCCCGGTGCCGTGGGTCGAGGTGGCGATCGCACCGGCCAGGGTCTGGTAGTCAATGTCGGCCATATTTTGCAGGGCCTGGCCGATGTCCTTGAGCGGCGTGCCCATGCGTGACATCGGCGTGCCGGCGGCGAACTCGGCCTGCAGGGTCTGGGCGTCGTGATCGAGCAGTCCGGTGAAATAGCTCAGCGACAGCAACGTGCCGTCGGTGGGCACCAGCGCGCTGAAGGAATGCGCCGAGCCGACCGGGCGAACCTTGCCCGGGGCCTTGCGGATGATCTGGGTCAGTTCGTCCAGGGTCTTGGGCGCGAGCCGCGCCGCCGGCAGGCAACTCTGGCCACCCGACCAATTGCGCCACGGAATCAGCCGTGGCGCGCGGAGGAATTCGGCCAGCGCGGGGGTCGATCCCAGCGCGGTGAAGGCGCCAATGACACTCGCCCGTTGCAGCAGTTGGCGCCGTGTTAAATCCATCGTCATGAATCGCACCCTGCCGTTTTTATTGTGGGATGGATTGGCCGGACATGAAGGCAATCAGTGCCAGGAACTCTTCCTGCGAACACTGCATGCACATCCCCATCGGTGGCATGCCGTTGTAACCGTTGATCGCGTGGTCGAGCAGCGTGTCGGCGCCCTGCTGCACCCGCGGCTCCCAGGCTTTGGTGTCGCCGGTCAACGGTGCGCCGGCTGCCGGGTTGGCGTGGCAGAGCTTGCAGCTGTTGTCGTAGACCTGCGCCAGAGCGGCATCGGGGGGCGTGGCGATGGCCGCGTCGTTGTAGGTCGCCGGGCTTTTCGGTTCATCGCCACAACCACTTAGCAGAGCGGCGAAGACGCCGCCCACCAATGCCAAACAAAGGCTAGGCTTTTCAGAGACTCGACTGGCCCGCATGGTTGTCCTCACGTATGGCGCCCCTCAGTGGAAAGCACCTTTTTTGTTGTGATCAGGCACAGGTCAACACTAAGGCACCGGCGCGGGCGGGTTGAGGGCATTGGGGGCCAACAAGGGGGGCATCTGAGGCCATGACCGAAGATGCCGGCCGTTCCACGATCGAAAACCCTGAAACGCCGAACGATGAGATGAGTCATGACAAGCGAGGCCGAGGTCTGCTAAAACGATTCATCAGCGCATCAGCCAATCCAGACGGGGTAGCGACATGACCACAGCACATATCCTTGGCAACCTGTTTCCGGACTCAAGCGACATCCCGGAAAAATACCGCCTCGACGGCCAGACCGAGCAGCGTGAATACCTGGTCGATGGCGAACTGAAAACCTGGTCCGGTCCTCTCGCCCAAGTCCGCAGCCCGGTGTACCTGACCGGTGAAAATGGCGACGAACAAGTCATCCTCGGCAGCACCCCGCTGCTCGACGCAGAAACCGCATTGACTGCGCTGGACGCCGCCGTCCGTGCTTATGACCGGGGCCAGGGTTTGTGGCCGACCATGCGTGTGGCCGAACGAATCCAGCACGTCGAAACGTTTCTGGCCCGCATGCGCGAACAGCGTGAAGCGGTGGTCAAGCTGCTGATGTGGGAAATCGGCAAGAACCTCAAGGACTCGGAAAAAGAGTTCGACCGCACTTGCGATTACATCGTCGACACTATCAACGCCCTCAAGGAACTCGACCGCCGCTCCAGCCGCTTCGAGCTGGAACAGGACACCCTCGGGCAGATCCGCCGCGTTCCACTGGGCGTCGCCTTGTGCATGGGGCCTTACAACTACCCGCTGAACGAAACCTTCACCACGCTGATTCCGGCGCTGATCATGGGCAACACCGTGGTGTTCAAACCGGCCAAGCTCGGTGTGCTGTTGATTCGTCCGCTGCTGGAAGCCTTCCGCGACAGCTTCCCGGCCGGGGTGATCAACGTCATCTACGGCAGCGGCCGCGAGACCGTCAGCGCGCTGATGGCCAGTGGCAAGATCGACATCTTTGCGTTCATCGGCACCAACAAAGCCGCCAGCGACCTGAAGAAACTCCACCCGAAACCACACCGCTTGCGCGCGGCCCTGGGCCTGGACGCGAAGAATCCGGGCATCGTGTTGCCGGAGGTCGATCTGGACAACGCGGTCAACGAAGCGGTGACCGGCTCGCTGTCGTTCAACGGGCAGCGATGCACCGCCCTGAAAATCCTCTTCGTCCATGAAGACGTGGTCGAGTCCTTCATCGAGAAATTCAACGCCAAACTGGCCACCCTGAAACCGGGTATGCCATGGGAAAGCGGCGTAGCGCTGACGCCGTTGCCCGAGGCGAGCAAGGTCGATTATCTGCACTCGCTGGTCGCGGATGCGGTCAGCAAAGGCGCCAAGGTCGTGAACCCGAATGGCGGTGAAGCGCGGGCGTCGTTCTTCTACCCGGCGGTATTGTTCCCTGTGACGCCGCAGATGCGCGTCTACCAGGAAGAACAGTTCGGCCCGGTGGTGCCGATCGTGCCTTACCGGCATCTCGACACGGTGATCGACTACGTTCTGGAATCGGACTTCGGCCAGCAATTGAGTATCTTCGGCACCAATCCGGTGGCGGTCGGTCGACTGGTGGACACCTTTGCCAATCAGGTCGGCCGGATAAACCTCAACGCCCAGTGCCAGCGCGGCCCGGACACTTATCCGTTCAACGGCCGCAAAAACTCCGCCGAAGGCACGCTGTCGGTGCACGATGCACTGCGGGTGTTTTCGATCCGCACGCTGGTGGCGACCAAGTTCCAGGAAACCAACAAAGAACTCATCAGCGACATCATCAGCGGGCGCAGTTCGAGTTTCCTGACCACCGATTACATCTTCTGAGGACACGAAGCCTGAACACGTTCAGAGCCCATCGACTGCCACCGCTGCTGCGCCGGCTACTGCGTCCATTGCTGGACCCGTATCGGCGCTATCGCCACGCAAAACTGATCCACGCAGTCCGCGTGTCGCTGGGGTTGCTGGCTTCGATCATGCTGACCACCGGCATCAACCTGCCCCATGGTGAGTGGGCGTCGGTGACGATGCTGGTGGTGATCGGCGGCTTGCAGCACCACGGCAACATCGGCAAAAAAGCCGCCGAGCGCGCCGTCGGCACGTTGATCGGCGCCAGTATCGGCCTGCTGTTGGTGGCGCAACAGGCCTGGCTCGGGATGCCATGGCTGACCTATTTCGTGATGTCGGTGGTGTGCGGGTTCTTCTCGTATCACGCCATCGGCAGGGGCGGTTACACCGCGTTGTTGGCCGGGATCACGGTGTTTATTGTCGCCGGGCATGGCGACAACCCGATCTCTGACGGGTTGTGGCGTGGTGTGGATATTCTGATTGGCGTGGCCCTGGCCCTGGCCTTTTCCTTCGCCCTGCCGTCGTATGCGCTGTATTCCTGGCGCTACAACCTGGCCAATGCACTGCGCGATTGCGCGACGATTTACGGACGCATCATCGATGGTCAGTCCGTCTCTGATGACGAACACCTCAAGATCATGAATCGCCTGAACGCGGTGATGGTGCAATTGCGTTCGCTGATGCCGTCGGTGTCCAAGGAAGTGAAGATTTCCATGACCGAGCTCGACGCCATCCAGCGCAATTTGCGCATGTGCGTCAGCACCCTGGAAATTCTCGGCAACACCCGGCCCGATGCCAACGACCGCGACGCCATGGCGCATCTGCAATCGAGCTTCAAAGCCGAACACCGGCAGATTCGCGTGCAACTGATCGGCATGGCCCGGGCGCTGAAAACCGGCGCTTCGCAGCGGCTCAGTCGCCCCGCCGATGTGCCGGTTGATTCAAGTCTGGAAGCGCCGGTCTATAACGCGCTGGACGGTTATCGACTACTGATCCGCCAGTTCGCTTCGAACATCGGCGAGATGCGCCAGCGCCTGGCCAAAACCGCACCGCGCTGGAACATCTGATT
The DNA here is from genome assembly GCF_051660785.1 of Pseudomonas sp. Classification (GTDB taxonomy): domain Bacteria; phylum Pseudomonadota; class Gammaproteobacteria; order Pseudomonadales; family Pseudomonadaceae; genus Aquipseudomonas. Next base: position 74,828 of record NZ_JBOFQE010000039.1, read on the forward strand.
ATTGTGTGACCGTCCGGCGAACCTTCAGGCCCCAACCCTGCTGCATGCCGGCGGCGGCCAGCAGAATCGCGGCGACACCGATCCATTGCAGCGGCTCCAGGCGATGCCCGAAGGCAAACCAGTCAACGAAAATCGCCGCAATCGGGTAGATGAACGACAACGCCCCGGTCAGCGCCGTCGGCAGTTTCTGAATCGCGCCGTATAGCAGCACATACATCACGCCGGTGTGAACAATGCCCAGCGTCACCAGGCTGGCCCAGGCACTTGGCGCTTGCGGCAATGCCGAAAAATGCGCGAAAGGTGCGAGCAGCAACACGCCGGTGCTGACCTGGATCAGGGCAATCAGGTGCGGTGGCGTGCCGGTCAGGTGTTTGATGATCAACGCCGCAATCGCGTACAGAAACGCAGCCCCCAAGGCCAGGCCGATGCCCATCAGGTAATCGTTGCCACCCGCGCCCTGCTCGCCATGGGCGCTGACAATCGCCAGCATCCCTAGAAACGAAATCCCCAGCCAGAACAGCTTTTGCAGGGTGATTTTCTCGCCCAGGAACAGCGCCGCGAGCCCGACCAGCATGAACGGCTGTACGTTATAAACCGCCGTGCCGATGGCAATCGAGGCACGGGAATAAGAGGCGAACAACAGCACCCAGTTGCCGACAATCGCCACACCGCTGAGCACCGCCAGCAGGAACGTGGTGCGGGTCAGAATACCCGGGCGCAAAAAGCCGAAGGCCGCGCAGATCAACAACAGCGTGCCGGCGCCGAACACACACCGCCAGAACACCACGTCCAGCACGGGCTGCCCGGATACCAGCACGAACCAGCCGATGGTCCCGGAGATCAGCATGGCAGCGCTCATTTCAAATGAACCGCGACGAATTGTGTTGTCCATCATCAGACTCCCGTGATTGAGACCAAATTATGCCAATCCGGCCAAGGGCTTCTCCAGAGCAAAAAGCAGGCTAAACTCGGTTTCTGCCTTTTTTATCAAGGCGTATTCAGTCAACCGCCTAACAGGGGATTTGCCATGACCGACGACATCGACCAAGTGCTAATCGGCGCGTTAATGGAAGATTCACGCCGCTCGCTCAAGGCCCTGGCGCACATCAGCGGCCTGTCCTCACCCAGCGTTGCCGAACGCCTGCGCCGCCTCGAAGAACGTGGCGTACTCAAGGGCTACACCGTCGAGATTGACCCCAAGTGCTTCGGCTATCAACTCCAGGCCATCGTAAGGATTCGCCCACTGCCGGGCCAGTTGCAGGAAGTCGAGCGGCAGATCCAGGCGATCCCCGAATTCACCGAGTGCGACAAAGTCACCGGCGACGACTGCTTCATCGCACGCCTGCATGTGCGCTCTATGGAGCAGTTGGACACCCTGCTCGATCGCCTCAACACCCACGCTGAAACCAATACCGCCATCGTCAAGAAGACCCCGGTCAAACGCCGCTTGCCACCGATGGCGTGAGTGCGGTTTTGCCTGGAAACGCGTAAATTGGCAATTTTCCGGCGAAGGATTGGCGGTATGAAAACTCAGGCAATATTACTCGCGGCGCTGATGCTGGCGGGTTGCGGCACGATTCAAACAGCTTTGCGCGGTGATGAAGTGGCGGCGAAGAGTCTCAAGGAGCACAAAAGTTACTGCGGTGCCGTTCCCCGTATCTACAGCGGCGTGACCTACGATTTCTGCATACTCAATGCGCCCCTGGAAAAAGGACGGGATGCGCAGGTGCATGACAATGCTCCGGCCATTGTCCTCATCGACGTGGTCATTTCCGGCGCTCTCGATACGTTGCTCCTGCCCTATACCATCTACCGCCAGCAGGCGGATGGCAGCATTATCATCACGGAATAAGCCCGAATTTCAGGCAATAAAAAACCCGCCCAGGCGGGTTTTTTACTTAAAGCCTGCGATTAATCATCGCGGCTCATGATGCCGAACAGCTGTAACAAGCTGACGAACAGGTTGTAGATCGATACATACAGGCTGATGGTCGCCATGATGTAGTTACGCTCGCCGCCGTGAATGATGGCGCTGGTCTGGAACAGAATGCAGACCGAGGAGAACAGCACGAAACCTGCGCTGATCGCCAGTTGCAGACCGCTGATCTGGAAGAAGAAGCTCGCCAGCGTCGCGCCCAGCAGCACGAAGAAGCCTGCGGTAATGAAACCACCGAGGAAGCTCATGTCCTTGCGGGTGATCAGCACGTAAGCCGACAGGCCACCGAACACCAGTGCGGTCATCGCGAAAGCCGAACTGACGACTTCAGCGCCGCCCTGCATGCCCAGGTATCGGTTGAGAATCGGGCCGAGCAGGAAACCCATGAAACCGGTCAGGGCAAATGCCGACACCAGGCCCCAGGCCGAGTCACGGAGCTTGTTGGTTAGGAAGAAAAGCCCGTAGAAACCGATCAGCACCACGAAAATGTTCGGGTAGCCGACACGCATCTGCTGAGCGACGAACGCCATCACGCCGCTGAATGCGAGGGTGAGAGCGAGCAAGCCGTATGTGTTGCGCAGGACGCGGCTAACCTCTAGCTGCTCAGCCTGCACGCTGTTATTAACTGCGTAATCCTGTTCGCGCATGGCGACACTCCTGTTGGTTTGAAACGTTCAGTCGCAAAGATCATAACAGACGCTCTGTAACAAGCCATGCAGAGAGTTTGACAGTGTGTTTCATTCAGGTATTATGGCGCCCGCAACGCAAACGGAGGTGTGGCCGAGTGGTTTAAGGCAACGGTCTTGAAAACCGTCGACTGTAACAGGTCCATGAGTTCGAATCCCATCGCCTCCGCCATATTTGTACCGACAAAGCCCTGATTATTCAGGGCTTTGTCGTTTCTGGCTTTTGATAAAATCCTACAGTCCATACTTCAGCCCATACCTTGGATAACTGCGTCCTGTCACGTCGAAAAGCTGTTCTCTCCATCCCCACCAGGCAGCTGGTGCAGGTGCGTAACCGCTTCAGGAACGGTCAACTGAGCCTACTTGAGTCCGAACACGTTGGTGCGGCGCACGCCGTTGGACTGGTTTTGCAGCTCGATGCAAACCTGCTGCGCAGCGCCTCACACGTTAGTACCGATAGGTAGCCTGCACTGAAACTCCATTCGCACTATTGTCGTAATTAGCACTGTATTCCGGTTGAATACCGGAGTTATTCGGCTGCTTTACCGAAACTTTGGAATCCCAGAGATAACCGTAAGCAAAGTCTATGGTCAGATCGGAATTCGGAGAGTAAGCGCCACCCAAGGTCACGGCCTGGCGATTTCCGACCGGAATACGCACGCTGCGGTCAGCATTCCTGATGGGCGAAGGATCATAGGCGTAGCCTGCGCGCAGCAGCCATTGTTGGTTCACTTGATAGGAGGCGCCGACTGCGCTGCTCCAGGTGTCGCGCCAGTTCATTTCTTCGATCACATGTCCCAGGCCCGCCGCCTGGCCCATGGGGGAAAGACCGCTGTTGACTGCCTCGACCTTCTGGATCCGGCTCCAGCGTTTCCAGGTGGCCCCTAGGTAGCCCGTCCAGCGACTATTGAAATGATGGGTGATAGACGTGTCCACGGATTCGGGCATCGTGAGGTTTATCTTGTTGTCGTACTTTCCGTCCAGCGGAATAACGCTCGGGGAGCCAGAAACCTCAGTATGCCCTTCGAGTTCATAATCCACCTTCGAGTGATAGTTAATCCCCCAACTGGTGGCTTCAGTAAAGTCGACCAGAATGCCTACGTTGTAACCAAGTGCCGTGTCATCGCCTTTGATGGTGACCAGCGTGTCCTCGCCGTTGTTCAGCGCACCGGTGGCCAGGTAATTCTGAAGTTTTGCATTGAAGCGGTTTACAGTCGGGCCGCCGCCAATGGACACGTAATCATTGATCCGCCAGGCAATGGTGGGCTGCAGCGTTATTTCCTTGGTCGTGCTGTAAGAACCATGATAGCGGCCCTGAAAAGAGTCCTCGTAATCATTGATCAGTCCACTCGGCGCATAAAGGCCCAGACCAATCGAAAGGCGATCATCAAGTGGCGTCGACATATAAGCGAAAGGCACCGCCCCCAAAGGTACTGAGTCCCCCTTGTTCGTTCCTGCGGCACTGCTCTGCGCATTACTGATGTCATCACTCACCGAGATGACCGCGGCACCGCCAGAAATCTCAGTGTGCTTCAACTTGGTCAAGCCTGCGGGATTTCCAAAGATGGTGCTGGCATCCAGCGCGGAAGATGATCTCCCCGCATAAGCAGTTCCCGCGCTGCTTGCACTTTGTTCGTTTAGAGCAATGCCATTGGCACTTGCGATTGTAGAGGCGCTGAGTAGTGCGATGGCACTGCTGAATTTAATCCAGACAGCGCACTTGCATTGAGCAGAGAGACACGGGATCACGCGGCTATTCAGTTTCATTTTCCACCTCTTGTTTATTATTTTTGTTGATTGCACGCAGGCAAGGCTTCGCCGTCCTGTGCACTTCTCAGTGCCGGTTGGAGTTGATCGATGGTGTGTAAAAGGCCTTGGCGCAACAGCGCCAGGGCGTGAATTCAGGAGTTCAATTAATCCAATCGACTTGAAAGCTGTAACGCCCCAAGAGCGGAGCCAAAACTTCCTGGTCAGTGCCGGCCCTGACGCAGGCAACCTGCCCACAACGACTGTCCTGCACCACTTCAACAGCAATACCCGAAAGCCCCAGACGTTCCACTTCCAGCTGGACTACTTTGGCAATTTCCCGCTGCTGCAAAGCGGGCTTGAATATCTTGCCCACCGCAGTCAGTGGCAACGCGTCAAGAATTTCAATGCGCTTGGGCACTGCTGCGCGCTCGCTGATGTTGTGATGAGCGAACACCTGAAGTTCTTCGGCGTTGCACACTTGCCCGGGGCGTAGTTGAACGTAGGCGACCGGCACCTCCCCCGAATAGGCATCGGGGCTGCCGATTGCAGCGGCCAAGGCAACGGCAGGATGCGTCTGAAGAGCCTCCTCGATTTGCTTGGGATCGATGTTGTGGCCGCCACGGATAATCAACTCCTTCTTGCGCCCGGTCAGCCAGAAATAACCCTGCGCATCCTGGCGACCCAAATCGCCCGTATTCAGCCAGCGCTGACCGTCGATATCGATCCAGAGGCCCTGGTTATGACGCTCCTCCAGATAGCCGTTGAATAGGTTCGGTCCACTGATAGTGATCAGGCCGATCTCATCCACGTTCGCGTCGCGCAGATACTCTCCAGAATCATTGAGCAAGACCGCGCGCATATTCTGGTAGGCGATCCGTATCCCGATGGAGCCGATATGGCGCTCGCCATGGGGGGGATTGATTGAAGAGACGCAGGCACCCTCGGTAAGACCGTAACCTTCAAGGATCTTTACCCCGGTCCGGCTCTCGAACTCTCGGAAAAGCTCAGCCGGCATGGGTGCGGCGCCACACATGGCAAAGCGCAGACTTGAAAGATCGCGCCCCTGCCATTCATTTTGCAGAAGCGCCGCATAGACAGTAGGCACGCCGGAAAAGAGGTTGATACCGAAGTGCTCGACCATCTCCCAGAATCGTGGGATCACCCCCTCGCCACGATACCCATGAGGCGTCCCGAGGATCACATGATCGCCCTGAGTCCAAGGCATCAGTCCAGTCACCAACTGGCCATTGACGTGAAACAGCGGCAGGCCACAAAAGATAACCTGACCACCGCTGCGTGGCTGCAAGTGGGCGGCCACGGCCCATGCGTTGAAGACTTCCGAGCCATGGGTACGCGCGGCGATCTTGGGGAGTCCGGTGGTGCCGCCCGTACAAATGTAGGAGGAGCACTCATCCTGGCGGATTTGCCGACCGCTCTTGAGGTGTGTGTGCGGCTGATCATTCATCAGCGATTGCCAATCGTGGATCGCGATGTCGCTGTGTAGTTCTCGTTCCTTCAATGCCATGGCGTTGCGCGCCCCCCGCACAGTCTCGGCGGCATAGGGCTCCATGCTGACCCAAACGACAGACTGGACCGTCGGCAACTGATCCAGCTGCGAAGCCAGTTTGGGCCAAAGATCGCTGCCCGCAGTCGGCGCGAGTGTCACCACCACGGATGCCTTTGCGGCATTCAGCAAGCCGGCCATCTGCTTGGCGTCAAGCAGCGGATTGATCGCCATGACGATCCCTGCCGCCTCGCCGCCCCATAGGGTGAAGTGGGTTTCCGGCAGGTTTGGCAGGATGAAGGCAAGCACCTGGCCCGGTTGTATGCCCAAGTCATGGAAGGCATTTGCCGCGCGGGTGATATCCGCGAAAAGCTGGGAGTAGCTCCACTTGCAGGTGCGTTTGAAATCGGCAGCATCAGCGAAGAAACTCAGCGCCGGTGCCTGTGGGTTGCGCTTGGCCGCCTGTCGCAGGGCTTCATAAGTGCTGCAAGCCAGACCACGCTCCGACAAGGAGACTCGTTCGAGACTTTCGATGTCATCCAGGGTCTGCACAACCATCAGGCTTCCCCCACGACGCAGTTGCGTTGTACACCGAGGTCGACCACACCATCGGCGCTACGAATACGCGCCTCGACCACGTCACCGGCTTTGAGGTACTGCGTCCGGCCTTCCTGCGCCTTGAGGAAAAGCATCCACTTGGTGGCTTCAGGCAGCAGGGCTGCAATGCGCATTTTGGCAGGCGAAGGGATCGTCAAGGCGCAGCCGGCAGGCGTACCGGTAGCGATCAAGTCTCCAACGGCGAAATCTTGCAAGGTGGAAAGTTCGGTCAGGGTTTCAGCGGGACCGTAAACGAGGTTGGCCGTGCTGTCGTTCTGGCGCACTTGATCATTCACCGTCAGGCGCAGCTGCAGTTCTTTCAGGTAATGCATGTTCCTGGCATCCAGCAGGCAGAGGTACGGGCCGACCGGGCCGAAAGTGCGGTAGCTCTTGCCCTTGTAGAACTGCATCTGGGGAATCTGAATGTCACGAGCCGAGTAGTCGTTGACAATGACGACGCCGGCAATGAACTCATGCAGATTGGCGTCGGTGACAGAAACAGACCCAGTGATTGCGCGCTTCATCACAAGGCCCAGTTCGATCTCGTAGTCAAGGAAACGCACGTGGCGCGGCTTGATCAGGTCGCTGTCAGCTGCCACCAGGCAACTCGTCGCCTTGGTGAAGATCATGTTGAATTTCTTCGCATCAGGGTCCATGCCCGACTCGATCATGTGCTGACGGTAATTGGCACCCTGGCAGACGAACTGCTGGTTGCGGGTCACCGGCGACAGCAGTTTTACGTCGCCCTCTTCCAACTCCGGACCTTTCAGTTGAGCGAGGTCGTCGAGACTGTTCTGGCTAATGAAGTCACCGGTGGTTTCAAAAACGCCGGGGACAACGGTGATACGGCCCTGGCGAAGCACGCCCCAGTGGATACCGTTCTCAAATTCAAAGCGGACTACGTGTACAGCAGACATTGAAGGTACTCCTGGAGCGGCGTTTGTCCCGCGTTCGGTGGCGCGAGAACTGTGGTGTTGTTCTGAAACGGGGCCGGCAACGGTGTAGACCCACACACCGCCGGCAATCAAAGCGCCGGCTTTAAGCACGTCCCGCCGGCGAAACCGGATTGAATTGCACGACATGGCGGCAGCTCTACCCGAACATCCGCATGAGCGTTATCAACTTCCGAAGGGTCAGGTCCGGGCTGCGTCGCAAGTTGCGGATCAGCAGAAGCAAATTGGTCAAGTTCAACTTGGGTTTGGTGAAACTCTTGGGCATGCGCTGCCCCCACTGCGCCATTGCTTCGGGGCTGACCGGATGAATGCCCCCAGGCCGGGTGGCGGTGAAAAGATCCCCGTCGCAGTAATGCTCGTGTTTGTCACCCCAAGGGTCTTGCCAGTAATCGAAGATCTGACTGCCCAGAATGTGCCGGCCGATACCCCATGAATGCTTCCATCCGCGGTCGCGCAAAACGCGCTGCCCCATACCCACGGCGTCTGCGTCGACGACTTCGTAGGCGCTATGGCTGTAGGTGGCCATGAACCCTTGCGCAATCGCGAGCGTATGGTGATCCGCCGGAGTGTCACCGAGATCAAGGCGCATGAAAGTGACGATAGGCGTGCCGTCGGGAAGTACCTGCACATCGCTGGGAATAAACCCGAAATGCCGCGTATACCAGGCACAGGTCGCTTGGTAGTCGGCGACTTCAATGACGATGTGACCAAGCTTGAGGACTTCAGGGGGAGCAATCGGCGGGCGCTGTGTGGCGTTGATTCGGGGCTGCTCGTGCGCCAGATTCCAGTTCAAAGGAGCTCTATGGGCCAGCGGTTTGCACAGCGTCTGGTCGCAGACGGCTTCCACGATGAAACCGGAAGGATCCGTCAGCCTGACGTAACACCCTTTGCCAGGATGCTCCGACTTTTCAATCGATGAAGCACCCGGGATTCGAGCGAGCTTCTCCAGATCTTCCAGAGACTGCACGGCAAGTCCGAATCCGATAAAACGTGCCTGTTCGGCACGTTGGACACGGTAACAGTAGGCAGTCGCTTCGGTGGCGCGCAGGTAGAGCGTATCGGCGTCCTGCCGACTGACCGTCAGGCCGAAGTCAGTGAGGAAGCGCGCCGCTGCATTCAAGTCCGGCCGCTGGAAGATCAGGTGAGTCAGATCATGGGCCTTCACCGTCGGCTGCGGATGCCGGGCGGGTTGTTGCGTCGCCAACCGGTGTAATTCGATTTTGTTGTTCATTGTTCTTGTTTTCCGGTTTTTTGGGCAAAACTGTGCCGAACCCCTGAAAAACAGGGGTTTATCCAGTTAAATCAATTACGAACTCAGTCGAGAGATGAAAGTGTCGGCAACTCTTTGGTCGCCAACTCACGAGCCTCTTCTGACGGTACACCCAATGCCCGCAGTACCAGCTCGGCGGTATCAGAGCCCGACTCGCGCCACGTTCGGTGACCTTCCAATACCAGGAAAATCGAACCCAATACGCTGCTCGATATCAGCGTCAGTACCGAGAGCAATTGCTCCTGCGCAAACGAGTAGCGCCCAGTGGCAAGCCCGCTCAGAAGATCCTTGGTTGCCTGGCTGCTGAACATTTCGCGCAACGCCGAATTGCTCATGGCGAATTTGTGGATGAACGCGCCCCACTGGGAGTCTTCGTGCGCTCGGCGAATGAAGAATCGTATGCCATTGGCAAGACGATGAGCGGGATCCGAAAGGTCGTCGAAGCTCTTGTTGACGCGCTCATGCATCTCCCTCGCGAGCTGGCTGGCGACCGCCTCGAACAGGCTTTCCATGCTGTCGATGTTGCTATAAACCGTTCCGCGCGCCACGCCCGCCTCTTGCGCGAGATCAAGAATGTTCACTTGTGAAGTGCCTCTCTCGGCGAACAGGCGAAAGGCGGCTTGATGAATACGGCGCTGTGTTGGATTCAGGGATTCCACGGCTCTCTCCAGGATTACCTTATGGACCGATTGAACACTCGTGTTCATTTTACGTCAACACTATTTTTTAGCATGCTGGATTGTCTAACCAAAAAACCGGCCTAGAACCTGACAAACCGAATAACAGGATTTGAGGTCATTGAATCATTTCAAGCCCTGCACATTGACATAATTGAACACGCATGTTCAATTACGTTGGTCGACTTTTCATCAGCTGAAGGACAGAACATGACCGGCTCAAATCTCTCCGAACCGCTCGATTGCCCAACGGCACGGTGATTCCAAACCGAATCGCCAAGGCTGCCATGGAGGAGAATCTTGGCAACGAGGAACACGCTCCGGGCGAGGCGTTGGTCAAGCTCTACCAGCGTTGGGCGGAGGGTGGAGCCGGTCTGATCATCACTGGCAACGTCATGGTCGACCGCCATGCCTTGACCGGACCGGCCGGCGTAGTGCTTGAGGACGGTCGGAATCTGGGCAAGTTCAAGCTATGGGCCGATGCTTGCCGCAGCCGTGGAGCCCAGGCCTGGATGCAAATCAATCATCCGGGACGCCAGCTATTGGCTTCAATGGGACAATCGGCAAGGGGTCCTTCCGCAGTGGCGGTCGATATCCCCGGACTTTCAAAAGCGTTCGTGCCGCCCAGGGCTTTGGAGGAGCAGGAGATCGAAGAGCTGATCGGGCGCTACACCCAAGCGGCGGTGCTGGCCGAGCGTGCCGGATTCACCGGTGTGGAGATTCATGCCGCGCATGGCTACTTGTTCAGCCAATTCCTTTCCCCCCTGACCAATCGGCGTGATGACCGTTGGGGCGGCAGCCTCGAAAATCGTGCGCAAATTTTATTAAAAACCATCGACGCCATACGTCAGCGAGTTGCACCGATCTTTTGCGTCGCAGTGAAGCTCAACTCCGCAGACTTTCAGCGCGGCGGGTTCGATGCCGAGGATGCGGCCCGCGTGGTGGAAATGCTGAACGCCAAGGCGGTCGACTTGGTCGAGTTGTCGGGTGGCAGTTACGAAAGCCCGGCCATGCAGGGGCAGACCCGCGATGGCAGCCGGCTGGCTCGAGAGGCCTACTTTCTCGAATTCGCGGAGAAAATAGGAAAAATAGCGCGCATGCCGCTGATGGTTACCGGCGGCGTGCGTAGAAAGGAGGTCGCGGAGCGCGTGGTGAGCGGCTCGATATCGATGGTCGGCCTTGCCACTGCGTTAGCAATCGAGCCAGCCCTGCCGAAACAGTGGATAGCGGGTCGGGACATCAAAGTGGAACCGATCGTGGTCCGCTGGAAGAACAAGGCGCTGGCTTCGCTTGCAGTGGCGTCGGTGATCAAGAAACAGCTTGGCCTGCTGAGCCAGGGAAAACGGACGAACCCCGGGACGTCGCCACTCATGGCGTTGATCGGCAATCAGTTGAAAGCCCGTCGCCAGGCGAAGAGCTATCGGCAATGGATTGATCAAGGCAGGTAGAGGATCAGGCCGGTAGCGGCTTGCCGGCGATTTTCCTGGCTTTGGCAGGTGTGACACCCAGAGCCTGGAGAACCATTTCGGCGACCCGCAGATCGTGCTCCGCCACTGCCCTTCCCTCGACAACCGAGCGCATGGCTCCGGTTGTGCACGATAAGACGATATCCAGGGCGACCCCTTCGTCCTGGTAAGCAAACGTGCCCGCACGCAGCCCCTCGCGCAGATCGCCCAGTACATGGTCAGCCAGGCGCGAGCGCATGGCCTGGTCGAAATGAATGATGCGCAGCAGCGCATTCGCCCATTGGTGGTCGGCCGCAGCCCGACAAACAAACATGCGCACACCGATCGAAAGCCGCTGCGCACCGCAGTTCACGTCCGCGCTGAGTGCGCAAATGGCATCGGAGAACTCGGCGGCCATGGCAATGCCCACCGCCTCCAGCACTTCATCGCGAGTCCGAAAATAGTTGTAGATGGTGCCATTGGATACCGCGGCTTCCGCAGCCACCTCGAGCAGTGCGATCTCCCCCACTTCCTTACGTGCGATAAGGCGCAATGCTGCGTCCATCAGGCCGCGGCGGGTGCGCTCACGCTTCTTGTGACCCCTCGTGAGAGGTTCTGGCGCATCACTTTCTAAAGGAAGTGTGGGGGAATGCATGATCAAGCTCGCAATTTAATGGGCGCGTTGATGGTAATGGAAACGCTGTCCGCAGTGGCGCCTTCGCTGGCCAGCAGGTTCCCGCAGTCTCGAAGGAGGTTGCCTGCCTCAGTGCCGGGGGCGTGGTGCATGATGATTCGGTCTGGACGAACAGCGACGAGCGTTCCCTTGGTTGCCAGTGGCAGGATCTCATGGTTCATGTCTTCGATGAAGTCACAGCTGCCGCCGGAGCGTTGGCCGCGTGCTCTGACTTCTAAAAAGTGGCCTCCCATTTTTTCCCAGGAAACAATCTGATCAGGGGTCAGCAGTGACAACGGGTCAACACCGAAGCCAACCAGGGTCAGGTTATCGCCAAGCGCATCGTCGCTCAGTTTGATCTGCTTTTGCAGGTTGCGAGTCCAGGCCTGGGGAAACAGACTGCCACGCACCAGCTTGTCGCCTCGGCGATGCTGCACAAACAGACCGTGTTTGAAGGTGTTCTTCGGCTTGATGTCCAACTGTTCGAAGTACCTTCTGGTCGAGGGAGTCAGCGCCAGCGTGCGCATCAGGCCGTGGACGAAGAAAGCGGCGACCTTGTTCTTGGGCATCACCAGACGGCCCATTAATTTCGCTAGATTGATCATTGCCTGAGCGTGGGGACGGCGTTCTACGTCATAGGTATCGAGTATTGCAGGCGCGGCATGGCCGCGAAGGACCCAAGCCAGTTTCCAGGCAAGGTTGGCGCCATCTCGAAGTCCGGCTACGAGGCCTTGCCCGACGAATGGAGGGGTAATGTGTGCGGCGTCACCAACGAGGAAAGTTCGCCCCTTGCTGAACCGGTTACAGCAGCGAGCGTGGAATCGATAAACCGCCTTGCGCTCGACTTCCAGCTCCTGCGGGTTGATCCATGGCGCGATCAGCCGGGCGATGCTTTCCGGGCTTTCCAGCTCCTCTCGAGACTCATTGGGTTGCAGCATGAACTCCCAACGCTCCCTGCCGCCGGGTGCGGGCATGTGCGGCGTCGGACGGCACGGATCACAGAGAAACTCAATGTGATCAATCGCAGATTTATGCCGGTTCTTGACGTCGACAATCAGCCAATCCTCCGCGTAGGTCTGCCCATCGAATTCCTGGCCTATCAGCGTCCTTACCCTGGAGCTCGCGCCATCTGCACCGATCAGGTACTGGGCGCGAACGGAATGCGACTGTCCGTTTTCATCCCGTACAGCGGCGACCACGCAACCCGCTTCCTCAGTTAGATTTTCAAGTTCGTAGCCACCCAGACTATTTACAGACTTCAGCCGGGACACCTGGGCGCGCATCGCTCGTTCGAGATCGGGTTGATAGAACGTCACAAGCTTCGGATGGCCGTCGATACACCCCTGTGTATTGGCTCGACCGAATTGCCCGAGAACCGGAGAGTGCATCTTCACCTCAGGGATTACGATTTTCTCGAAAGCATCTTCCGACAGACCTGCGAGTTGCAGGATGCGCAGCGCCTCGTTGTCCAGGGCAATGGCACGCGGCATCAGTACGATGTCATGGATCTTGTCCAGGACCAGGGTCGTGACGCCATAGCGGCCGAGCAGCGCGGCGATTGTCGCACCTACCGGACCATATCCGATGATCAGCACGTCGACGGCGGCGGGAGGCAATTCGCAAACTTTCTTGTTGTTGTTCATCTCGAGCCCTTGTTGTGATTGAAGTCGTGAGACGCGAGGTCCCATCGTCAGGCACGGTGAAGGTATTCAATATTGAGAGATATTTCAATATTGATGTTTTTGTCATTAATCTTTGAGATCATGCTCAAGCCGCGATGAGGCCAAGGGGCGAGCCGAATTGCGCGGCCTGAACCGAGTGTGCGCGTGTGCCAGTTTCCGACCGGCGACGCTTGGCTTCAGAGCCGATCAGCGTTGTCATTGCACCAATGGCTCAAGACTGCAGAGACTGGAGCGCCGTTGATTCAAATGGCTGGTCAACAGGGAAGTCGGGCACATCGGTTTTCAACATCGTCCCCTGTGCAGCTTCGCGGCGCACAACCCTGTTTCAGTCTTTAGGAATCAACCGTGGCACGTCTGCAGCCCCATCCAGATCCAGTCCTGCTCTGCTTCTTCGAATTCGAGCTCGACGAGTCCAACGCCTGCCTGTTGCGTCATGGAGAAACCGTTGCAGTGGCACCAACGCCTTTCACGTTGCTATGCGCGCTTGCACGCCAGCCAGGATCGCTGGTGACCAAGGACGCCTTGCTTGATGCGGTGTGGGGACATCGGTTCGTCAGCGATTCGGTCCTGAAAACGGCCATCAGCGATCTGCGCAAAGTTCTGGGCGACGACCCCAGGCAGCCTCGGTTCATCGAGACGGTGTCGCGGCGCGGCTATCGCTTCATCGCCCCACCCTCCTCCGCACTTTCGCTGCCGCCTGCGTTCACCCTGGTTTCAACTGCCGGTACACCTTCGTCACCGTCATTCATCGGTCGCGCTGACGAGGTCGAGAGGCTACGAAGCGCCTGGGAGCGGGCGAATGGCGGCCAGCGTTCAGTGGTCTGGCTCGCCGGCGAGCCGGGGATTGGCAAGACCACGCTGATCGAGCATTTCCTCGAAAACCTTGGCGATGTCGCCTGCGCACGCGGCCATTGCGTGGAGCACTATGGCGCCGGCGAACCGTATCTGCCGGTACTGGAAGCGTTAGCCGATCTGTGCCGCAGCGACCCCACTCTGCCACCGCTGATGCGCGCCGTGGCACCGACCTGGCTGCTGCAACTCCCGTGGTTGAGTACCGCGCAGGAGAAAGAAGCGTTGCGGCGCGAGCTTGCCGGCGTCGGCCCGGATCGCATGCTGAGGGAAATGGGTGAATTACTGGACCGCTACACAGAGCAGCGCCCGCTGATGCTGGTGACCGAAGACCTGCATTGGAGCGATCGGGCTACGGTTCAGCTTATCGACTATGTGGCGCGGCGACGTGGCCGCGCGCGGCTTATGTGGTTGTCGAGCTTCCGCCTTGCCGAGGTTGTAGCACTAGAACATCCGCTCAACTCGTTGCGCCATGAATTGCGTCTGCAGCGTTTGTGCGAGGAAGTGGTGCTCGACCCGTTCTCGGAAACCGAGGTCGCTGATTATGTTGCGCTGCGCTCGACCTCGCTGGCACGCGATGAAGCCTTTGTGCGCGCCCTGCACGAGCGGACCGATGGTGTGCCCTTGTTCGTTTCGTCCATCACCCGTGAAGTGATGGACCCGAAGGACGACAAAGCCACCATCGAGTCTCGGCTTGCGGATCTGGCGGTCCCCGAAAACCTCGCCGCCATTATTGATCACTACATCGCCAGGCTGAATCCGGAGCAACGTGCCCTCCTCTCGACCGCCGCGGTGTGCGGGGTCGAATTCCGGGTTGAGACGGTTTCGCTGGCCCTTGAGCGCGATTTCTCTTCGGTCGCCAGCGCGTGTGAGGAGCTGATGCACGAGCAGGTCTGGCTCACGCAGTCCCGGACTACCAAAGTTGACGAGACGCTAGATCAACCCTATTCGTTCCGGCATGCCCTCTTTCGCCAGGTGCTGTATGAACGCACGCCACGATCATTGCGCACTCAACTTCATCGCCAGGCCGGCGCTGCCCTCGAACGCGAGCGCACGACCGGCGTGCCGGTTGCTGCCTCGGAACTGGCGATGCACTTCGACCGCGCCCGCCTGCCGATGATTGCGCTGCGTTACTACGCCGAGGCCGCAGAAGCCGCGCTACTGCACTTCAGCCCGGGCTTGTGCATTGGCCTCACCGAACGCGCCTTGGTCTTGCTCATGCAGGCACCCGAAGGAACGGAGCGCAGCGCCCGCGAAATCACCCTGGCTACGCTGCAGGCGGTCTCGGCATTCCACCTGTTCGGTGTCGGCAGCGAAGCCAGGAACGCTTTCGAACGCGCCTACACGCTGTTGGCAGATGTACCTGAACATCCCATGCGTGGTCGCCTGCTGCACGGATTCGGCTATCTGCTGGGTCTGCGCGGCGACTATGCGCTGGCGCTTGAGGTGGCGAAGCGTGCTGAAGCCCTATCCTCGGATGCAAATGATCAAGAGCTCATGCTGGCGGCGTGCATCGTCCAGGGCGAGGTGCATCATATGCAGGGAGACACGCAAACGACCCGCCATTGGTTAGAGCGCGCCCTTGCGATCGCCGAGCCGCTGGACATCGGGGCGAACGAGGTCTTTGCGACTGATCCTCAGGTCATGTTGCACGGCATGCTGGCCATAGAACTGGTGCGTTCTGGCCTGATTGAGCAAGCCCGGGTCCACCTGCAGCAGGCACGAGAACGTGCGCAGACGTTGCGCCAGCCCATGACATGGCTGGTCGCCGCCTGGCAGGAGGTGTTGATCGAAGTCAGATTAGGAAACCACGTGCGCGTGGCTGCGTTGGCCGACGACATGCAGGCGCTGGTCGATGAATATTCACTCGCACTCGGGCGTACGGCTTGCCGCTGGTGGCACGGCTGGGCCGACGCGCGTAACGGTACGCCGCGCGATGGCTACCGTCGCATCCGTGAAGCCTATGAAGAACACACCGGGCTTGGAATGCGCTCCGGTGCCAGCGAGGTACTCGGGTACGCCACCGAGGCGTTGCTGCTCGCAGGTGATTGCAACGCAGCGCAAGTCGAGCTGCAGGAAGCATTTCGGATGGGCGAGGAATTGGGCGAGCGCGTCTACCTGCCGCAGCTATTGCTGCTGGAGGCAGCGATCTCGCGAGCGCAGGGTCGGCCCGATGCCGGTATCGCTGCGGTGCGGCGCGCGATTGAGGAGGCTCGTGCCCAGGAAGCACCGTGGCTGGAACTGCAAGCGCTGGTCGAATTGTGCGAGCACCATGATGCTGCGGCCGAGGACCTACAGGCATTGGCCACACTGGTTGACCAGTCGCCCGAAATTGACGGAACCGATCTGGCGCAACGTGCGCGCTCGCTGATTCAGGCTGCACAGTCGACTTGAAGCGTTAAGGGCAAAAACTTGTGGTAGCGAGCCTGCTCGCGATAGCGGTGGGTCAGCCAATATTGATGCTGGATGTACTGCCGTCATCGCGAGCAGGGGGCTGCGGTGTTCAAGGCCTTAACCTGTCCCGACCAAAGCCTGACCTTTCGCTTACGACTCGACCCAGGGGGGCGGCTTACGCTGTCGTCGAACTTTCTTGCCCCCCTGGTCTGCGATGATCCTGAACCCTGAATCCAGATACCCGAGCCGCCGCTCGTACGTAGTGAAGCTGCGCAGCGACGCCGCGCCGGGGGCCTTCGTGGGCCGTCTCGAAAACCTGGTCACCGGACGACAGCGCGAGTTTTCGTCCGCCGAAGAGCTGTTGGAGTCGATTGCCTCGGACCTCGCGTCGGCAACCGGCGAGCACACGGCCGATACCGGCGGCGAATGACGCCTCCACCCCCAATCAACGCTCGATATGGTGACCGAACGGCGACCCTTCGCTGACGACTTCGCGCACACCGGGCCCTACGCTGATGCCACCTCGAATCTTCACGAGCCCCAATCCGATGCCACGACTTCCAGCTTTCCAACTGTTGACCCGCAACGGGCAGACACCCCTGCAAAATGCCGAGCGCGTGGTCAGCATCGTCATGGGGGCAGCGCTCGCCGCGACTGTTGCCCTGGTCTTGACCGGTTGCTCCACGGAGGTGCTCACGCCGTCGATAGACCTGCCGAGCAACTTCGCCGCGAGCACGGCCTCCGAGATGGAACCCGAGGCGGCATGGTGGGAGGTTTACCACGATCCGCTGCTGACGGATCTGGTGCGCCGGGCAGCGCGTGAGAACCGCGACGTCAAGATCGCCGCCGAACGCCTGCACGCCGCACGAGCCGGCGAAACGGTCAGCCAGTCCTGGCTGTTCCCGAGCGTTGGAGCATCCGTCTCCGGCAGTGACCGCAGCAGCGGCTACAGCTCGGCCACGAAACAGGGTTATCCGGATACCAAAACCACCAGTGCAGGTCTGGACGTCTCGTGGGAGCTAGACCTGAGCGGCCGTCTGCGAGCCGGCGCAGCGGCGGCTGACGCCGATGCGCTGGCCGCGGAACACAGCATGCGCGGCGTGCGCCTGCTGGTGATGAGCGACGTGGTCAGCAACTACTTCACTCTGGTCGGTGCGCAACGCCAGGTCGCGACACTGCGCGCTATTTCAGCGATGCAGGAAGAGACGCTACGTCTGGTTGCCGCTCGCCAGCAGGCGGGGCTGGCATCCGCTTTCGACGTCGAACGCGCGCAGACCGACGCCTTGTCGGCGCGGGCGCAGATTCCGCCTCTAGAAACGCAGGTGGCTGTGTCGCGCCATCGTATCGCGGTGCTGATTGCCGACCAGTCCTTCAATACCGCGAACATCCAGACTTCGATTAGCGATGTGACAGTGGTGCCCGAGGCCAAGCCGGGCCAGCCCGCCGAGCTGCTGCAACGCCGACCTGACGTGCTGGCGCTGATGGCGCAACTCGATGCAGCCAATGCGCGCCGCAAGCAGGCCGCGGCCGAGTGGTTCCCGCGGCTGTTCCTCGATGCCTCCTTCGGCCGCCAGGGCTTGAGCCTGAACGGCGCCGATCTCGGCGTCGCACGCTTCACCAACGTGGCGGGCCTGCTGGCGATGCCGCTCTTTAACGCCGGGCGCACGCAAGCCATCAACGAGGCTGCCGAAAGTGCTCAAAAAGAGGCGCTGCTGCGCGCCGAAGACGGCATCGTACGGGCGCTCGAGGATGTGGAGAACGCCCTCGTCACCCTGGCGCAGGAGCGGCGCCGCGCCGGCTCGCTGCATTTGGCCGCCGCGTCCGCCGAGGCTGCACAGAACCGCGCCCAGTCGCTCTATAACCGCGGGCAGATCGACCTGTTGCCGCTGCTGGATTCGCAGCGGGCGCGTCTGGCGGCACGTCTGAACTCCAATGAAAGCAACACCCGCCTGCTGATCAACAGCGTGCAGCTCTATAAGGCTCTGGGCGGGGGCTGGCAGGTGTTCGAACAACCCTCTAATCCAACCGCATCCGCCAAAGCCGACCGGCCACCACTTTCCTAAGAATCTGTCGTTTTCCAAAGAGGAACCGTCTTGAAGAATTCGCTTACTGCGGCCGGCGCTTTGGCCGTAGCCGTCATGCTGTCCGCGTGCAGCCCCGACCAGCCCGCCGTGCAGGCACCACGCCCCGTGCACACCGTTGAAATCAGCTACGACAATGCCCGCGACATCAGTCGCTACGTGGGCACCGTACAATCTAGGCATGAAGTCGACCAGTCCTTCCGAGTTGGCGGCAAGGTTGCCCAGCGCAAGGTCGAGGTGGGCCAGCTCGTGCGCGAAGGCGACATCCTGGCTGTGCTGGACGACAGCGATTACCGCCTCGCTGAGGAAGCGTCGCGACAACAGTGGACGGTTGCAGTTGAGCAGACGCGTCAGGCCGACTCGGACCGCCAGCGCCTGACCGCGCTGAAGGCTGACGGCTCGGTCAGTGCGGCCGACGCCGAGCGCTCGCAGACCAATGCCCAGACCGCGCATGCGACTGCCGAGGCCGAGGCACGCAAGCTCGACCTGGCGCGCAACCGGCTCAAATACACTGTGTTGCGCGCCTCTCGTAGCGGCGTCGTCACGGCTGTGCGCTTTGAGGCCGGGCAGGTCGTGCCGGAGGGTCAACCGGTTGTCTCGATCGCGAATCCAGATGAATCCGAAATCGTCATTGACGTACCCGAGGATCAGTTGGCCGTCTTCAACGACGTGCGTTTCAAGGCGTCGCTGGCCAGTGCGCCAAGCGAAGTCTTCGATGTCACGCTGCGCGAGCTATCGCCGCAGGCTGCAGCGCAGACGCGCACCTATCGCGCACGGCTCAAGCCGGTGCAGGCGCTACCGCTGGGCGCCACCGCCACAGTGATGGCCGAGCGTGTCATGACCAACGTTTCCGTGGCGACGGTGCCAGCCTCGGCACTGACGCAAAACGGCGGTCAGCCGGCACTGTGGGTGGTCACGCCCACGGGCAAGGATCCGGTAGGTACCGTCGAACTGGAGCGTGTGGCCGTTTGGGGCTACCGCAACGACGACGTGCTCGTCTCCGGGCCGCAGGCTGGCGTATTGGTCGTCACCGCCGGGGTCCAGAAGATGACGTCCGGACTGAAAGTCGCGCTCCCCGGTGCGGCAATCGTTGACGCCAATACCACGCAGCAGGCCGCCCGATGAACAATTTCAACCTCACCGACTGGGCGTTGCGCCATCGCGCCTTCGTCCTGTTCATGCTCCTCATTGTCGCGGTGGCCGGTGCCTTCAGCTTCACCCGGCTCGGTCAACTCGAGGATCCGAACTTTTCCGTGCCTTCCATGACCGCCATGGTCATCTGGCCGGGTGCCACTGCCCAGCAGTTGCAGGACCAGGTCCTCAACCGCATGGAGAAGAAATTCGAGCAGATCGACAACTTCGAGAAGGTGGTCACCTACGCGCGACAAGGCTACGCCGGCATGACGCTCACCGTACGCGGCGGCGTCTCCAAGGCTGACCAGCGCGAGGCCTGGTACCAGGCGCGCAAGAAGCTCAACGACCTGAGCCTCGAGATGCCTGACGGCGTGATCGGCCCGATCCTGAACGACGAGTACGGCGACGTGTATGGCCTGATGTACGCCATCAAGGGCGACGGCGTCGGTCACGCCGACCTGACGGACGCGGCCGAAAACATCAAGCGCCAGATGCTGCAGGTGCCGATGGTCAAGAAGATCGATCTGATCGGCAAACAGGCCAAGCGTATCTACGTCGAGTTCTCGCACGAACGCCTGGCAGCGCTGGGCATTACTCCGCTGGCCATCGCCGACAGCCTCAAAAGCCAGAACGCCATGTTGCCCGCCGGCCAGATCGACACCCAGGGCGACCGCGTCATGGTGCGCGTGAGCGGCCAATTTGCCAGCGAAGAGGCTATCCGCAACGTGCCCATCGCGGCAGGCGGCCGGCTGATCAAGCTCGGCGACATTGCGACCGTCACTCGTGGTTTCGAGGATCCGCCCACCTACACGGTCCGCCACAACGGCCAGCCGGTGCTGATGCTCGGCATCACGATGACCGGCGATGGCAACATCGTGGACCTTGGCAAAGCGATGGACACGGCCGTCGCAAAGATCCAGTCGGAGCTCCCGCATGGCGTGGAGCTGGAACTTGTGGCCGACCAGCCCACCACGGTGAAGGATGCCATCCTGGACTTCGGGCGCGCGCTGGCCGAGGCGCTGATCATCGTGATCGCGGTGAGCCTCGCCAGCCTGGGCTGGCGCGCCGGCCTCGTGGTCGCGGCCACGGTGCCGCTGGTGCTGGGCGGCGTGGCGCTGGTGATGCTGGCGATGGGCTGGAACCTCGAGCGCATCTCGCTCGGCTCACTGATTATCGCGTTGGGACTGCTGGTGGATGACGCGATTATCGCCATCGAGATGATGGTGGCGAAGATGGAAACCGGCATGGACCGCGTGAAGGCGGCCGCCTTCTCCTATCAGTCCACCGCCATGCCGCGCCTGACCGGCGCACTCATCACCGTCGTGGGCTTCCTGCCGATCGGCCTCTCGAAGTCCACCACCGGCGAGTACGCGGGTGGCATTTTCTGGATCGTAGGCGCCGCGGTGCTGTTCTCGTGGGTCTGTTCCGGCATCTTCACGCCGTACCTGGCGGTGAAGATGCTGCCCAACGACCTGGGCAAGCACCAGCACGCTGATCCGCACGACACCAAGTTTTACCGCAGCCTGCGCCGCCTGATCGACGCCGCCATCGAGCGTCGCTGGGTGGTCATCGGTGCGACGGTTGGCGCTCTGGTGCTTGCTCTGGCCTGCATCAAGCTGGTGCCGCAGCAATTCTTCCCCAACAGTTCGCGCCCTGAACTGGTCATAGACCTGCGCGTCAAGGAAGGCTCCTCGTTCGCCGCGACAACCGAGCAGGTCAAGCACATGGAGGAGATCCTGGCAAAAGACGAGGACGTGCGTTTCTATACCGCCTACACCGGCGCTGGCGCACCGCGCTTCTATCTCTCGCTCAACCCCGAGCTGCCCAATCCGGGTTTTGCCCAGTTCGTTGTAATGACCAAAGATCTGGAGGCACGCGAGCGAGTGCGTGCGCGGCTGGTGGCCTCGGCCGACCAACAATTCCCGCAGGCGTGGGTGCGCGTGACCCGGCTCGAGTTGGGGCCACCTGTCGGCTACCCGGTGCAGTTCCGCGTCGTAGGGCCTGACACCCAGAAGGTGCGCCAGATCGCTCGCGAGGTGGAACACGTGGTTGCGTCCAACCCGAAGGTCCGCGACCTCCAGCTCGACTGGAACGACCCGGTGCGCACGCTGAAGGTGGAACTGGATCAGAACAAGGCGAGCGCGCTCGGCCTGACGCCGTCTGATGTGTCGCTGGCGACCCAGACCGTGATGAACGGCGCAACCCTGTCGCAGCTGCGTGAGCGCGAGGACCTGATCGACATCGTCGCCCGCGCCGTACCCGAGGAACGCTTGAACTTCGACACGCTGAAAGATATCAATCTCTACACGCGCCAGGGCACGGTTGTGCCCCTGTCGCAAGTCGCCCAGGTGCGTTCCGGGCTGGAGGAGCCAGTGCTCTGGCGCCGCAACCGCGACATGGCAATCACGGTGCGTGCCGATGTGATAGATGGCGAGCAAGGTGTATCGGTGACGCAGGAGATCGAGCCGTTGCTTAAAGGCATCGAAGCGAAACTGCCGTCGGGCTATCGCATCGACACGGGCGGCGCCGTTGAGGAAAGTGACAAGGCCAACAAGGCGCTGCTCGCGGTGGCCCCGCTGATGCTGATCACCATCCTGCTGTTGCTCATGCTGCAACTGCAGAACTTCTCCCGCATGTGGATGGTAGTGCTGACCGCACCGCTGGGCCTGATCGGTGTGGTGCCGGCGCTGCTGGTGTTCCAGTCACCGCTGGGCTTCGTTGCGATTCTGGGCATCATTGCACTGGGCGGCATGATCATGCGCAACGCCGTGATCCTGATCGATCAAGTGCAGATCGAGATCGCCGAAGGGCGCGACCCGTGGAACGCAGTGCTGGATGCTGCCATTCACCGGGCCCGTCCGGTGATGCTGACGGCGCTGGCCACCGTGCTTGCAATGATCCCGCTGACGCGCAGTGTGTTTTGGGGGCCGATGGCCATTGCGATCATGGGCGGCCTTACCGTGGCGACGCTACTGACGATCTTCTTCGTCCCGGCGTTGTATGCGGCATGGTTCAAAGTGGATCGGCAGACGGCCGCCGATACCCAACAGGAACAAGGGGCTGCCGCACTCGCTTCTGAATGATGAGAGCCGGGGCACTGTGTCCCCGACCTCACCACTTCTGAAACCGCTTGCCCAGCGCCGTTTCTGAAAACAACCGAGGTCAGCCGCGAGGTCTTTTCACCCTCGCGGCTTATTGGCTGATAGCCGCAGGATCAAACTCCCCTACTCTGCTCGCACTTGTTCCAACACAATCTCCAGCGGATGGCGAAGTTGCCTGTCGGCCTGGCGTTTTACCTGACTGCGACACGAGTACCCCGTCGCCAGCGCCTCCCCCGCCTTGTCCAGTTTGCCCGCCCATGACTGCTCGAAAATGGTCCGCGAAGTGTCCTGGTTTCGTGCTTCATGACCGTACGTTCCGGACATGCCGCAGCAGCCCGTCGCCTCAGTCACCAGCTTGAGCCCAAGCCGGGCAAACACGGTTTCCCATTGCGCTGTACTGGCCGGGACGTTGGTTTTCTCGGTGCAGTGCGCCAACAAACGGAATGTCTGCGTCACTGGCTGCGGGTTTTCAGGCAGCACATCAATGAGCCATTCCTGGGGCAGCAAGACCTTTGGGCAATCATTAAGCCCCGGCACTTTCTGATATTCCTGGCGATAGACCAGCGTCATCGCCGGGTCCAGCCCAACCAACGGAACGCCGCAGTCGGCGAGCGCCTTGAGCTGAGTGGCGTTGCGGATTGCTGCCTTGGCAAATGCGCCGAGGAAGCCCTGGACATGCAAAGGCTTGCCGTTAGCGCTGTAGGGCGCCAGAAACACGCGATAGCCCAACTGATGCGCCAACTCGATTAAGCGCGCCAGTAACGGCGTTTCGAAATACCGGGTGAAAGCATCCTGCACCAGCACCACGCTTCGCTCACGTTGCGCACCAGTGAGCTCGCGCAAGGCTGGCACGCTGGCAACGGCGACGCTGCAGCGGGTCAGCGTGGCCTGCAAGTCGTAGCGGTTGATCAGCGGACTGTCGAGCATGCCGACCTGTCGCTCTAGCAAGCGGCTCATCCATTTAGAGCCCATCACCGCGTTGTACAAACCAGGCGCACAGGCCATGTAAGGAAGGGTGAACTCCAGCGAACCGATCAGGTAGTCACGAAGCGGACGTTGATAGCGGCCGTGATACAGCTCCAGAAACCGCGAACGGAATTCCGGCACGTTGACTTTGACCGGGCATTGTCCCGCACAGGATTTACAGGCGAGACACCCCGCCATCGCATCGTAGACTTCATGGGAGAAATCCGCCTCACCCCGCGAGCGCGCCAGGTTATTGCGCAACCGCGTCGGCAACCCGTTCAGCCACGACAACTTGCCCCGGGCCGCTTGCAACACGTCGATATTGGCCGCGCCTTGCAGACGCAACCACTCGCGAATCAATGACGCCCTGCCCTTCGGCGAATGCTGGCGTTCACGGGTGGCTTTCCACGAAGGGCACATCGCATCGTCGGGGTCGTAGTTGTAGCAAGCGCCGTTGCCATTGCAGTGCACAGCGGTGCCGAAACTTTGCCAGACGCGCTCGTCGATTTGCCGATCCAGATCACCGCGCAGCGTGACTTCGTTGACCTTGAGCAAGCCTTGGGCGGCATCTGGCGGCGTGCAGATCTTGCCGGGGTTGAGTTGATTGTGCGGGTCAAATGCGCCCTTGAGCGATTGCAGCGCCGGGTACAGCTCGCCAAAAAAACCGGGGACGTATTCCGAACGCAAACCCTTGCCGTGCTCGCCCCACAGCAAGCCGCCGTAACGCTGTGTCAGCTCGGCCACGGCATCGGAAATCGGCTTGACCAGCGCGGCCTGCGCCGGGTCTTTCATGTCCAGTGCCGGGCGCACGTGCAGCACGCCGGCATCGACGTGACCGAACATGCCGTAGGCCAGGCCATGACTGTCGAGCAATGCGCGAAACTCAGCGATGTAGTCGGCCAGTTTCTCCGGCGGCACGGCGGTGTCCTCAACGAAAGGCTGCGGACGGATCTCGCCTTCGACATTGCCCAGAAGCCCGACGGAGCGTTTACGCATGGCGTAGACGCGGGTCACCGCTTCGGCACCTTCGGCCAGCGTGTGGCCCAGTCGCTCGATGGTCGTGTCGGCCTGCAGATGCGCCACGAACGATGCCACCCGTGCATTCACATCCGCCAGGTCTTCACCGCTGAATTCCACCAGATTGATGCCCAGCGTCGGGCGCTCGGCGTCCGTCGGAAAATATTCGGCGACGCTGTGCCAGACGATGTCTTTCATCGCCAGCATCAACACTTTGGAATCCACGGTTTCGATGGACAACGGATTGTGCGCCAATAACGCATTGGCGTCGCGCAGCGCGTCCATGAAGCTGCCGTAGCGAACATTCACTAACACCGAATACTTGGGAATCGGCAGCACGTTGAGTTTGGCTTCGACGATGTAGCCCAACGAACCTTCCGCACCGCACAGCACGCTGTTGAGGTTGAAACGCCCGAGCTCGTCGCGCAGGTGCGCCAGGTCGTAACCGGTCAGGCAGCGGTTGAGTTTGGGGAACACTGACTCGATCAGGTCGGCCTGGGTTTCCTGAATGTGCCGCGCTGTCCGATACACCTCGCCGATGCGGCCGGGCTGCACACACGCCGCTTCCAGTTCTGCATAAGACAAAGGCTGGCTGTGCAGGCGTAAACCACCGAGCAGTACGCTGTGCAGTTCAAGCACATGATCGCGGGTCTTGCCGTAGGTGCAACTGCCCTGGCCGCTGGCGTCGGTGTTGATCATGCCGCCCACGGTGGCGCGATTGGACGTTGACAGCTCCGGGGCAAAGAACAGCCCGTGGGGCTTGAGCGCGGCATTCAGCTGGTCCTTGACCACGCCCGCCTGCACCCGCACCCAGCGCTCGGCGACGTTGATTTCGAGAATGCTGTTCATATGCCGCGACAAGTCGACCACGATGCCATCGGTCAACGACTGGCCGTTGGTGCCGGTGCCACCGCCGCGCGGGGTCAGTTTGATCTGGCGAAAGCGTGGTTCGGCCATCAAGGTCGCGATGCGGGCTATGTCGTCCGCGTCCATGGGGAACACCGCCGCTTGCGGCAAGCGCTGGTAAATCGAGTTGTCGGTCGCCAGCACGGTGCGCGTGGCGTAGTCGGCGCTGAGCTGACCGCGGAAGCCGCTGACGCGCAGGGCTTGAAGAAATTCCGGGTACTGTGCCGCGAGTGCAACGGTGGGCAACTGGGCGATCATCGCAGGCGGTTCTCTTGTCGGTCTAATCACGGGAAAATTCAAAACACTTGTCGCCTGAGCATTAATGAGTCAGCCTCAGGTCGTCGGCTATGCCAATGATCCTGCAGGCTCTGGCGCCGGACAAACGGATAATCCTGCCGCTATCGATGACTTTTACGAATGAATTACCGTCACCTCACTCCTTCGATGTCGTTGCTGCTGGCCTTTGAAGCCGCCGCCCGCCATGAAAGCTACACCCGCGCCGCGATGGAACTGTCACTGACCCAAAGCGCCGTGAGCCGGCAAGTCCAGGCGCTGGAACAGCAACTGGGCCTGACCCTGTTTCGCCGTGAAGGCCGGCAAGTGCAATTGACCGATGTCGGTCGTCTTTATCAGCGGGAAATGAGCGAAGCGCTCGGACGCATCCGCAGCGCCACGTTGCAGGCCATGGCGTATCAATCCGGCAGCGGCACCCTGCGCCTGGCCACACTGCCAACGTTCGGCTCGAAGTGGTTACTGCCGCGCCTTCATGACTTTTACAAAACCCATCCGGGCATGCTGGTGCATATCAATTCCCGGATCGACGCCATCGACTTCGAAACCAGCGGTATCGATGCCGCGATCGTCGTCGGCAATGCCGATCTGCCGGGCTTGATCAGCCATCGCCTGCACACGGAAGAATTGATGGTGATCATGTCTCCACAAGCGGCCGAGGCCCATGACATCTGGACGCCGGAGCGCATTGGCGGGCAGACGCTGCTCAACGTCGCAAGCAATGCCAACGTCTGGGGCGAGTGGTTCAGCCATCACGGCCTGCCCCATCGAATGATGCGGCTGGGGCCGAGTTTCGAACTCACCTCACACTTGATCCAGGCTGTCAGGGCCGGCATCGGCATCGGTCTGGTGCCGCGTATTCTGGTGGCCGACGAGCTGGCGAACGCAGAGCTGATCAGCCTCGACCAGCCCTTTGCCAGCCAGCGCAGTTACTACCTGACTTACCCGCCGCGCAACGAAATGCTGCCCTCCCTTGTCGCGTTCCGGACCTGGTTGCTGGAACAGATCTGAACGATCAGCGCCCGAGAAACGCGTAACCAAAGCCGACGATCTTGGCGTCTTCGCCGTAGCCGCCCAGGAACGAAACGCCGACCGGCAGATTGCCCTTGATGGTGCCTGCCGGCACCGTGATTTCGGGAAATCCTGTGGCGGAGGCAATGTACGACGAGGCGTAGGTATCACCGGATTTGCACACATAACTGTCATCGGTCACGCCGTGAACCACCGACGCCGGGCAATTGATGGTCGCGAAGAACAGGCTATCCACCTTGTTCTTCCTCATGATGCCCAACAGCTCCGTACGCAATTGCGGGATCTTCCTTGAGAGAATCGAGATGTATTGCGGTGAGTCGGTGCTTTCGGTTTTCGATACTGCTTCCAGCCCGGCCAGGCGCGCCGGGTTCATCCCATGCGGACCGTTTTCAGCCTGATTTTTTTTCGCCAGGTCGAGAAACTGCGCAAGCGTTCGCGGCTGACTCGGGTTGAGGGTGGCCAGGTAGCGTTCGAATTGCGGTTTGAATTCGCTCTCTCCCACTGGGCCGAGTACATCGCTCCACAAGGTTTCAAATGCCTTCGGCAGCTCGATGGAAACCACATGCGCCCCACGCTTGCCGAGGGTTTCCTGCGCTGACTTGAACACCGCATCCACCTCCGGGTTGGCACCGTTGAAATTGGTGATCACCCCGATGGTCTTGCCTTGCAGCGAGGAACGGTTCAGCGCTGGCTCGAACTGTATTTTGTCGGCCACAAGGTCGAGCGTCGCCGGATCGCTTTTGTCCTGGCCCTTGATCGCATCCAGCACGATGGCCTGATCCAGCACGCTGTTGGTGATGACGCCACCGGTATCGAACGCGAGCGAGAGCGGAATGATGCCGCTGCGGCTGATCAGTCCCAGCGAAGGTCGAAAACCCACCGTGCCGGTCACGCTGGCCGGCGCGCGGATCGAGCCGCTGGTATCGGACCCAAGTGCGAACGGTGCAAACGCGGCTGCCACCGAGGCAGCAGAGCCGCTGCTGGAGCCAGACGCATCGCGCTTGGTGTTTCTCGGATTCAGCGTCTGCCCGCCAAACGAGCTGTAGCCAAACCAGCCAAAGGACGCGGCCAATTCCGACAGGTTGGCTTTGCCGAGCAGAATCGCTTGCCCGTCGATCAGCTTCTTGACGGTGAAGGCATCCTGGCTCGGCACAGACGAACGCAGGACGTAGGAGCCACCGGAGGTGACCATACCGGCGGTGTCGAAGTTGTCTTTCACCACGAACGGAATACCGGCCAGCGCAGGGTATTTGGCATCGGGATTTTTCGCCCGCTCAGCATCCCACTTCCGCGCCTGTTCGATCGCCTGCTCATTGAGCGTCACCAGCGCATTGATGTGTTGGCCCTGATGATTGTTCGCCCGGATGTTATCCAGATAGTGCTGGACCAGTTGCTCAGAACTGATTGTCCCGTTATTCAACGCATGACGCATATCGGCGAGGGTCATGCGGTCAATACCGTCATCCGCCTGAGCACTTGCCGCAAACACCAAGAATGCCCCTGCCACGAACTTTTTAATTGAGTGCACTGTTTACTCTCCAGATGTACGCGCGCCCTGTAGGAGCCGGCTTGCTGGCGATAGCGTCCGTCAGGCGATTAACTTGTCGCCTGCCCCACCGCTATCGCCAGCAAGCCG
>NZ_JBOFQE010000040.1:0-7977 GCF_051660785.1 Pseudomonas sp.
CGACCAGAAACGGTTAATCGGGCATTTTTATGAGTGTTCACTCGGGGCCTCCAGGTACTTGGTTTGGTTCGCACCTCCAATTTCCCGGAAAAGCCCCGAGTGAACAACCTACAGAGAGATCACAGCTAGCTCCCACAGGGGATTTGTTAACGCTGTAGATCCAATGTGGGAGCCAGCCTGCTGGCGATAGCGATTATGCAGTCGCCACTGCAACATCAGGTTCACTCACAGCGACCAACCCTTCCTTCATCCGCTTGGCATCCCGAACAAAACACCGCGACGCCAGGAACAGAAACACCATGGTGAAAAACAACGCCACCGGGATCAGATACATGGCGTCATGCAGACCCACGGCCTTGAACGCCTCAGTCATCTGCTCAACGCCCGCCGCGGCCATCGCCGTGTGCGCGAAGTGGTCGGACAAACCGCCCACCACCACCGGCCCCAAACCACCGCCCAGCAAGTACAACCCGGCAAAGAACAGCGCCATCGCCGTGGCCCGCAGACGCGGTTCGACCACGTCCTGAATCGCCGTGTAAACGCAGGTGTAGAAGTTGTAGGCGAACAGCCAGCCCACACTGAACACCGCGACGAATACCCCGATCTCGACCCGTCCGGCGTGCAACGCCCACGCCGTACACACGGTCGAGATGATCAGGCTGAACGCTGCGAACAGCAGCCGCCCGTTCGCCACCCGCTGGTGAATTTTGTCAGCAACCCAGCCACCGAGCGTCAACCCGAACAACCCGGTCACGCCGACGATCACCCCGGTCGCCACCGCCGCTTCCTGCAACGGCATCAGGAAGTAACGCTGCAGCATCGGCACCAGAAACGAGTTGCAGGCATAGGTGGCAAAGTTGAAACACAACCCCGCCATTACCAGCCAGAGGAAGGTCGGCACCGCCAACACGCGACGGATCGGCCGGTCGATGCGTTCCTGGGAGACTTGCACGCTCTCCGCGGCGCCGCGTTTCGGCTCCTTGATGTAGAACATGAAGATCGCCAGGATCAGCCCCGGCACCGCCGCGATGAAGAACGGCGCGCGCCAGCTGTCGAACGCCTTGACCATGGCGCCAATGGTGAAGAACGCCAGCAGCAGGCCTAGCGGCAGGCCTAGCATGAAAATGCCCATGGCCCGCGCGCGACGGTGCGCCGGGAACAGGTCGCCGATCAGCGAGTTGGCGGCCGGTGCGTAACTGGCTTCGCCGATACCGACGCCCATGCGCACGATCAGGAACGCCCAGAAATTGCCCACCAGGCCGTTGACCGCCGTCAGGCCGCTCCACGCCGCCAGGCCCCAGCCCATCAGTTTGCTGCGCGAACCGGTATCGGCCATTCGCCCCAGCGGCAGGCCGGCAATCGCATAAACAATGGTGAATGCAGTACCGATGATGCCCAGCTGAAAGTCGCTGAGGTGCCATTCCATGCGAATCGGTTCGATGATGATGGCCGGGATGGTGCGATCGAAGAAATTGAACAGGTTGGCCAGGAACAGCAGGAACAGAATGCGCCAGGCATTCGCCGCTTGGGTCGAGTTCTGCATGGGGTCCGTCTCTTTTATTGTTATTGGGGCCTCGCTGTCCCCGGAACCTCCAATCTAGTCAGGCCGGCCGGAACTGTCTGTAATTATTCGTAATGCTGATACCAACCCATGGCACAACGCGCCACCTGTGGGAGCTAGCCTGCTAGCGATGACGTAGTGTCAGTCGACATCATCGGTGCATGACACACTGCAATCGCTAGCAGGCTAGCTCCCACAAGGTTTTTTGCAAAGCAGGTATTTCTCGCCATTGGTCGCATAAAAAATACTTTTGCGCCCCCTTCCCAAGTCCAACGCAAAGCCTAGAATAGCGGCCTTGCCTGCCCCACCAATCCCCCATCCCTCCTTTGACTATCGCCCATGTCCGAAGCCAGTCCGTGTCTGAATTGCGGTGCCTGCTGTTCTCATTTTCGCGTGTCTTTTTTCTGGGGTGAATGCACCTCGGCCGGAGGAACGGTGCCTGACGAGCTTGTCGCGCCCATCAGCCCCAGCCGGGTGGCCATGCTGGGCACCGACTGCAAACCCACGCGCTGCGTCGGGTTGGTCGGCGAAGTCGGCAGCACCGTGCAGTGCTCGATTTACGATCAGCGTTCCAGCACCTGCCGGGAGTTCGACGCCTCGTGGGCCAATGGCGAGGCAAACGTGGATTGCGATGCTGCACGGGCAGCGTTCGGGTTGCCGGCCCTGCAACCGGACTACGAATTCCCTTATGAGCAGATCGCCTAAGGCTTGCCTCCAGTAATCCCAAAAATCATTAAGAGCAATGTGCCACTAGCGCTTGCACTCTTTGTATGAGCTCTATACTCCAACACATTCGCCAGGGTTCATGGTGTCGGCTGGATGTTAAATACGGGGCGTTCAATGGAGTGGCCTGCTTTATATTTCACGACCCAACTGCCAGAGACCGGCCAGGTCATACTCGATTGCGCTCATAACCCCTTTTTGGTGTTGCTGGCGTATGTGGTCGCCTGTGCAACCGGGTTCGCCACACTGGACATCACCGAACGGGTCGGCCATGCCGAAAAACCCGCGTCTCAACGTCTCTGGCGCTGGGTGGGCGCCGGGTGTCTGGCGGGCGGTATCTGGGCCATGCACTTCATCAGCATGCTGGCGTTCCAGGCGCCGCTCGAAATTCACTATCAGTTACCCATTACCCTGATCTCACTGTTGTTCGCGTTGACCGCCTCGTGGCTGGCGATGCACACCCTCAGCCATCCTCACCTGACTTTCTGGCAATACCTGCGGGCCGCGGTGTGGATCGGACTGGGCATCGCCACCATGCACTACGTGGGCATGGCCGCCATGCGTTCGAATGCGACGGCCTATTACAATCCCGTCCTGTTCGCCCTTTCCATCGTGATCGCGGTGGGCGCCAGCCTCGCCGCCCTGTTGATTTCCAGTCACCTGCGCGAAGGCAGCGGCGTGGCGCATCAACTGCGTAAATACACCGCCAGCCTGGTGCTCGGTGCCGGCATCGTCAGCATGCATTTCACCGGTATGGCGGCGCTCAACCTGGTGCTTCCCGTCGATAGTCTCCAGCCGCTGCCTGGCGACAACAACCACCTGCAGCTGGGGTTGACGGTGGCAATGATGACGTTGCTGATCATCGGCAGCAGCATCAGCGCAGCCCTCGCCGACAAGAAGCTGCAACACAAGGAGTGCGACCTGCAGCGGGTCAACACCCTGCTCGGCCAGCTGGATCAGGCGCGCCTGTCGCTGCAACAGGTGGCGCACTACGACGCGCTGACCAACCTGATCAACCGCCGAGGTTTCAACCAGATTTTCGCCGAAAAGCTGCTCGACAAGGCCAACGAGGGCGGCATGCTGGCGGTGTTGTTCCTCGACATCGACCACTTCAAGCGAATCAATGACAGCCTTGGCCACGACGCTGGCGACGAATTGCTCAAGATTCTGGCCGCCTACATCAAGGGGTCGGTACGCAACCACGATGATGTGGTCTCGCGTTTCGGCGGGGACGAATTCTGCATCCTCATCGGCCTGAATGACCGTGAAGAAGCGCGGCAAATGGCCCAGCGCATCATGCTGAAAATGAAAGAGCCCATCGAGCTGGCCGGACGCAGCATGGTCATGACCACCAGCATCGGCATCAGCGTGTTTCCGCAAGATGGCTCAACCTGCGAGGAGCTACTGAAAAACGCCGACCTGGCGCTGTATCAGTCCAAGGGCAGCGGACGCAATGAGCTGCACTTTTTCAGTCCGCACATGAAAACCCGTGCCACCCTGGAGCTGCAACTCGAAGAAGAACTGCGGCACGCCCTGCGCAATGACGACGGATTGATGCTCCATTACCAACCGATCTATGAGCTGAAAACCGCTCAGGTCACCAAACTCGAAGCGCTGATTCGCTGGCAACACCCGGTTCACGGGTTGCTGGCACCGGATCGATTCATTGCCATTGCCGAGGCCAACGGCCTGATCGCCGAACTGGACAACTGGGTGTTGCGCAAGGCCTGCGAAGACCTTGGCGAGTTGTCTCGTCAAGGCCGCGAAGAACTCAAGATCGCCGTGAACTGCTCACCGCTGAACCTGGCCCGCGAAGACCTGGCCGACGAAATCGAAAACGCCCTGCGCGTCGCCGGCGTGGCACCACAGCGGCTGGAGCTGGAGTTGACCGAAAACGCGCTGATGGGCAACCTCGCCAACACCCTGGCGCTGCTGCGGCAGATCCGGACCCTCGGGGTGTCGCTGTCGATCGATGACTTTGGTACCGGCTATTCATCCTTGACCTACCTCAAGCGCCTGCCGCTGAACACGCTGAAAATCGACCGCTCGTTCATCCAGGAAATCCCCAAGGCCACCCAGGACATGGAAATCGTCCAGGCCATTATCATCATGGCCCACACCCTGCACCTGCAGGTCATCAGCGAGGGGGTCGAAACCTCCGAGCAGTATGACTTTCTCGAGCGCCAGGGCTGTGACTTCGTTCAGGGTCATCTGCTCAGTCGTCCGGTGCCACTGGCCGAGTTGCGTGCGGTACTGGACGAAATCAATCAGCGCAAACACTCACGCATGGTCAGCCCTCTGAGCCTGGCTTGCGGTACAACTGCACTAACGTTGACGGGTCCTTTTCCAAAAAACCCTGCCCCCCATGCAGGCGCATCAGTTGTGCGGCCAATCCGCTGATCGGCGTAGCCGAACCCTGTTCGCGGGAAAATTTCACCGCGCTGTCGAGGTCTTTGAGCAGCGTGCGCACGTGCCACTTCACCGGTTGGAAACGACTCTCGGCCATTTGCGGGGCGAGGATCTGCAACGGTTTTGAATCGGCGAACCCACCCGCGAGCGCTTCGGCAATCAGGCTGGCGTCGACCCCGGAACGCTCGGCCAACGCCACCACTTCAGCAATCACCAGCGCATTGCAGGCAACGATCATCTGGTTGCAGGCCTTGGTTACCTGCCCGGCGCCGATGCCGCCCATGTGAGTCACCCGTTGACCCAGTCTCAACAGCACCGGCCTGACTTGCTCAAGATCAGCCGCTTCACCGCCGACCATGATCGCCAGGCTGCCGGCCTCGGCGCCGACGACCCCGCCAGACACCGGCGCGTCCAGCCAGCGCATGCCGCATTGGCTGGAAAGCGCCGAGGCCATTTCCCTGGTCGCGGTCGGTTCCAGGCTGGAAAAATCCACCAGCAACTGACCGTTTTTCGCGCCCTCGGCAATGCCGGCCGGGCCGAAAACCACTTCACGCACCACGGCGGTGTCCGCCAGGCACACCATCACCACGTCGGCGTGTTGGCCCAGTTCAGCCGCTGTCGCCACTTGCCGGGCGCCGGCCTCGACCAACGCTGCGCACTTGGCCGGATTGCGATTCCACACCGTCAGCGGATACCCCGCCGCCAACAGGCGCCGACACATGGGCAAGCCCATCAGGCCGATTCCGGCAAAACTCAACGAAGGTAGGGTTGACATCATTTAGCCTCCTTTTGATTAAAGATCGCCGAATATTGGCCGATTCATCATGACTAAGGAAAGGATTCCCCCGAGCGATGCTCAGGCTTTGACCCTGACGCTTGGGCAAAATACGCGCTAAAAAAGTCGCGAGTTCCTATTCCGTGAAGGTTCGACGACACCGTGTCGCCGAGCCAACCAGCCCAGGTACATGGCGCCCAATGACTTCTAAAAATAATCCGGCCACTACGGTTTCCGACCTGACACTGAGCCCTGCGGCGAACAGCCCCTCATCGTCGAAGCCATTGATCCCGTCGCGTCCGCTGGCCAGTCAGCAATACCTGTATTTCACCGAAACCAACACTGACCGCATCCTCGATAACCTCGATGGCCTGCGCGATATGGTATTCCCGCGCCCACCTCACCTGGAAGGCGACAACGAACAGCACAACGACCAGGAATTCCCCTCGGTGTGCCTGATCGGCCTGGGTCGTTGCGGTTCCAACATTGCGCTGGACGTCGCGGAGCTGGTGTACAACGCCCGCAAGTTCTACCTCAACGAATTCAACAACGAAGATCGCCTGTCGCCGGACAAACGCTACGCCGAAAAGGGTTACAGCCCGGCACAGTGGATCCGCAACAACCTGCGCCTGGGGCCGAACAAGGCCACCAAACCGGTGTTCCTGGTCGAGCCGCTGGTGATGCTCGGCGACCTGGACAAAGACATCGCCGGGCGCATCCGCTTCTCGCGCAAGGGCGAGAAGAGCGGTTTCCTGCGCGACTACAGCAAAATGAAGATCATGGACTTGTCGGAAGTCCACGCCGGTGGCGCCGGTAACGCGCCGATCCTCGGCCAGTACCTGGCCAAGATCATCCTGAACAAGGACACCCAGCGTTTCTCCAGCCCTGACTGGAAAATGATCCACTCGTACCTGATCGACAGCTGCGGCATCAAGGCCAACCAGTCGCGCCTGTATTTCTCGATCTTCAGTGCCGGCGGCGGTACCGGTTCGGGCATGGCTTCGGAATTCGGCCTGGCCCAGCAGCACTCGTACATGAACAAGACGTTCGACACCAAGCCGATGGACGAGCACGACGGCAAGAGTGGTCACTCCTTCGTCTTCGAGCCGATCTTCACCAGCGGCATTTGCGTACTGCCGAACATTTCCGATCACCGCAGCGAAATGTCCGAAGCGCTGCACATCAACGCCGGTCGCCTGCTGTGCAAATACCTGTCGGAAGAGTGGGACTTCTCCTACAACTTCGCCAACGAAGACAGCAGCGAAGCCAGCGTCATGGGCCGTATCCGTCCATGGAACGCGATGATGCTGATCTCCAACGACATCATGCGTTATGCCGAAGAAAGCGATGACGGCAACATCCAGAACATCGACGTCAACGCGATGGAAAAGCACGCGAACCAGTACATCTCGCAGCAGATCTTCAACATTCTGACGGCGCAGGCGGTTACGACTGACTACGACCAGAACTATTTCCGTCGAGCCGGCATCGACATCGGCGAAACCATTCGCCTCGACGCCAACGACCTGTTCATGAGCCTGGCCGGCCCGGTGGCGATTGCCTACGCCGAGTCCGTGGTGCCGGAAACGCCGCCGCCGAGCAGCGACAAGTTCAAAGTGTTCGAGAAAGAACCGCAGCGCCTGAACATCGACGACTTGTTCTTCCGCTCCATCGACCTGCCGCACTTCAACAAGGTGACCCAGGCGATCGAAGGCATCAGCCTGTTGCCGATCGAATCCAAGCGTTATCGCGCCTCGCTGGAGCAGTACAAGAATTCCGGTTATGACGCGGCCGCGTTGCACGACCTGCACTTCTTCAAGAACTGCTCCTCGGTGGTGTCGATTGTTTCGCTGCCCAAAGACTACAAGCTGTCGTACATGGACCTGAACCGGTTGAAGACTCACCTCAACAGCCTGTTCCCGAACACCACGCTCAAGCGTTATGCGCTGGTGATTGGCGCGTCGGCCAACCTGTCGCTGACCACCCTGATCGCCAAGAGCCCGTGCCTGTCGGACGATTTCCTGACGCTGATCGTGGCCTTCATCAAGCGCTGCTTCGCGAAAAACCCGTACCGCTTCGACGACACACTGGATAACTCGATCCTCGACTTCATCATCAATGAAGAATTCGACGAAGACTTGATCGACGATTTGCTCAATGAGTTCGAGAACCCGGCGAAGATCCTCGATACCAACTGGTACGCGATCAAACCGATGTACGAGAAGAAATACCGCGAGCTGATCAACGACAAGGACAAGTTTGTCTCGATCAACGACATTCGTTTGTCGCGAGATTGCGTGAAGAAGGCAATCAAGTACCTGCGCGAGATCTACCGTCACCGGATCGGCAAGACCAAGGTTATTTCGTTGAATAACCATACGGGCAAGACTTTTTCGGTCTGACGCGAGACCGAGTCGCCCCCAATCGCGAGCAGGTCGAATCGTCGCACCGTCGCTCCCACAGGGATCGCATTCCTTCTGAAGGAACGCGATCAAACTGTGGGAGCGAC
>NZ_JBOFQE010000041.1:0-27694 GCF_051660785.1 Pseudomonas sp.
GGCTTGCTGGCGATGGCGTACTTTAAATCGCCATCGCCAGCAAGCCGGCTCCTACAGAGGTTCAGACCTTGCGCTTAAGTACGGACATCAGGTCATGACCCAACTCCCCACCGACATCAAACTGCACAAAGCCTCGAAAACCCTGTCGCTGAAATATGCGTCCGGCGAGGAGCATCACCTGCCCGCCGAATTCTTGCGCGTGCACTCTCCTTCCGCCGAGGTCCAGGGCCACGGCAAACCCATCCTGCAATTTGGCAAGATCGGCGTAGGCCTGACCAAGGTAGAACCGGCCGGTCAGTACGCACTGAAATTGACCTTCGACGACGGCCACGACAGCGGCCTGTTCACCTGGGAATATCTGTACCAGTTGGGCGTGCGTCAGGAGGAGCTTTGGAACGATTATCTTGCTGAGCTGAAAGCCGCCGGCAAAACCCGCGATCCGAACGAATCCATCGTCAAGCTGATGCTCTAGGTCAGGCCTCTTGCTCTTTAGAGGGCATTTTCTAATTCCATCTGTTTGAATGCTCCGCTCCTGGGTCAATGATTGGCCCGCTTGCGAAAAAAATTAAACTCGGGTAACCAATGGAGCTGGCAAGTTCCCTGCAGTGCTCTCTGCGATTGAAAAAAAAGCAGCGATGCAGAATTAACGGTCACCCGAGCAGTAGTACCTGGCCTTGGCTGTGTGTGACTACACAGCTGGACCCAGGTACTCGTCTCAGGACAATGGAGCGTCGTAGATGAGTAACAAGAATAACGATGACTTGAAGTATCAAGCCTCGGAAAACACCTTGGGGCTGAATCCTGTCGTTGGGCTGCGTGGAAAGGATCTATTGGCGTCCGCTCGAATGGTGCTCAGGCAGGCCATCAAACAACCGATTCACAGTGCCAAACATGTCGCCCATTTCGGCCTTGAACTGAAGAACGTGTTGTTCGGTAAATCGGAGCTTCAACCTACGAGCGATGACCGTCGCTTTGCCGATCCGGCCTGGAGCCAGAACCCGCTCTACAAACGTTATTTGCAAACTTACCTGGCGTGGCGCAAGGAACTCCACGACTGGATCGACGACAGCAACTTGCCGCCCAAAGACGTCAGCCGCGGGCATTTCGTGATCAACCTCATGACCGAAGCCATGGCGCCGACCAACAGTGCGGCCAACCCGGCGGCAGTCAAACGCTTCTTCGAAACCGGCGGTAAAAGCCTGCTCGACGGCCTCTCGCACCTGGCCAAGGATCTGGTACATAACGGCGGCATGCCGAGCCAGGTCAACATGGGTGCGTTCGAAGTCGGCAAGAGCCTGGGCGTGACCGAAGGCGCGGTGGTGTTCCGCAACGACGTGCTGGAATTGATCCAGTACCGCCCGATCACCGAGCAGGTGCACGAGCGTCCGCTGCTGGTGGTGCCGCCGCAGATCAACAAGTTTTATGTATTCGATTTGAGCCCGGACAAGAGCCTGGCGCGTTTCTGCCTGCGTAACAACGTGCAGACGTTCATCGTCAGCTGGCGCAACCCGACCAAGGAGCAGCGCGAGTGGGGGCTGTCGACCTATATCGAGGCGCTCAAGGAAGCGGTCGACGTGGTCACCGCGATCACCGGCAGCAAAGACGTGAACATGCTCGGTGCCTGCTCCGGCGGCATCACCTGCACCGCGCTGCTGGGCCACTACGCTGCGATCGGCGAGAAGAAGGTCAACGCCCTGACGTTGCTGGTCAGCGTGCTGGACACCACCCTGGACAGCGACGTGGCTTTGTTCGTTGATGAACAAACCCTCGAAGCCGCCAAGCGCCATTCCTACCAGGCCGGTGTGCTGGAAGGCCGCGACATGGCGAAAGTTTTTGCCTGGATGCGCCCCAACGATTTGATCTGGAACTACTGGGTCAACAATTACCTGCTGGGCAACGAGCCGCCGGTGTTCGACATCCTGTTCTGGAACAACGACACCACACGGTTGCCGGCCGCGTTCCACGGCGACCTGATCGAGATGTTCAAAAACAACCCGCTGATTCGCCCCGATGCACTGGAAGTGTGCGGCACGCCGATCGATCTGAAGCAGGTCACGGCCGACATCTTTTCCCTGGCCGGCACCAACGACCACATCACCCCGTGGAAGTCCTGCTACAAGTCGGCGCAATTGTTCGGCGGCAAGGTTGAATTCGTGCTGTCCAGCAGCGGGCATATCCAGAGCATCCTGAACCCGCCGGGCAATCCGAAATCGCGCTACATGACCAGCACGGAGATGCCGGTCAAAGCCGAAGATTGGCAAGAGAATTCCACCAAACACACTGACTCCTGGTGGCTGCACTGGCAGGCCTGGCAGGCCGAGCGTTCGGGCAAGCTGAAGAAATCCCCAGCGAGCCTGGGCAACAAGGCTTATCCGGCCGGCGAAGCAGCACCAGGCACCTATGTGCATGAGCGGTAACTGACACACCCCACCCCACTGTGGGAGCGAGCCTGCTCGCGATGGCGATAGCACATCCAACAATGATGTGACTGACAGACCGCTATCGCGAGCAGGCTCGCTCCCACAAGGGAAATGGGGATAATTCACCCACAGGGCTTGAAGCATGCCGCAACCGTTCATATTCCGTACCGTCGACCTGGATGGCCAGACCCTCCGCACGGCGGTACGCCCCGGCAAGCCTCACTTGACGCCCTTGCTGATTTTCAATGGCATCGGCGCCAACCTGGAGCTGGTGTTTCCGTTCGTCGCGGCGCTGGACCCGGACCTGGAAGTCATCGCTTTCGACGTTCCCGGTGTCGGCGGCTCGTCGACGCCCAATCGGCCGTATCGCTTTCCGGGCCTGGCGAAACTCACGGCGCGGATGCTCGATTACCTCGACTACGGGCAGGTCAACGTCATCGGCGTTTCCTGGGGTGGCGCCCTCGCCCAGCAGTTCGCGTACGACTACCCCGAGCGCTGCAAGAAGCTCGTGCTGGCAGCCACGGCGGCCGGCGCGGTGATGGTGCCGGGCAAGCCGAAAGTGCTGTGGATGATGGCCAGCCCACGGCGCTACATCCAGCCGTCTCACGTGATCCGCATCGCGCCGATGATCTATGGCGGCTCGTTCCGTCGCGATCCGACCCTGGCCGCCAGCCATGCCGCGAAGGTTCGCTCGGCAGGCAAGCTCGGTTACTACTGGCAGCTGTTCGCCGGGCTTGGCTGGACCAGCATTCACTGGCTGCACAAGATCCATCAGCCGACCCTGGTCCTGGCTGGCGACGACGATCCCCTGATCCCGCTGATCAACATGCGCGTGCTCGCCTGGCGGATCCCCAATGCTCAGTTGCACATCATCGATGACGGGCATCTGTTCCTGATTACCCGAGCTGAAGCCGTGGCGCCGATCATCATGAAATTCCTCGAGGAGGAACGTCAGCGCGCCGTGATGCATCCGCATCCGGCGCCATTGGGCGGTTAACCGGCCCATTGTCGGTCGGCAGGACGCCGCGCCGCGCAACAACCCGCAACAGCGTCTATGGTGTTCTGGTTCGGTGTATTTGTATTTGGCCTGAAGACGAAGGAGTGTTGATTCATGCGCGAAAAACCAGCGAGGGACTTTTTGCCCACTCCCGCCGCGTTCATCAACGCACAGAGTGCGATCACCGGCCTGCGTGGCCGGGATCTGTTGTCGACCCTGCGCAGCGTTGCCGCCCATGGCCTGCGCAACCCGGTGCACAGCGCCCGACATGCCTTGAAACTGGGCGGCCAACTGGGCCGCGTGCTACTAGGTGAAACCCTGCACCCGACCAACCCGCAGGACAATCGCTTCGCCGACCCGGCATGGAGCCTCAACCCGTTTTATCGCCGCAGCTTGCAGGCCTACCTGAGCTGGCAGAAGCAGGTCAAAAGCTGGATCGACGAAAGCAACATGACCCCGGACGATCGCGCTCGCGCGCACTTCGCGTTCGCCTTGCTCAATGACGCCGTGGCGCCTTCCAACACCCTGCTCAATCCGTTGGCGATCAAGGAGATCTTCAACTCCGGCGGTAACAGTCTGGTGCGCGGCATCGGCCACCTGTTCGACGACTTCCTGCACAACGACGGCTTGCCCCGGCAAGTCACCAAGCACTCCTTCGAGGTCGGCAAAACGGTCGCCACCACCTCCGGCTCCGTGGTGTTTCGCAATGAGCTGCTGGAGCTGATCCAGTACAAGCCGATGAGCGAAAAGCAGTATTCAAAACCGCTGTTGGTAGTGCCGCCGCAGATCAACAAGTACTACATTTTCGACCTGAGCCCGCACAACAGCTTCGTCCAGTTCGCCCTGAAAAACGGCCTGCAGTCGTTCATGATCAGCTGGCGCAATCCGGACGTGCGGCACCGCGAATGGGGCCTGTCGACCTACGTCGAAGCGGTGGAAGAAGCGATGAACGTCTGCCGGTCGATCACCGGTGCTCGCGAAGTCAACCTGATGGGCGCTTGCGCCGGCGGGCTGACCATCGCTGCGCTGCAAGGCCACTTGCAGGCCAAACGGCAGCTGCGGCGGGTGTCCAGCGCGACGTACCTGGTGAGCCTGCTCGACAGTCAGATGGACAGCCCCGCCACCTTGTTCGCCGACGAGCAAACCCTGGAAGCCGCCAAGCGTCGCTCCTACCAGAAAGGTGTGCTGGACGGCCGCGACATGGCCAAGGTCTTCGCCTGGATGCGCCCCAACGATTTGATCTGGAGTTATTTCGTCAATAACTACCTGCTCGGTAAAGAGCCGCCGGCGTTCGACATCCTCTACTGGAACAACGACAACACGCGCCTGCCGGCAGCCTTGCATGGCGACCTGCTGGACTTCTTCAAACACAATCCACTGGGTCATCCGGGCGGTCTGGAAGTGTGCGGCACGCCGATCGACTTGCAGAAAGTCACCGTCGACAGTTTCAGCGTCGCCGGCATTAATGACCACATCACGCCGTGGGATGCGGTGTATCGCTCGACGCTGTTGCTGGGTGGCGAACGACGTTTCGTGCTGTCCAACAGCGGTCATGTGCAGAGCATCCTCAACCCGCCATCGAACCCGAAAGCCAACTTCGTCGAGAGCGCAAAACTGAGCAGCGATCCGCGGGCCTGGTACTACGACGCCAGGCAAGTCGACGGTAGCTGGTGGACACAATGGCTGGGCTGGATTCAGGAACGCTCGGGCGCGCAAAAAGAAACCCACATGACCCTCGGCAACCAGAACTATCCACCGCTGGAGGCGGCACCCGGCACTTACGTTCGTGTGCGCTGACGCTCAACACACCACGGCCAGGCGCTGCCCCCCGTAGGAGCCGGCTTGCTGGCTCCTACAGGGTTTAAGCCTGGCAGGACCTGACCATTAAGAAGACTGGATGAAAACCCGCGACCGGATCCTCGAATGTGCCCTGCAGTTGTTCAATCAGAAGGGCGAACCGAACGTTTCCACCATGGAAGTTGCCAACGAAATGGGGATCAGCCCGGGCAACCTCTACTACCACTTCCACGGCAAGGAGCCGCTGATTCTCGGATTGTTCGAGCGTTTCCAGGCCGAGCTTGCACCACTGCTTGATCCTCCGGCCGATGTGGAATTGGCGCCGGAGGATTACTGGCTGTTCCTGCACTTGATCGTCGAACGGCTGGCCCATTACCGGTTTCTTTTTCAGGACCTGTCGAACCTGGCCGGGCGCTTGCCGAAACTGGCCAAGGGAATCCGCAACCTGCTCAATGCGCTGAAGCGCACGCTGGCTTCATTGCTGGCGCGATTGAAAGCTCAGGGGCAGTTGGTCAGCGATACGCAGGCGCTGGGGCAATTGGTGGAGCAGATCACTATGACGCTGCTGTTCTCGCTGGACTATCAGCGGATTCTTGATCGCGAGGGTGAAGTCCGGTTGGTGGTGTATCAGATCATGATGCTGGTGGCGCCGCATTTGTTGCCGCCGATCAAAGTCGCGACGGAGCAATTGGCACTGCAATACCTCGAAGAACACGAATGACCCCTGAACACCGCCGCCCCCTGTGGGAGCTAGCCTGCTAGCGATAGCGATTATCCGTCGACATTGTTGTGACTGATGAACCGCTATCGCTAGCAGGCTAGCTCCCACAGGGGGCCGCAGTGTGTGCA
The DNA here is from genome assembly GCF_051660785.1 of Pseudomonas sp. Taxonomy (GTDB): domain Bacteria; phylum Pseudomonadota; class Gammaproteobacteria; order Pseudomonadales; family Pseudomonadaceae; genus Aquipseudomonas. The sequence goes on from NZ_JBOFQE010000041.1 coordinate 6,064, forward strand.
GAACCGTGCATAAACAAAAACGCCCGACCTTTACAGGCCGGGCGTTTTATTGAGCCCTGGAATCAGGACTGACTGGTTGGCGTCGATGGAGCTGGCGCGGCAGTCGGGGTTACAGCAGGGGTCGGTGCGGAAGCAGAGTTCGAGCTGCTGGCCGGAGTCGACGGGGTTGCCGGTTTGGCGGCAGCCACTGCTGGTTTTGGTGCGGCAGCCTTAGGAGCGGCCGGTTTTTTCACTGCTGGTTTCTTCGCTGCGGCAGGTTTTGCCGCTGGCTTGGCAGCCGGTTTGGCGGCTGCGGTTTTGGCAGCAGGTTTAGCAGCCGGTTTGGCGGCGGCTTTGGCAGCAACCGATTTGACCGCTGCCTTGGCTGCAGCAGGTTTAGCGGCGGCAGTTTTGGTAGCGGACTTGGCTGCGGATGCGACTTTCGACGCGGCTTTGGCGACCGGTTTAGCGGCAGCTTTGGCCAACGGCTTGGCAGCGCTTTTGGCTGCTGGTTTAGCTGCAGCAGGTTTTGCAGCCGCGGTTTTCGCCGCTACAGGCCTGGCCTTCTCACCGGTGAGTTTTTCCAGTTGCCTGGTCAGGGTATCGACCTTGCTGTGCAGTGCTTTCACTTCATTGCGGCTCGGTACACCCAGGCGCGAAATGGCGCTGTTCAGGCGCTTGTCGAAAGCCCCTTCCAGCTCATCCCACTTGCCCAGCGCACGATCTTTTACGCCGCTGATGCGCGACTTGGCCGACGAAGCGGAATCCTTGACGTCATCGACTTTCTTGCCGACAGCGCTCTTGGTGAGCTTCTCGGCTTTCTCGCCGTCTTTAACCAATGTATCGAAGAGCTTGCTGCCGTCAGTGTCGATCTTCGAGTACACGCCTAAACCAGCCAGCCAGATTTTGCGGGAGTAGTCTTCGACTTTCCCGATCCACGAGCTGCCTTCTTTTTCGGTGTTCTTTTTACCAGCCATCCCGTTCTCCTTAAGATTTACGCGCGACGCGTTCGAGCAATGCCGTCAGCTCATCGAGCTTAGCAGAGAGTGTCTCAACGTCATGTTTAGACGGAATGCCGATACGATTCAAGGCACTTGCGACACGCGAGTCAAAAGCCTTCTCGACCTTGTCGAGTTGAACTTCGACCCGGGCTTTGAAAGTGCTCACTTCACTCTTGGCTTCATCGATCTCTGAGTTAGCTGCTTCAAGTTTCTCGGCAACTACTTTTTTGCCTTTTGTTTCAACAGTTTGACCAGCTTTTACCAACTCTTGAAAGTACTCGCTGCCCTCTTGGCCGACCTTGGTGTAGGCCCCCAGGCCTGCCAGCCAGATCTTGCGGGCATAGGATTTAACGTCGCTCAGAGCATTCGTCGAAGCGTCGATTTTTTTCTTCAAAATAACTTTGGCCATGGTGCACCTCACGCGCAGAAGGTTTGAGGAACTGCCCGCGAAAGTGTCGGGCTCAGGCACAAAGTAGGGAGAAAAATTAGAAACGGCACCCTAACAACTGACATAGAACTTCGGGCACACCACAAACAAAATGTGGGAGCCAGCCTGCTGGCGATAGCGATTTATCCATCAACAACAATGTTGACTGATGCACCGCCATCGCCAGCAGGCTGGCTCCCACAGGGAATGTAATTCGACTCGAAAATCAGACCAGGGCTTTATCGAGGGCCTTTTCGATTTCCGCTTTGATCATGCCGCTCATGGCCGACATCATCAGGCCCAGTTCGACATCGACCTTGATCGAATCCTCGCTCACAAGCACCGCACCTTTAACGCCCGAGCGCTTGAGGTTCAGGGTATCGCCCGACCACGAAGGCTCCAGGCCATATTGATCGGACAGTTTCTGCGCCAACTGGTCGGCCTTCTCGCGGGCCGCTTCCTTGCCCAGGCCGTGGGCACGTTCAACACTAATACGGGCCATCGAATGACTCCTGCTTTATGAATGCTTTCCTGAAGCATCTTGACCGCTGCTGCGGCAAAACGTCCCGGTGGTTGCCTATCTTACCTGCAGCCTTGCCAAGACAAAGCAGGCCACCGGGATTAGAATGTCCCGCATTCTCTTTTGGTGACAGCGATATGACTGATCAGCGCAAAGGCAGCGATGCCGAACCCACCACTCACTTCGGCTTCAAAAACGTTCCGGAAAGCCAGAAAGCGGAAAAAGTCGCTGAGGTTTTTCACTCGGTAGCCGCCAAGTACGACTTGATGAACGACCTCCTGTCGGGCGGCATGCACCGCCTGTGGAAGCGTTTCGCGATCGAGCTGTCGGGCGTTCGCACCGGTAACCGCGTGCTGGACATCGCCGGCGGCACGGGTGATCTGACCAAGAAGTTCTCGCACCTCGTGGGTCCGACCGGCCAGGTCGTGTTGGCCGACATCAACGAATCCATGCTCAAGGTCGGTCGCGACCGCCTGCTGGACCTGGGTGTGGCCGGCAACGTCGAATTCGTCCAGGCCGACGCTGAAAAGCTGCCATTCCCGGACAACCATTTCGACTGCGTGACCATCGCCTTCGGCCTGCGCAACGTCACTCATAAAGAAGACGCCCTGCGTTCGATGCTGCGCGTGCTGAAACCGGGCGGCCGCTTGCTGGTGCTGGAGTTCTCCAAGCCGACCAATGCGCTGATGTCCAAAGCCTACGACGCCTACTCGTTCGCCTTCATGCCGCTGATGGGCAAGCTGATCACCAACGACTCGGAAAGCTATCGCTACCTGGCCGAATCGATCCGCATGCACCCGAATCAGGAAACCCTCAAGTCAATGATGGTCGAGGCCGGTTTCGACCGCGTCACTTACCACAACATGACCGCAGGCATCGTCGCCCTGCACCGCGGCATCAAACCCTGATGTTGCTGGCCGGCCTGCTCGCCAGCGTTGAACTCGGTCTGAACCGGGTGCTGCGTCTCGACAGCACGGCGCTGCCGCGACTGGCGCATTTGAGCGGCAGAGTGATTGCCGTCGACTGCCGCAGCCCGGCGCTGCAAATCTTTATCCTGCCCAGCGACGAAGGCCTGATGCTGGCATCCCACTGGGAAACCGGCGCCGACTGCACCTTGCGCGCACCGGCCTCCAGCCTGCTGAAACTGGCGATGAGCAAGGACAAGACCTCGGTCCTGCACGGCCCTGAAGTCGAACTCGACGGCGACAGCGGCGTGCTGCTGGAACTGGCGGCGATCCTTCAGGACCTTGAACTGGACTGGGAGTACGAACTCTCACGCTGGCTGGGCCCGGTGGCCACGCAACTAGTCGGCGGTCACCTGCGCAGCCGCGCACGCTGGTATCAGCAAGGGTTCGCCAGCCTGAATCAGAACCTGGGCGAATACCTGGCTGAAGAATCGCGCACCCTCGTCGGTCAACGCGAAGCCGAGGCCCGTTTCAGTGAACTGGACCAGATCAAGCTCGATCTGGAACGTCTCGAGGCGCGTTTCGAGCGCCTTTCCCGATCCCTCGACCCAAGCGATAACGCATGAAGCTGCTTGCCGTCCGCCGTTTGTTGCGCATCCAGCGCGTTGTGATTCGCTACCGCCTCGATGACCTTTTGTTCGCCTTGCCGTTACCGTGGTTTCTGCTGGCGCTGCGTTATGCGTTGCCGTGGCGCTGGTTCCCGCGCAAGACGCTGGACCTGAGCCGTGGCGCACGCTTGCGCCTGGCGTTGCAGGACCTGGGACCGATTTTCATCAAGTTCGGGCAGATCCTTTCGACGCGCCGCGACCTGCTGCCCGAAGACATCGCCGACGAGCTGATGAAACTTCAGGACCGCGTGCCGCCGTTCGACTCGCAGGTGTCGGTCAACCTGATCGAAGAGCAGCTCGGCAAGAAGATCAGTGAGGTGTTCAGCCGTTTCGACGTCGAACCGCTGGCCTCGGCCTCGGTAGCGCAGGTACATGCCGCGCAGCTGAAAACCGGTGAAGAAGTGGTGGTCAAGGTGATCCGCCCCGGCCTGAAACCGATCATCGCCCAGGACCTGGCGTGGCTGTTCATCCTCGCCCGCGCCGCCGAAAAGCTCTCGGCCGACGCACGCCTGCTGCACCCGGTGGACGTGGTCCAGGACTACGAAAAAACCATCTACGACGAACTCGACCTGCTGCGCGAAGCCGCCAACGCCAGCCAGTTGAAGCGCAACTTCGACGGCTCGCCGCTGCTGTATGTGCCGCAAGTCTATTGGGACTGGTGCCGCCCGAAAGTGCTGGTGATGGAGCGTATCTACGGGATTCAGGTCACCGATCTGGCGACCCTGGCCGACCAGCGCACCGACATGAAAATGCTCGCTGAACGCGGTGTGGAAATCTTCTTCACCCAGGTGTTCCGCGACAGCTTCTTCCACGCCGACATGCACCCCGGCAACATCTTCGTCAGCACCGTGAACCCGTGGAGCCCGCAATACATTGCGATCGACTGCGGCATCGTCGGCAGCCTGACCCCGGAAGACCAGGATTACCTGGCCCGTAACCTGTTCGCGTTTTTCAAGCGTGACTACCGGCGTGTGGCGCAATTGCACATCGATTCGGGCTGGGTACCGGCGGAAACCAAACTCAATGAATTCGAAGCGGCGATCCGTACGGTATGCGAGCCGATCTTTGAAAAACCATTAAAAGATATTTCATTCGGGCAGGTGCTGATGCGCCTGTTCCAGACCGCTCGCCGCTTCAACATGGAAGTGCAGCCGCAACTTGTGCTGCTGCAAAAAACCCTGTTGAACATCGAAGGCCTGGGCCGTCAGCTGTACCCGGATCTGGATTTGTGGAACACCGCCCAGCCGTTCCTCGAACGCTGGATGCGCGAGCGCGTCAGCCCGAAAGCCTTGCTCGGCAACGTGCAGAGCCAGTTCGAACAGATTCCGCACCTGGCCAATATGGCCCGCGACCTGCTCGAGCGCATGTCCCAACCCCACGCCAACGATCCGCCACCGCCGTGGCACAAGCGCAAGGACGACTGGTTCCTGCGACTGCTCGGCACCGCGCATCTGGCCGGCGGCACAATACTCGCGGTCGGTGGGCCGTTGAACGATCTGGGCCACTGGCCGGCCGGGATCATGGTGGCCGTCGGTTTGTATCTGGTCGTTCGCCGATAGCCAGAGCCCCCGCACGCTGGCACACTGTTTGAACGCTGAATTTCACGTAGGCTTCTATTCATGAAGTGTGGCCTGCATCGGAGTCGAAGATGAAAAACTGGCTGGACGAGATCAAGTGGGACGCAGACGGCCTGGTGCCGGCGATTGCCCAGGATCACAAGACCGGGCGCGTCCTGATGATGGCCTGGATGAACCGCGAAGCACTTGAACTGAGCGCGGCCGAGAATCGTGCCATTTACTGGTCACGTTCCCGTGGCAAGTTGTGGCGCAAGGGCGAAGAGTCCGGCCACGTGCAGACGCTGCATGAGATGCGCCTGGACTGTGACGCCGACGTGATCATCCTCATGGTCGAGCAGATCGGCGACATCGCCTGCCATACCGGCCGCCAAAGTTGCTTCTATCGCGTCTTCGAGAACGGCGACTGGAAAACCGTCGGCCCGGTGCTCAAAGACCCGCACGCCATCTATTGCGCAGGACACACCCATGAGTGACACCCTGACCCGCCTGGCCGAGGTGCTGGAAGAGCGCAAAGGCGCCGCCGCCGACAGCTCGTATGTCGCCAGCCTGTACCACAAGGGCTTGAACAAGATTCTGGAAAAAGTCGGCGAAGAGTCGGTCGAGACCATCATTGCCGCCAAGGATGCCGCCATCAGCGGCGACTGCAGCGATGTGATCTACGAGACTGCCGATCTGTGGTTCCACAGCATGGTCATGCTCGCCCAACTGGGGCAGCATCCACAGGCTGTACTCGATGAACTGGACCGTCGTTTCGGTCTGTCCGGACACGCCGAGAAAGCCTCGCGCCCGTCCGCCTGAACAACTATTAGAGAGGAGCAGCAACATGGGCATTTTTGACTGGAAACACTGGATCGTCATCCTGGTTGTTGTCGTATTGGTATTCGGCACCAAGAAACTGAAAAACCTCGGCACTGACGTCGGCGAGTCGATCAAGGGCTTCAAGAAAGCCATGAACGACGATGAAAAGCCGGCCGATCCGACTGTTACCCCGGCCCAACCGGTGCCACCGGTTCAGCCACAGACCACTCAGTCCGTGAACCAGCCGCACACCATCGACGTGCAGGCGCAAAAAGTCGAAGAGCCGATCCGCAAAGACGTGTGAGCACTGACTAATGTTTGGTATCAGCTTCTCTGAACTGCTGCTCGTCGGCCTCGTCGCCCTGCTGGTGCTGGGTCCCGAGCGTCTGCCGGGTGCTGCGCGCACCGCCGGCCTGTGGGTCGGCCGTCTGAAGCGCAGCTTCAACGCGATCAAACAGGAAGTTGAACGTGAAATCGGTGCCGACGAGATTCGTCGGCAACTGCACAACGAGCACATCCTGTCGCTGGAACAGGAGGCGCGGAAGATCTTCACGCCGACTCAGCAGGAGGCCACGCCGGTTCAGCCGGTTGAACCGGTCGCGGAGCAGACGATACATGCTCCAGCCGCTGCACCTGTTGCAGTGGCCACCGAACCTGCGCCCGTTGTTGCAGCGCCCCCCGCTGAACCCGTTACGCCAGCGGCTGCGCCAGTTGCGCCGGCCCCTCATGACCCAACACTGCCGCCGCGAGCCCCATGAGCGATCTCCCAGAAAACGACCAGCACATGCCGCTGGTTTCGCACCTCACCGAGTTGCGTACCCGCCTGCTGCGTTGCGTAGCGGCGATCTTCATCATCTTCGCCGGGTTGTTCGCCTTCACCCAGCAAATCTACACCTTCGTCTCGACGCCGCTGCGCCAATATCTGCCAGTGGGCGCAACGATGATCGCCACCGACGTGTCGTCGCCGTTCCTGACACCGCTGAAGCTGACCATGATGGTGTCGCTGTTCCTGGCGATCCCGGTGATCCTGCATCAGATCTGGGGCTTCATCGCGCCGGGCCTGTACAAGCATGAGAAACGCATCGCGGTGCCGTTGCTGGTATCGAGCATCATGCTGTTCTACGCCGGAATGGCGTTCGCCTATTACCTGGTGTTCCCGCTGATCTTCAAATTCTTCGCCGCCGCCACCCCGGCCGGCGTGGAAATGATGACCGACATCAGCAGCTACCTCGACTTCGTCATGACGCTGTTCTTCGCCTTCGGCGTGGCGTTCGAGATCCCGGTGGCCGTGGTGCTGCTGGTGTGGATTGGCGTGGTCGACGTCAAATACCTGAAGAAAATCCGCCCGTACGTGATCATCGGCTGCTTCGTGGTCGGTATGATCCTGACGCCGCCGGACATCTTCTCGCAGACGCTGCTGGCGGTGCCGATGTGGCTGCTGTTCGAGATCGGCATCCTGTTCGGCGGCCTGATCAGCAAGCGCGGCGAACACCCGGACGACCAGCCGGCTGACGATCACAACGACCAGCCGCCAGCGACCCAGCCGTGAACCTGTTGCTCCTCGAAGAGGCCGACTTCATTGCGGCCGACCGGGTGATCCTGCGTGATCGCCGGTTGACGCACATGCAGGAAGTTCACCGCTGTGAAGTGGGTGACAGCATGCGCGTCGGGCGTATCGGCGGCCTGATGGGTTCGGCCGAAGTGCTGCGCCTGGACACCGGCGAAGCCGAACTGCGCGTCACACTCGACCAACCGCCACCGGCCAAGCTGCCGCTGACGCTGGTATTGGCCCTGCCACGGCCGAAAATGCTGCGCAGGGTGTTTCAGACCGTCGCGGCCATGGGTGTGCCACGAATCGTGCTGGTGAACAGCTATCGCGTCGAGAAGAGCTTCTGGCAAACGCCGTTTCTGGAACCGGAAGCAATTCGCGAGCAGTTGATCCTTGGCCTGGAACAGGCCCGGGACAGCGTGCTGCCGGACATTGTCATCGAGAAACGCTTCAAGCCGTTCGTTGAGGACCGGCTGCCGGCCATTACCGAAGGCACCCTCGGTCTGGTCGGTCACCCCGGCAAATACCCGCCCTGCCCTCGCGGCCTGGACGAGCCGGTGACACTGGCCATCGGCCCCGAAGGCGGCTGGATTCCTTACGAAATCGACCTGCTGGCCAAGTCCGGCCTGCAACCGGTGCAACTTGGCGAGCGCATCCTGCGCGTCGAAACCGCCGTCACCGCGCTCCTCGCCCGCCTGTTCTAAGATCGACACGGTCCCTGTGGCGAGGGAGCTTGCTCCTGCTTGGGCGCGAAGCGACCATCGCTTCTATCCAGCCAGACCGTATCCATCGGTTTGCGACTGCTCCGCAGCCGAGCGGGAGCAAGCTCCCTCGCCACAGGTATTAACTCGCCTGACCATCGCGTTGTGCCTACAGATTCCCGACCGTCTGCCGATATACCTCCCATAAAACCAATGAGTGGTCCGAGGGAGTAGCAGCATGTACCGTTGGCTGGCCGAGAATCTGGGAAACGTAAGCGTCAATCGCAAACTGGGGATCGGCTTCGGTCTGGTGCTGCTTTTAACCTTGTTGATCACCTTCACCGGCTGGACCGGCCTGAGCGGCGTGATCAACCGTGGTGACAAGCTCGGGTTCATTGCCAGCGTCAATGAGCTGACCAAAGACTTGCGCCTGGCCCGTCTGGACTACGAAATGCGTCGTGGCGAACAAGGCCCGGGCGCGGTCAACGAGCTGCTTGCCAAACTCGATGCCGGCCTGCAAACCGCGCGCACTCTGATCGAGCAACCTTCTGACGTGGCGATGATTGATCAGCAACTGGCCGCCGTCAGCGAGTACAAACAAGCGTTCACCGCCATGGTCCAGGCCGGCGCCAATCGCGAGGACGCCCGCAGCAAACTTGGCGCCACCGCCGACAACGCCGTGGCTCGCGTCGCCGAAGTCGAAAAATCCATGCTGCAAGGCGACAGTGTTGCCGACTTCAACAGCGTGATCGACTTGAGCAAGTTGATTCAGCAAGCGCGCTTCCAGGTCCGCGGCTACACCTACAGCGGCAAGACCGAGGCGGAGCAACCTGCGCTGGACGCCATCGACAATGCGTTGAAGAACCTCGAAAGCCTGCCGTCCCGATTGCCGGAACAGCACATCGCCAACCTGCAACAAGCCACCGATTCGCTCAAGGCCTACCGTGCCGCCGTCAGCCAGTATCGGGACTCACAAGTAGCCAGCGCCGCAGCGCTCAAACGCATGGCCGCACAAGGCGACATCTTGCTCGACGTCAGCAAGAAGCTCACGGTGTCGCAAACCGTCGTGCGCGATACTGATGCCGCCAGCGCCAAGAACATGCTGCTACTGGCCACTGCCCTGGCGCTTGCCTTTGGCCTTGTCGCCGCCTGGGCCATCACTCGCCAGATTGTGATTCCTCTCAGCCAGACCCTCAAAGTGGCCGAACGCGTGGCCGCGGGTGACCTGACCCACAATCTCATCTCCGAGCGCCGCGACGAACTTGGTCAGCTCCAGCGCGCCATGCAGAGCATGACCCTGGGCCTGCGCGAACTGATCGGCGGCATCAGCGATGGCGTTACGCAAATCGCCAGCGCGGCTGAAGAGTTGTCGGCCGTCACCGAGCAGACCAGTGCCGGGGTCAACAGCCAGAAAGTCGAAACCGACCAGGTGGCCACCGCGATGAACGAAATGACCGCCACTGTGCAGGAAGTCGCGCGTAACGCCGAAGAAGCCTCTGAAGCGGCCGTCGCTGCCGATCAACAGGCCCGCGAAGGTGACAAGGTGGTCGGCGAAGCCATCGCCCAGATCGAGCGCCTGGCTCTTGAAGTCGGCAACTCCACGGCGGCCATGGGCGATCTGAAACGCGAGAGCGACAAGATCGGCAGCGTGCTCGACGTGATCAAATCCGTCGCCCAGCAAACCAACCTGTTGGCGCTCAACGCCGCGATCGAAGCCGCCCGTGCCGGTGAGGCCGGACGCGGCTTTGCGGTGGTTGCCGACGAAGTCCGCAGCCTGGCCCAGCGCACCCAGAAGTCCACCGAGGAAATCGAAGAGCTGATCGTCGGTCTGCAAACCGGCACCCAGCAAGTCGCGACGATCATGGACAACAGCCGCAGCCTGACCGACAGCAGCGTCGAACTGACCCGCCGCGCCGGCAGTTCTCTGGAAAGCATCACCCGCACGGTGTCGGCGATTCAGTCGATGAACCAGCAGATCGCTGCGGCGGCCGAGCAGCAAACCGCCGTGGCCGAGGAGATCAACCGTAGCGTGCTGAATGTGCGTGATGTGTCGGAGCAGACCTCGGCAGCCAGTGAAGAGACGGCGGCCTCCAGCGTTGAACTGGCGCGGTTGGGGACGCATCTGCAGATGCTGGTGGGCAGGTTCAAGGTTTGAGGTGATTTTGCATGCCTCGGTTCGCTTGGGACCGAGGTGATGCAATCGCCAGCAGGCTGGCTCCCACAGGGTTTGGTGTGAACACCACACATCCACTGTGGGAGCTAGCCTGCTAGCGATTAGCGACCCCAAGGCGCTGAAGTCAGAGAACCTGCCGCAAGAAGGCCTGAGCCCGCGGATCCTTCGGCGCATCAAAGAACTCGGCCGGTGAGGCATCTTCCAGCAATTTGCCGTGATCGAAGAACAGCACCCGATCCGCCACTTCCCGCGCAAAGCCCATTTCGTGGGTGACGCAGACCATGGTCATGCCTTCCAAGGCCAGGGTTTTCATCACGTCCAGCACTTCACCGACCATTTCCGGATCAAGCGCCGAGGTTGGCTCATCGAAGAGCATGACCTTGGGTTCCATGGCCAGCGCGCGAGCAATCGCCACGCGCTGCTGCTGACCGCCGGACAGGCGCGATGGAAACTCATTGGCCTTCTGCGCAATACCGACCTTCTCCAGCAAGGCCAACGCCTTGGCCTCGCGCTCTTTCTTGCCGCGCTTGCGCACGACTTTCTGGGCCAGACAGAGGTTTTCCAGCACGGTCATGTGCGGGAAAAGGTTGAAATGCTGGAACACCATGCCGACTTCGCGACGGTAGGCATTTACGTCGGTTTTCGGGTCGGCCAGTTGCAGGCCGTCGATGCTTACCGAACCCGAGTCGAACTCTTCCAGGCCATTGAGGCAGCGCAGGAAGGTGGATTTGCCGGAACCGGACGGGCCGATCACCACCAGCACTTCGCCCTTGGCTACGTGAGTCGACACGTTATCCACCGCGCGCACCACATGGCCACGGGTGTCGAAAACTTTTACCAGGTCGCGGACTTCAATCACTTTGTGCGAGCCTCCGCTCAAGCCGACTGGCGATTTTTGACAGCGGCAGGTTGATCAACAGGTACAACCCGGCCACGCAGAACAGGATTTCGAACGGCGAGAACGAGGTGGTGATGACTTCGCGACCGCTTTTCAGCAGTTCGGTAATCGCGATCACCGACACCAGTGAGGTGTCCTTGACCAGACTGATGAACTGACCGGCCAGTGGTGGCAGCACACGTTTGAACGCTTGCGGCAGCACCACGTGGCGCATCGACTGGCCAGCGCTCAGGCCCAGGGAGCGGGCGGCTTCGTTCTGGCCACGGGCGATCGACTGCACACCGGAGCGGATGATCTCGGCCACATAAGCACCGGTGAACAGCGACAGCGCGGCGATCCCGGCGAACTCCCGCGACAGGTTCATCACGGTGCCGATGAAGAAGTAGAAGATGAATATCTGTACCAGCAGCGGCGTACCGCGCACCAGTTCGACGTAAATCGTCGAGAGATCGCGCAGCGTCGGGTTATTCGACAGCCGACACAGGCCCGTGGCGAGGCCGATCAGCAACCCGAGCACGCCAGACACCACGGACAACCACAAGGTGGTCCAAAGGCCCCACATCAGCGGCCCGGCGGCCCAATGGCGTGTTACGCCGATCACGTCGCCTTCCGCCACGTCATCGCCTTGGGCGACTTGCAGGCTGTTGTCGTCGACGGTCACACGCTGCTCGTCGCCCGCGTCATTGCGCAGGATGACTTCAGCCTTGTCACCCTTGCGCAGCAGCTCGCTGACGGTCGATATGTCGGCGGCGCGTTGGGATTCTTCGGCCTGGTAGGCGAAGTATTGCGGCACGCGGTTCCAGCGCCATTCGTAGGACATCAGCGAGGTGGCGTAATACAACGCGCCGGCCAGGCCGATCAGCACGAGCACGGTCAGGACGTGCCAGGGCCATTGGGCTTTTTTCTGTTTCATTGCAGGTTCCGGGATTTGTGTTGCCTTGGAGGCCGTCATTGCCAGCAGGCTGGCTCCCACAGGGGAATGCATTTCATTGTGGGAGCCAGCCTGCTGGCGATTGGGCGCGACGCGGTCTATCTGACCGGGCCTTATTCCATATCCTTCTGCCACGCCGTGTCCTTGAACCACTTGTCATGGATGCGATCGTAGGTGCCGTCTTCGTGGATCTGGTGCAGGAAGTTGTTGATGAAGTTGATGCTGTCGTAATCACCCTTCTTCAGGCCGAAAGCCAGAGGCTCATAGGTGAACGGCTTGTCGAGGAACACCAGTTTGCCGGCACCGACCTTGTTCACGGCCACGACGTTGTAAGGCGCGTCGTAGATGAAGGCGTCGGCCTTGCCGTTGACCACGTCGAGCACGGCTTCCTGCTCGTTGTCGTAGCCGTGGTACTTGGCTTTGGAGATCAGCTTCTTGGCGACCATCTCGCCAGTGGTGCCGAGTTTGGAAGTGATGCGGTAGTCGGCGGTGTTCAAGTCTTTATAGGACTTGATGGTGCCTTCCAGCTCCTTGCGGATCACCAGGGTCTGGCCGACCACGATGAACGGTTCGCTGAAGTTCAGGCGCAGGTTGCGTTCCTGGGTCAGGGTCATGCCGCTGCCGATCATGTCGAACTTGTCGGTGAGCAGGGCCGGGATGATGCCGTCGTAGCCGGTGGACACCAGCTCCAGTTTGACGCCCATCGCCTTGGTCATGGCCTTGAGGATGTCGACTTCGAAACCGATGATCTCGCCGCGCTTGTTGGTCATTTCGAACGGCATGTAGGTCGGGTCCATGCCGACTTTCAGCGTGCCGCGCTTGACCGCGTCATCGATGGCACCGGCCTGCGCCGCGCTGACTGCAACCAATGCCGTGACGCCGACCAGCAGCATCGACAGATACTTCTTCATCATCAAGTCCCCAAAACCATTGCGTTGTGAGGCGCGCAAACGACGGATTCCCATCAGGAAAACCGGCCGATACGAACTGAAAATTGTCCGGGCGCACCAATTCGGGGACGGATGCTAACGCACTCGTTTGTTTGCACAAGGGTTTGGCAACGTTCAGGCAAAAAAAAGCCCCGCTGGCTAGCGGGGCTCTTCATTTACGCCAACTGAGGCTGCGCACTCAGCGGTTTGAGCGGCAGCAGCGGCGCATGGGGATCGGCTTTCACCGATTTGCGCCAGGCGGCCAGCCATTCAGGATGGCTTTCATTCCAGATCTGCTCGTGCAAGCGAGCCAAGGCCACCGGGTCGCTGAGCAGTTGCACACGCTCATTGTTGTTCAGGCCGTCAGGCCCGACTTTCAATGCGTGACGCACCCGTTCGATCCGCAACCATTCGATCGGCTCGGCCTGACCGTGACGCGACGTCGCCAGCGAGCACGCCAAGGCGTTCTGCTGTGGATCGACCACCGCGCGGGTAAAGCCGTCGTTCAGTGCATGCCAACGGTTTTCGTGGGTGTACTGATCGGTTGCCAGCAATGCCTGTGGCGGATTGTATTCCTCAGGGATCAGGAACAGGCTCTCGTCACGGGACTTGAGGCCCAGGCCGACACGACTGGAAATCACCGACACCGGAATCGACAGCATCAACGAACCGACGATCGGCACCAGCCACCACAGGAAGCTCGGGTTCAGCCAGATCACCAGCAAGGCCCAGAAGAAGCCCAGCAAGGTTTGCGGACCGTGGCGCTTGACCGCTTCGCTCCATGGCGTGGAGTCGTCGTCACGTTGCGGCGAGTTCCAGGTCGCGGCCCAGCCGAGGAACGCGGCGAGTACAAAGCGGGTGTGGAAAATCATCCGCACCGGCGCCAGCAACATGGAGAACAGCATCTCCAGCAGCATCGACAAGGTCACCTTGAACTTGCCGCCGAACTCTTTCGCGCCCTTGGCCCAGATCAGGATGATGCTCAACAGCTTTGGCAGGAACAGCAGCACAATCGTCGTCGAGAACAGCGCAATCGCCTTGTCCGGGTGCCACTGCGGCCACAGCGGATAGAGCTGACGCGGCTCAAGGAAATACTGCGGCTCCATCAAGGTGTTGACCGCCAGCAGCGCCGTCGACAACACAAGGAAGAAGAACCATAACGGCGCCGACAGGTAAGACATCACGCCGGTCAGGAACACCGCACGGTGAACCGGGTGCATGCCCTTGACCAGGAACAGGCGGAAGTTCATCAGGTTGCCGTGGCACCAGCGACGGTCACGCTTGAGTTCGTCCAACAGGTTCGGCGGCAATTCTTCATAGCTGCCCGGCAAATCGTAGGCAATCCACACACCCCAGCCGGCACGGCGCATCAGCGCCGCTTCGACGAAGTCGTGGGACAGAATCGCACCGGCAAAAGCACCTTTACCCGGCAGCGGCGCCAGGGCGCAGTGCTCGATGAACGGCTTCATGCGGATGATCGCGTTGTGGCCCCAGTAGTGGGATTCGCCCAACTGCCAGAAGTGCAGGCCGGCGGTGAACAGCGGACCGTACACACGGGTCGCAAACTGCTGCATACGTGCATAAAGGGTATCCATGCCCGACGCACGCGGCGCAGTCTGGATGATCCCGGCGTCCGGCGTGGCTTCCATCAAGCGCACCAGACTGGTCAGGCATTCGCCGCTCATCACTGAGTCCGCGTCGAGCACGACCATGTACTTATAGTCACCACCCCAACGACGGCAGAAGTCATCGAGGTTGCCGCTCTTGCGTTTCACGCGGCGGCGACGGCGGCGATAGAAGATCTTGCCGAAGCCTTTGGCTTCACGGCAAACATCCAGCCAGGCTTGCTGTTCGGCAACGCAGATGTCCGCATCGTTACTGTCGCTGAGGACGAAGAAGTCGAAGCGATCCAGGTCACCCGTGGCCGCCACCGACTCGAAAGTCGCGCGCAAACCGGCAAACACCCGCGGCACGTCTTCGTTGCAGATCGGCATCACCAGTGCGGTGCGCGCGTCTTTGGCGATCGGCTCGTTGCCGGCACTTTTACCGGAGATGCGGTATTTGTCGTGGCCGGTGAGCAACTCGAGGAAGCCCATCAGCGCCGTCCAGAAACCGGCCGACACCCAGCAGAACAGAATCCCGAACAGAATCAGGATGCTGGTTTGCAGCGCATACGGCAGCACTTGCGTGACGGTTTGCAGGATCGGTTGATGCAGGACTTCGTTCAGGTCGACGAACGACCAGCCCTGGTACGGCATGATGCCTTTCATGTACCAGCCAGCGACGATCGTCTGGCCAAGCATCAGGACCAGCAGGATGTAACGGCGGATCGAACCGACCGTACGCCAGCGGGCCGCCGGCAGCACGTTCTCGTCCTTCGGCGGGGCCGGTGGATTGGTGCGACCGGTCAGACGACGCCAGCCACGCACCAGAATGTTGGTGCGCCATGGCTCCGGAACGACTTTGGTCCGACGGATCGGCGGGGTTGCCTTGAGGCAAACCCGACCGCTGGCGTCGAGCGCCAGCATTTCCGCTTCTTCCAGCTCTTCAGCGGTGTTCAGGGTCAAGCGACGGCCCACCGAGGCTTGAGCAGCCTCGGCCGGTGCGTCAAACGTCGAAGACGACAGACGCTGGTGCAGCTCACTGAAGGACTGGCAGCCCGCGAGTTCCGCGCGCTGCTCGTCGGTCATCGGTAGATGCGCCAGATACTCGGCAAGAGTCTCTGGCATTACTTGAAAATTACTCATCGGCAGGCAACTGGTAGCTCCAGGTCTCGGTCAGGACTTCTTCAGTCGGTGCCGATTCCGGTGTGGCTGGGGCCGCGTCCGCAGCAGCAGGCTGCTTGGCGTCTTTGTTGTCCTTGTCCTTGGTATCTGCGACTGGCTTGGCTTCGGCCTGCTTGGCCTCGGCGGCCTTCGCTTCCTTGTCCGCTTTTTCCGCTTGTCTGGCAGCCACTTTGTCAGCCTTGGCAACGGAAGAGTTGGACGCTGGAACCGAAGACTTCGCGAGATCGGCAGGCACGATGCTCTGAACCAGTGCCGCACGCATCTCGGTGGACTTGCCCGGATCCTTGATCTTCATCCGCAGGGTCAGGCGCCAGCCCTTGGTTTCAGGGTTGTAACGCACGCTGTTCTCGACCAGTTCGGCATTGTCGCCAACGCTGACCTGGCTGCGAACGTCCGCGGTTTCCGGCAGTGCCGCCAGGGACGGACCTTCGAAGTCCACCAGATAGGCAACGCTGCCATCCGGCTGACGGATCAGGTTGGACTGCTTCACGTCACCTGTGGAGCGCAAGGTCTGTTGAACCCAGGCGCTGTCCGGCGCGTGAAGAGCCGCTTCGTCGATGGTCCAGTGCAGGCGATAAGCGACGTCCAGCGGCTGGCCAGGCTCAGGCAGTTTTTCCGGACTCCAGAAAGCCACGATATTGTCGTTGGTTTCGTCGGCAGTCGGAATCTCTACCAGATCGACGGAACCCTTGCCCCAATCGCCTTTTGGTTCGATCCAGGCACTCGGGCGCTTGTCGTAGCGGTCGTCGAGGTCTTCGTAGTGGCTGAAGTCGCGGCCACGTTGCAGCAAGCCGAAACCACGCGGGTTCTCGATCGAGAAGTTGCTCACGGCCAGATGTTTCGGATTGTTCAACGGGCGCCAGATCCACTCGCCGTTGCCGGCATGGATCGACAGACCGCTGGAATCATGCAGCTCACGACGGTAGTTGAGCACTTTCGACGGCTGGTTGGCGCCGAACAGGAACATGCTGGTCAGCGGTGCAACGCCAAGCTTGGTGACTTTGTCACGCAGGTACATCTGGGCCTTGACGTCGACGATGGTGTCGCTGCCAGGACGCAGGGTCAGGCGATAGGCACCGGTGGCGCGAGGCGAATCCAGCAGGGCGAAGATCACCAGGTGCTTGTCACCCGGTTTTGGCTGTTGAATCCAGAATTCGGTGAAACGCGGGAATTCTTCGCCGGACGGCAATGCGGTATCAATGGCCATGCCGCGAGCGGACAAGCCATAGGTGTGACCCTTGCCGACGACGCGGAAGTAGCTCGCGCCAAGCATGGTCATGATTTCGTCTTGTTTGTCGGCCTTGTTGATCGGGTAAAGCACACGGAAACCGGCATAACCCAGTTGCTCGGTGGCTTTAGGATCGAACTGGAGATCACCGAAATCGAAACGACTTGGGTCGTATTTGATCTCTTCGACGGTGTTCGCCGTGATTTCGTTGATTTTCACCGGCGTATCGAAGTGCATGCCCTGGTGATAGAACGACAGCTTGAACGGGGTTTTCTGATCGGCCCATTCGGCTTTTTCAGTGCGGAAACGAATCTTTTGATAGTCCGCGAATTTCATTTCGCGGAATTCGTTCGGCAGGTTACTGCGCGGGGCTTCGTATTTTTGTCCGGCCAACTCTTTTGCCTTGGCCGATACATCATCCAGATTGAATGCCCAAAGCTGGCCGGCGCTGAGCAGGCAGAGCAGTGCAGAGCCCGCTACCAGAGCGCTTCGGAACCGTTTGGCAGTCAAATTTGGTGCATTACAGGGACTAACAATCACGAGCAACCCTCGCCGAAAACAGATCAAAAAACCAACGGCCAGCTATCTATATGCCAGGTTGGCGAGCATTGTTCCGACTCCCATGGGGCTAAATGATTCCCCAACAGGTCCCGGACAAGTCTCTACCTAAGTCAAAATGGACCAACGAACGCTGATCCCCGTAGCGCGCGATTATCTAGTAGGCCGCGTTACAACGCATCAGGGGCAACAAAGTATTTATCGCGAAAAACCCCTGTTTTCAGTCGAAAAGCCCTGAAAAACATGTTTCAAGGGCTTTCACGTCTGTAACAGGAAGGTGACCGGGCCATCGTTGACCAGGTGCACCTGCATATCCGCGCCGAATCTACCTGATGCCACAGTGCCATGCACCTGTTTCGCTTTGCTTAATAGATAGTCGAAAAGCTCCTCGCCCAGGGCCGGAGGGGCAGCGGTCGAAAAACTCGGGCGCAACCCGCTCTTGGTATCAGCGGCCAGGGTGAACTGCGAGACCAGCAGCAACCCGCCGCTTACATCCGCCAAAGACAGATTCATCTTGCCCTCGGCGTCACTGAATACTCGATAGTTAAGCAGTTTATGCAGAAGTTTGTCGGCGCTGGCACGAGTATCCTCGGGTTCTACCGCCACCAGCACCAGTAAACCCTGATCCACCGCCCCCACCACCTCTCCCGCGACCTCGACTCGCGCGCCACGCACGCGTTGCAACAGGCCCTTCATGCTTCTTCGGGCGGCAGGTCGAGCAAGCGGCGAGCCATCTGACCGGCGGCGCGTACCAGTGCATCGGTGATACCCGGTTCGGACGCGGCGTGGCCCGCATCGCGGATGACCTGGAGTTCGCTGTTCGGCCAGGCTTGATGCAGTTCCCAGGCATTGTCCAGCGGGCAGATCACGTCATAGCGACCGTGGACGATCACGCCTGGCAAGTGGGCGATCTTGTCCATGTCACGAATCAGCTGGTTCGGCTCAAGGAAGGCATTGTTAGTGAAGTAATGGCACTCGATGCGCGCGATCGACAAGGCGCGTTGCGGCTCGGAGAAGCGATCGACCACCAGCGGGTTCGGACGCAAGGTCGCGGTCCGGCCTTCCCAGGTGGACCAGGCCTTGGCCGCGTGCATCTGGGCGATCTGATCGTTGCCGATCAGACGCTTGTGGAACGCGCTGAGCAGGTCGTCGCGTTCGTCCAGCGGAATGGGCGCGACGTAATCCTGCCAGTAATCGGGGAACAGACGGCTGGCACCGCACTGATAGAACCATTCGATTTCCTGCGGACGGCAGAGAAAAATCCCGCGAAGAATCAGACCGTGCACACGTTCCGGATGGGTTTGCGCGTACGCCAGCGCCAGCGTCGAACCCCAGGAACCGCCGAACAGCACCCATTTGTCGATGCCCAGGTGTTTGCGAATCCGCTCGAGGTCGGCGACCAGATCCCAGGTGGTGTTGTTTTCAAGACTGGCGTGGGGCGTGGAGCGACCGCAACCGCGCTGGTCGAAGGTCACGATGCGGTACAGGTTCGGATCAAAGTACCGGCGGCTCTGGGCATCGCACCCGGCGCCGGGGCCGCCGTGGATGAACACCACCGGCAAACCTTCCGGTGAACCGCTTTCGTCGACGTACAGGGTGTGAGTTTCATCGACGGCCAGATCGTGCCGGGCGTGGGGTTTGATCTGCGGGTACAAAGTCTGCATTGCGCGCTCCGTAAGGGGTCGAGGTCATCCCTGGGGGGACTTGTATTATTCTGCCGTCCGGCATCATAAACCCGAATTACGCGAATGAGCATGCCCCATGGAGCGTCATAGTTTGTCAGCCAAAAACCCGAGCAGCGTTTCATAGAGCAAGTCGACCTCGGCGACCTGGCCCCGGGCTCGCAAACAGCCGTGAACCAGCCCCTCACCGTAATAAAGGCGGGTGGTCACGCCAGCTGCCTGCAGTTGCTCGGCGTAGAGCACGCCGTCATCGCGCAACGGGTCGAATTGCGCCACAGCGATGAAGGCCGGCGGCAGTCCGCCAAGGTGTCCGGCGAGCAACGGCATGGCATAGGCGCCCGGCTGTCGGGTGCCGCGCAAGTACAGGGCGTGATAACAATCGACATCGCTGCTGGCAAGCAACGGCGCGTCACTGCATTCGCTGCGCGACGGCAGCTGATGATCACCGCCCAACCCCGGATAAATCAGCACCTGCGCCGCCGGCAATGGCTCATTCGCATCCCGCAACGCCAGGCACAACGCAGCGGCAAGGTTGCCACCGGCGCTGTCCCCGGCCACCAGCGTGCGCTTGGGGTCAAGCTGAAAAGGACCGCTTCGCAGCGCGCGCCAGACACGCAGGCAATCATCAAACGCTGCTGGAAACGGATGTTCCGGCGCCAGTCGGTAATCGACAGCAATCACCAGCGCGCCGAGTGTCGACGCCAGTTCGGCGCAGATGAAGTCGTGGGAATCCAGATCCCCCACCACCCAGCCGCCGCCGTGCAGATACACAATGCACGGTACGCCGCCTGTCGGTGGTGAGACGGGTGGCTGATAGGACCGCACCGGCACACCGGCCAACTCGAAATCGACCACGTAAAGCCCAGCGGGACGCGGCGGAGTAAATGCCCGGCACATCTCGCTGTAGGCCAGACGCAAACCGTCAAGGCTGCTGTCGGTGCTGTTGAAACTGACGGTTTTCTCGACGAAGGCCGTCATTTGTTCCGAAATCGGGTAAGGGGCCATGGGTCTGCCACCAAGGGTTTTGGGTTATTTGACGCAACCCTGTGGGAGCGAGCCTGCTCGCGATGGCGGTGGGTCAGACAACACTTATGTCGACTGATACTCCGCCATCGCGAGCAGGCTCACTCCCACAGGGTTTGCGGTTACGGTCAGGGTTTCAGGCTGGCCAGAACGGTCGCCGCGCCATCCTTGCCATCAAGACTGGTGACGCCAGACAACCAACGCTGAAGATCTTCCGGATGATCACGCAACCATTGCCTGGCAACGTCCTGAGGCGTCTTGCGCTCCATGATTGGCACCATCAACTGGCTTTCCAGGGCGGCGGTGAAGGTCAGGTTTTGCAGCAGGCGATTCACGTTCGGGCATCGTTCGGCATAGTCCGGGGACGTCACCGTGGAGACCGTCGCCGCGCCTTCATTCGGACCATAGACGTCTTCGCTGCCGGTCAGGTAGGCGATCTTCATGTTGATGTTCATCGGGTGCGGGGTCCAGCCGACGAAGACCACGAACTCCTTGCGATTTACTGCCCGCTGCACGGCAGCCAGCATGCCGGCCTCACCGGACTCGATCAGTTTGAAGTCCTTCAAACCGAAGTGATTGGTCTCGATCATGGTTTTGATCGTGGTGTTGGCGCCGCTGCCCGGCTCGATGCCGTAGATCTTGCCGCCGAGCTGATCTTTGAATTTTGCGATGTCGGCGAAGGTTTTAAGGCCCGCTTCGGCGACGTACTCCGGTACAGCGAGGGTTGCCTGAGCGTCGGCCAGGCTCGGCTTGTCCATGACTTTCACCTGATTGGCGGCCACGAACGGTGCGATGTTTTTGTCCATCGCCGGTTTCCAGTAACCGAGGAAGATGTCGAGGCGTTTGTCGCGGATGCCGGCGAAGATAATTTGCTGCACGGCGCTGGTTTGCTTGCTTTCGTAGCCGAGGCCGTTGAGCAACACGTCAGCCATGCCACTGGTGGCGATCACGTCGGTCCAGTTGACCACGCCCATGCGCACGGCCTTGCAAGACGCGTCGTCACTGGCCAGGACGCTGGTGCTCAGGAGAGCGGTGCCGCAGAGGATAGAGAGACAGCGGGTGAACAAACCTTTGGTGCTTATCATAGGGAGCGTTCTCGTGCGGCAGATTATTGTGAGGGCCGGTGTCTTTGTGCACCGTGGCCCGAACATTACGCAGCGTCGAGAGGGGAAAAGCGAACTGTGGCGACTGAGATTTGCACGGTGGCGACCGTTCCATGTGGGAGCGAGCCTGCTCGCGATGGCGGTGGGTCAGACAACACTTTCTTCGACTGACACTCCGTCATCGCGAGCAGGCTC
>NZ_JBOFQE010000042.1:0-9974 GCF_051660785.1 Pseudomonas sp.
GGCTTGCTGGCGATGGCGATTTAAAGTACGCCATCGCCAGCAAGCCGGCTCCTACAGGAGGTGGCATACCTACAGGATATAACGGGACAGGTCTTCGTTCTGCGCCAATTCACCCAGGTGGCTGTTGACGTATTCGGCGTCGATCATG
This sequence comes from Pseudomonas sp., assembly GCF_051660785.1. GTDB lineage: Bacteria > Pseudomonadota > Gammaproteobacteria > Pseudomonadales > Pseudomonadaceae > Aquipseudomonas. The sequence continues at coordinate 149 of NZ_JBOFQE010000042.1, forward strand.
ATCACCTTGTCGTCGTGGGCGCTGGCCAGGTCGCCGGCGCTGAACGATACCTCTTCGAGCAGACGCTCAAGCAAGGTGTGCAGGCGACGGGCACCGATGTTCTCGGTCTTCTCGTTGACCTGCCAGGCGATCTCGGCGATACGCTTGATGCCGTCCGGCTGGAACTCGATGACCAGGCCTTCGGTTTTCAGCAAGGCGCAATACTGCTCGGTGAGCGACGCGTGTGGTTCGCTGAGGATGCGTTCGAAGTCTTCTGGCGTCAGCGCCTTCAGCTCGACACGAATCGGCAGACGACCTTGCAGCTCCGGCACCAAGTCGCTCGGCTTGCTCAGGTGGAACGCACCGGAGGCGATGAACAGGATGTGGTCGGTCTTGACCATGCCCAGCTTGGTGTTGACGGTGCAGCCTTCGATCAGCGGCAGCAAGTCACGCTGCACGCCTTCACGGGACACATCGACGCCGCCGGAATTGCCGCGCTTGGCGACTTTGTCGATTTCATCGATGAACACAATGCCGTGCTGCTCGACCGCTTCCAGTGCCTTGGCCTTCAACTCTTCATCGTTGACCAGGCGGCTGGCTTCTTCATCGCGCACCAGCTTCAGCGCTTCCTTGACCTTGATCTTGCGGTTTTTCTTTTTGCCCTTGCCCATGTTGGCGAACAGGCTCTGCAACTGGTTGGTCATCTCCTCCATGCCCGGTGGCGCGGAGATGTCGACGCCGGCCATTTCGGCGACTTCGATCTCGATCTCCTTGTCATCCAGCTGACCTTCGCGCAGGCGCTTGCGGAACAGCTGACGGGTGTTGGAGTCGGACGCCGGAGCGTCATCGTTGCTGAAGCCCATGCGTGCCGGTGGCAGCAGGGCGTCGAGGATGCGCTCTTCGGCGGCGTCTTCGGCGCGGTGGCGAACCTTGGTCATTTCCTGTTCGCGCAGCAGTTTGATAGCGGCGTCGGCCAGGTCACGAATGATCGATTCGACGTCGCGACCGACGTAGCCGACTTCGGTGAACTTGGTCGCCTCGACTTTGATGAACGGCGCATTGGCGAGCTTGGCCAGGCGACGGGCGATTTCGGTTTTACCGACACCGGTCGGGCCGATCATCAGAATGTTCTTGGGAGTGACTTCAACGCGCAGCTCTTCGGGCAGCTGCATCCGGCGCCAGCGGTTACGCAGCGCGATGGCGACGGCGCGCTTGGCATCGTCCTGGCCGATGATGTGGCGATTGAGTTCGTGGACGATTTCACGGGGAGTCATGGACATAGTAATTGGCGGTCCTCAAGCAAAAGTGAGCCGTGGCACTAAGGCCGGAACAGGCTTACTCGGCGAGGTCCTGCTCCTCAATGGTGAAGGTGTGGTTGGTGAATACGCAGATGTCGCCGGCGATACCGAGTGCGGTTTCGACGATTTCCCGGGCCGACAGATCGGTTTTCTTCAGCAGCGCGCTGGCGGCGGCCTGGGCGTAACCGCCACCGGAACCCATGGCGATCAAGCCTTCTTCAGGTTCGACCACGTCGCCGTTGCCGGTGATGATCAGGGAGGCGTCTTTGTTCGCGACGGCGAGCATGGCTTCGAGGCGGCTGAGGGAGCGGTCAGTGCGCCATTCTTTGGCGAGTTCGACAGCGGCACGAACCAGATGACCCTGATGTTTCTCGAGCTGGCCTTCGAAACGCTCGAAGAGGGTGAAGGCGTCAGCGGTGGCTCCGGCAAAACCGGCGATCACCTGACCGTGGTACAGGCGACGAACTTTCTTCGCGTTGCCTTTCATCACGGTATTGCCGAGAGAAACCTGGCCGTCGCCGCCCATGACGACTTTGCCGTGGCGGCGAACTGAAACGATGGTGGTCAAGGGAGAGTCTCCACGCAGCGGGGCGAAAATGCCTTATGCCAACTCATATGGGGGTGGTGATGCGTTTTTCAACTGCGGGATAGGAGAGGGGACGAGCGGTGTTTGGCAGGGAAGGGGGGTGTTGTTTGATCTGACGCCTTCGCCAGCAAGCCGGCTCCTACAGGATTTACGCGATCCCTTGTAGGAGCCGGCTTGCTGGCGATCAACCGCGAAGCGGTTGGTATTAACGGTTCTGGCGTTGTTGTAACAACAGGTTGCTGAAGCCAGCCCCGGACAGTTGTTTCTGCGCCGTGGTCAGCTGTTCGCGATTGCTGAACGGACCGACCAACACCCGATACCAGGTTTCGTCTTTGACCGTGCCGGATTCAACCGCCACCGCCTGGCCCAGCAAAATGATCTGCGCCCGAACCTTGTCCGCGTCAGCCTCCTTGCGGAACGAACCGGCCTGCAGGAAGAACTTGGTCACCGGCGCTGCTTTGGACACCGGTGGCGCAGGTGGCGGAGTGATCCCGGCCAGCGCGGCCTGAGCGCGCGCAGTATCGATCTTCGCCGCCTGCTCAGGCGTGACCGGCGTGGTCGGAATCGCCGGCACTTGTGGCGTCGGCAGGGTTTTCTCCGGCACGGCATCCGGCGGCACGATCACTTCCGATTCCGGCAGCAACGTGTAGAAGTCGTACTTCGGCTTCACCGGTTGCGTCGGGCTCGGCGGAGTCTTGTTGGCCTCCACGATCTTGGCTTTCTGCTGCTCGATCTTCTCGCGCTTGACGCTCTCGCTTCCCTTGCCCGGTTCCAGTTTCATCAGAAACACAATGAACGCGCCGACTGTCAGGCCGATCGCCATCCACAGCCAACCCGGGATCGGTTGTTTTGCAGGAGCTTGGTAACGGCTGGCGCCACGCTTGGGTGCAGGTTTTTTCTTGGCAGCCAACTTACATACGCTCCAGAGTTTCCAGACCCAAGAGTTCCAGGCCTTGCTTGAGAGTGCGGCCGGTCAGCGCGGCGAGGCGCAGACGGCTCTGCATTTGCGCCGGGGTGTCGGCGCTGAGGATCGGGCAGTTCTCGTAGAAACTGGAGAACAGGCCGGCGACATCGTACAGGTAGGTGCACAAGATGTGCGGTGTGCCTTTTTCGCACACGTTGTTCAACACTTCGCCGAACTGCGCGAGCTTGGCTGCCAATTCATGTTCGTGCGGCGCTTCGAGAACGATCTGGCCTTCGACTTCGCTGAAGTCCTTGCCGAGTTTGCGGAACACACCGGCCACGCGGGTGTAGGCGTACAGCAAGTACGGTGCGGTGTTGCCTTCGAAGTTCAGCATCTGGTCGAAGTTGAAGCTGTAGTCGCTGGTGCGGTGCTTGGACAGGTCGGCGTATTTCACCGCGCCAATGCCCACGACTTTGGCGATGTTGCGCAATTCGTCTTCGGCAAGCGTGGGGTTCTTGTCCTTCACCAGGGTGTAGGCGCGTTCCTGGGCTTCGGTCAGCAGGTCGATCAGCTTCACGGTGCCGCCATCACGGGTCTTGAACGGACGGCCATCGGCGCCGTTCATGGTGCCGAAGCCCATGTGTTCCATTTCCATCGGGTGCGTCACGAAGCCGGCCTTGCGGGCGACCGCGAACACTTGCTGGAAGTGCAGCGCCTGACGCTGGTCGACGAAGTACAGTGCACGATCGGCCTTGAGCTTGCCGCTGCGATAACGCACGGCCGCCAGGTCGGTGGTGGCGTAGAGGTAGCCGCCGTCGGCCTTGACGATGATCACCGGCAGCGGGTCGCCGTCGGCGTTCTTGAACTCGTCGAGGAACACGCACTGTGCGCCATTACTCTCGACCAGCATGCCGGCGGCCTTGAGGTCGTTGACCACGTTGATGAGGTCGTCGTTGTAGGCGCTTTCGCCCATCACGTCGGCCATGGTCAGTTTGACGTTCAGCAGTTCGTAGATTTTCTGGCAGTGCGACAGCGAGATGTCTTTGAACTTGGTCCACAGCGCCAGGCAGTCCGGGTCGCCGGCTTGCAGCTTGACCACCAGGCCACGGGCGCGATCGGCGAACTCTTCGGATTCGTCGAAGCGTTTCTTGGCGGCGCGGTAGAAGTTTTCCAGGTCCGACAGCTCATCGCTGGTGATCGGGTTTTCTTGCAGATAAGCCATCAGCATGCCGAACTGGGTGCCCCAGTCGCCGACGTGGTTCTGACGGACGACGTCGTCGCCGAGGAACTCCAGAACGCGTGCCACGCCGTCACCGATGATGGTCGAACGCAAGTGGCCGACGTGCATCTCTTTGGCCAGGTTCGGTGCCGACAGGTCGACCACCGTGCGCTGCACCGGACCGGCCTTGCGCACGCCGACGTGCTCATCGGCCAGGGCGGCGTCCAGGCGCGTGGCGAGGGCATCCGTGTTCTGGAAGAAATTCAGGAAGCCCGGGCCGGCGATCTCGGTCTTGGAGACGTTTTCATCAGCCGGCAGCGCGGCGATGATTTTTTCCGCCAGGTCGCGCGGCTTCATGCCCGCAGGCTTGGCCAGCATCATCGCGATGTTGCTGGCGAAGTCACCGTTCTTCTTGTCTCGGGAGTTCTCCACCTGGATCGCCGGCGACAGGCCTTCAGGCAACACACCTTCGTTGACGAGTTGGGTGATGGCTTGTTGGATCAGCTGGCGAATGGTGTCTTTCATGGTGTTCTCTTTCGACCGCAAGCGCGGCGGCGCCTGGATGCGCTAGTGGAAAAACTGGGCATTATCCGTTGCGAAGACGGGCTTGCCAACTATAGCGGGCAGGTTATGGATATGTGGTGACAAATAGACGGGCAATTAGCCTGTGGCGAGGGAGCTTGCTCCCGCTCGGCTGCGTAGCAGTCGTAAAACCTGCTGACGCGGTTTGTCTGGCATACCGGGTTTGGGGGCGCTTCGCACCCCAGCGGGAGCAAGCTCCCTCACCACAGGTAAAGCGTCAATACAGATCGACGGGATCGACATCCAGCGACCAACGCACCGCTCGCCCGCTCGGCATCTGCTCCAGCACCAGCAACCAATTGGCGAGCAGCCGATGCAACGGCGCCCGGGCCGTGGCCTGCAACAACAACTGCGCACGATAACGCCCCGCGCGACGCTCCATCGGCGCGGGCACCGGCCCCAGCAATTCGATTCCGGTCAGAGTCTGCTCAGCCAACAAACGCTCGGCTTCGCGGCACGCCTCATCGAGAAACCCTTCGGCCTGCCCCGGTTTGTGCGCTTCGGCCCGCAACAGCGCCAAATGCGCAAACGGCGGTAATCCTGCAGAGCGACGTTCGCTCAACGCCTGTTCGGCAAAGGCGAAATAACCTTGTTCGGTCAGTTGCACCAGCAGCGGATGGTCCGCCAGGTGCGTCTGGATAATCACTTTGCCCGGCTCTTCAGCCCGTCCAGCGCGGCCGGCAACCTGAACGATCAGCTGCGCCATGCGCTCGCTGGCGCGGAAATCGCCGGAGAACAGGCCGCCATCGGCATCGAGGATCGACACCAGCGTCACCCGTGGAAAGTGGTGCCCTTTGGCGAGCATTTGCGTGCCGACCAGAATGCAGGGATGGCCTTTCTGGATGGTGGCGAACAGCTGGTTCATCGCGTCTTTGCGCGAGGTGCTGTCGCGGTCGACCCGCAGCACCGGGACGTCCGGGAATAGAATCGCCAGGCGTTCTTCTGCGCGCTCGGTGCCGGCACCCACCGGCCGTAAATCGACCTTGCCGCATTTCGGGCAGTGCCGTGGCACGCGCTCGACGTAGCCGCAATGGTGGCAGCGCAGTTCACCGGAGCGTTGGTGCACGGTCATTCGCGCATCGCAGCGCTGACACTCGGACATCCAGCCGCAATCGTGACACAGCAGCGTCGGCGCAAAACCGCGTCGATTGAGAAAAACCAGCACTTGCTGACCGGCCGCCAGCGTCTGGCCGATGGCTTGTTGCATCGGCCCGGAAATGCCGCTGTCCAGCGGTCGACTTTTCACATCCAGACGCAGGAATCGCGGTTGCTTGGCGCCGCCCGCACGCTCGTTAAGGCGTAGGAGACCGTACCGGCCGGTGTAGGCGTTGTGCAGGCTTTCCAGCGAAGGCGTGGCGGAGCCGAGCACGATCGGGATGTTTTCCTGCCGCGCGCGTACCAACGCCAGGTCGCGGGCGTGGTAACGCAGGCCTTCCTGCTGTTTATAGGAACCGTCGTGCTCTTCGTCGATGATGATCAGGCCGGGATTTTTCATCGGCGTGAACAGCGCCGAGCGGGTGCCGATGATGATGTCGGCGTCACCGTCCCGGGCGGCGAGCCAGGCTTCGAGGCGCTCGCGGTCATTGACTGCGGAGTGGATCAGGGCGATGCGCGCATTAAAGCGCTGCTCGAAGCGCGCCAGGGTTTGCGGGCCGAGGTTGATCTCCGGGATCAGCACCAGCGCTTGCTTGCCGGCTTCGAGGGTTTCGCGGATCAGCTGTAAATAGACTTCGGTCTTGCCGCTGCCGGTCACGCCGGCCAGCAGGAACGCGTGATAACTGTCGAACCCGGCGCGAATCGCTTCATAGGCCGCGCGCTGCTCGGGGTTGAGCGGCAGCTCCGGTTGCGCCAGCCAGTGTTCGTGGCGGGCACCGGGAGCGTGCTTGCGGATCTCCACCTGCACCAGATCCTTGGCCAGCAACAAGTCGAGGCTGTCTTTGCTCAACATCAGTTTGCTCAGCAACTGATGGGCGACCCCGTGGGGATGCTGGGCCAAGGTGGCCAGGGCTTCGCGCTGGCGCGGCGCACGGGCGATACGCGGATCATCCAGGCTGGCGCCGGGCGCGGCGGACCAGAAACGTTCCTGGCGCGCCTCGGCCAGCTCGCCCTGGCGCAACAATACTGGCAACGCCCAGCTCAAAGTGTCGCCGAGGCTGTGCTGGTAATACTGCGAAGTCCACAGGCACAGCTTGAACAACGCTGGCGGCAACGGCGGCGTGGCGTCGAGCAGGGCCAGCGCCGGTTTGAGCTTTTCTACCGGCACTTCGCTGGTGTCGGTGACCTCCACCAGGATCCCGATCATCTCCCGTCGGCCGAACGGCACCCGCAGGCGCATGCCCGGCTGCAACTGGGCGCGCAGGACGCCGGCCGGGGCACGGTAATCGAACAGGCGGCGCAGCGGCGAGGGCAGGGCGAGGCGGAGAATGGCGTTGGGCACGCGATGATTTTCTCGATGATGGAGCGGTGAAGAAGGCCGGGAGCCTAGCAGACGGTCGGTAGAAGCGACAGCTTGCGCGATTGTCAATGTCTGATAGAATCCGCGGCCTAATTACGTGCGGTATTCAACAATAGTGTTGGGTGGCGGCACGCAGCCCGAGGAAGACACCATGAAAGCTGAAATCCATCCAGATTATCCAGTCATTGCTGTTACTTGCAGCTGTGGCAACAAGTTCGAAACCCGTTCGACCTTCGGCAAAGCTCTGCCGATCGACGTTTGCAACGAGTGCCACCCGTTCTACACCGGTAAGCAGAAGACTCTGGACACTGGCGGCCGCGTTCAGCGCTTCGCAGACCGTTTCGGTGCTTTCGGCAAGAAGCCTGCTGCTGCAGAGTAAGGTTCGAAAGCCTCATGGGCTTTACCTTGCTAATGAAAAAGGCGTCCCTCGTGGGCGCCTTTTTTGTGTCCGCGATTTGGTTGTCCGGCGCCCAGGCCTTTTGCCCGGTGCCGAGCGGTCTGGCGCCCGTCGTGGTGCAGCGCGTGGTGGATGGCGACACCTTGCGCCTGAGCGATGGCCGCAGCGTGCGCATGATCGGCTTGAATACGCCTGAGCTGGGCAAGCAGGGCCGTTCCGACGAGCCATTTGCCGTGGCTGCACGCAAACGCCTGGAAGCGCTGGTCGCGGCCAGCGACGGGCGCGTGGGTTTGTCGCCCGGTAAAGAAAGCAAAGACCATTACGGCCGCACGCTGGCCCATGTCTACGGTGCCGATGGCGCTAACCTCGAAGCGCAGATGCTCGCCGAGGGTCTCGGTTTTCAGGTTGCGGTCGCGCCGAATGTCGATTTGGTCGGTTGCCAGCAAGCCGCCGAACGCAACGCCCGTCAGGCCGGCCTTGGCGTGTGGCGGCAATCACCTGTACTGAAAGCGGAGCAGATCAGCGCTTCCGGTTTTGCCGTGCTCAGCGGTCGTGTGAGCAAGGTCCAGCGCAATCGCGGCGGGGTTTGGATTGAGTTGCAGGACTCGGTTGTATTGCGTGTTGCACCCAATTTGCTCAGTCAATTCGATGTGGCATCACTTGAGCGGCTGAAGGGCAAGCAAATTGAGGCGCGTGGCTGGGTGCTGGATCGTTGGCGCCGCGGTGGCCTGAAACCCGGGCAGGCGCGCTGGCTTCTGCCGCTGACTGATCCGGCGATGCTGCAAGTGGTGCGTTAAGAAAAAATTGTAGACATTTTTTATGTCGATTGTGAACAGTCTATCCCTTGTGTTCCGTGGCTCTTGGCCCAAAGTCGTAGGGCAGGGCGCTTGACAGGGGTGACTGGTCAGTCTTGTGGGGACTTTGCGACACGCGTATCCTCGGCGGTCCGTCTGTCCAACAGTAAAAGCGGAATGCCCACATGTCTGATTTGAAAACTGCCGCTCTCGAATATCACGCCCATCCTCGTCCAGGGAAGCTGAGTGTCGAGCTCACCAAGGCCACCGCTACCGCCCGCGACCTGTCGCTGGCCTACAGCCCCGGCGTAGCCGAACCAGTACGCGAAATCGCCCGCGATCCTGAACTGGCCTACAAATACACCGGCAAAGGCAACCTGGTTGCAGTCATTTCCGATGGCACCGCGATTCTTGGCCTGGGTAACCTCGGCCCATTGGCTTCCAAGCCAGTCATGGAAGGTAAAGGCGTTTTGTTCAAGCGCTTCGCCGGCATCGACGTTTTCGACATCGAAGTCGACTCCGAAAGCCCGCAAGCCTTCATCGACACCGTCAAGCGTATCTCCATCACCTTTGGTGGCATCAACCTGGAAGACATCAAGGCACCTGAGTGCTTTGAGATCGAACGCGCTCTGATCGAGCAGTGCGACATTCCAGTGTTCCACGATGACCAGCACGGCACCGCAATCGTTACCGCGGCCGGCATGATCAACGCCCTGGAAATCGCTGGCAAAACCCTGGCTGATGCCAAGATCGTTTGCCTCGGCGCCGGTGCTGCCGCCATCTCCTGCATGAAGTTGCTGGTGAGCATGGGCGCAAGCATTGAAAACATCTTCATGGTTGATCGTACCGGCGTGATCCACTCCGGCCGTGACGACCTGAACCAGTACAAAGCGGTATTCGCTCACGCGACCGAAAAACGCACCCTGGCTGACGCCCTGCAAGGCGCTGACGTGTTCGTGGGTCTGTCCGGCCCGAACCTGCTGAGCGCTGAAGGCCTGCTGTCGATGGCGCCTAACCCGATCGTGTTCGCGTGCTCGAACCCGGATCCGGAAATCTCCCCGGAACTGGCGCACGCCACCCGTGACGACGTGATCATGGCGACCGGCCGTTCGGACTACCCGAACCAGGTCAACAACGTACTGGGCTTCCCGTTCATCTTCCGCGGTGCCCTGGACGTTCGCGCCAAGCGCATCAACGAAGAAATGAAAGTGGCTGCTGCCAACGCCCTGCGTGAACTGGCCAAGCTGCCTGTTCCTCAGGAAGTGTGCGACGCCTACGGTGGCATCAAACTGGAATTCGGTCGTGAGTACATCATTCCGAAACCAATGGACAAGCGTCTGATCACCCTGATCTCCGATGCTGTGGCCAAGGCTGCAATCGAGACTGGTGTGGCGACCCTGCCGTATCCGAAGAACTACCCGCTGAAAAGCGTGGATGACGTGTTCAACGGCTAAGTCGTTGTAGCGCTTCAACCGAAAGCCCCGATTCGTATGAGTCGGGGCTTTTTTTTGTCTGTGGTTTTTGTGGTGTCTGTGACGGCCTCATCGTCGGAACGCCGCCCGGAGCCGGCTCGCTCCCACAGGGGTACGCATTCCAATGTGGGAGCGAGCCG
>NZ_JBOFQE010000043.1:0-202441 GCF_051660785.1 Pseudomonas sp.
AGCCTGCTCGCGATGGCGGTGTATCAGTCAAAAAGATATCGACTGACACACCGCCATCGCGAGCAGGCTCGCTCCCACATTTGTTCGGGGTTGTGATCGAGATTTGTGGTCGGCGCTAAGGCGCTGCCACATTGAGCTATCATTGCGTCTTTCCCATTCAAAGATTGACTGCCATGACTGCCCCAACCGACACCTTGCTCGCCACCCTCGAACACTGCGATATGGTGGAAATCGACGGGCTGCACGCGTTCGAATTCTCCCTCGATGAAGACGACAATCTGCACATCGAATGCCTCGACGGCCGCGTGTCCAAACACTGGGAATTCACCCCGGCCGAGGTCGAGGCCGCGACCTTCGACCCGACTCTGCAAAGCTGGCTGATCACCGGTGATTCCGGCGAGCACCGCTTGGTGTGCATGACCGCGTTCCGCGGTGATGACGACGAAGAAGAAGGGAATCTGGATGCATAAGCTCTGGCCACTGTTGATGGCCGGCAGCATCGGCGCGATGGGTATTGAGGCTGCATCGGCCGACGACTATCAATTGCTGGTCGGTTCCTACACGGCGGGGCAGAGCGAGGGGATTTATCGACTGAACTTCGACAGCGCCACCGGCCACATCAACCCAAAGCCGCTGCAAGTGGTCACCAGTGAAAATCCATCCTGGCTGACCGTTTCAAAGGATCAGCTCCACCTGTTTGTGGTCAACGAAAATGGCCCCGGTCAGAAAGATCCGGTCGGGCGCGTCAGCAGTTATGCGATCGACCCCAAGACCCATGCACTGAGCCTGATCAATCAGGTACAGAGCCTGGGCAACGAGCCGACGCATTCAAGCCTCAGCGGTGATGCCAGTCATTTGTTTGTCAGCAATTATTCGGTGGTTGAAGACCCGGGTGGCACGCTGGCGGTGTTGCCTGTGGCTGCCGACGGCAAGCTCAAAAACGTAGTGCAGATGAGCAGTCATCCGTCGAGCAGGGTCAATCCTGAGCGGCAGATGTCGGCGCATGTGCATTCGACGGTTTCGTCCCCGGACGGCCAGTTTGTGTTCTCCAACGACCTGGGCGCCGACAAGGTCTTTGTCTACCGCTTCGATCCCAAGGCGAACCCGGTGCTGCCGCTGGTTGCCGCCACCCCGGCGTCCGTGCAGTTGCCAGCTGGCAGCGGACCGCGTCATTTGCTGTTCAGCGCCGATGGCAAACACGCCTGGCTGACCATGGAAATGAGCGCGCAGGTCGCGGTGTTCGATTACCAGAACGGCAAGCTTGAGCAAACGCAGATGGTGGATCTGGCGGCGGGTCAACCTGTCTCAGACAAGGCTGCCGCTGCGCTGCACGCATCGGGCGATGGCAAATTCCTCTACGTCAGCAACCGTGGCACTGCCAATCAGTTGCTGGTGTTTGCCATTGATCCTGCGACTGGCCACCTCAAGGAGCTGCAACGGCGTTCGGTGGAAGGTGATCACCCCCGCGAGTTCAGCCTCGATCCGAGTGGCAAGTTTTTGCTGATTGCCAACCAGAAAAGCAACCAGATTGTGGTGATCGAACGCGATGCCCAGAGCGGTCTGCTGGGTAAAACCGTGCAGAAACTGCCGATGGATGCCCCGAGCGATCTCAAGTTCCTGGTGCGTCAATAAGCCGCAGGCCCCGGTTGCTGGGGCCTGCATCCTTGTATTAATGAGACTGATATCTGCTAATGCTACAAAAGATTTCAAGGCGCCAACCTCGAAGGTTAAGTTTGCTCCACGGCCCAACCGGGCAAGCAAGCCAACTGAATACGAGGAATACCGCCATGAACTTCAATCTCTTCTCCATCATCGCCGCATCCGCCATCTCTGCCACCGTGGCTCTGCCAGCCAGCGCCAACGTTGAAATCACCGACAAAAAATCTCACGCCCAGAGCTACACCCAGAAATATCTGCAACAGAGTGCCAACTTCTACGCGGCACTGGATCACAAGACCCAAGCCTGAAATTCAAGCCTTGCACCTTTTATGCAGGAGCGAAGTCACTTGCGTCGATCGGGCTGAACCAGCTTCGAGAAACCTGAGTGATGTCGCTCCTGCATAACGCGTTTACGACAGCATCACATTGCCATCAATCAAGCGCTTGATATCACATGGCCACGCGTTTAGATTTGACGCTGAGTTTTTGACTCCTTTTCTAATAACAAGGATCGACAGCATGGCGATGCGTCTGGCAGTGGTTCTTCTGTTTCTCTATTCCACCCCCATTCTTTCGGCTGCCCAGCCCGTTACAGACGAGCCGGATGCGGCCCGCGAGCGCTTGATGAGTTTTATTGAAGACTGAAATAGACTGGCTTAATGATTAATGAAGCTGATGGTTACTATGGAAAACCCTGAGTGGTTGTCACAGCTTTTTTGATCGATTCTGTGGGCTCTGAAACATGCCCACGGAGAACACCATGGCCAGCTCAATCATCACTTCTGCCAAATACGGCGCCTACCTGGCCATAGGTCTTTACGTGGCCCTGGTATTGGTCGTCAGCATTTCCGCGCACTCGCAGCACACCTTCGAAGCACCCGTTCAGGTCGCTTATCCCGCCATCCAGTTCGAACACCGCGCGCAAAACGTGGTGGTCGATCACGAAGACTTGGCGGGAGCGGCAGGGGCATGAAAGGGGGCAAACTCTGGGTCATCGCTTTTCTGGCGTTCATGACCAACGGCGCTTCACTGTTGGGGATAGGGCAGGGCTCGGCAGGTTCGGTTGCGCGGTCCATCGAAGCCAATCACAACCTCGCGCGAGACATTGAAACGGCGAAAGCCTTGGGACTGCTGGCAGGCAATCCGCCGATGAAACGCCAAGACGATTTTTTCGGGCCGTTTCAGGTTGATTGCTCGGTACTGGAAATGTGTGAAGTGTTCGCCTGAAAGCGAGCAGCCACTGAATCGTTTGTGGCGAGGGAGCTTGTCGGAACGCCGCACCGTCCCGCTCGGCTGCGCAGCAGTCGTAAACCGGGCGACTCGGTGTGTCAGAAAGATTGAAGGGGGCTGCTTCGCACCCGAGCGGGACGGTGCGGCGTTCCGACAAGCTCCCTCGCCACAGGGGTTAAGCGTTACTTCTGCATCACGCCTACAAACAGCTCTGATTCCAAAAACCGCTGCAACCAAACCTGCAACCGCACATAAGGCGTCTGCCCGAACCACTCGCGATCGACATGGGCGAATTGCCGTATGAACGGCATCAACGCCACATCCGCCAGGCTCGGATGCCCGGTCTGCAAATAGTCGCGTCCCTCCAGCAATTCATCCAGCTTGCGCAAGAACTCCTCACCTGCAGCGCGATAGGTTTCCATCGGCTGCTCAGGGTAACGCTCGGCGTACTTGTAGCGATTCAGATGCACCTTGAACGCCTGATCGTTCTCTTCAATGAGCACGGCGATTTGCCTGTGTGCGGCGGGATCATCCTTGAGCAGCCAATCCTGCGGATCGTTCTGCGCCAAGGCCCAACGCATGATCGCCAGGCTTTCATCGACGACCTGACCGTCGACGCTCAGCACCGGGACCGTACCCTTGGGCGACAGGGCGAGCATCTCGGCGGGTTTGGCCTTCAGGCTGACCTCGACGATCTGCACCGCAACGCCCGAATAGCGCAGGGCCATGCGCGCTCGCATGGCGTAAGGGCAACGGCGGAACGAATACAGCGTATTCATTTCACCTCCAAAGTACTCAGGCCATTGCCCTGACGATGGACCTGAATCTGCACCGGAATGCGCTCATGCATTTCCTGCACGTGGGAAATCACCGCGACCTTGCGGCCTTGTGCTTGCAGGCCATCCAGCGCATCCATGGCCAGTTGCAGGGATTCCGGATCGAGGCTGCCGAAGCCTTCGTCGATGAACAGCGATTCGATTTTCAGTGTGCTGGAGGCCATCGACGCCAGACCGAGCGCCAAGGCCAGCGACACCAGGAACGTCTCACCGCCCGACAACGAATGCACCGAACGCAGCTCGTCGCCCATCTCGGTGTCCATCACCAACAACCCGAGCATGCTGCCGCCGCGCTTCAGGCGATAGCGCCGCACCAGTTGCCGCAACTGCACGTTGGCGTGATGCACCAGCAAGTCGAGGTTGTAGGCCTGAGCGATCTTGCGGAACGTGTCGCCGGTGGCCGAACCGATCAGCGCATTCAAACGGGCCCAGCGCTGGTACTCGCTGTAGGCGTCGGCGATCTGCTGCGCCAGGGCCTGGTTGGCGTTCTGCCGGCGCTGATCCTCGGCCTGTTCGGCACGCAGTTCGGCGCAACGGTGTTCGCTGGCGGTGAACAGGTTTTGCAGGTCTGTCAGGGCCGTGGCGAGTTGCTCGGCGTCGAGGTTGCCGTTGTGTTGCGCCTGATGATTGAGCAGACGCTGATCGCGCTCCTGCAATCGCACGCTGGCCTGTTCGATGGCTTTTTCGCTTTGCTGCAATTGCTGGCGTAGTTCGCTGACTTGCTGATCGTCGACACTCAACAGGGCTTCCAGCCCGCCGTCATCCAGCTCCGGATGCAGGGCGCGCCAGTCGGCGATCTTCGCGCTCAGTTCGCGGTCTTCCGTTTCAAGAGCCAGCAGGCGCTCTTGTCTGGCGTTGAGCTCGGCAGCCAGTTCGACTAACCGCGTGCGCACGGTTTGCAGTTCCTGATGGGCCGTTGCCTGAGCAGTACGCGCCTGTTCGACGGCTTGATCCAGTTGCTGCTGCCAGTGTTCGGCGCTGCTGTGCTCGCCAAGCAATTGCGTCAATTGTTGCTGGCAAGCTTGTTGCTGCTCGGCAAGGACGTTGAACTGTTGCTGGGCCGCTTCCAATGCCTGGACGCGGGCCAGTTGACGGTCCTGTTCTTTTTCCAGCGTCTGCTGCCGCTGCTGCTGTTCGCCGAGCTCATCGCGTTGCTGGTCGAGTTGCTCCAGACGCTGGGCGATCTGCCGGTCAAGTTGCATGAACGTCGCGGCCGGTTCGTTGCGCAACGCTTCAAGCGTCTCGGCCGGGAGCAGGGTGCTGAAAGCGCTCAACTCTTCGTCCAGACGCTGGCGATCGCTGCTCAGCTCACGCTGTTGATTGCTCAGGTGCTGAGTCGCTTGCTGGCTCGCGGCTTCGGCACTGCGCAGTTGCTGCTGAAGGCGCGCGGCGTCCTGTTGCAGCGTGAGCAGGGCGGTTTGCCGATGTTCATCCTGGGTGATGCTCTGGTTCAACTGGCTATTTTGTTGCACCAGCCAGTTGTCGCGTTTGCTCGCATCCTGGGCCAGCAATTGCGTGGACAGCGGATGCGCTTCGAGGCTCGGCGTCAGGCCTTGTTGCTGGGTGGCGAGTTGGTCCTGTTGCTGCAACAGTTCTTTTTGCTGAGCAATCAAACCGCCGACTTCGCCGCGTAAATCGGTGAGTTTTTCTTTCAGCAGGTCAACCGCTTTTTGCGCGTTGGCCTGCTCGCTTTCATCGTGGCGACCGAGGCTTTGCAGCAAGGCTTCGGGCTGATGATAGGGATGGTCGGGGCTGCCGCAGACCGGGCACGGTTGATCGTCCTGCAACTGTGCGCGCAGCTCTTCGACGCTGGCGCTGCGGGCCAGACGCTGACGCTCCAGCAGTTCGCGAGTGACGCTCAGGGTCTGTTCGGCGACGACCAGGTCGTTCTTGGTTTTCACGCCATCCTGAGTCAGGCGATCACGTTCCTGCTGAGCGCTGAGCTGGCGTTGCTGAAGTTCTGCACCGCGCTTGTCGATCTCCAGCTGGCTGGCCCACAGCCGTGTCAGCTCTTCGAACGCTCGCAGTTGTTTACGGTTGTCCTGCAACAGAGTGCCAAGCAACTGGATCTGCTCGGCCACGGCCTCGGGTTCGGCGCCGGCTTCTTTGTAGAGCACTTCCAGATTCTGTTTTTGCGCGGCCAGTTCTTCGCCTGCGCGGGCAGCGCTTTGCTCAAGGGAAGCCAGTTCAGCCTGGCCTTTGTTCAAGCGGTTGCCGATCAGCATCAGCTGTTGCAGACGATCCCGGTAGGCGTTCCAGGCCTCGCTCAATGGCGCCAGAGGCGTGCTTTGCTCAAGCTCCCCGGCAATCCGCTCCAGACGTGCAGCCACCTGCTTTTGTTGCTCGAGCAAGCCTTGAATCGTGTTCTGCCCTTGAGTGCAGACCAGTTCCGCTTGTTGCTTGAGGTCCGCACTTGCACTGGCTTCTTTGACCAGCCGGGCGAGGGTGCTTTGCTCTTCAAAGGCTTGTCGCAGCAGTGGTGCACTGGTGGTGTGTTGGCTTTGGGCTTCAACCAGCGCGGTCTGCGCAGCGCTCAAACTCTGTTCGAGTTGTGCCTGACGCTCATTCAACTCGGCTTGCTGCTGGGTATGTTGCTGAATCTGCGCCGCCAGTGGGGTGAGCTGGGCGGTGAGTTCGGTCTTGCGGGCGAACTGGTGCCGTTGCGGGGCCAGTTGTTCCAGGCGCGTCAGCTTCAACCGCTCGCCGGCCAGGCTTTCCCAGTGCTGCCGGGCGCTGGTCAGTTGCTCGGTGGCGCTCTGTTGTTCTTCCTGTAATTGACGCAGGTCTTTGAGCCAGGTGTGCTGCAATTCAAGCTGTTTGAGCTGCGCTTGCTGGGTCTTGAGTTGCTGTTGCGCCGCATTGAAACGCTCATCAAGCTCGGCCCGCGCTTCGGGTGACAGCGGCGTAACGCCCGTGGCCTGATCCTGCAACAACTTGTGCGCGTCGCGGGCGTCTTTGGCTTTGTCGAAAGCACGGCGACCGAGCCGGGTGTAAAGCGCCGTGTCGGTGAGCTTCTCCAGCAATTCGCTGCGTTCGTTGTCGTTGGCCTTTAGAAAGGCGCTGAACTCGCTCTGGGCCAGCAGCACGGCGCGGGTGAACTGTTCGAAGTTCAGGCCCAGCACGGCTTCGAGCTGGGTTTTGAACTCGACTTTCTGACTGGCCAGCAGTTGATCCTGATCGATGTCGCGCAGACTCTGACGACTGATTTGCAGCTTGCCGCCGGCCTTTTCCCGGGCGCGATTGGCTTCCCAGCGCGCACGGTAACGACGGCCATCGATGCCGACGAAATCCACTTCGGCATAGCCTTCGCCGGTGCCGCGACGCAGCAAGGTGCGCGGGTCGCCGGTGCTGATTTCGCCATCGGCGTCCGGCGCTTTGGCGGAGGCCTGGGCGTTGCTCAGCCGGGGCACGGCGCCAAACAGGGCGAGGCACAAAGCATCGAGCAAGGTGCTTTTACCGGCACCGGTCGGCCCGGTGATCGCAAACAGGCCGGCGCTCGCCAGCGGTTCAGCGGTGAAGTCGATTTCAAAAGGCCCGGCCAGGGAGGCGAGGTTTTTCAGGCGGATCGCGAGGATCTTCATGGTTGTTCGCTCTCCATCTGCACGTCCTGCAGCAACTCGGCAAAGTCCTTCAGCGTCTGCTCATCGACCTCGCTGCCATAGCTGTCCTGCCAGGCGCGGCTGAACAATTCCTGGGGCGTGAGCTGGTCCAGTTCTATCAAAGTCGTGCCGTCATCGACACCCTCGCGACTGCCATTGCCGGCGTACTCGGCGGCGATGCGCACCAGGCGCACGGCTTTGCCTTGCAGGGCGGTTTCTACTTGATGACGCAGATCGGGTTGCGGTTCGTCGAGCCGCACGCGAACTTCCAGCCACGGCTGGCGCTGGATATCGGCGAGCAAATCGATGTTCGGCAGGTCGGCCAGTTGCAAGAGGATTTCGGCCAGGGGTGCCGGGCCGATGCGTTGCAGGTTGACCGCGCGGGGAATCAGTTTCGGTTCGACGCTGACCAGGGTTTCGCCATCGAGCGTGACGTCGAGAATCTGATGCTGATAACCGATTTCCGAGAACGACAACGGAATCGGCGAGCCGCTGTAGCGGATGCGTTCTTCACCGTTGACCTTCTGCGGCTTGTGCAAATGCCCCAGCGCGACATAGCTGATGCTCGGCCCGAACAGACTGGCGGGCAGGGCTTCGGCATTGCCGATGATCAGACTGCGCTCGGAGTCTTCCGAAACGGAACCGCCGGCCATGTGCGCATGGCTGATGGCAATCAGCGCCTGGCCCGGCTTGCGTTTGGCATTGGCCGCTTCGATCAGCCATTCGTGAACCTGACCGATGCCGCGCAGGTAGTTGTCCCCCAATTGCGCGCCGGTGACTTCGGCAGGTCGCAAAAACGGCAGCGCCAGGCACCAGCCAGCAATTTCACCGCTGGCATCCGGCAATGGCAGCAACAGCCGTTCGGCATCCAGTTGACCGTCATCCAGCCACAGCACGCGCCCGAGCGCATGGGTGCGCAAACGGCGCATCAACGGTGCAGGCAGTTCGATCCGCGAGCCGGAGTCGTGGTTGCCGGCGATGATCACGATGGTCAGCAACGGTTGCTGCTCGTGGGCGCTGACGATGAATTCGTAGAGGCGTTCCTGGGCTTTGACCGGCGGATTGACCGTGTCGAAGATATCGCCGGCGATCAACAGTACATCTGGCTGGTCCAGCTTCAGCTGGCGCAACAGCCATTCAAGAAAGCAGGCGTGCTCGAAATCGCGTTCCTGGCCGTGCAGGTTCTGCCCAAGGTGCCAGTCGGAGGTGTGAAACAGACGCAAGGCGAACTCCGTAGGAAATAAGGTAATGGCCGCGTGGAAAGTGATGGCGGCGAAAGGGGAGAGAGTTTACTGGCAAACTGTCGTTCGGGCGCGTCAGGGCCGTTATTTTTGCCCTGGCTTGATGTGTGTGGTGATTTTTAGGCCGTCATCGCGAGCAGGCTCGCTCCCACATTGGATTTGTGTACACCGCAGATCCCCTGTGGGAGCGAGCCGGCTCCGGGCGGCGATCCGACGATGAACGATGACGCGGTCTTACTTCGGGTAAAGCGGCGGCAGGCCACTGTCACCCACCGGATCCTGAACCCGTTCGGCAATCGGGATCGCCTTGATTGCCCGCCACAGTTCTTCGCCTTGCCAGTGCTGGCCGGTTTCGCTGTAGAGCGCGCCGTTCAGGCCGTCCAGCGCGTCGGACAGCGGCACGAAGCGGGCGGCCATGTCGGCGAGGGTTTCCGGTTGCTGCCGGGCCCAGGCATCGAGGGCCTGGCGGGTGGCGTGGGAGTCGTTGACCTGGCAGGCGCGCTTGAGTTCGTCGAGGACGGTGCGCGGGCTCGGGCCGGTCTGCGCGGCACGCAGCACGGCCGGTTGCCAACGGCCACGCCACCAGAGGCCAAAACCCAGCAAAGTGGTGCAGGCCAGGATCAGGGTGCTGAGTTTCCAGCGCCAAAGGGTTTCGCTGTCGGCTGCGGACATGACCGGCGGCGTGCCAGCCGGTGTGTCGACCACCAGGCTCGGATTACTCGCCACTTGCAGGGTTCGGGCCGGCAGGCTGCTGTGTTCGAGGTGATCCTCGAAAGTGTTCCACCAGACCACTTCCACTGCCGGCAGCTCGATTGCGCCACTGCGGCCCGGCACCAGCGCTTCGCGATCTTCACGACTGCCGATCAAGCCGCGCTCGGTGCTTTGATTGCTCAGCACCGGTTGATCCGGGTAGCGTCGCAGGCCATTGACGTCGGTGGCGGGCAGCGGCGGCAGTTGTGAGCTGGCCAGGCCTTCGGCTTTCAAGGTCAGGCTGCGGGTCAGCGAATCACCCACCTGCGCTTGGTCCGGCTCCGGGTTCCAGCTTTCGCTCAGGCTCAGGTTGCGGGCCGGCAACCAGGGCAGGTCGGTTGGGTAGGTAATGGGCTTGGCCTTGACCGTCAGCAGAATCGGGGTGGAGCTCACGCGCATCAGTTTTCCGGATTTCGGCACTTGGGCAGCGGCGTCCTGGGTGGGTTGAGCGTCCACCAGCGTGGCACTGAATACCTGCGCCGCAATGGTCAATTCGCCACTGTGTTGCGGGTAGATCGCATAGCGCATTTCGATCACGCCATGACGCAGGTTGTTGATGACTTTCTCGTACGTGCGCGTCTCGCCGAGTTGTTCGATCCGCGCATCGGGAATTTGCAACGGAGTCAGGCTGCTGTCGTCGTACAGCGACACGGAATGGTAGATGCGCAACGTCAGGATGGCCTGGGCCTGCACGTACACACTGGTCTGGTCGAGGCTTGCGTCAATGAACACCGGGGCCAGTTTTTTCGCGGTGTCCTGGGTTTCGCTTTCGATCACTTGCACAGTAATTGGCTGGCTCTGGACATCGCCCAGCTGCAACGGTGGAATCGTCACGCTGCCGTTTTCCTTCGGCAGCAGAGTGATGATCCAGCGCGTGGTGGCGCGGTTGTCGCCGTTCAGGGTCGTCAGTTGGTTGACCTGGCGGGTGCCGCGCACTTCGAACAGCGGCTCCAGCGGCGTCAGGTCAGGCTTGCCGAACTGCGTCACGTCACTGGATTCCAGGGTCAATTCGACCGTCTCGCCGGAGTTCAGGCGACTGCGATCCACACTGGCGACCAGCGCTGCCGCCTGGGCCTGAGCGGTACAGAGCAGCAGGGCGAGCATGAAAAGGGTGAAGCGGGTCATCGAGTTTTTTCCTGATCCTGATGTTGTTGCTGTTCGTACCAGAATTTGCGCCTGAGCAATTCACCCGGGTCATCCGGGATCTTGCGCAGCCATTGCTCCAGCGCCTGACGCTGTTCGCCATCGATATTGTCACTGGCCGGCCGCATCGGTGGCGTGGTGGTTTGTTCGTCCCCCAGTTCGCTGCCCGGGACTTCATTGGCGCCCGGTTTCGGCGGCGTCGTCGCCTGCTGCCCGGCGTCCGGTGTGGTCTGCTCGGCGTCGGAATTGGGGTGGTCAATGTCCGCCGGCTCCGTGGCGGCACCCGGTGGCGGCTCTTGCGCGGTGGTCTGGGCGTCGTCATCGGCGGATTTCTGCGGCTCAACCGGTGGCGGGGCGTTTTTCTGCTTGAGCAGACTTTCTACCAGCGCCTTGTTGGTCTGTGCCGGACGCAAATCCGGTTGCCGCTCCAGTGCCTGATCGTAGGCGTCCAGCGCCGCCTCCAGCTCACCGCTTTTGGCCAGTGCGTTGCCACGATTGTAGTGGGCGTGCGCGTCGTTACCTTGTGCGAACCGCTGGGCGGCGCCGCTGTAGTCGCCGGCCTCATAGAGCGCCACGCCTTGCCACTGCGGATCTTCAAAGTGCTGCGAAGCCTTCGCCGGATGGCCCTGACGGAGCAAGTGCAGGCCCCGTTGATCGGGGCGCAGCCACAAGTCTTCGAAGTCGAAGGCATAGCTCGGTTGCGGCAGCAGAAACAGCAGCGGCAGACAGAACAGCCAGCCACGACGACCGGCGCACGCCGCCAGCAGCAAAAGCGGCAGCAGCAACCAGTAACCCTGATCGGCCCAGCTGTCGAGGCGCAAGGTTTGGCCATCGTTGCGCAGTGTGCGAGGGCCGTCGAGCAAGCCGAGCCCGCGCAGGTCGGCATCGTCCAGACGCGCCGGGCGATAACGACCACCAAGGTCATTGGCAAAGGCTTTCAGGCTCGGGCTGTCCAGGTGCGGTACCAGAATCGCGCCCTGATCGTCCTTGAGAAAACTGCCGTCTTCCTGCGCGACCGGCGCGCCTTCAGCGGTGCCGATTCCGAGCATCAGGAACTGCGTCGATTTTCTCTCCAGCGCCTGGCGAATGCCTTCGCGTTCCAGCTCCGTCAGGGTTGAACCGATCAACAGGATCCGGCCTTCGCCCAAATCGCCTTGATTCAGCAACGCCAGGGCCTTGGTCACCGCCAGATCGGCGCGATGGCCGGCCTCGGGCATCAGCGAAGGCTTGAGCGCGTCCAGCAGATTACGGCTGGTCGAGAGGTCGTCAGACAGTGGCACCAAAGTGTGGGCGCTGCCGGCGTAAACGACGATTGCCGTCTGGGCGTCGCTGCGGATTTGCAGCAGGTCCAGCAGTTTGCGTCGGGCCTGTTCGAGCCGGTTCGGCGCAACGTCGGTGGCGAGCATTTCCGGGGTCAACTCCAGCACGACCACCAGCGGGTCGGCGGGTTTCTGACTGATTTGTTCGACGCGCTGCCAGCTCGGACCCAATAAAGCCAGGACGGTCAGCACCCACGCCACGCCGAGGACGACCCACGGCAATTTGCTGTCGCGACCGCTGCCACCACTCAACAACGCGGCGTGAAAGGCCGGCGGCAGGATCATCTGCCAGCGCCCGGCGCGCTTTTGCCGATGCCAGAGTTGCCAGAGCAGCCAGCCCAGCAGCGGCAATAACAGCAGCCACCAGGGGCGGAACCAGTACGGCCACAGCGCACTCATCGACGCCTCCGCAGACGCAGGCGTTTGAGTCGCTGGCGCCAGTCAGGCAGTTGCGTCTGCAAAAACAGATCCTTGGTAAACAGTCGTTGCAACGGGTTATCCGGCCAACGCTCGCGCACCACCAGCAACATGCTCAGCAGCAGCGCCATCGCCAGAGGCCAGTGATACAACGCCTGCGCCGGACGGGCCTGGGTCGGTTGCTGAGTCACGGGCTCGAGTGTGTCGAGGGTGTCCTTGATCGTCTGCAGTTCTTTGCCATCGTGAGCGCGGAAGTATTGACCGCCGGTGGCTTGGGCGATGGCTTTCAAGGCCGGTTCGTCGAGGTCCAGGCTCGGATTGATCCCAAGGAAGCCCAAGGTGCCACTTTGCTCCGGGTCGGCGCCAATGCCGATCGGGTAGATTTTCACGCCTTCTTTCGCCGCCAGCCGCGCCGCCGTGAGCGGGTCGATTTCACCGCCGTTGTTAGCGCCGTCCGTCACCAGGATCAGCACGCGGCTCTGGGCCGGACGCATGCGCAGCCGCTTGAGTGCCAAGCCGATGGCATCGCCGATTGCGGTGTTTTTGCCGGCAATGCCGATGCGCGCTTCGTCGAGCCAGACGCGCACGGTGTGCCGGTCGAACGTCAGGGGCGCTTGCAGGTAAGCCTGACTGCCAAACAGGATCAGGCCGACGCGATCGCCGTCGCGACTTTCAAGGAAGTCACCGAGCAAATGCTGAACCAGCGACAGTCGACTGACGTCTTCGTCCTGCCACTGCATGTCGGGGAAATCCATGGAACCGGACACGTCCACCGCCACCAGCAGATCGCGACCACTGGCGGCAATGGGTAGCGGATCACCCAGCCATTGCGGGCGCGCCGCCGCCATCAGCAGCAACAGCCACAACAGAATGAACGGTGCTTGCTGGCGCCACGCCGGCAGGTTGGCCCGGGCACGGCGGCGGGCCAGGCCTTCGAGGTCATTGAGAAAACTGACTTTGAGCGCCGGTTCGCCACTGTCGGCCACTGGCAGCAGCACGCGCATCAACCAGGGCAGCGGCAGCAGGGCAAAGATCCACGGCCAGGCGAACTCAAACATGTTTGCGAATCCAGGTGTCGACGGCCTGCGTGAGGCCGGCGATGGCCTTGTCGTCGAGTTTGCATTCGGGTTTGTAGGCGCCTTCGACCAGCACCATCCAGCGGGTCAGGCCGGCGGCCGGGCAGCGGTTGTCGAGGAACGCCAGCCATTTGCGTCCGTTGAGGGTATGGCTCTGGCTGTAAGGGTAATGGTTACGGCACAGGCGTTTGAGCAAGCCATTGAGTTGCTGCAACCAGGCGCCGGCCGGTGCGCCGTCGTAGGGTTTTGGCATCCGCGCCAGTTCGGCGAGTGCGGCGATACGCACCGGGTCCAGCGGTTGTTCGGCGCGCACGACAGGGCGTTTGTCCGGAATGAATCGCCGTGCCTTCCACAGCCCGAAACCGATCAGTGGCAGCAATAACAGCAGCAGCCACCAGCCGGGCGCGGGTGGCCAGAACTCGATGGGCGGCGGGGAGATCAGCGGTTGCAGTTGATCAAGGCTGCTCATCGACCTTTCCCCGGTTTCTGTGGGTTCAGGTATTCACGGAGTTGCTCGACCATCTCGCTCTGTGTGCTCAGCGGCATCAGCAGAACGCGCAGCTTTTGCGCTAGCAGTTCCCAGCGGGCGATCCGTGCTTCGGCCTGGGCGCGGTAGGTCTGGCGCAGGTCGAAATTCAGCGTGTCGAGCTCCAGTTGCGCGCCCCGTTCGGCGAAGCGAAGCAGCCCGGCGGCGGGCAGGGCGTGGTCCAGCGGATCGGACAATGGCAGCAGCAATAGATCGCAATGGCGCGACAACAAACTCAGTTGCTGTTCGGAACCCTCGGTCAACGCACGCTCATCACAGATCACGATCACCAGACTGCCGGGGCGCAGCACTTCCCGCGCACGACGCAGTGCGAGGTTGAGGGAGTCGCGGTTCTGCTCGCTTTCGGTGTGCAGCGACTGATTGACCCGCACCAGGCGGTTCAGCAGTTGCAGCAGGCTCTGTTTGCTGCGCCGGGGCTTGATCTCGTAGTGCTCGTTGTCGCCGAACACAAGCCCGCCGACCCGGTCGTTATGGCCCAAGGCCGCCCAGCCGATCAGACTCGCTGCTTGCGCGGCGAGCACCGATTTGAACATCAACCCGGAGCCGAAAAACAGCCGGCGGCTTTGCTCGACCATGATGAAAATCGGCCGCTCGCGTTCTTCGTGGAACAGTTTGGTGTGAGGCTCCTGGGTGCGGGCGGTGACGCGCCAGTCGATGGTGCGCACGTCGTCGCCAGCCTGATAGACCCGCACCTGATCGAAGTCCACGCCACGGCCACGCAGCTTGGAGTGGTGCAGTCCGATCAACGGGCTGCGCTGGCTCGGCGTGGAAAACAGCTGCACTTCACGCACGCGATGGCGCATCTCGATCAGCTCGGCGAGGCTGACGCGGATGCCCGGCTCGGGCGGCAGGAGGGCGTTCATCGGGGTCAAGCGACGGCTACGACGTCGAGAATCCGCTGGACCACCCGGTCCTGATCGATGCCAGCGGCTTCGGCTTCAAAGGAAAGAATGATGCGATGGCGCAACACGTCAAACAGCACCGCCTGAATGTCTTCCGGGCTGACGAAGTCGCGACCGGCCAGCCAGGCGTGAGCCCGGGCACAACGGTCTAGGGCAATCGAACCGCGAGGACTGGCGCCGTAGGCGATCCACTCGGCCATCTCCGGATCGAATTTGGCCGGGGTGCGCGTGGCCATGACCAGTTGCACCAGGTATTCCTCCACGGCGTCGGCCATGTACAGGCCGAGGATTTCCTTGCGTGCGGCAAAAATCGCCTGCTGGCTGACCCGGCGCTCTGGCTTGGTTTCGCCATTCAGGGCTTCGCCGCGGGCCTGTTGCAGGATCCGGCGTTCAACAGCGGCGTCCGGGAAGCCGATTTTGACGTGCATCAGGAAGCGGTCGAGCTGGGCCTCGGGCAGCGGATAAGTGCCTTCCTGCTCGATCGGGTTTTGCGTGGCCATCACCAGAAACAGGGGCGATAGCTCGTAAGTGCTGCGCCCGACACTGACCTGGCGCTCGGCCATGGCTTCGAGTAGGGCTGATTGAACTTTGGCAGGGGCGCGGTTGATTTCGTCCGCCAGCACCAGGTTATGGAAGATCGGGCCTTGCTGGAACACGAAACTGCCGGTTTCCGGGCGATAGATTTCCGTGCCGGTAATGTCGGCCGGCAGCAGGTCGGGGGTGAACTGGATGCGGTGGAACTGGGCTTCGATGCCTTCGGCGAGTTCTTTGATGGCCTTGGTCTTGGCCAGCCCCGGGGCGCCCTCGACCAGCATGTGGCCGTCGGCGAGCAAGGCGATGAGCAAGCGCTCGATGAGTTTTTCCTGGCCGAGAATCTGCGTTGAAAGAAAGGTTCGCAGCGCTAGCAGCGCTTCACGATGTTCCATCGATGACTGTTCCTGGAAAGGGTGACCGAAGACGTTCGAATAACGCCAGGGCTGGGGGCGTTACTTTAATCCATCGCGGGGGGCGGCGACTAACGGCATTTTGTGCAAAGTGTGGGAATAGGTGGGTGAAATTGTTGGAGATTTGTGAGGTTCCAGGGCTGGAGGTGTTCTTTCGGGCCTCATCGCGAGCAGGCTCGCTCACACAGTGGACCGCATGTATCTGAAAGAACGCGGTCAATTGTGGGAGCGAGCCTGCTCGCGATGAGGCCGGTCAAGGCACCTTCAAATCTTGCTGATATAGGTGCCGGTCCCCTTGAGGATGTTCTGCAAGGTCAATTCAACTTCAGCCAGATCACTCGCATCGGTGCTGTGAATGATCTCCAGCGAATCATCCCCATTCAACGCATCCGCATCCGCCGCCGCGATTTCAATCAGCAAGCGGGTAGGGCTCAAGGTGACTTTCACGCCGTCCAGCGTCGAAGGCTCGCCATCAAGGGTGATTTCCAGCTCGTCTTCGTCCGGGTAGCGGGTCATCAGGAACATGTCGCCCTGTTCGCTGTGGCAGCAGAGCATGGCCATGTTGTCTTCTTCGTCATCGCACGGGTTGACGATCAAGAGTGGGGTGGTCATTTGCATGGGGAAATCCTGGCTCGGCGAGCGTTGTGAACGCAATAAAAGGCGATTCTGCCAGCCCTCGGGAATTTCTGCTCGTCTGAGTGTCAGAGGATGTGTCGTGAACGCTCAGCGTGTTGCTGGTCATTTCGGGTACGCAAAAGCCGTAAACCCGGGGATAAAACGCCCGTTTTCCTGCACGGCTGCTAGTGTTGTTCGAGGCACATGACGCGAGCTGCGTACCGATGACCGAATATGTCGCAGCGCCGCAAGCACAGGCCTTGCCGCACTCGTTAAGCTGCGCATCGAATGGATATCCGTAAAGACATTGTGCAATTCATCGCACAGGCGTTTTTGCCGATAACCCTTCATGGAAGGTGAATGTGACCTGAGTGTCTCGTCCAGCTTCACCCACCTGTCATCCTGTTTCCTCTGCCCGAGAACCAGGAACAGGGTGACGGATCGCCCCGAAAGGGGTTTTGCACGCGACGCTTCCATCAATAACAAGCCCAAGCGGAGTACCACAGATGGCGTTCTTCACCGCAGCCAGCAAAGCCGACTTCCAGCACCAACTGCAAGCGGCACTGGCCCAGCACATCAGTGAACAGGCACTGCCACAAGTGGCGCTGTTCGCTGAACAATTCTTCGGCATCATTTCCCTGGACGAGCTGACCCAGCGTCGGTTGTCCGACCTCGCCGGCTGCACCCTTTCTGCGTGGCGCCTGCTTGAGCGCTTCGATCACGCGCAACCGCAAGTTCGCGTCTACAACCCGGATTACGAACGCCACGGCTGGCAGTCGACCCACACCGCGGTCGAAGTGCTGCACCACGACCTGCCATTCCTGGTGGATTCGGTGCGTACCGAGCTGAACCGTCGCGGCTACAGCATTCATACCCTGCAAACCACTGTGCTGAGCGTGCGTCGCGGCAGCAAGGGCGAGCTGCTGGAAATCCTGCCGAAGGGCACCCAGGGCGAAGGCATTCTGCAAGAATCGCTGATGTACCTGGAAATCGACCGTTGCGCCAACGCGGCCGAACTGAATGTCCTGACCAAAGAGCTGGAGCAGGTTCTCGGTGAAGTCCGCGTTGCGGTCACCGATTTTGAACCGATGAAAGCCAAGGTCCAGGAAATCCTGACCAACCTGGACAGCAGCCGGTTCGCGGTTGATCCAGAAGAAAAAGCCGAAATCAAAAGCTTCCTGGAATGGCTGGTGGGCAACCACTTCACGTTCCTGGGCTATGAAGAATTCGTGGTTCGCGATGAAGTCGACGGCGGCCACATCGTCTACGACCAGGATTCGTTCCTGGGCCTGACCAAACTGCTGCGCACCGGCCTGACCTACGATGACCTGCGCATCGAAGACTACGCCGTGAATTACCTGCGCGAACCGACCCTGTTGTCGTTCGCCAAGGCGGCACACCCGAGCCGTGTACACCGTCCGGCCTACCCGGATTACGTGTCGATCCGTGAAATCGACGCCGACGGCAAAGTCATCAAGGAATGCCGTTTCATGGGCCTGTACACCTCTTCGGTGTATGGCGAGAGCGTGCGGGTCATTCCGTACATCCGCCGCAAGGTCGAGGAAATCGAACGCCGTTCCGGCTTCCAGCCCAAGGCTCACCTGGGCAAGGAACTGGCGCAGGTGGTTGAAGTGCTGCCACGCGATGATCTGTTCCAGACCCCGGTGGACGAGCTGTTCAGCACCGTGATGTCGATCGTGCAGATCCAGGAACGCAACAAGATTCGCGTGTTCCTGCGCAAAGACCCGTACGGCCGTTTCTGCTACTGCCTGGCCTACGTGCCGCGTGACATCTACTCCACCGAAGTGCGCCAGAAGATCCAGCAAGTGCTGATGGATCGCCTGAAAGCCTCGGATTGCGAGTTCTGGACCTTCTTCTCCGAATCCGTGCTGGCTCGCGTGCAACTGATTCTGCGCGTCGATCCGAAGAACCGTCTCGATATCGACCCGCTGCAACTGGAAAACGAAGTGATCCAGGCCTGCCGCAGCTGGCAGGACGACTACGCCAGCCTGATCGTCGAAAGCTTCGGCGAAGCCCACGGCACCAACGTGCTGGCAGACTTCCCGAAAGGCTTCCCGGCCGGTTACCGCGAGCGTTTCGCTGCCCACTCGGCCGTGGTCGACATGCAGCACCTGCTGAGCCTGAACGAAAAAAACCCGTTGGTGATGAGCTTCTATCAGCCACTGGGTCAGGTCTCCGGTCAGCGCGAGCTGCACTGCAAGCTGTATCACGCCGACACGCCGCTGGCGCTGTCCGACGTGTTGCCGATCCTGGAAAACCTCGGTCTGCGCGTACTGGGTGAATTCCCGTACCGCCTGCGTCACAACAATGGCCGCGAATTCTGGATTCATGACTTCGCGTTCACCGCCGCCGAAGGCCTGGAACTCGACATCCAGCAACTCAACGACACCTTGCAGGACGCCTTCGTCCACATCGTGCGCGGCGATGCCGAGAACGATGCGTTCAACCGTTTGGTGCTGACCGCCGGCCTGCCATGGCGCGACGTTGCGCTGCTGCGTGCCTACGCCCGTTACATGAAGCAGATTCGCCTGGGCTTCGACCTGGGTTACATCGCCAGCACCCTGAACAACCACACCGACATCGCTCGCGAGTTGACCCGGTTGTTCAAGACCCGTTTCTACCTGGCGCGCAAGCTGACCGGCGACGATCTGGAAGACAAGCAGCAACGCCTGGAACACGCGATCATCGCCGCGCTGGACGAAGTCCAGGTGCTGAACGAAGACCGCATCCTGCGTCGCTACCTGGACCTGATCAAGGCCACGTTGCGTACCAACTTCTACCAGACCGACGCGAACGGCAAGAACAAGTCCTACTTCAGCTTCAAGTTCAACCCGCACCAGATTCCAGAGCTGCCGAAGCCTGTACCGAAGTTCGAAATCTTCGTTTACTCGCCGCGCGTTGAAGGCGTGCACCTGCGCTTCGGCAACGTTGCTCGCGGTGGTCTGCGCTGGTCTGACCGTGAAGAAGACTTCCGCACCGAAGTCCTGGGCCTGGTAAAAGCCCAGCAAGTGAAGAACTCGGTCATCGTGCCAGTGGGCGCCAAGGGCGGCTTCCTGCCGCGCCGCTTGCCACTGGGCGGCAGCCGTGACGAGATCGCGGCCGAGGGCATCGCCTGCTACCGCATCTTCATCTCGGGCCTGTTGGACATCACCGACAACCTGAAAGACGGCGCGCTGGTTCCGCCGGCCAACGTCGTGCGTCATGACGATGATGACCCGTACCTGGTGGTCGCTGCGGACAAGGGCACTGCAACCTTCTCCGACATCGCCAACGGTATCGCCATCGACTACGGCTTCTGGCTCGGCGATGCCTTCGCATCGGGCGGCTCGGCCGGTTACGACCACAAGAAGATGGGCATCACCGCCAAGGGCGCGTGGGTGGGCGTACAACGTCACTTCCGCGAGCGCGGCATCAATGTCCAGAAAGACAGCATCACCGTGGTCGGTGTCGGCGACATGGCCGGTGACGTATTCGGTAACGGCCTGTTGATGTCCGAGACGCTGCAACTGGTTGCCGCGTTCAACCACCTGCACATCTTCATCGACCCGAACCCGGAGCCTGCGAACAGCTTCGCCGAGCGTCAGCGCCTGTTCGACCTGCCGCGTTCGGCTTGGTCGGATTACGACACCAGCATCATGTCCGAAGGCGGCGGGATCTTCTCCCGTAGCGCGAAAAGCATCGCGATTTCCCCGCAGATGAAAGAGCGTTTCGACATTCAGGCCGACAAGCTGACCCCGACCGAACTGCTGAATGCCTTGCTCAAGGCACCGGTAGACCTGTTGTGGAACGGCGGTATCGGCACTTACGTCAAAGCCAGCAGCGAAAGCCACGCCGATGTCGGCGACAAGGCCAACGATGCACTGCGCGTGAACGGCAACGAACTGCGCTGCAAAGTTGTGGGCGAGGGCGGTAACCTCGGCATGACCCAACTGGGTCGTGTCGAATTCGGCCTCAATGGCGGCGGCTCCAACACCGACTTCATCGACAACGCCGGTGGTGTGGACTGCTCCGACCACGAAGTGAACATCAAGATCCTGCTGAACGAAGTGGTTCAGGCCGGTGACATGACTGCCAAGCAACGCAATGAGTTGCTGGCGAGCATGACCGACGAAGTCGGCAACCTGGTACTGGGCAACAACTACAAGCAGACTCAGGCCCTGTCCCTGGCGGCCCGCCGTGCTTTCGTGCGGATTGCCGAATACAAGCGGCTGATGAACGATCTGGAAGGCCGCGGCAAGCTGGATCGTGCCATCGAGTTCCTGCCGGCTGAAGAGGCGATCAACGAACGCCTCGCAGAAGGCCACGGCCTGACCCGTGCCGAGCTGTCGGTGCTGATCTCCTACAGCAAGATCGATCTCAAGGAAGCGCTGCTCAACTCCCAGGTGCCGGACGACGACTACCTGACGCGCGACATGGAAACCGCTTTCCCGCCGAGCCTGGTGAGCAAGTTCTCCGCAGCCATGCGCCGTCACCGTCTGAAGCGCGAAATCGTCAGCACCCAGATCGCCAACGATCTGGTGAACCACATGGGCATCACCTTTGTTCAACGACTCAAAGAGTCGACCGGCATGAGCCCGGCGAACGTGGCCGGCGCTTATGTGATCGTGCGTGACATCTTCCATCTCCCGCACTGGTTCCGTCAGATCGAAGCCCTGGACTATCAGGTTTCCGCAGACGTGCAACTGGAGCTGATGGACGAGCTGATGCGCCTGGGCCGTCGCGCTACGCGCTGGTTCCTGCGTGCCCGCCGCAACGAGCAGAATGCTGCCCGTGACGTCGCGCATTTCGGTCCGCACCTGAAGGAGCTGGGTCTCAAGCTCGACGAGCTGCTGAGTGGCGAGATCCACGAGAACTGGCAGACCCGCTATGAAGCGTACGTCGAAGCCGGTGTGCCGGAGTTGCTCGCGCGCATGGTGGCTGGCACTTCGCACCTGTACACGCTGCTGCCGATCATCGAAGCCTCCGACGTGACCGGCCAGAACCCTGCGGACGTGGCCAAGGCTTACTTCGCCGTGGGCAGCGCGCTGGACATCACCTGGTACCTGCAACAGATCAGCGCTCTGCCGGTTGAAAACAACTGGCAAGCCCTGGCCCGTGAAGCGTTCCGCGATGACGTCGACTGGCAGCAACGTGCGA
This sequence comes from Pseudomonas sp., assembly GCF_051660785.1. Lineage (GTDB taxonomy): Bacteria > Pseudomonadota > Gammaproteobacteria > Pseudomonadales > Pseudomonadaceae > Aquipseudomonas. Next base: position 21,436 of record NZ_JBOFQE010000043.1, read on the forward strand.
TCACCATCTCCGTCCTGCAACAGGGCGACGGCACTCAGGACGTGGAAACACGCCTGGCGCTGTGGATGGAACAGCACGAAGGCATGATCGAACGCTGGCGCGCCATGCTGGTGGAAATCCGTGCCGCCAGCGGCACTGACTACGCCATGTACGCGGTGGCCAACCGTGAACTGCTGGACCTGGCGTTGAGCGGGCAAGCGGTAGTGCCTGCACCTGTCACTGCGGCTGCCGAGCTGGAACCGGCTGCCTGATCAGGCGTTGAATGAAAAAGCCCCGCATTGAGAAGTGCGGGGCTTTTTTTTGTCTGAAAGTTTTTGTGTTGCCTGGCCGGACCTCATCGCGAGCAGGCTCACTCCTACATTTGAAATGCATTCCAATGTGGGAGTGAGCCTGCTCGCGATGAGGGCATTCGCCTCAATACAACTTAGTGCTTGTTGAATTATCGATCATCGACACTTTATCTGTCGGCCTGGTCAATAAATTACTGAGCGACTGGTCAAACTTCTGCAATGCCCGAACTTGCACATTCTGTTGTTCATTAATATCCGCCACGATCTCTTCACTGCGTTTGTAATCCGCCCATACCGGACTCAATGCTCTCGCATCATGCCCTTGCGCAGTGCCAATGTAATTGAAGTTCGTGTCATAGAACTGCGCACTGACATTCGCCTCGATATCCGAACTGCGCGACGTCATCAATTGGCTGCGAGTGTCGATAATGGCGATCACGTCGGGCTTCGCCGCTTTAAGGCTTTGCATGTCCGGATACACGGTCACCGAGCCGAACTGGCGTTGCAGGGAGGCCTTGACCCAATCGACCGCATGGTCCGGCCGGGAGGTGGCGACGTAGGCGTCGTGGATCGACTGCACCAGCAGGCTCTGGCCGAAACCGGTGCCGGCGTTGGCCTGGTATTCCTGCAAGTACGCGCGGTTAGTCTGGGTGTTGCGGCTATAGACGATACCCAACGAAACCTGGCTGCCGTTGGGAACCTGCGTGGCACTGCTGCGGCCCACCGGTTCGGTGAAGATACCATCCAGCGAAGACACGGCTTCGGGCGCAGTGGGAACCGAGCAGCCGGTCAATAAAACGGTCATTGTTAATGTACTGACAAGCGCAAGTTTCATGGTGTTTCTCCAGTGAAACAACTTGAGTCGGGAAGTTATAGAGTCGGATCAGTCCGGCGTGGGTCCAGACTAAACCTGTCGCAGCTGAATGAAATAGCCAATCACCGCACTTGTCAGGTGGCCAATAGTTTAATTGGGTTTAAAACATGCCCGGTAATTGCATCGGGAAATAAAAAGGCCCGAAAAGTTAATTCGGGCCGTTTTATTTATGGCTATCCGTTCAGCTATCAGTTTTCCAGGGGGATCAATACTTTCTCGTCCGGCGACAAGACCATGAACACCAACAGTTTGGCAGGCTGGGTTGCACTGGCGTTTTTCGAGACCAAATGTTCCGAACCGGCCGGTTCGTACCAGTACTGACCGGCCTTGTAGGTGATCGATTTTTCACCCTTCACTTGAGACGTGACCGAGCCTGAAAGCACATACGCCATGGCCGTGCCTTCATGCTTATGAGCAATCGAGGACTGGCCGGGTTTGTAGTCGACCTCGATCATCATGGCTTTTTTGCCGGGCACGTTTTTCAGCGCTTCATCCTGCAAAACCGTGACTTTCTCGGAGGGGCCCTCGTGAGCGATGGCAGTTGCCGAAACGGCCAGGGCGAGGACGGCTAGCGGAGCAGCAAGGAAACGCAAAGCTTTCATGGTTCTTTACCTGCAGTGGTTAGTTGTCAGAACCAACGATAGTCCGCAGGTGGGGTCAATCAAACAGCCAATATTCGTGAAGGTGAGGGGACCAATCCAGCGTCGCAATTTTTGTAGCAGCTGCCGAGCAGCGCCCTGTGGCGAGGGGATTTATCCCCGATCGGCTGCGAAGCAGTCGTCAATCCAAACAACGCGGTGCATCAGAAAGACCGTGCGTTCAGGTTTTACGACTGCTTCGCAGCCGAACGGGGATAAATCCCCTCACCACATGGCAGCTGCAACAGGGGTTCAGCGGATCGGGAAGCTGTTGAAGTCGACGGAGTTGGCCAATTGGCTGTCGATCAGGCCAATGAAGCCTTGTACTTCAGGGCAGTTGAAATGCGATTGCATGGCCGCTTCCGATTGCCAGCGGGCGCTGACGGTCCAGCGGTTGCTGTCCTCGGGGCAGCGGTCGACCATATAGGAATCACAGCCCGGTTGCTGACGCAGGGTGTCGACAATCTTTTGCAGTTGCTTACCCAGTTCTTCCGAGCGGCCGGCAGCGGCCTGCACCTTTACGGTATTGATCACTTCGTTGGACATTGCTCACACTCCTGAATCAGGCCGGACGAATCCTGCTCACTGAGGGATAACGCTTATGCAGGATAGGCCTGCACCTTGGGACCGCCAATAGCCAATCGCCGGATAAAGCCGCAGACCAATCGATCAGGCAACCTGCTGCAAAATGTCGCGCAGCCGGTCCAGAGCGATGTCGATGTCCAGGGTCTCGATGGCGCCAAAGCCCAGGAAAAGCCCGGCCCGCGGCGTTTGCTGGTAGAAAAAGCTGTCGATCGCGTAGAGCCCGACTTCGACTTTTCTCGCCAGTTCGATCACCAATGGAATATCGATAGGCACTTTGCACATAACCACCATGTGGAAGCCGGCCGTGGTGGGCACCGGTTCCAGCCAGGGTGAAAGGTCGCCCGCCATGCGCGTCAGGATCCGCTCGCGGCGCCCGGCATAGATCGTATGGCAGCGCCGGATGTGCTTGAGCAGGCAGCCTTCGGCGATGAATTTGGCCAGCGCCCATTGAGGCAGGGTGGAGGTGTGCAGGTCAGTAAGCTGTTTGGCGCGGATCACAGCCTCAAGAATCGCCGGTGGCAACACCGCATAGCCGAGCCGCAGCTCCGGCAGCATGGTTTTTGAAAAGGTCCCGACATAGGCGACGATGCCGCGCTCATCCATGCTCTGCAGTGAATCGGCAGGACGGCCTTCGTAGCGAAATTCGCTGTCGTAATCGTCCTCGATGATGATCGCACCCAACTCGTAGGCCCGTTCCAGCAGTGCAACCCGGCGCGCCTGGCTCATAGGCATGCCCAGCGGAAACTGGTGAGACGGCGTGACATAAATCAGCCGGGTGCCCAAGGGGATCTTGTCCACCACAATTCCTTCGGCATCCACCGGCACACCAATCACCGTGGCCCCGTGGGTGCCAAACAACAGGCGAGCCGGCGGGTAGCCGGGGTCTTCCATGGCGACAATGCTGCCCGGACGCGTCAGCACCCGGGAGATCAAGTCGAGCGCTTGTTGCGCGCCGTTGCACACCACCACGTCTTCGTCCTGGCAATTGACCCCGCGAGAAAACGAGATGTGCCGGGCAATCGCGTTACGCAGCGCCGGCAGGCCTTCGGGCAGGCTGTAGAAGCCCTTCGAGGCGGCGATCTGGCGCAACGCGTGGGAGGTGCAGCGCCGCCAATCGTCCTGAGGGAACTGGCCTTTGCTGGTCGCGCCTCCGATGAAATCGTAGCGTAACGAGCCTTCTAGGGTCGGGTGACGCAGAAACACCGGCAGCGTGCGCCAGGACTCGATCACCTCAAAGCTCGCCAGCTGCGAATGGCTTTGCTTGGGCGCAGCTTTGGCTGTGCGGGCATTGACGAACGTGCCTTTGCCGATCACCCCGGTGAGGAAGTTCTCATAGGTCAGTTGTGCATAGGTGTCGGAAATGGTCTTGCGCGAGATGCCCAGCTGTTCGGCCAGCAAGCGGCTGGGCGGCAGCTGCGTGCCGGCTGCCAGACGACCGGATTCAATGGCGCCGCGCAGTTGGTTGTACAACTGGCCTGCCAGGTCCTTGCGGCCGTTGATGACAACATGAAGTTCCATACCGGCGAGGCTCCTGGGGCGATTGAGGCGCGTGTGCGTCGCGCCAGATTACCCGCATGAGTGGCTGCGCAGAAGTTGCGTGGGCGAAAAACTGCGGATTGGTCTGCTGGCGAATGGTCCACGGCTTTTTCGCTGAATTGGATCTGTAACGTCCGCGCATCAGCGCCTACCTTGGAGATCTCTATTCGATCCCAGAGACCGCACCCATGAGTTCCCGCCTGGATTACTACAGCGCATCGCCCAAGGCGATGAAAGCGATGATTGCCATGGAGGCCTTGACCAGCAACCTCAGTATCGAGCCCGCCTTGCTGCACTTGATCAAGATCCGCGCTTCGCAACTCAATGGCTGCGCCTTCTGCACCGACATGCACTCGGTGGACGCGCGGCGCCTTGGCGAGACCGACCGGCGTTTGTATTCGATCGTGGTGTGGCGCGACAGCGGCTTCTTCAACCCTCGCGAACGCGCCGCGCTGGCCTGGACTGAAGCGGTGACCTTGCTCTCCGAAAGCCATGTGCCGGATGACGTCTACGCCTTGGCCCGGGAGCAGTTCAACGAAGGTGAAATGGTCGATTTGACCATCGCCGTCACCACCATCAACAGCTGGAATCGCCTGGCGGTAAGTTTTCGGCAAAGCCCCAGCGGCTGAATCGATTTTCCGCACCGGGTGTCACGTCAGGTTCATAAACGCTGCGCAGGATGAGGTTTTCAAGGATAGATCGACAAGGAGTCATTGATGTCATTCATGGAATCCACCCGCGCAGCCGGTATCGATCCGGTGCTGGCGCAGTCTTTCCGGGTCAGTGCCCGTTGCGGTTGTTTCATGCAGGCGGCCCGCAGTCTCAATATCAAATCAACCCAGTTGCGTAAGCACCTGGCGCAGCTTGAAACGCAATTGCAGTGTTCGCTGTTCAATCATCAGGACAATGGCCTGTCCTTGAGCCGTGAAGGGTTGCAGCTTCAGGCGCAATTGATCGCCCTGGCCCATGAGCACGACATGTCGGTGATCGAACAGCCGCTGATCAGGCTGGCCGTAGCCGAGTCGATTTTGCACGACATCCTGGGCCGCGATCTGGTCTCGCTGTTGCGACGCAATGCCAGCGTGCGCCTGGATATCATCTCCCTCGACAGCGAACTGTCGTTGCAGGCGATCAGTGCCGACGTGGTGTTGTGGCTGGCCGGCACCGACTCACCCCTGCCGGGGCCGAGCTTCGCCATCAGCGCGCCCCAGCGTCTGGCACGACTGGATTACCTGCCACACATCGCCAAGCGTTATTCACGGGTTGCGGCCCGGCCCGACAACCTTGATGACCTGGCCGATTTCATGTTGGTGCAATGGCAGCCTGATCGTCAGGTCGAGAGTTTTCGGCCGTGGAACGCGGTGGTCGATCAGCGCCTGGCCGGCGTGGTGCAGTTGCATTCTTATGAGCTGATGCTGGAGATGATCCGTTGCAGCGCCTGCATCGGTTTGTTGCCCCATTACATGAGCCGGTTCGACCGCGGGCTCATTGCGCTATCGGGGTTGTTCGATCAACCGATGCAGCGCCAGGTGTGGATGGCGGTCAATGCCGGGTCCACGGGGCAGGCCGAAGTGCAGATGATCGTCGAGCTGATCCACAACACCTTCAACGAGCGCCGAGACTGGTTCGAAGGTTAACCCCGATCCAAACTGTGGGAGCTAGCCTGCTGGCGATGACGGTGTATCAGTCACCTCAATGTTTGAGCGTCAGCCGCCATCGCGAGCAGGCTCGCTCCCACACGGTTCTCCCACACTATTGGGCATCGCCATTCCGGGAGATGGCGTTGTAGAGTAAGCGGCCATGTCTGCATCAAGGATGAGTCACCCATGCCTGCCACCGAACCTGCCATCACCCTCGAACGCTTCAGCGAATCCCACATCGACGGCGTCACCGCGCTCTACAACGACCCGGCTATCACCCGTCAGGTGCTGCAAATGCCGTTTCAATCCACGGAGATCTGGCGCCAGCGCCTGGCATCGGATAACGAGCGACTGGTGAAACTGGTGGCGCTGCATCAGGGCGCGGTCATCGGCAACATCGGCCTGGAGCAGTTCTCGCGGATCCGCCGCAGCCATGCCGGCAATCTCGGCATGGCAGTCGCGGTGGCGTGGCAGGGCAAAGGCGTGGGTTCAAAACTGCTGGCGGCGGCGCTGGACGTCGCCGACAACTGGATGAACCTGCAACGGGTCGAGCTTTCGGTCTACGCCGACAACGAAGCGGCCATCAGTCTCTACCGCAAGTTCGGCTTTGAGACCGAAGGCCTGTTCCGCGACTACGCTGTGCGGGACGGCCGGTTGGTCGATACCTTGAGCATGGCGCGCCTGCGTCGCACGCCAAGGTCGGACTGACTCAGTCGCCCAACGTGAACGCCACCGCCGCCTGCGCATGCAGTTCGGTGGTGTCGAGCAAGGGCAGGGCGCTGTGCTCGGGTTTGATCAACATGCCGATTTCGGTGCAGCCGAGAATAATCGCCTGAGCGCCTCGTGCCGTCAGCGACTCGATGACCTGCTGATACACCTTGCGCGACGCCTCACTGATCACTCCGACGCACAACTCGTCATAGATGATCCGGTGCACGGCGTTGCGTTCTTCGGCGTCCGGCACCAGCACCGTCAAACCCATCGCACTCAGGCGATCCTTGAGAAAATCCTGTTCCATGGTGAAGGCAGTCCCGAGCAAACCGACTTTCAGTGCACCGGCCTCCACGGCGGCTTGCCCAGTCGGGTCGGCGATGTGCAAAAACGGAATGTTGATCGCGGCCTGAATCTGCCCGGCCACCTTGTGCATTGTGTTGGTACACAGCACCACGCACTCGGCGCCGCCGGCCTCCAGTCGCCGCGCCGCATCCACCAGTATCGCCGCCGCATCGTCCCAGCGCCCGGCATGCTGGGCCTGTTCGACAGGGCCGAAGTCGACGCTGTACATGAGCAATTTTGCCGAACGCAACGGCCCGAGCCGGTCGCGAACCTGTTGGTTGATGAGGCGGTAATACTCGGCGCTGGACTCCCAGCTCATGCCGCCGATAAGGCCGATGGTGCGCATGTGACTCTCCGATTTTTCCAAGTGGGGAGAGTGTCCGTCGTTTTGGGCCAATGGTGCCAGTTTATTGGGTGGTTTATATCCCGTTTGCCCTGAAGGCCCTGCTTCAGGGGCAGGCGCTTGGGGGGGGCGCTCAAGGTAAGATCAGTTGATCCGAAGCTACGTATTGAAACCTTGCATTGCCGGAAATCGTCGAAGGCGGAGTGAGCCTTATGACTGGCACCCAGATTTTTGCGGTCGTGGAGTCATAAAAATCCTTCTGGTTGCCTCGAGCTTCTGAAAGGCCGGCGTTATCCCCGCCGGCGATAAAAAAGAAGGCCATTAGAGGCAGTGTATCCTGCATATTTTGTGGCCAGGTCTTGATGACGATTTCATTTTGTTCGTTAAATCCTGCTGTACCTAACATTCCTCTTGCCCGAACGGATTGATAAAACGCATTTGCAGCAGGTTTACCTGTTGCCTCCGAAACATCAAAACCGCATTGGCGAATATGTTGATTGGTGGGTGAGCTGTCCCAAACGGCCTTCCATTGTTCTGCTGTGGTGACGCCTGCACTACGGCAACGCTGGCTTTGAGAAGGAAACGATGCGTGCGGACCGCAGGGTGTGGTTCGGTTCCAGGTCCAGCCATCGATGGGGAAAGAGCAAAGAAAATCGAGATCGACCTTGTCCCACGGCGCACCGAAGATGGGGTACAACATGAAACCATTGTTTTTTCCCCAAGCGAGTCGTCCGTATTTTGAATCTACTCTGAAGTAGGAAAACGAAATACCACCGTTTTTAACTGACGTCGGGCTCGGATTCCATACATGATGTGTTTCGCCAGGCTTTTTGTCCGTGACTCTGAGTACCACGCCCGAACATAAAAACGCTGGTGCGGTGGGGGAGTTATTACAGTTGGGGTCGACCCGGTTATAAAGTGTCGTTAGCAGGTTGGCGACTTCTTGCCCTGTCATGGCCGCATGCAATGTACTGGACGCGGTAATGTCTTGAGTGGGACTTTCGACATATGCGCATCCCAGAGCGGACGCGACAAAGAGCGCTATTATGATTCGTTTCATAATGTTATCCGTTTGAGGTTCTGTTCCTTGTTGGTCTTGTTTCTTATCGTGGTCATTGAGCAATCGCCTGATCGGAAGCGACGTAGGTGAAGGTGGCTGTACCCGTTGCACTGGCGGGCGGAGTCAGGCGAATAATGGGAATTACAATCTTTGGGATGGTTGAGTTGTAGAAGTCTCGTTGATTGTATTGCGCGTCTGTCAATCCTTGGTTGGAGCCGCCACCAATGAAAAAGAACGCCATGATAGGCAATGTATTGGCACGGCCCGCAGGCCAGGTACTAATGATGATTTCGTTATGTCCATTAAAACCCGTAGTGCCCAGCATGGATTTCGCCAGTAACGACTGGTAGAACGCAGGTCCTGCCAACATATTGCGATCATCCGAAACATCGAAGCCACATTGGCGCAAATTTGGATTGCCCCCGGGCAGGCTCCACACGGCCACCGCTTGTGCGGCAGTCGTTACACCGGCGTCCTGACAGCGTTTACTTTGTGCGGGGTAAATGGCAGACGGCCCGCAAACTTCCGTTGCACTTCTATGCCAACTCCAAGCGTCCATTGGGTAGGAACACAAGTATTGCAATTGATCTTTGCCAGGCGGTTTTTCAAGAACAGGGTAAAGGATGTAGCCATTACCATAACCCCACGCGAGTCGTCCGAAGTTTACGTCAGCCCTGAGGAAAGAGAGCGAAACTCCGCCGCTTTTTACTGAGGTAGGGCTGGGGTCCCATACTTTGTACTGCCCCGCTGGATCTTTCACGGTAACCCGGAGCGTTATGCCAGAACACAGGAACGCCGGTTGAGAGTCAACCTTGTTGCAATTGGGGAACTTCCTTCCGTAAAGCGTTGTTAGCTGGGCCGCTACCGCCGCACCATTCCGGGCGGCAGGGTTGTCAAGGACGTCGACGTCATTCGGTAAAGTTGTGCGGGTGGGTGAACAACCCATGATCAATGCGATGAATACAATAAGGAATGAGTTTTTCACGATAAGGTTCCTTCATCAACAGGGGCCGACGTGTTGGGGTTTCAATGACTATCTGCATGTTTGTCGTTTTAATATTCTGGATGTTTCGAAAAGCATTACGGTGCTTTTTCAGGTAGCGGAGTTACATGATTGCAACCGGCAGCCAACGTTAATTGGTAACCCACATCAGGTCGCCAAGGTTCCAGAATCCACTGCGGTTTATCCCGCGCAATTTCCAGATGGCAAATCAGTTGGTGGCGTAGCCCATGGGTGTTTTTCCAGTATCTGCTATTGGAATAATCTCGTGTGAGTTCGTCCCACAGATAAGGTGTTTGCTCTGGCTGTGTTTCTCTTGCGCAGGGAGTTGGTGTTATTGCGATGGACCATTTGTAGTCCCGTAGAAACCATTCGGCGGTTTCTATGTATTTTGCACAGCGTTGCAGTGTGATTGTTTTTCGGCCTTCTGCTGCGGTGTTGTTTAACGTATCTGCAAACGATGATGAGTGATGACTTATTAACAATCCTGCGAAAAATAATGACCAGACGTGGCGATTCATAATGTCGTCCTTGATGGCGCTGAATACTTAGATGTTTTTTGCTGTTGTATTTGTTATTCGACTTGTAAGCGCAAGATCCACGAAAACATCAAGCGCTCACCACTACCGGTGCGAAGAATCGTGTAATTGATACGTACCGCAAGTCCTGCACTTTCGGTAATCCAGGCAGGATCAATGGACAGCCTCATCTGAGAGGTGTTGGTGATAGGTGTATCGGGTCCATAACGAGTGACTTTCCCGTGCCAGGCAATGCGTACCGAATAGCTGCTGGTCATGCCGACATAGCTCACGGTTGCAGTTCGTTTATCTGCCGACAATGTGGGTTCAGGCAGATGAAATCTCTGGGGTGTAACGGTCAGGTCCAGTGGACGCGACTTGAGTGGCTCAGCAATACCGGGATATTCAACCGTGTAATACACCTCCGCTCCGCTGCCAATACAGTCGATGACATCCAGACGGTGGATCAGGAATGTCAGGGTTTGGCCAGGTTGCCCGATCGTTTGAATTTCACTGCCATAGGTATTGTTTCGGCCAACCCAATACACTTTGACAGTGTGCCCGGTGAGCGAGCCGGTATAGGCGACCTGTACCCTGGCATGCTCGGCCGAGTACATGTCATCAAACGTCAGGACTGTCCCGTTGCTTGCGAACGCTTCCGGGACTTTGGGTGGAATCAGATCCAGAACCGGTCGTTTGATATGCACATCGATGTACGTCGTGCGCGACCAGATTGCCTGCGGGCCGGATGAATTTCCGATTTGATCCACGACCCTGAAGCGCATTGCAAATCGGGGATTATCATTTTTGAACGCGTCTGCAAAAAGCCTCAACACCACTGTGCCGGCGGCGACTTGTGCAGCCGTCACTGTATGCAGGGCAGTATGGCCATCACAATCGAGAGTGATTTTGTCGTGCGCACGCATGTAAGGATATTCGAGTGTGACGTCTACCCCTTGCGTCGCACGATTGGCATCCAGCCCCTTGTCGATTACATCCGCAGGAAGCGTCATTACAAGGTTGGGATTGTCCCCGGATCCGGTAGCTTCACCGCCAGGGCGAGGGGTGTTAAAGAGAAAGATCAGGTCTGGCGATGTTTCCGGTTCCTGACTGACACGTTTGACGCTCAAACGAACCCGGTTGATACCGTTTTGCAGGAACCCGCCCGGCAGATTCAGCGTAAATCTTTTGTTTTCCTCACCCGGCTGAATGATTTTGGAGCCGACGGCCGTGGGCAGGTCATTAAGCAACAACTCTGCAGTATCGAATTCACTCATGTTGAGCCAGGGGTCGACCAACACTCGAACACCGGCAGGTGTCACCAGGACTAGCCCGACACCTCCCTCGGGATCGTCGGGATGAATGACTGGCGTCGTCCACAGCGGAATAATTACTCTGTCTATCGCTAACAGTTGGTTGCTCATGAACTGCGGTCCCTGGTTGCCTGATTGATCCTTATCTCGACTGCGAGACCATCAAACAACAACATGTGCGCGTCAGCTACTGTCAGATCTGACAGGTAAAAGGCGCTAAACCCCTGGAAAAGTAACCGTTGGTCGTATTCATCCATCATTAAAGGGCGATCACACGTCAGCTTTGTCATACGCCCGTGACTGGCTTCTGCCATGATTGATTTCCGCAGCACCGCTTCAACCAAAGGAACACCGCAATGGACGACGTACAGCAACTGGGCGAAATGCTTCGCCACTACGCAGAAAGCGAAGCCCACAAGAAGCAAGTGTTTGAGTCGCAATCAGCCGTGTGGACGACGCGCATCGGTGAACTGTTCGATCAGATCCAGCAATGGCTGGAGCCGGTCCAGGCGCCGAACCTGCTGGAGGTGAGTCGCGAGTCTTATGTCGCTTCAGGGCCGAGTGTTCCGGTCGAGACCTCGACGTTCAAGACCGAGAAACTGGGCATTGTCATTGCCGGCAAACCGGTGGAGTTCGTGCCGGATGTGATGGGCGCCGGTGGTCAGATTTCGTTGGCGGTGATGGGGTTGACGGCAGCGCGCTATGGCAGCATTTCGCTGGTATGCCTGCCACCGTCGACGAGCTGGCAATGGCGCAAGACCAACGGGTTGAAGGACCCGGATACGTTTGCGTTCGATGCGAACTTTTTGGCGCAGCAGTTGCAGAGTTTGATCCCCCGGGAACGTGGTTAAGATCGAGATCCATCCCTCACCCCAGCCCTCCCGAAACGTCGGACCGCCCCAGAGGGGAGAGGGTGAAAGGGAGCAGAACTCCATCGTTTTCAGAACCTGAGTTCAACTCGATATTTCAGGTCGATGTATCTCGAAAGATACCTCGGTCAGTCCCCTCTACCCCGTGGGGAGAGGGTTAGGGTGACGGGTAGCCTTAGCTGACTCCCCTCAAACCTCCAAATCCCCCCACCCCGGTTTCGTTTCTTCCGGCGCCACCGCCTTCACTGACTTGCCCGTCGCCAACTCCACCCGCCGCGCCACCTCGGGGTCATCGGCAAACGGCATCAGGCTGGCTTCCTCCAGGCTCTCGGCCGTCTGGTGTTTCAAGCAATACTCGATCACCAGCCAAAACCCCACGACCCCAAACAGATTCAGCACAATCTCGGTCATCTCAAACCTCACGCAATCTGCGCTTCACGTTCGGCCATCGCCACGTCCGAGACCCGCACCGTGCGCCAGGTGTTGTACGCCATCAGCAACATCCCGCTGAGGAAGAACACGCCGCCGGCGAAGCGCACCACGAACCCCGGATGGCTGGCCTGCAATGCCTCGACGAACGAATAGGTCAGCGTGCCGTCGTCGTTGATTGCGCGCCACATCAACCCTTGGGTGATGCCGTTGACCCACATCGAGGCGATGTACAACACCGTGCCGATGGTCGCCAGCCAAAAGTGCAGGTTGATCAGCGGCGTGCTGAACATCTGTTCGCGGCCAAAGACTTTCGGGACCATGTGGTAGATGGCGCCAAACGTGATCATCGCTACCCAACCGAGTGCGCCGGCGTGGACGTGGCCGATGGTCCAGTCGGTGTAGTGGGAGAGGGCGTTGACGGTTTTGATCGCCATCATCGGCCCTTCGAACGTCGACATCCCGTAGAAGGCCAGCGACAGCACCAGAAAGCGCAGGATCGGGTCGGTGCGCAATTTATGCCAGGCGCCCGAGAGCGTCATCATGCCGTTGATCATCCCGCCCCAGCTTGGCGCCAGCAGGATCAGCGACATTGCCATGCCCAGTGACTGCGCCCAGTCCGGCAACGCGGTGTAATGCAAGTGGTGCGGGCCAGCCCAGATGTACAGGGTGATCAGCGCCCAGAAATGCACGATCGACAGACGATACGAATACACCGGCCGCCCGACTTGTTTTGGTACGAAGTAATACATCATCCCGAGGAACCCGGTGGTCAGGAAAAACCCCACCGCGTTATGCCCGTACCACCACTGCACCATGGCGTCGGTGGCCCCGGAATACACCGGGTAGGACTTGAACCAGTCCACCGGAATCGACAGGTGATTGACCACGTGCAGCATCGCGATCACCACGATGAACGCGCCGAAGAACCAGTTGCCGACGTAGATATGTTTGGTTTTGCGTTGCACCACGGTGGTGAAGAACACGATGGCGTAGGCAACCCACACCACGGTCATCCACACCGCGCCGGAGAACTCGATCTCGGCGTATTCCTTGGTGGTGGTGTAGCCCAGCGGCAGGGTGATCAGCATCACCACAATCACCGATTGCCAGCCCCAGAAAGTGAACGCGGCGAGTGTGTCGGAGTACAGGCGCACCTGACACGTGCGCTGCACCGCGTAGTAGCTGGCGGCGAATTGCGCGCTGCCGGCAAAGCCGAAAATCACCAGGCTGGTGTGCAGCGGGCGCAAACGGCCGAAGGTGGTCCACGGCAGGTCGAGGTTCATCTCGGGCCACACCAGTTGCGAGGCGATCCATACCCCCATCGCCATCCCCACGACGCCCCATACGATGGTCGCCACGACAAATTGGCGGACGACCTTGTAGTTATAGGCCTGTCCGATTGTTGCTGTGCTCATGGTCAATGCTTCCACGGTTGCAAAGTCTTGCCAGGCCACCCGGACTGGCATGCCGTCAACTGTAGAAACCCTGCCGGAAACAAAACAGACTCAGAAAAACCGAGTTTATGCGGATCAGATGCGGGGCCGGTATGCGGTGATCTGACGCAGTCTGATACGGTTTTTTAGCGCTCAGGTGAATCTGTAACGCGCTGCGCCGCAGGTTCATAGTCGACACCTCAAACGAGCCAAAGAGCCCGATCCGGTAAAACGCAGACCCTGTGGGAGCGAGCCTGCTCGCGATGACGGAGGCACATTCAACACATGTGTTTCCTGTCAGTGCGCTATCGCGAGCAGGCTCGCTCCCACAGGTCTTGCATTGACCGGCATCAGGCGTAGAGCCCGATCCACCCTGATGAGGTAGCCACATGTATCAGTACGATGACTATGACCGGGCCCTGGTCTTCGAACGCGTTGCGCAGTTTCGCGATCAGGTCGAGCGTTTCATGACGGGCGAGTTGAGCGAAGAGGAGTTCCTGCCGTTGCGTTTGCAGAACGGCCTGTACATGCAAAAGCACGCGTACATGCTGCGTGTGGCGATCCCTTACGGGACCCTGAGCGCCCGGCAAATGCGCACGCTGGCGAGCATCGCCCGGGACTACGATCGCGGCTATGGCCACTTCACCACCCGGCAGAACATGCAGTTCAACTGGATCGAACTGGCGCAGGTGCCGGACATTCTCGAACGGCTTGCCCAGGTCGAGATGCACGCGATCCAGACCTCCGGCAATTGCGTGCGCAACATCACCACCGAAGCCTTTGCCGGTGTGGCCGCGGACGAGCTGATGGACCCGCGACCGTTGGCCGAGATCCTGCGCCAGTGGTCGACCATCAACCCGGAATTCCTGTACCTGCCGCGCAAGTTCAAGATCGCCATCTGCTCGGCGGAGCAGGACCGCGCCGCGATCATGATGCATGACATCGGCCTCTATCTTTATCGCGATGACCATGGGCAGATGTTGTTGCGGGTCATTGTCGGTGGCGGGCTGGGGCGCACGCCGATTCTCGGCCTGCAGATCCGCGAAGGCTTGCCGTGGCAGCATTTACTGTCCTACGTCGAGGCGGTGCTGCGGGTCTACAACCGCCACGGTCGACGCGACAACAAGTACAAGGCGCGGATCAAGATACTGGTCAAGGCCTTGGGCATCGAAGCGTTCGCCAAGGAAGTGGAAGAAGAATGGCAGTACCTCAAGGACGGTCCGGCGCAGTTGACCGACGTCGAATATGAGCGTGTCGCCAGTGCCTTCGTGTCCCCGGATTACCGTTCGCTGTCCGACACAGACCTGGATTTCGGCACCCGTCTGGCTGAGAACCCGGCGTTCGCGCGTTGGGTCAGCCGCAACGTTCAGCCGCATAAGATCGCCGGTTACACCAGCGTGGTGCTGTCGACCAAACCGGGTTTCGATTCGCCGCCCGGGGATGTGACGACTGCGCAAATGATGGCCGTGGCCGAGTGGTCCGAGCAGTTCGGGTTCGGCGAGATTCGTATCGCCCATGAACAGAACATCGTGCTACCGGACGTGCCCAAGGCTGATCTCTACACGCTGTGGTGTCTGGCCTGCGAGCAGGGCCTGGGCTGCGCCAACATCGGTTTGCTGACCGACATCATCGCTTGCCCCGGCGGCGATTTCTGCGCGCTGGCCAACGCCAAATCGATCCCGATTGCCCAGGCGATTCAAGGCCGTTTCGAGGACCTGGATTACCTCCACGACCTGGGCGACATCAGCCTGAACATCTCCGGCTGCATGAACGCCTGCGGTCACCACCACATCGGCAACATCGGCATTCTGGGGGTCGATAAAAACGGCAGCGAGTGGTACCAGATCACTCTCGGTGGCAGCCAGGGCAAGAACAGCGCCTTGGGCAAGGTCATCGGCCCATCGTTCAGCGCGGCCGAGGTGCCCGGGGTGATCGAGCGGATCATCGCCACGTTCGTCAGTTACCGCGAGAGCGAAGAGCTGTTCGTCGACACCTTGCAGCGCATCGGTCTTGAGCCGTTCAAGGAACAGGTGTATCCGAAGATGCTGGAGGTTTCAGCATGAACAACATGCTGCGACTGGAGGAGGGTAGGGCGCGGGTAGTGGCTGACGATCCGTGGGTGCTGGTCCGGGAGCTGGAGGGTGAGTTACCGGTCGGGTCGCTGATATTGCCGCTGAGTCGCTGGCTTCAAGCGCCGGCACAATACGCTGTCTGGCTGGGGCCGGATGACGAGGTGGAAAGCCTCAAACCATGGTTCGGTTCATTGCCGCTGATTGCCCTGGATTTCCCGAGCTTTCGCGACGGTCGCGGTTACAGCCAGGCGTATCTGCTGCGCACTCGATTGGGCTGGACGGGAGAGTTGCGCGCGATCGGCGATGTGCTGCGCGATCAACTCAGTCACATGCGCCAATGCGGTTTCGACAGCTTTGCGGTGCGCGAAGACAAATCCGCTGAGGACGCGCTGAAAGGATTGGCCGGGATGAGTGTGCTTTATGGGCGCTCAGTGATTGAACCGCGGCCGTTATTCAGAAGGCGTTGAGGGTTTCGCTTGGGTCGATGATGGCATTTTGATAAAGTCCGCGCATTCTCAAAAAGGAGTCGGGTATGCGCAGGATTTTTGCGGTCGGATTGGTTACGTTGATGTTGGCGGGTTGCGGTGGTCCGAAACTGGACGGCACCAGTGACGAGAGTCTCACGGCATCGCTGGACAAGGTCACGGCAGACATGCCACAAGACAAGAAAGCCAAACTCCTTAAAGACCTGAAACTCATTACCTTCAGTAATATCGGCGAGGCTCTGACTGGCCAGATCACGGCCGAGCAAGCCAAAAACAACGTGCGCACAACGCTCAACGGTAAAACCGCTGAAGACGTCGCCGTCATCGCCGCCAACCTTCGCACCGAGCGAGCCCTCAAAGAAAAACAACAAGCCCTGGCCGAGATCAAGCAGCTGCAGGATATCCAGCAGATGGCGGAGAAAGCCAAGGTCGAGATGGCCAAGTTCCAGATTCTCAAGTCGGAATTTTATTTCACCGAGAAGAACAAGAATGTTGCGGCGCCGCACGGTCAACCGGTAGTGGTGGCGAAGGTCAAGAATGGCACGACGTACTCCGTGGCTCGTGTTGGTTTTAAAGGCACCGTGGCTAGCCCGGGCCGTGCCACGCCATGGTTTGTCGGCACAGTCGAATTGCCGATTCCTGGTGGTATAGAGCCGGGCGAGTCGCCAACCTGGGAAATTACGCCGAACCAGTTCAGCGACTGGGGCAAGCTTGATGCGCCCGCAGAAGCGTTGTTCAGCCTGGAAATCATCAAATTGGTGGGTGCCGACGGCACGCTGTTGTTTGACGCCAGCGGCCTGACTCCGCAGCAGACCGAGCGCCTGCAGGCGCTGCAAGACAAATACGCTGCTAACTAATCACTGACATAACCGAAGACCCGCGCCAGCGGGCTTTCGGCTGCATGGAAGAAACAGGGAAAGGAGTCGAGTCGTGGGTGTGGGCAAGAAGGTTTTGGGGCTGATTGCGCTGCTGCTGATAGTGGCGCTGTGGGCCAGTTATTTTTATGTGTTCAAGGAAAACCGTGACGGCCACTTGGGCGGTGCCTTCGACAGTACGGCCTGGTGCGGCACGCCACCGGCCAGCGATGCCGCTGCGTTGGGTAAGGATCAACTGACGCTGCGCATCACCAACACGGTGCGCGGCGAATTCATGCTCAGCGGTGCCGTGGTGGTGTCCGAACGCACCTTCAACCGCTATGACCTGGGCCGCAACGAACTGCGTCTGCGCCTGGAACCGTTGCAGTGGTCGTTCGGCGTCACGCCGATTCTCCTTGAGCAGGTCAAGGTCCAGCCGCTGAGCCGCAACCTCGCCTCCGCCAGCAAAAGCGCCTATGCCGAACTCGAACCAAGGCCCATCGAGGTGCAGGGCCGGGCCACGGATTTTCCCTTCGATACCTACCGCTATGGCTACAAACCGGTGCTGTATTACCTCAAGGGCAACGAGCGCATCGACCTGAGGTTCAAAAACATCACCACGCTGATGGAGATGTCGAACACCTTCACGCCGATTCAGAAGTACAACCGCGTCGACTACATCAACGAACGCAACTCCATGATCCGTGACGAGGACTACAAGGCCTATGGCGCCCACGAGTGCGCGTTCAGCGTCGAGCGCAAAGGCTCGTTCAAGGTGATCGTGCTGCTGTTGCTACTGGTGCTGTGCCTGCCGCTGCTGCATGTGTTTTACCGCGATGAACCGGGGATCGATTTTCTCGCCACGTTGGTGAGTATCGGCGCGATTCGGGTGTTGCTGGTGGGGCCGGTGAAAGACTTCCAGCTGTACACCATCGACTTCCTGTTCGCCGGCGTGATCATCCTGGTGGGCACAGTGTCGCTGATCAAGGCGATGCGCGCGAACAGCCGGCGGGAGTTGGCGCTCAAGAGCGGCTCCTCCTGGTAATTCCACGGTCCCTGTAGCAGCTGCCCTGTGGTGAGGGGATTTATCCCCGTTGGGCTGCGAAGCGGCCCTGAAAATTTCGGCTGCAACATAGATTTTTGCGACTGCTTCGCAGCCGAACGGGGATAAATCCCCTCACCACAGGGCAGTTGCTACCAAGCGTTATTTCAACGCCGGATCGCCCATGTTCATTTTTTTCCAGCCTTGCAACAACACCTGCGCCTTCGGTTCCTGTCCGTTATCCAGGTAGTACTGGATCAGCGCCAACCGCGCATTACGATTGGCCGGCTGCACTTTCAACAACCTCTCCAGCTCTTTGCAAGCCTCATCGACCTTGCCGCTGTCGTGCAACGCCACAGCCAGTACGTAGCCGTATTGGGCGTTCTGCGGCTCCAGCTGCGCGGCTTTGCGCAGGGCCGGCATGGCTTGGGCTGATTGGCCCGCGCGCACCAGCGACAAGCCTTGGGTGTGTTGCAACAGGGCGGCGTCCGGGTGTTTTTTCAGGCCTTGTGCCAATAACGTCTGCGCCTCTTGCGCGCGTCCATTGGCTTCCAGCCATTGCACCAGCGTTACCAGCGCCGGGTAGAAATCCGGATCACGCTTGAGCGCAGTGCGCAGCAACGGTTCGACCTCGTCGTTGCGACCACTGGCCTGATGAAGCATCGCCAGGTTGAGGTTGGCCTCGGCGCGCTCGGCCAGGCTGATCTGCACCGCTTCGTACTCGGCAATCGCCGCATTCCAGTTCGCCTGGGCGGTGCCCAATCCATTGCGCGCCACGCTCAGCAGGTCCCGGGCCGCGACGATCCGCACAGCCTTCACCGGGTCGCCCAGCAACGGCGTCAGCAGCGGCGCACGCTCCGGTGGCGGCAGGAACGCGCTGATCGCCCGCACGGCGCTTTCACGCACTTGCGGTGCCGGGTTACTCAAGTCCTTGGTCGCGAGTTTCAGCGCCTGCTCGCTCGGGTACAGCGGCGATTCGGCCAGCAGGGTCGCACGCTGGATCGCTGGCAGGTTGCTGCGCTGCAGCTGCTCGTACAAGGCCTGCGCGGCGCCAGGCTGGCCGTTGCGAATCAGCCACAGGCTTTCGTCATAGCGTGGCGCTTGCGCGACGTGGGCGGTGGCGGTGTTCCACAGCTTGAATTGCTCGGTGACCTTGTCGCCGGCCTTGCCCTGGTGACAGGTCAGGCAGGCGTCCGGCGTGCCGAGCTTTTTCGCCCGCTCCGGGTTGGGAATGCTGAAGCTGTGGTCATGCCGGAAGTCGTTGCCCATGTAGAACTTGCCGGGCATGTGGCAATCCACGCATTGGGAGCCGGGTTGGCCCGGGGTGTGGCGGGTGTGTTCAATGGAATCGTAGCTCTTCGCTTGCAAACCTTTGCCATCGACGCCCGCCACCGAGGTCTTGCCGGCGGTGTTGTGGCATTGCAGGCAAACGCCATTGCCGGGGGCCTTGAGTTCGGTGCTGTGGGGGTTGTGGCAATTGCTGCAACGCACGCCCTTGTCGAACATTTTGCTTTGGGCGAAGGAGCCGTGCTCGAACACTTCATCCTTGATCTTGCCGTCCAGCGCATACAGTTCGCGGGTCAGGGGGCTGGGCAGGTAGTCGTCCATCAAGCGCTTGCCAACGGTGAAGCCGTCGCCCAGCGGGGCACGGCGCGAATGGCAGCGGGCACAGGTTTCGATCTCGACGGTGGCGTCCTTGTCCTTGAGATCGACGGCAAAACCGGCGTGAATCAGATCGCCTTTGTTTGCCGTCCATTCCAGGTGACTGGACGCAGGACCGTGGCACGCCTGACAACCGACGCCAAGGCTGTTCCATTGACTGTTGAAGGTGTTTTTTGCAGCGTCGAAATTGCGCTTGTAACCGGTGGTGTGGCACTCGACGCACATGAAATTGGCGTTCTGGCTCGGCTTGCTCCAGTGCAGCGGGTTCTTGAAGTTGACGCCCTGGCCCGGATAGAGGTGGAACCAGCGATTTTTCTCGGTATCCCAGGCCACGCCCAGCGCTTGCAAGCGACCTTCGCCGACTTCGATCAGGTACTGCTGCAACGGCGCGATGCCAAAGGTGTAGGCCACTTTGAAGTCGGCATTCTTGCCATCAATGCCGGGCGTGGTGACCCAGAACCCGTCGTCCTTGCGCGAGAAACGGGTGGTTTCGTTTTCCGCCTTGAACGTGACGTTATTGAAGTCGCCCCGCATCGTCTCGGCGCTGGCCTCCTGCATCGCCAATTGGTGATGGGAGCCTTGCCAGTCCTTCATCTGTTCGCCGTGGCAGCCCTGGCATTGTTGCTCGTCGACCATCTTCGCCGGTGCCACGGCGACGGGTTGCGGTTTGGCCGGCTGGACCGTCGGAGTGCTGACGGGCGGGGTTTTGAGCGGCGCGGGCGTGCTGCTGAATAGAAACCAGCCTATCGCTGCAACAGCCACCAGCAATACGCCGATGGTGACGGGAAACAGATAACGGTTGATCAAGGTCGGTGGCGAATCAGGGTTCGGGGCTGCTGCTTTATTTTTATGGTTCGGCATTGCGACTTCCGTAGTCCAGGTGCGTTTGCCGTCAGGCGCGCGTTAAAGCTCGGTGCAGCTTTGCCGGATGATCTGTGTCTGTCAAATGACGGTTGTGAGCGAGCGCGGGCGATAGATGAATATTGTGCTTTTTGATTACGAACCGCTGTGCATTGTCTATACCTGTAATTCCCCTATGCAATACCGTTGTCGGCCTTCTGACAGGAGTTACAGCATGAAGCTAGCGTTAATGATGGGCACGTTGTGCATCGCCTCGATCGGGGTGGTGGGTTGCGCCAGCAAAGTCGTCGAGCCGGACCAGTATTCAGGTTTCCTCAAGGACTACAGCCAGCTCAAGGAAGCCAAGTCGCCATCGGGCGCGACGGTGATGCGCTGGGTCGATCCCAAGCTCGACATCAACAAATACACCAGTGTCTACATTGAGCCGACCCAGCTCTATCCGAAGCCGCAACCGACGGTAAAAATCCCGCAAGCCACCCTCAACGGCATCACCAGTTACTACGACCAGGCGCTGAAGCGCGAAGTGGGGAAATCCTTGCCTCTGGCCGCAGGTCCCGGCCCCGGCGTGATTGTGGTGCGTGCGGCGATTACGGCGGTGAGCAGCAAGACAGAAGGGCTCAAACCTTACGAAGTGATCCCGATTGCACTGGTGGCTGCGGCGGTCAGCACGGCCAGCGGCATTCGTGACCAGGAGACTGACCTGGCCACCGAAGCGGTGTTCCTTGATGGCGGCAACAATCACGTTTTGGCCCAGGTCGTGCGCAAGGGCACCGGCAAGCCGCTGGAAAACGAGGCTCAGGTGATGAAGGCCGATGATGTGAAAGGCGTGATAGATGGTTGGGCGTCGGATTTGCATCAGTCGTATCTGAAGCTCAAGTCCAAGTGATGCATTGAAGCTGATGGCCAGATCGCCAGCAGGCTGGCTCCCACATTAGAACGCGGTCAACTGTGGGAGCCAGCCTGCTGGCGATGGGACCGGACAGAGTAGAGAATTCCTCAGGCCTGACACTCAATCTCCAACAAACCATCGGAAATACGGATTACCGCCATCCCCGCGCATTACTTCCCGAATGTCCCTGGCCCACGCATCCCGATCACCGTCATAGGCATGCAGACTCGACCGATAGAACTGCATCAGCCGCTGCTGGTGAGCGTTCATCCGTTCGGTAAACCCGGCGTCGGCATTCACCAGAACCGGTGGCTGATGCAAGTCGAGCATGGCCGGCAACACGCGACTGATTTCCTTGGCGCGCACCCACGGTGCGTATTCAATGCGCGGTTGATCGTCGGTCACAGGCAGCGCATCGGCAGCGAATCGTTCCAGCCCGGCGCGATCGGTCACCCAGGTCGCCAATAAGGCGGCGGCCGAGCCGATGCCGACGTCCTGCAGGGTGCTGCGTACGGTGTCCTGCTGGAAGCGCTGGCTGATCTTCCCGACATCCAGTTCGATCGGTTCCATCGAGCCCACCAGCAGCATTTCGTGGAATTCGCTGGTCCACAGCGTTGCGTAGGGGAACACATCGAGGAAGCTGCGCACCAGCGAGCGTGAATCGTCGATGTTCTGGGTCGGCAACGGCAGCCATTGGGCGACCAGGCCTTTTTTCTCAAGCCGGTTGGCGGCCAACTGGTAGAAGTCGCGTGAATACAGATTCACCACGCCAGCAGCGGAGGGCGGTGGCGGTTCGAGGGTGATCAGGTCGTACAGCTGCGGGCTGCGCAACAGTTCCTGACGACCATCGCGCAGACGCACATCGACCGTCGGATCGGCCGCGGCATTGAAGTTACCCTTGAACAGCGGCGCGGCTTTCACCACCGAAGGCAGCAGTTCCGCGACGACGCGATGTTCAAGCCCGGGATAGCGGGTCAGGGCGCCAGCCGTGATGCCCGTGCCAAAACCGATGACCAGCGCCGAGCGGGGTTCACCGTTATGGATCAGCAGCGGCAACAGGGCCTGGATGCGCATGTAGCGCAGCGATGGCATGGCGTCACCGGTGTTGGAAACGCCCTGGATGTACAACCGCTGGAAGGTTTTTTTGCCCTTGCCCTGGGTGACCACGGCCACGGTCCCGCCGCGTCCTTCTTCGTAGAACGCCAGCGTACCGTTGCGGGCGCCGGGCAGCAGGTTGGCGAGCTTGCTCACCGGGGTAAAGACCGCCACCACAATCGACAACAGGCCGATGGCAATCACGGCCTGACGCCGTCCCTTCTTGACGTGATGACCCTTGCGCACCGCGCAATAGCCGATCCCGGCGGCGACAATTGCCAGCAGACCCAACGTGCGTACCAGCCCAAGCAATGGGATCAGCAGGAAGCCGCAGAGCATCACCCCGATAATCCCGCCCAACGTGTTGAACGCAACCACGGCGCCGACGTCCCGACCGACCCGCTCACGGCCAACGCTCAGGCGCAAGGCCAATGGAAATGCAGCGCCCAATAGCAGCGTCGGCACAAACACGATGCTCAACGCTGCCACGGCAAACCGTGCGCTCATGCCCAGCAGTTCACTGCCGCCCATGGCGAGCGCCAGGGTTTCGGCCTGGGATTGCAAAAACACGAGCCAGCGTCCGAGAAAGGCGACTTCCAGCAGTGCAATCAGGCCGGCACCGGCAATCAGCAAGCCGAACACGCCCCAAGGATCACGAATGCGCTCGACCCGGCGCGCCAGCAAAGCGCTGCCCAGGAACAGCCCGGTGAGGTACGTCGCCAGTACCACGGCAAAGGCATAGGTGCGGGTGCTCATGAATTGCACGATGGACTGCGACCAGACCACTTCGTAACCCAGCGCCACACCGCCGGCGATGGAGTACAGCCACAGCGCCAGTCGATCCGGGGCTTTCTCCGCCGAATGTTTCACCGGGGTATCGATCAGGGCCACGCGCTGGCGTTGAAACCACAGCGCACCCGCTGCGGCCAGCAGGTTGAGCATCGCCGCCGCCAAGGCACTGCCACGCACGCCGAGGGTGGCGATCAGCACGAACGCGGCGAGCAACGTGCCGACAATCGCCCCGGCAGTGTTCGCGGCATAGAGTTGGCCACCAGCCTTGCCCGATTGCTGAGGGTCAGCGGCCAATGAGCGAACCAGCACCGGCAACGTACCGCCCATCAGCAGCGCCGGAATACCGACCAGCGCAAACGGCAATACCCAAGCCAGCACACCGATTTGCTGCTCCAGCCAGGCGAACGGGCTGGCGGCGAGGCTCATGGCGAAGGTCGCGCCGACACCCAACACGGCCACCAGCACTTCCAGCCCGGCGTACAGCAACACCGGCCGCTGCAAGCGATCCGCCCACCGCCCGAACAGCAAGCCGCCCACGGCCAGCCCGGCAAAAAACGCGCTGATCCCGGTGGTGATCGCATACACCTCGACGCCGACCACCAGCGACAACTGCTTGATCCACAGCACCTGATACACCAGCGCGGCGGCGCCGGAAATGAACAGCAACAGGGCGGGGATGAGCAGCGCCGGGGACGTGGTGGTATGAGTAGCGTTTATGGCCGACGACTTGCTGGCGACACGTGAGGACATTGCGGATTGCCTTGTTCCAATTTGGAAAATACTGCGACTGTGCCGGCCCCATCGCGAGCAAGCTCGCTCCCACAGGGATTTGTATCGCGCCGCAGATCTACTGTGGGAGCGAGCTTGCTCGCGATGGGTTCGACGCGGTCTCAAGCCGAGAATAGGGCCGCTCGCCGGTCAAGGCGAGCGGCGGTCAAACGGTCTTACTGTGCAGGCTGGGTTTTCATTTTTTCCGCGATCTTCGCATCCACCGCAGCACGGATCTGGTCAACGCTGAAGCTCGCCGGTTTCTGGCTTGGCGGATACTCGATGAACGTCTGCAGGAACGCCGCCGACTTCATGACTGCAATCTCAGTCAGGTAAACGTTCTTGGTGGTCCAATCGTAGTATTGGTCGGAAACCACGTCGGCCCTTTCATACGGGTCCATCCGCAGGTTGAAGATTTTCGGTACGCGCAGGCATACGAACGGTTCGCTCCAGACTTTAAAGCCGCCAGGTGCGCGTTGCTCGCAGAACACCGCTTTCCAGTTGTCGTAACGCATGGAAACCAGCACACCGTCATCATTGAAGTAGTAGAACTCCTTGCGTTCGCTTTTTGGCTGTTGGCCAGTCAGGTAAGGCAGTTGGTTGTAGCCGTCCAGGTGCACCTTGAAGTTGTTGCCGCCGGAAGTTGGCGCCCAGCCTTTGAGCAGCTTGTTTTTAACGTCGGGTTCACCCACCGCAGCCAGCAAGGTCGGGAACCAATCCAGGCCTGAGAACATTTCGTTGGACACTTCGCCCGCTTTGATCTTGCCTGGCCAGCGAATCATCGCCGGTACGCGGTAGGCGCCTTCCCAGTTGGAGTTCTTCTCGTTGCGGAACGGCGTGGTCGCCGCATCCGGCCAGGAGAACTGGTTCGGGCCGTTGTCGGTGGTATAGACGACGATGGTGTTGTCGGTGATTTTCAGGTCATCGAGTGTCTTCAGCAGTTTGCCGACGTCGCCGTCGTGCTCAAGCATGCCGTCCGCATAGTCGTTGCCGGGCATGCCGCTCTGGCCCTTCATCGAGTCGCGCACGTGGGTGAACAAGTGCATGCGGGTGGTGTTCATCCAGACGAAGAACGGCTTGTCCGCCTTGGCCTGTTTCTCGATAAAGGCTTGCGCGGCGGCTGTGGTTTCGTCGTCGATGGTTTCCATGCGTTTAACGGTGAGTGCGCCAGTGTCTTCGATCTTGCCGTCGGCGTAGCTGTGGATCACGCCACGGGGTGACATGGCTTTGACAAACTCGGGGTCGTCCTTGGGCCAGTATGGACGCTCGGGTTCTTCTTCGGCGTTGAGGTGGTAAAGGTTGCCGAAGAACTCGTCGAAACCGTGGTTGGTCGGCAGGTATTCATCCTTGTCGCCCAAGTGGTTCTTGCCGAACTGGCCGGTCGCATAGCCTTGGGACTTGAGCGCCTGCGCGATGGTGACGTCGCGTTTTTGCAGGCCGACCGGTGCGCCCGGTACGCCGACCTTGGACAGGCCGGTCCGCAGCGGCGTCTGCCCGGTAATGAAGGAGGAGCGTCCGGCCGTGCAGCTGTTCTCCGCGTAATAGTCGGTGAACATCATGCCTTCCTTGGCAATACGGTCGATGTTAGGCGTCTTGTAGCCAACCACGCCCATCGAATAGGCGCTGATGTTGGTCTGGCCGATGTCATCGCCGAAGATCACCAGAATGTTGGGTTTTTCAGCGGCCCCGGCCGTTGCCGAAATCGCCATGACCGAGGCTGCCACCAGGGCGAGTTTCGGTAGCCACTTGTGTATGCGAGTCATCTGACTTGCTCCTTTTGCTCACTTGCGTCGCTCAAGCGCGACAAACGTTTATTGCAGTCCTGCGTAACGCTTTTTTCATTGCACTTGCTCGGGAGCGGCGGCATCGAACGGATAGACCCGGCGCCATTCGGACGCCATATCCACGATAGTCCAGCCACGGGTTTTTGCTTCGTCCAGGGCCTTGTCCAGGCGCCCGATCTGCGATTGACGGTCATAGGCCCATTCGCGTTTGGCGTCGGTGTGATGCACCAGCCCCATGAGTCGTTTGCCCGGGCCGGCGGCGGTCCACTGCAGCATTTGCAGGTCGCCGTCGGAGTTGCCGAACGCGAGAATCGGCCGGCGCCCGATCACCGCATCAATGCTTTCCGGCTTGCCCGGACCGTCGTCGTTGTGGGCGAGTTTTGGCGTACGCACGATCGAGGCTTTGCCGTCCTTGAACTCGAACGCGGTGACAAAGGTGGTGCCGATTACTTGCTCGGGTGGAATGCCGTAGACCTTCTCGGCATAGGCACGCATGAACCCGGTGTCCCCCCCGGAAACGATGTAGGTCTTGAAGTCCTGACCGCGCAGGTAGTCGAGCATTTCCAGCATTGGCTGGAAGATCATCTCGGTGTACGGCTTGCCGGTTTTTGGGTGTTTGGCCTGGCTCAGCCAGGTCTTTGCGTAGTCATCGAAGGCTTCGGTGGTCATGCCGGTGTGGGTAGCCCCGAAGATTTTCATGATGCCGTCCATGCCCGTGGCGGCCAGGGCCTGGTGATCATTTTCCAGCACGGCTTTGAAGGGCTGGGTGGTTTTCCACTCCGGGTGCTGCGGTGCAGTGCGCTTGACCTCTTCCAGCGCAAACAGCAACTCGAAGTACATCGGCTGTTCGCTCCACAAGGTCCCGTCATTGTCGAACACCGCGATGCGATCCTCGGGTTTGACGAAGTCCTTGCTGGATTGATCGGTGACGGCCTGGACGAACTCGATGATGTTTTTCTTCGATGGCCCGTCGTTCCACGAGGGCAAGGGTTCGGCTGCCAGGGCCAGCAGCGGCATGCTCAAGACCAATGCAAACAGCAGCTTCAGCCCGTGGCGTTGGCGGATCGATATCGGGTTCGTCATGGGAAGTCCTTCTCGTGTACGGGGTTGAGTGGGCGTAATGCGTGAGCAGCAGGGGACGGTTTGTTTCTGGCCTGACTATGCAGCGTAGACAAGGAACTCTTCAGCTGGCGCAGCGCTTGATCTTCGTTTGATTGCTGGCTGTAACAGGCACGCAATACGTCTTGCAGACCGGAGCCGAGGTTGCTCAGTTTCAGGCCCAGGCGGCTGCGTCTGGCCCACAGGTAAAGGGCGCTCAGGTGTGCCGGTTTACCATCGATTTGCGCAGGGATCTGCCGCCAGGCGTAGTCAGCGGATTGCAGCCAGGCGGCGTGCCGCGCACGGCGTCGGGCTTGCACAGCAAGGTAGGCACGCAGGACAAACGGACGGCCGAACCAGCCAAGCAACACCACGACCAGCAGCAGCGCAGACAGCACGAGCCAGTGCCGGGAGAGATGCACTCGACTTTGCTGGCCGAGTTTTTTCAGGTCTTCGGTGATCGAGAATAGGGGCTTGTAAGCGCCGTTAACCGCGGCGTCGAAGCTCACGGCCGGGACTTGGGCCGTGCGGGTTTGTCGGCTGCTGGCGTCCCACCATTTCAGCTCGATGGCGGGCAGGTTGTGGCGGCCTTCGGTGTCGATGCGGTAAGTCACGGTGTCGATGCGCTGGCCGCCGTTGAAGTTGCCACGGCCGTCGTCCAGGTTGCTGATTTGCGGGCTCTTGGGGTAACGGCTCAGACCGTTCACATCACCCATCGACGGCGTCGGCAGCGACATGGCCATGGCATCGTCGGCCTGCAAGGTCAGTTGCCGGGTGATGCTGTCGCCGACTTTCAGCGGCGTTGCCGAGTTCACGACTTTTTGCGTGAAGCGCAGCCCTTGCGCGACGAGCACCGGTTCACCGGGTTGGAACCCCGGCGGTTGCACGGCGGTGAAGTGCAGTGGCTGGCTTTGGGCGCTCAGCGAGGTGCTGGCCTGGCCAGGCGTGGCGCGAACGGTCAGCGGCGGGATGTCGAAGCCCTGGGCCAGATTGGGTGTGATCCGGTAGCTGTAACGCATGCCGTTGAAGGATTTGCCGTCCAGCGTCTGGTTGATGTGCTCGGCATGACCGTCCGGTGGCAACACCAGCGCCCCCGGCAGCTTCAGGTCGGGCAGGGTGGGGGCGTCGGTGAACCAGCTGTCGGTGAGGACATCGAGTTGCAGTTCGAGGATGCCGCCGACCATGACGGAGTCGGTGGGTTGCAGGCGGGTCTGGACGCGTAGGTCGGGTTCGGCGGCGAGGGTTGCTGTGGTGAACAGGCAGAGGAGCAGGGCTGTGAGTTTTGTGGTGATTGGGTGGACGCCATCGCGAGCAGGCTCACTCCTACACTGAATCTGCGCATACCACAAATCCCCTGTAGGAGTGAGCCTGCTCGCGATGGCCGCGACTCGGTTCATGGATTAACCCCCGCCTGATCCTGCAAACTGAATTTCTGCTTCAAAAATTTGGCCGGCGAAGTGCTCAGGTTCTGCAACCACTGCTCATCCGAAGCCGCCTGCTCGGTCGCGACCGCTTTGCTCTGCCCCTTGCCCGGTGCCTTGTCCATTTTGATTTCGTCCGGTTTGACCTCGGGCGCATTCTGCTCTGCGCTTTCCGTGTCCTTCTGCAAGGCAATCGCCAGCGCCAGATTGGCTGCGGCTTGCGGGAACTGCGGTTGCAATTTCAACGCTTGCTGATACGCCGCAATGGCCTGATCAAACTTGAATCGCCGCACGTAAATATTGCCCAGATAGAAATACGCCTGCGGCGTTTCCAGTCGGGCAAAACTGGCCAGCGCCAGGTCGAAATCGGCCGCGTTGTAGGCGGCGATGCCTTTCCAGTACGGGTCGACGAAATGCGCGGCGGCCTGGGGGAAGTGCTCGTGTTCGAAGGCCCAGCGACCTTGTTGGTCGGGGGTGAAAAATGCGTCGGTCAACGCGTTGGCCTCGGCCGGAGCCGGTTGAAAGCCGATGCCCAACGCCAGTAACAAACTGGCCATCCAGTTCAGGCTCCAGCCCTTGCGCACGCTGAGGAAGGCGAGCAGCAGCAATGGCCAGCACAGCCAGTAACCGGCGTCTTTCCAGTGCAATTCGCGCTGTTCATCGCTGGCACTCTGGAAATGCTGCTGGGCGTGCAACTCGACCCATTGCAGATCGTCGTCATTGAGGGTCAGGCTGCCCAACGGCGCATCCACCGCGGAAGCCAGCTGTTTGAGCGCCGCCTGGTCGAAGCTGCCGAGCGCCGGGCGACCGTTTCTGTCGGTGCGCGGCTGGCCATTGGCGTCGCGGATGATCCCGCCGTCCTCGCTGCCGACCGCCAGTATCAACACTTGCAGTGCACTGTCGTCGAGTTGCTGGTCCAGCCCGGTGAGTTGCGAAGTGTCGGCGCCGTCGGTGATCAACAGCAGCGTTCCCGGGGTTTTCTCGGCGACCAGCAGGCGTTTGGCTTGTTCGATGACTGCACCGACGTTTTTCCCCTGTTTAGCGATCAGGTCGGTGCTCAACGCCTGGATGAAGGTGTCGAGCAGCGCCGGGTCATCGGTTGGCGGCAACACCAGATGCGCGCTGCCGGCGTAGGCGATCAAGCCACTGCGGGCACCGGCGCGGCGCTGGATCAGGTCGTGCAGCTTGTGTTTGGCCGCTTCCAGCCGACTCGGTTGTACGTCGCTGGCGTCCATCGAAGGCGAGAGGTCGATGGCGATGATCAGCGGCGCACGGTTTTCCAGGAAGTTCGGGCGGTCCTGTTCCCAGGTCGGGCCGGCGGCCGCGATGGCGCCCAGAATCAACACCGCGCACACCAGATGCACCGGCCGAAAGCGCTGTTGATCCTGCGGCGTGATCAGCAGATGCGGCAGCAGGTGCTCGGCGATGTTGCTGCGCAAGCGCCGTTGCAGGTCGCGACTGCGCCGCCAAAGCATCGGCAGCAACGCGGCGAAGGGCACCAGCAACAGCCACAGTGGACGCAGGAAATGGAAGTCACTGAGATTGATCTCCATCTCAAGCCTCCTGCCGCTGACGCGCGAGTGTCAGGTGCGGACGGAGCAGGGCGCCCAGATGGTAGAGCGCAAGCACACCGATTGCGGCGCCTAGCGGCCACCAGAACAGGTCCTTTTTCGGCTGATGGCTGAGGGTTTTCACCTGATGCGGAGTGAGCGTGTCGAGCGTGCTGTAGACCTGATCCAGTGCCGTGCGGTCTTCAGCGCGGAAGAACTTGCCGCCGGTGGTGTCGGCGATCTGCTGCAAGCCCAGCAGGTTGACCTTGGCTTCGCCTTCCGCGGTCGGGTCACCGATGCCGATGGTGTGAATCACCACGCCTTTGGCGGCGGCCATGGTCGCCGCGTGATCCGGGGTGATCGCGCTGCTGGTGTCATTGCCATCGGTGAGCAGGATCAGCACTTTCTCTTGCTCGTGGGCCTGATCGAGCAGCTTGAGGCTCAGGCCAATCGCATCGCCAATCGCGGTGTTCGGGCCGGCCATGCCGATGCCGGTGTCGTCGAGCAACAGCGACAGGCTGACGTGATCCAGCGTCAGCGGCGCCTGGGGATACGCGCCGCTGCCGAACACGATCAGGCCCAGGCGATCTTCTTTGCGTTTGTCGATAAAGCCATGCACCACTTCCTTGACCGCCGCCAGACGATTGATCTTCTGGCCATTGGCGTCGGTGAAATCGGTGGTTTCCATGGATTGGGAAATGTCGATGGCCAGCATCAGGTCGCGCACCGGTTGTTGGCGCTCGATCGGTTTTTCGACGAACACCGGGCGCGCGGCGGCCAGCAGCACCAGCGCCCACACCAGCAGATTCAGGGCCAGCTGCCAGCGATTACTGCGGGTTCCGGCCTGGCTCGGTGCCTGACCGACCGCGCGGCTCATCGCGCCGAAAAACGGTACGCGCACGGCGCTGCGGGCTTCACGGTAATCGGGCAGGTAGCGGTAGCCCAGCCACGGCAGCGGCAAAAGGATCAGCAGCCAGGGGTAATCAAGCTGCCACATGATGATGCTCCACCCAGTGTTTGCAAGTATCGAACAGTTGCTGGCGTTTATCGCCGGGCATGGCCAGCAATACCGCATCGGGGGCATAGGCCAGTTGCGCCAGTTGCTGGCTGAAATCGGCGGGCAACGGCTGCGAACTGTGCCGCGCCAGAAACGCCTGCCAATCCTCACCCCCAAGCGCCGCACCGCTCGCTCCTACAGGATTAGGGAGCGACAGGGCCACGCGTTTGAGCAGTTCAGGGAGCTCTCGCAGGGCGCTCAATTGATCACTATGGCTTCGCAATTCAACCAACCGCACCAACGCCTCACGCCGATAACGATCCCGCCGCCATTGCCAATACCGCCGCGCACCCACCAGCAAAACAGCAATCACCAACACTCCAAGCAACACCCACCAGCCCCACGTCTGTGGCGCATAGCTCACCGGTGCCGGCAAACCGATCTCCTTAAGCTGCTCGATACTGGGAATGTTCGGGTTCATCGCCGACCTCTGCCGAGTTCGGTGCGCAATTGTTCCTGGGCATCGGTTGCGGTGCTGAACATCATCAGCGGCACCTGACTGCGCCGCAGCAGGGTGGCGACATCCTTGAGCCGACCGCTGAGAAAGTCCCCCAATGGCTGATGAACGCTGCGTTGCTCGACGGCCAGTTCCACCTGCAACTGGCCCTGGGTAATCAGCAAGCGCCCGTTTTTCGGCAGGTTCAGCGCCAACGGGTCGTACACCTGCATGGCCACCACATCGTTGTGGGCGGCCAATTGGCGCATCAACTGCAGGGTGCGCTCACCGGCGCCGGCAAAGTCGCTGATGATGCAAATCAGATGATCGTGCCCGGCCACTGCCAGGCACTGCTGCAACACCTTGTCGAGCTGGTCTTCGCCTTCAGCGTCCGGGTTGGCGGCGTTGAGTTGCTGGTTCTGCTCGGCAATCCGGCTGCACAACGCTTCAATGCGTTTACGGCTGCGCAGCGGGGCGATGCGGTCGATGCGTTGGTCGTTGAACACCAGGCCGCCGACCCGATCCCCGGCGTTGAACACCATCCACGCCGCCAGTGCGCCCAGCTCCGCGGCGATGGCCGATTTGAAACTGCGTTGCGAGCCGAAGAACATCGACATGCGCTGATCCACCAGGATCAAGGCCGGGCGGTCGCGCTCTTCAGTAAAGGTGCGCACCACCGGTTTGCCGGTGCGCAGCGAGGCGCGCCAGTCCAGATGCCGCAGATCGTCCCCCGGTTGATAACGGCGCAGCTCATCAAAGTTCAGACCACGGCCGCGCAGGCGCGAAGCATGGTTGCCGGCGAGGATGCTGCCTTGGGGCTGCCGCGCCACAAAACTCAGGTCACGGGCCTTGAACTCCAGGGCCATCAACTGCGCCAGAGAGACATAGACCAGACCGTCGACATTCATGCGGGAATCGCCACTTTGTCGAGCAGGCGGTCAAGCACTTGATCGGCCGTCACACCGTCCGCCACCGCGTCATAGCTCAGCTGTAACCGATGACGCAATACCGGATGCACCACGGCGCGGACGTTATCGGGCGAGACGAAATCCTGCCCCTGCAGCCAGGCATCGGCCCGGGCGCAACGGTCCAGGCCGATACCGCCCCGAGGACTGGCGCCGATGGCGATCCAGCGACCCAGATCGGCGTCGTAGTCAGCGGGATGGCGGGTGGCATTGATCAGGTCGATCAGGTAACGGTCGATGGCCGGGGACACGTGAATGGCGCTGACTTCGCGACGCGCCGCGAAGATCACGTCTTGAGACAGCGCGAATCCCTGCACCGCAGCTGTCTTGGCGCCCAACGCGAATTCTTCTTCGCGCAACAACCGCAGCACCTGGCTCTCGTTCTCGGCACTCGGGTAATCGAGCAACACCTTCATCAGGAACCGGTCCATCTGCGCTTCTGGCAGCGGGTAGGTGCCTTCCTGTTCGATCGGGTTTTGCGTCGCCACCACAATGAACAGCTCCGGCAGCACGTGGCTGTTGCCGGCCACGGTGATCTGGCGTTCTTCCATCGCCTCCAGCAATGCCGCCTGAACCTTGGCCGGCGCACGGTTGATTTCATCCGCCAGAATCAGGTTGCCGAACAGCGGGCCGGGCTGGAACTGGATTTCGTTCTTGCCGTCGATCTGGTGCAGCACTTCGGCGCCGGTGATGTCCGACGGCAGTAAATCGGGGGTGAACTGGATGCGGCTCATCTTCGCGTCCAGGTGTTTGGCCAGCGCCTTGACCGTGCGGGTCTTGGCCAGCCCCGGAAGGCTTTCGAGCAACAAGTGCCCGTTGGCCAGCAAGCCGAGGAGAATCTGCCGGATCACTTGGTCCTGACCGAGCACCGCTTCGGCGATGCTGGCTTGCAGGGCGTTGAGGTCATTGAGTGCGGTCATGGAATGTTCCCTTTCTCAAAGGCATGCTCAAAACATGAAAGTCGGAATGACGGGAATGAACGACAAACGGAAATTCCAGCCGAGGGCGGGCAAGTCGCCGCTGGCGCAGGCGAAGCCGCTGAACAACACGCTGCATAGAGTCAATCTGGAATCGATGGCCATCCCTGGTCACTCCTCAGAAAAACGCCAGGGTCAGGTTGACACTGAAACCGTTGCCTTCGGGGCGGTTCTTGGTGTCGAACTCGGGGATCCAGCGGGCGTTGATGTTGGCCTGGGCATCGGCGAACTTGCCCTGCCAGCCGAATGTCGGCCCGGCGCCCACCGAGCGCCCGCGAAAACCGCTGTTGGCGCCCGATCCGCTGTCGTCGGTGAGCTGCTGGATATAACCCGCCGCGACACCCGCGTTCCAGCCGTTGCCGAAGCCATGGGTCCACAGGGCATCGAGCGTGAAGAGATCGCCGTTCTTGTAATCCGTGGCGTGGTTTTCGGTGTAGAACTCCAGTCCCCCGGACAACGTGAACTCGCCGCCCTTGCCGTCGAGGTGGGTGAAGGCCACGGTGGGCATGAAGGTGTAGTTGTTCTGTCCGGCGTTGGCCAGGCGATCATCGTTGTAGGCGCCAGTCGGCACGTAGATCGGCAGGGACAACGAGAGGTGGTTGACCTCGTCGAAGTGGTAGCCGGCGGCGATGGGCGTCACCAGCAAGTCGGCAAACTGCGTGGCGTTGTCTTCGGTACCCAAGGTCCGGCCGCGCGGGCCGGTGATGCTCGCGGTAATGTCGGTGTATTGGACCGGAACGCCGATGGCCGACGCGTAGTTCCAGGCGCTCTTTCCGGTATCCCAGACATGGGTGAAGTTGGCCATGGTGTACGACACTTTCAGGTCCAGGCCAGTACTCAGGGCACCCACGATTGGCACCTGGACGTTGCCCTTGAGTTCACCGTCGTACCAGAAACTGCTCAACGACATTACCCAGCCGGGCTCCGGTGGCACGATCCCGGCGTTGGAAAACACTTGCAGGCCGGTCATCGGTCGACCGCCACCGCCTTCCGCCGCCATCAGCAGCGGGCTGCCACTGATCATGCACAAGGCCAATAAAGGACGTACTGCAAAAGCCCTGACCATGGGTCACTCCGACTGCTTTGGTGGATTTACGGGCGTTAGCAGCGGCATTTTCCACTGGCCGCTGGCGACTTCCGGTTTTGGCAGGTAGAGGCGCAACACCCCATAGAACGGGCCTTCAGGCGCGGGCAGCCAGTTGCTCTGCAAGGCCTTTTCCGGTGCCTTGTTTTGCACATAAAGGGTCAGGCCCCCGTCGGCATCGAGCTTGAGATCGGGCAGCATCCGCGAGTTGATCAGGTAGCGATTGAGCGGGTTGGCCACCAGCAGTTTGTTCCTGCCGTCGTACATCGTCAGCGACCAGAACGCATCGGCCGGGGGCAGGGCGCCTTTGTCGAAATGCAGGGTGTAATTGCGTTTCGAAGCGTCGACTGGCTGGTTGTCCTTGTCGACGAAATAGCCGATGTAGTTCGCCTCTTCGGCCGAGTTGCCGAAAATCCCCATGTTGGCGCCGGCGTAGCGGTACAGGTAATTGCCCTTGAGGTGATCGCGTGTGCCGAAGAGGTCGCCGCTGCTGACCTCATGGGTATCGACCTTGTCTTTTTTGAACTGGGCGAATTCGGCTTTTGCATCGCGGATTCCGTCTTCAAGTGCCTGACGCTGTTCCGAGGTGAGTTCGTGCAGCTTGAAAGGCTTGCCGGCTTCGATGCCGATTGTCTTGAAGCGCGCGAGCAGGTCCTTTTCCGCGTCTTGCGCCGGAGCGAAGGCCAGCATGAAGTTCAGGTAGCGGAACAGGTCAGGGGTGTCGCTCATGGTCGGTGTCGGTTTCGGCCAGGAGATCTTCGGCGCTTTTGGCGGGGCCTTCTGTTTGACGTAGTGGCTCAGCGTTTCGACCTTGTAGCCTTTCTGGATCTTCTTGACCTTGGCCAGGTCCTTTTCATCGAACAGCTGCGTGCGATACAGGGCGTAGGCGATGTTGGTTTCGCTGCGCAGCAGACGGTCGATGTTCACCGGTTGCTGACCTTGCCAGTCGGGGCCGGCGATCATGAAATGCCCGCCGTTGTTGCCCGTGCTGCGGGTGCCCAGGTACGCGAAATTCTGCGTATAGGCGTCGATCAATTGCACGGAGTAATAACGGTGCTCGTCGATGCGCGGCAAGGTCAGCACCACCGGTTCGGCGCGCAGGTCCATCCAGACAAACGAATAAGGCGTGTCCGCGTTGGGTGTGACGAACGCGGTGTCCTTGGCCGTGAAGGCTTTGGCGGTGTTGCCGATCCGGTTGAACGGCGCCTTGAAGTTCGCGCTCTTTTTGTCCACGGCCTGGGTGTAGAGGGTTTTGTACATTTCCACCACCGGGAAGCCGTACAGATACGCCTCCCTGGCGATGCCGCGGGCTTCTTCGGGTGTGGCGGTGAAGTCGGCCCACGCGCTGGTGCTCAGGGTGAGGGAGAGAGCGGTGAGCAACAGACGATTATTCATAAAACTTCCTTCTTAATCCTGGGCGTCATTCCACGGCCGTGATGTCGTCGAGTTTCCAGCTTTTGTCGAAATAGGCTTCGGTGGGCGCGTACAGGCGGAAATAGCTGAACCAGTGTTTGCCCGGCACGGTTTGCACCCAGTTGTTCTCAAAGCCTGCGGGCGCGGTCGGGCCGAAGTACAAGTCCACGGAACCGTCGGGATTTTTCTTCAGGTCCTGACGGGACGACAGGTCGGCCTTGCGCTGCGGGTTGTCGATCAGGCAGCGGTTGTCGATGTCGTACACCGTCATCGACCAGAACTGCTTGGCCGGCGGGTTGGCGCCGACGTGCAGGCGATAGCTTTTGCCGCCGTCGAGCCAGTTGCCTTTGGCGTCGGTGTAGGCACCGAGGTAGGTCTGGCCCAGCCCCGGGGTTTTGGAAACCATGCCTTTGGTGTTGGTGACTGCTTCATAGAACCAGGCACTGCGTTCCCACAATTGGTCGTAATAAGCGACGCGCTGCGACGGCTCTGCGATGTTGAGTACCGTGTCCCATTGCCGGTCCTTCCAGTACTGGGCATCCGGGAAACGCTTGGCGAAGGTGTTGGCCTTGGCGATCAGTTCGCCGACTTGTGCGCCTTGCTCCAGTGCCTTGCGCTGGTTGTCGTTGGGGTTGAAGGGTTTGTCCTTCTCGATGCCAAGGCTGGCGAGCATGGCCATGTAGAAACGATCACGTTCGTTGACCGGCTCTTTCTGGATGATCTGGTGCAAGCGCTCCCAGTAGGCCAGGCCACGCGGCTGAGTGCCGGACCAGGCTTTGCCGTCGGGGGAGAGCAGTCTGGTTTTGGCCGGCGTGGTGCGTTGGGCGTACGGGTACATCTTGAACTGCTCGACCAACGCCTTGCCTTTGGCCGGGTCCGGATCCAGCACACGAAACCCCACCAGCACGTTCATGGTTTCCGATTTGGCCAGGTAATACTTGCCCGCATCGGCCGGAGGCTCGGCGCCGGGTGGCAGGACCAGGTATTTGCCACCCTTGCCTTTGTCGGGGCCGGTCTGGCCCATGTCGATGATCGAGCGTTGCCAGAAATCACCGACGCCGCCCGCTGTGGGGCCGGGCGGCAGTTCGATCACCAGCGGACCGGTTTCATTCAGGTCGACGAAGCCAAGGATGTACGGTGTGGTCGCATTGGCAGTGATGACGCCCAGCTTGTCTTCGTAACTGTCGAGTACCATCAGGTCGCCGTTCCGGGCGCCGAGTTTGTCACGAAACTCCTCCTGCCACTGGGCGTAGGACACAAGCGGCAATGCCCACAGATAACTTTGGGTCGCTTGTTGGAAATCCAGTTCGGCATAGAGCTTGGGGATCGAATCATGGGCCGGCAGCTCGCCTTCCATCGCAATCTTGCCGATCCGCGTCTCAACGTCCTGTGCGCCAACACCGCAACTGACGAACATGGTCATCAGGCTATAGCCGGCTATGCGCAGTACACCGTGCATACGAAAATCCTTATTTACCGAACGTGACATTGAGCCCGGCGAACAGCGTGAACTGCGGCAGGCCATCGCCTTTGCGCTCTACGGTCCACTGCGGTTCGATGAAGGCGTTGAGGATATTGCTCCCGGATTTCCAGACCTTGCCGCCACCCAGGCCGAGCGGGATGTAATGGGTGTCGTTCTTCAGGTCGAAGGTCCAGATAGCGGTCGAGCGCAGGTACCAGCCCTTGTCCAGGTTATGAATGATGAAGGGCTGCAGCGTCGCGGTTTCGACATGGTCTCGGTCATGGTCGCCGGCAAAGGAGCTTTGATACTGCACCAGTGCACCGAGCAGACCGCGTGGCGAAGCATCAAT
This sequence comes from Pseudomonas sp., assembly GCF_051660785.1. Classification (GTDB taxonomy): domain Bacteria; phylum Pseudomonadota; class Gammaproteobacteria; order Pseudomonadales; family Pseudomonadaceae; genus Aquipseudomonas. Next base: position 59,139 of record NZ_JBOFQE010000043.1, read on the forward strand.
CGCCACGGCGGCGAGGCCGGCTTGCCATTTACCGGTCCCCAGTTCGTCCTGATCGGCGGTGGGGGCGGTGATTAGCGGGCCGATGCCCAGCTGTACTCCGTCGGTCTTGAGCAAGAAGATATCGAAGACGTTCAGATCACCTTCACCGGTGCTGTAGCCGCCGTTCGGGTCCGGGCGGGTGCTGATAGGCGCGGTGGCGCGCAGCAATTGCGGCACACCGATGAAGTCGCCGGGGGCAATCGGCAGCGTGCCGCGCATCAGCAGATCGTTGGTGTGTGCATTGGTGTCGTAAAGCCTGGGCGTGTAGTAGTCCTGAAGGTTGGCACCGGGTGCCAGGTTCAGCGGGTTGTTACTTTTGTTCGCCGTATCGGCGTTGTCCGCCTGGGCACAAACGACAGGCGCAAACCATGCCGCCAACAACACGGCGCGTGTTCCTGCTTTTATCGACATGACTCCCCCGTTCCTTCGTGGCTCATTGGACGACTCGGCACTTGGCGGCCGTTACTGCGTAAGCTCTTTCCTATCAAGCCTGTAGGACACGTCTGTTGAAGTTAGCAGCTAACGTCGGGTTCGCCAGTCGAAGGAGGGGATCAGTGGGTTTTTGTACAAGTTTTCGGTGTTTATGTGTGTACTAAAAAGTTAATACGAATCAGGGGTTTGGGACGAAAGGCGTGAAGATCAAAAGATCGCAGCCTCGTTTCACTCGACAGCTCCTACAGTTGGAACGCGATTCCTGTAGGAGCTATCGAGTGAAACGAGGCTGCGACTTTTGACCTTATGAACATATTCAGCGATTTTTCATCTGCTCACGTATCCGCTCTTCCTGCTCGCGCAGTTGCGGGGTGAACTCCTCGCCGAAATCTTCCGCCCCATATATAGGGCGAATCTCAATCTCCGCGTCGGTACCCGGCATCGGATTGGGGCAGCGCTTGACCCACTCGATCGCTTCCTCTTTCGACTTGACCTCCCAAATCCAGTAACCGGCGATCAGCTCTTTGGTTTCAGCGAACGGGCCGTCGATGACCGTGCGTTTTTCGCCCGAGAAACGCACCCGCGCACCTTTGCTGCTCGGTTGCAGCCCGTCGCAGTCGATGAGGATGCCGGCCTTGGTCAGTTGTTCGTTGTAATTGCCCATCGCGGTCATCAGTTCCTCGGTGGGCATCACACCGGCCTCGGAGTCCGGGCTGGCTTTCACAATGATCATCAATCGCATGGTCTTGTCTCCGCTGGATTGTGGGTGATTCGAGTGTTAGTCGAATGGCCGAGTCATGAATCGACAGGCGATGGGTGAAATGTAGCGACGATGGCTGCCTTTCGTCATGAACGCCGGGTGGAGGCTGGGGAGGGCGGTACGCTGTATATCTTCTGCACCCATCGGACCCTGTGGGAGCAGGCTCACTCCCACAGGTTTTTGTGTCGTTTGGGAGAGTTGTATCCAATTCAGGGGGGCGACACTTCACAATTTGTATCCGGGCATAGGTCGTCGGACCATTTCGTGGTTAACTTCGGCCTCTTCAAAATTCTCCACAACAACGTCAGAAGGACTCCGTTCATGGCTCAAGTCACTCTTAAAGGCTCCCCGGTTCAAGTCAACGGCCAACTGCCACAAGCCGGTTCCAAGGCGCCAGCCTTTTCCCTGGTTGCCGGCAATCTGTCCGACGTGACCCTGGCGAACTTCGCCGGCAAGCGCAAAGTGCTGAACATCTTCCCAAGCGTCGACACCCCGACCTGCGCGACTTCGGTACGCAAGTTCAACGCCCAGGCCAACGACATCGCCAACACCGTGGTGCTGTGCATCTCCGCTGACCTGCCGTTTGCTCAAGCACGCTTCTGCGGCGCCGAAGGCCTGGACAACGTACAGAACCTGTCGACCCTGCGCGGTGCCGAGTTCATCGAGAACTACGGCGTCGCCATCGCTGACGGCCCACTTAAAGGCCTGACTGCCCGTGCCGTCGTGGTACTGGACGAAAACGACAACGTTCTGCACAGCGAACTGGTCAAGGAAATCGCTGAAGAGCCGAACTACGAAGCGGCACTTGCCGTTCTGAAATAAGTAAAGCATTACAATTGTTAACGGCCTGAGGGGGCGTTCTCAGTTAATTTCCCCGCCGCGTTGTCGCCTTAAAGCGGGCCAGGCAAGGCGCAGGCCGCTGGGAATGGTTGTTCCCTTTCCAAGGCCTGCAACGCAGGCTGGCCCGCTTTAAGGCACAACCCGAAGGGCCGGGCCTGCTGTTGTGCAGGGCTGCGTTGCTCGAAGGTTATTTGGAATGACCAAACCACGCTTCTCGCGCCTTGCCCTGCACAACAGCAGACCCGGCGCGGCGGGGTAATTAACTGAGAACGCCCCCTCTGTCCAGGCCGTTTTCATTTGTGCTTCAGTGTCTTAGACAAACCTCCTGTTACGTAAGCCGAAGGTAAATTGCCGGTAAAGGCGCTTTGCTTAATACCCACCAGTGCTTATCGTTCAGCCTCCTGTAGAAAGAAGTTCACGCGCCCAATGGTTGATCATTCCATGCAATCCTCCACTTCCCGTCATCCTCGTCGCTGGCTGTTCGGCCTGCTTGTCCTGTTGGTCATCGCTGGCCTGTGCTGGAAATTCTGGCCCGCCGGCACTGCCCAGAAGGACGGCGCTGCGCCGAAAGCCGTGGCCGGGCACACCGGCAAGTCGGGCGGAATGCGTCCGGGCTTCGGCGGGGCGACCGGGCCGATCCCGGTGCGCGTAGCGCCGGCGGTCAAGGGTGATTTCCCGCTGTACTACAAGGCGCTGGGCACTGTCACCGCTCTGAACACCATCAATGTGCGCAGCCGGGTTGGCGGCGAACTGATGAAGATCTCTTTCGAAGAAGGGCAGATGGTCAAGGCCGGCGACCTGCTGGCTGAAATCGACCCGCGTCCTTACCAGAACGCCTTGCTCCAGGCCGAAGGCACGCTGCTGCAGAACCAGGCACAGTTGAAAAACGCTCAGGTCGATGTCGAGCGTTATCGCGGTCTGTTCAAGGAAGACAGCATCGCCAAGCAAACCCTGGACACCGCCGAAGCGCTGGTCGGGCAGTACCAGGGCACGGTCAAGACCAATCAGGCGGCGGTCAACGACGCCAAGCTCAATCTCGAATTCACCAGGATCCGCGCGCCGATTGCCGGCCGTGTGGGCCTGCGGCAGCTGGACGTCGGCAACCTGGTGGCGGCCAACGACACCACGGCGTTGGCGATCATCACCCAGACCCAGCCGATCAGCGTGGCCTTTACCTTGCCGGAAAACAGTCTCGACGTCGTGCTGGCGCGCTACCGGACCGGCGCCAAACTGCCCGCCGAAGCCTGGGACCGTGGTGACACCAAGTTGCAGGCTACCGGCGTATTGCAGAGCCTGGACAACCAGATCGACGTCACCACCGGCACCCTGAAATTCAAGGCGCGGTACGAGAACCGTGATCAATCGCTGTTCCCCAACCAGTTCGTCAACGTGCACCTGCTGGCCGACACCCTCAAAGACGTGGTGCTCGCACCTTCGGCGGCGATTCAGTTCGGCACCAATGGCACCTTCGTCTACGCCCTGGACGGCGACAAGAAAGTCAAGATCCGTCAGTTGAAAGTCGGCGCCAGCGACGGTGAAAACACCGTGGTCACCGAAGGCCTGGCCCCCGGGGATCGTGTGGTCCTGGAGGGCACCGACCGCCTGAAGGAAGGCAGCGAAGTGGAAGTGGTCAACGACACCAAGGACGTACCGACCACCCCGACCGGCCACCTGCAAGGCAAATCGGCGGCCAGCTCGACTGAGCCGGCCACCGCCGACAAGGCGAAAAAGGGCGGCGCATGAACATCTCGCGGCTGTTCATCCTTCGCCCGGTCGCCACCACGCTGAGCATGCTGGCCATTATCCTGGCCGGCGTGATCGCCTATCGGTTGCTGCCGGTGTCAGCATTGCCTCAGGTCGATTACCCGACCATTCGCGTCATGACGCTGTATCCCGGCGCCAGCCCTGATGTCATGACCAGTGCCGTGACTGCGCCGCTGGAGCGTCAGTTCGGGCAGATGCCCGGCCTGACCCAGATGGCGTCGACCAGCTCCGGCGGCGCTTCGGTGCTGACCCTGCGTTTCAGCCTCGACATCAACATGGACGTCGCCGAGCAGCAGGTTCAGGCCGCGATCAATGCCGCGACCAATCTGCTGCCCAAGGACCTGCCGGCGCCGCCGGTGTACAACAAGGTCAACCCGGCGGACACCCCGGTGTTGACCCTGGCCATCACCTCCAAAACCATGCTGTTGCCCAAGCTCAATGACCTGGTCGACACACGCATGGCGCAGAAAATCGCCCAGATCAGCGGCGTCGGCATGGTCAGCATCGCCGGCGGCCAGCGTCAGGCGGTGCGGATCAAGGTCAATCCCGAAGCCCTGGCGGCCAATGGCTTGAACCTGTCGGATGTGCGCACCCTGATCGGCGCATCAAACGTCAACCAGCCGAAAGGCAACTTCGACGGCCCGACCCGGGTGTCGATGCTCGATGCCAACGATCAACTGACCTCGCCCAAAGACTACGCCAACCTGATCCTGGCCTACGCCAACGGCGCACCATTGCGCCTCAAGGATGTGGCGGAGATTGTCGACGGCGCCGAGAACGAACGCCTGGCAGCGTGGGCCAATGAAAACCAGGCGGTGCTGCTGAATATTCAGCGTCAGCCCGGGGCCAACGTCATCGAAGTGGTCGACCGGATCAAGGCCTTGCTGCCGAGCATCACCGACAACCTGCCGGCCGGCCTCGACGTCACGGTCCTCACCGACCGCACCCAGACCATCCGCGCCTCCGTTACCGACGTGCAACACGAATTGCTGATCGCCATTGCGCTGGTGGTGATGGTCACGTTCCTGTTCCTGCGTCGCGCCAGTGCCACGATCATTCCGTCGGTGGCTGTGCCGTTGTCGCTGATCGGCACCTTTGGCGTGATGTACCTCGCCGGGTTCTCGGTCAACAACCTGACCCTGATGGCCCTGACCATCGCCACCGGTTTCGTGGTGGACGATGCGATCGTGATGCTGGAGAACATTTCCCGGTTTATCGAAGAAGGGGACAGTCCCCTCAATGCCGCGCTCAAGGGCGCCAAGCAGATCGGCTTCACCCTGATTTCCCTGACCCTGTCGTTGATCGCAGTACTGATTCCGCTGCTGTTCATGGCCGACGTGGTGGGGCGCTTGTTCCGCGAATTCGCCATCACCCTGGCGGTGGCGATCCTGATTTCCCTGGTCGTATCGCTGACCCTGACGCCGATGATGTGCGCACGGTTGCTCAAGCGTGAACCCAAGGAAGAAGAACAGGGCCGGTTCTATCGCGCCAGTGGCGCAACAATTGATTGGATGATCGCGGCTTACGGACGCAAGTTAACGTGGGTTCTCAAGCATCAACCGCTGACATTGCTCGTGGCCATCGGCACCTTGGCGTTGACGGTGTTCCTGTACATGGTCGTGCCCAAGGGCTTTTTTCCGGTGCAGGACACGGGGGTTATCCAGGGCATTTCCGAGGCGCCGCAGTCGATTTCCTTTGCGGCGATGAGCGAGCGTCAGCAGGAACTGGCCAAGGTGATCCTGGCCGATCCGGCGGTGGAAAGCCTGTCGTCCTATATCGGTGTCGACGGTGACAACTCGACACTGAACAGCGGTCGCCTGCTGATCAACCTTAAGTCCCACAGCAACCGCGACCTGAGCGCCACCGAGGTGATCGCCCGTCTGCAACCGGAACTGGACAAGCTGGTGGGCATTCGCCTGTTCATGCAGCCGGTGCAGGACCTGACCATCGAAGATCGCGTCAGCCGCACGCAATACCAGTTCAGCATGTCGTCGCCGGATTCCGAGTTGCTCAGCCTGTGGAGCGGTCGTCTGGTAGACGCACTGGTGCAACGTCCGGAATTGACCGACGTCGCCAGCGATCTGCAGGACAAGGGCTTACAGGTTTATCTGGTGATCGACCGCGATGCCGCGTCGCGGGTTGGCGTGTCTGTGTCGAACATCACCGATGCGCTATACGACGCTTTCGGCCAGCGGCAGATTTCGACCATTTACACCCAGGCCAGCCAGTACCGCGTGGTGTTGCAATCGCAGTCCGGGGAGAAGATCGGTCCGGATGCGTTGAACCAGATTCACGTCAAGACCACCGACGGCGGGCAAGTGCGCCTGTCCAGCCTGGCGCACATCGAGGAGCGTCAGGCACAACTGGCGATCACCCACATCGGCCAGTTCCCGGCGGTGATGATGTCGTTCAACCTGGCGCCCGGCGTGGCGCTGGGGCATGCGGTGGAAATCATCGATCAGGTGCAGAAAGACATCGGCATGCCGATCGGCGTGCAGACCCAGTTCCAGGGCGCCGCCGAAGCGTTCCAGGCCTCGTTGTCGAGCACCTTGCTGCTGATTCTGGCGGCGGTGGTGACCATGTACATCGTGCTTGGCGTGCTCTACGAGAGTTACATCCATCCGATCACCATTCTCTCGACCTTGCCCTCGGCAGCGGTCGGCGCCTTGCTTGCCTTGCTGTTGAGCGGCAATGACCTGGGGATGATCGCGATCATCGGCATCATTTTGCTGATCGGCATCGTGAAAAAGAACGCGATCATGATGATCGACTTCGCCCTCGACGCTGAACGCAACCAGGGCATGGACCCGGAAACAGCGATCTATCAGGCGGCGTTGCTACGCTTCAGACCGATTCTGATGACCACGCTGGCCGCCTTGTTTGGTGCAGTGCCGTTGATGCTGGCCACCGGCTCCGGTGCGGAATTGCGCCAGCCACTGGGCCTGGTGATGGTCGGCGGTTTGCTGGTGAGCCAGGTGCTGACGCTGTTCACCACGCCGGTGATTTACCTGTATTTCGACCGTCTCGGTCGGCGCTGGGGCCGCAAGTCTGAAGCCGCGGAAGCGGTCGAGCAGCCATGAACCTGTCCGGACCTTTCATCAAGCGCCCGGTCGCAACGATGCTGCTGAGCCTGGCGATCATGCTGCTGGGCGGCGTGAGCTTCGGCCTGCTGCCGGTGTCGCCGTTGCCGCAGATGGATTTCCCGGTGATTGTGGTCCAGGCCAGTCTGCCCGGCGCCAGCCCTGAAGTGATGGCCTCGACCGTGGCCACGCCGCTGGAGCGCTCGTTCGGCGCCATCGCCGGCGTCAACACCATGAGCAGCCGTTCCAGCCAGGGCTCGACCCGGGTGATTTTGCAGTTCGACCTGGACCGCGACATCAACGGCGCTGCCCGGGAAGTGCAAGCGGCGATCAACGCCTCGCGCAACCTGCTGCCGAGCGGGATGCGCAGCATGCCGACCTACAAGAAGGTCAACCCGTCCCAGGCGCCGATCATGGTGCTGTCGCTGACCTCCGACGTGCTGGAAAAAGGCCAGCTCTACGACTTGGCCTCAACGATCCTGTCCCAGAGCCTGTCCCAGGTGCAGGGCGTCGGCGAAGTGCAGATCGGCGGCAGCTCCTTGCCGGCGGTGCGCATCGAGCTCGAGCCCCAGGCGCTCAACCAGTACGGCGTGGCCCTGGACGATGTGCGCAACACCATCGCCAACGCCAACGTGCGCCGGCCAAAAGGCTCGGTCGAAGACGGTCAGCGGCTGTGGCAGGTCCAGGCCAACGATCAACTGGAAAAAGCCAAGGATTACGAGTCGCTGATCATCCACTACGCGGACGGCGCTGCGTTGCGCCTGAAGGATGTGGCCAAGGTCAGCGATGGCGTCGAGGACCGCTACAACAGCGGCTTCTTCAACAATGATGCGGCGGTGCTGCTGGTGATCAACCGCCAGGCCGGTGCCAACATTATCGAGACGGTCAACGAAATCAAGGCGCAGCTGCCGGCGTTGCAGGCGGTGCTGCCGGCCAGCGTCAAGCTGAACCTGGCGATGGACCGTTCTCCGGTGATCAAGGCCACGCTGCATGAAGCGGAGATGACCCTGCTGATCGCCGTGGCGCTGGTGATTCTGGTGGTGTTCCTGTTTCTCGGTAACTTCCGCGCCTCGCTGATTCCGACGCTGGCGGTGCCGGTGTCGCTGGTCGGCACGTTTGCGGTGATGTACCTCTACGGGTTCTCCCTCAACAATCTGTCGCTGATGGCGCTGATCCTGGCCACCGGGCTGGTGGTGGACGACGCCATCGTGGTGCTGGAGAACATTTCCCGGCACATCGATGAGGGCGTGCCGCCGATGAAGGCCGCCTACCTGGGGGCTGAGGAAGTCGGCTTTACCTTGCTGTCAATGAACGTCTCGCTGGTGGCGGTGTTCCTGTCGATCCTGTTCATGGGCGGGATTGTCGAAAGCCTGTTCCGCGAGTTTTCCATCACCTTGGCGGCGTCCATCGTGGTGTCGCTGGTGGTCTCGCTGACGCTGACACCGATGCTCTGCGCCCGCTGGCTGAAGCCGCATACGCCGGGCCAGGAGAACCGCTTGCAGCGCTGGAGCCAGCGGGCCAATGAGTGGATGGTCGGCAAATACGCCACCAGCCTGGATTGGGTATTACGTCACCGCCGATTGACCTTGCTCAGCTTGATCGTGACGGTCGGCGTTAACATTGCGCTGTATGTTGTTGTTCCTAAAACATTTATGCCGCAGCAGGACACCGGTCAACTGATCGGTTTTGTGCGGGGCGACGACGGTCTGTCGTTCAGTGTCATGCAGCCGAAAATGGAAATCTTCCGCCGCGCAGTGCTCAAGGATGAAGCCGTGGAAAGCGTCGCCGGTTTCATTGGTGGCACAAACGGTACCAACAACGCCTTCATGCTGGTGCGCTTGAAGCCGATCAAGGAACGCAATATATCCGCACAGAAAGTCATCGAGCGCCTGCGCAAGGAGATGCCCAAGGTCGCTGGCGCGCAGTTGATGCTGATGGCGGATCAGGACCTGCAATTCGGCGGCGGCCGCGAACAGACCACGTCGCAGTATTCCTACATCCTGCAAAGCGGCGACCTCGGTGATTTGCGCGAGTGGTACCCCAAAGTCGTCACCGCGTTGAAAGCCTTGCCGGAGCTGACGGCTATCGATGCCCGTGAAGGTCGGGGCGCACAACAGGTGACCCTGATCGTCGATCGCGATCAGGCCAAGCGCCTGGGGGTCGACATGGACATGGTGACCTCGGTGCTGAACAACGCCTACAGCCAGCGGCAGATTTCGACGATTTACGACAGTCTCAACCAGTATCAAGTGGTGATGGAGGTCAACCCGAAATACGCCCAGGACCCGATCACCCTCAAGCAGGTGCAGGTGATTACCGCAGACGGCGCGCGAATTCCGCTGTCGACCATTGCGCATTACGAAAACAGTCTGGAAGACGACCGGGTCAGCCATGAGGGCCAGTTCGCCTCCGAGAGCCTGTCTTTCGACATGGCCGACGGGGTCACGGTGGAGCAGGGCACGGCGGCGATCGAGCGGGCCATCGCCAAGGTCGGACTGCCGGAAAGCGTGATTGCGAAAATGGCCGGCACCGCCGATGCCTTCGCCGCCACGCAGAAGAGCCAGCCGTGGATGATTCTCGGCGCGCTGGTGGCGGTGTATCTGGTGTTGGGTGTGCTGTATGAAAGCTACATCCATCCGTTGACCATTCTCTCGACGTTGCCGTCGGCCGGCGTTGGTGCGCTGCTGTCGATCTATGCGCTGGGCGGTGAGTTCAGCCTGATTTCCTTGCTCGGGTTATTCCTGCTGATCGGCGTGGTGAAGAAAAACGCCATTCTGATGATCGACCTGGCGCTGCAACTGGAGCGCCATCAGGGCCTGGAACCGCTGGAGTCGATTCGCAGCGCCTGCCTGCAACGTCTGCGGCCGATTCTGATGACCACCCTGGCGGCCATCCTGGGCGCGTTGCCGTTGTTGCTGAGCCGCGCCGAAGGTGCGGAAATGCGTCAGCCGCTGGGCCTGACCATCATCGGCGGATTGATCTTCAGCCAGGTGCTGACCCTTTACACCACCCCGGTGGTTTACCTCTATCTCGACAAACTGCGCCATCGCTTCAACAAATGGCGTGGAGTGCGTACCGATGCTGCTCTGGAAACTCCGCTATGACTGACCGTTCGCTTATCAATCTGGCCACTCCGCTGGCTGCGGCCCGGGGCTCGCGTTTGCTGAGCCTGGCGCTGTGCGTGGCGATGCTCAGCGCTTGCGCTGTCGGCCCGGACTACCAGCGCCCGCCAGCCGCCGCGCCGGTGCAATACAAGGAAGCCGCCGGTTGGCGTCAGGCCAGCCCGAGCGATTCCCTGGCCCGTGGCGCCTGGTGGGAGTTGTATGGCGATCAGCAGCTCAATGGCCTGATCGAGAAACTCAACAGTTCCAACCAGACCGTCGCCCAGTCCGAAGCCCAGTACCGCCAAGCCCAAGCCTTGGTACGCAGCGCCCGGGGCGCGTTTTTTCCGACGGTGGATCTGACCGTCGGGAAAAACCGCTCCAGCCAAGGCACCGGCAGCAGCAGTTCGAGCCTGACCAGTTCCTCCAGCGGCATTCGCGACACCTACACTGCGCAGGCCGGTGTCAGTTGGGAAGCGGACATTTGGGGCAAGTTGCGCCGAGGCCTGGAAGCCGACACCGCCAACGCCGAGGCCAGTTATGCCGATCTGGCGGCGATGCGCTTGAGCCAACAATCAGAACTGGTGCAGAACTACCTGCAATTGCGGGTGATCGACGAACAGAAGCGCCTGCTGGAAGCGACCGTCGAGGCCTATCAGCGCTCGCTTAAAATGACCGAAAACCAGTACCGCGCCGGGGTCTCGGGCAAGGACGCGGTGGCCCAGGCCCAGACGCAGCTCAAAAGCACCCAGGCGGACATGGTCGACCTGATCTGGCAGCGCGCCCAGTTCGAGAACGCCATCGCCGTGCTGATCGGGCTGCCGCCCGCCGAATTCAGCCTGGCTGAAACCAAGGACATTCCGGCGTTGCCCGAAATACCGCTGGGTCTGCCGTCGCAGTTGCTTGAACGTCGCCCGGACATCGCTTCCGCCGAGCGTTCGGTGATGGCGGCCAACGCCAACATCGGCGTGGCCAAGGCAGCGTATTATCCAGACCTGACCCTGAGCCTGAACGGTGGTTACAGCAGCAGCACCTATGCCAACTGGATCAGCGTGCCGAACCGCTTCTGGTCGGTTGGGCCGCAACTGGCCATGACCCTGTTCGATGGCGGGCAGCGTTCTGCCGAGGTTGATCGCAGTGAAGCGGCCTACGACGAAACCGTGGCCAAGTACCGCCAGACCGTGCTCGATGGTTTCCGCGAGGTGGAAAACTATCTGGTGCAGCTCAAAGTGCTGGAAGACGAAGCCGGCGTGCGCCAGGAAGCACTGGATGCGGCACGCGAATCCCTTCGGTTGACGCAAAACCAATACAAGGCCGGGGTGATTGCTTACCTGGGTGTGGTGGTGGTCCAGGCCACCGCGTTGAATAACGAACGCAGCGTGTTGAGCCTGTTGCAGAGCCGGTTGATTGCCAGTGTGCAGCTGATTGCGGCACTGGGCGGTGGCTGGGACGGCGCACTTCAAGTGAGCGAAAACAAATAGCGCAACCTTGTGGCGAGGGAGCTTGCTCCCGTTCGGCTGCGCAGCAGACGCAAACCGGCTGACGCATTCTTACTGACTGAACACGTCTTCGCCTATTTGGGACGGCTTCGCCATCCAGCGGGAGCAAGCTCCCTCGCCACAGGGGCGCCAACTTGAGTCTTTGCAGTGATCAAACAAGCGTTTCATCGGTTTGATGGCCATCTGATTACTTTTGTCAGTGCGTTCTTTTGCGCAATCAGTACAATCGCCGAATTTGCCCTCCCGAGAACGGAAGCAGTACGGGAGAGCGATCGCGAGAAGTCACATGCTCATCGGTAGCTATTCACCCACGCTGGTCATCATTTCGCTCTGCGTAGCGATTCTCGCCTCCTATACCGCGCTCGACCTGACCGAGCGCATCGCGACCGCCAAAGGCCGTGCCGTGTTTCTATGGACAGCGGGCGGCGCCTTTGCCATGGGTGTCGGCGTCTGGTCGATGCACTTTATCGGCATGCTCGCGTTCACATTGCCCATCGACCTGGGTTACGACTTCACTCTCACGTCGCTCTCGCTGCTGACCGCGATCCTGTCCTGCGGCTTTGCCCTGTGGCTGGTCAGCCAACCCCGGCTGCCGTCCTGGCAACTGGGATTCGGCGCGTTGATCATGGGGGCCGGGATCAGTGCCATGCATTACACCGGCATGGCCGCCATGCGCATGCAGCCGGGCATCGATTACGACCCGACGCTGTTTGGTGCGTCGCTGCTCATAGCCGTCGGCGCCTCGGGCGCAGCATTGTGGATTGCCTTCCGCCTGCGTCAGCACACGCCGTATGTGGGCCTGTTTCGCGCCGGTGCTGCGGTAATCATGGGCCTCGCCATCGTCGGCATGCACTACACGGCCATGGCTGCGGCGCGCTTCCCGGACGGCAGTTTCTGTGGCGCCGCCATCAGCGGCTTGAACGGCAAGGGTCTCGACAACCTGGTGCTGATCACCACGCTCGCGGTATTGAGCATCGCTTTGTTGACCTCGGTGCTCGATGCGCGTCTTGAGGCCCGCACCGCCGACCTGGCGCGCTCGCTGACGGAAGCCAACCGCGAACTGACTCAACTGGCGCTGCACGACACCCTGACCGGTTTGCCCAATCGCATGTTGCTGGCCGACCGCATCGAGCAGGCCATGTCCAAGGTTCAGGAGCAGGGCGGTTGTTTCGCGTTGATGTTCATCGACCTGGACGGTTTCAAACCGGTCAATGATGCTTTCGGCCATCACATGGGCGATCAATTGTTGCGCGAGGTCGGTTTGCGGCTGCGCGAGGACATGCGCAGTCAGGACACCCTGGCGCGAATCGGCGGCGATGAGTTCGTGTTGCTGGTGCGGCTCAGCGAGCCAAATGACGCGTTGAACGTCGCGTCGCGTCAGGTCGGGTTGATCGGCAGTTCGTTCCGGGTCGCCGAACAAGACCTGCAGATTTCCGCCAGCCTCGGCATCGCGCTGTACCCGGGTAACGGCCAGACCGCCCAGGAATTGCTGATGAACGCCGACGCAGCGATGTACCACGCCAAGGGCGCCGGGAAAAACGGCTACAGCTTCTTCGACGCCTCGATGAACAGCAACGCGCGCAAACAGCTGCAACTGTTGCAGGATTTGCGCAACGCCCTCGAACAGCAGCAGTTCAGTCTCTATTACCAGCCCAAGTTCGACGCCAGCAATGGCCGCCCGGTGGGTGCCGAGGCGCTGCTGCGTTGGGAGCATCCGACCCAGGGCATGCTGCTGCCAGACAAGTTTATCGACCTGGCGGAACGGACCGGGCTGATCATTCCCATTGGTGAATGGGTGCTGAACGAAGCTTGCCGCCAGATGCGCGAGTGGTACGTGCTCGGTTACACCGACTGGCGCATTGCGGTGAATCTCTCGGCGTTGCAGTTCTGCCATGCGGGCCTGGTCAAGAGCGTGTCCAAAGCCCTGGCCACGCATAAGCTGCCGGCCAATAGCCTGACCCTGGAAATCACCGAAACCACCGCCATGAGCGATGCCGATGCGAGCATGACGGTGCTTCAGGAACTGTCGGAAATGGGCGTTGACCTGTCCATCGATGACTTCGGCACCGGCTATTCAAGCTTGATGTACCTCAAGCGCCTGCCGGCCAACGAACTGAAGATCGACCGCGGTTTCGTCCGCGATCTGGAACACGACAGCGACGACGCCGCCATCGTTTCGGCCATCGTCGCCCTGGGTCAGGCATTGGGCTTGCGTATTGTGGCCGAAGGTGTGGAGACCGGGGTCCAGCAAGACTTCCTGACCAAACTGGGGTGCGATTCATTGCAGGGCTACCTGCTCGGGCACCCGCTGCCGGCGGAACGTTTCATGGCGGACATTGTTCGTGGGGAACGAGTGACAGTCGACGTTATGCCTGTAGCAGCTGTCGAGCCTGCGAGGCTGCGTCCGGCAGCGAAGCTGTCGTGAAATCAGGCGGTGCGGTGTTTCAGTAAGACCTCATGCGCAGGTTTTACAACGACTGCGTCGCCGAACGCAGCCTCGCAGGCTCAACAGCTACTACAGAGTCTCCATTGCCTACCGGGTTTGCGGGATCAGTTGATGTGAGTCCATGCAAAACCCGGCAATGGCGGTTATTCTTGGCCCCGACTGCTTACGCGTGAAGGGGGAAATCCAGCATGGACAAAGTCATCGTCATCACCGGCGGCGGCCGTGGCATCGGCGCGGCAACCGCGCTGTTGGCTGCAGGGCTTGGCTATCGGATCTGTATCAACTATCAGTCCGACGAATCGGCCGCGCAAAGCGTGCTTGAGCAAGTGCGCGCATTGGGTGCTCAAGCCATTGCGGTGCGCGCCGACGTCAGCATTGAAGACGAAGTGATCAGTCTGTTCCACCGGGTAGACACCGAACTGGGCCGGGTCACGGCGCTGGTGAACAACGCTGGCACCGTCGGACATAAATCCCGCGTCGACGAAATGTCCGAATTCCGCATTCTCAAAATCCTCAAGACCAACGTGCTCGCGCCGATCCTCTGCGCCAAGCACGCGATCCTGCGCATGTCGCCCAAACATGGCGGGCAGGGCGGCAGTATCGTCAACGTATCGTCGGTGGCCTCGCGCCTGGGCTCACCCAACGAATACGTGGATTACGCCGCATCAAAAGGCGCGTTGGACAGCTTCACCATCGGCCTGTCCAAGGAAGTGGCGGGCGAAGGGATTCGGGTCAACGCGGTGCGGCCGGGGTTTATCTACACCGACTTCCATGCACTGAGCGGTGATCCGGATCGGGTCAGCAAGCTCGAATCGGCCATTCCGATGGCCCGGGGCGGGCGACCGGATGAAGTGGCTGAGGCGATTATCTGGTTGCTGTCGGACAAGGCTTCTTATGCGACCGGGACTTTTGTTGATCTGGGTGGTGGGCGCTAAGCCCAAAGATTCTTGTTGGCGGATCTGGTCTCATCGCGAGCAGGCTCGCTCCCACAGGGTGTGGTGGTGTTCAGAAATAATGTGTTCACATCAATCCACTGTGGGGGCGAGCCTGCTCGCGATAGCAATCTATCAAACAACACAGAATCGTCAGAACGACCGCACTATCCGCCCCAACGTCTCCATCGCCTTTTCCGAATCCTCGGTCCACGGGCTGCCGTAATTCAGCCGAATACAATTCCTGAACCGCTGCGTCGGTGAAAAGATCGGCCCCGGCGCGATGCTGATGCCTTGCGCCAAGGCCATCTGAAACAGCTTCAACGAATCCATCTGCGGCGGCAGTTCCAGCCATAAAAAGTAGCCCCCGGCCGGTTGGCTGACGCGTGTCTGTGCCGGGAAGTAGCGGGCGATGGCAGCAAGCATGGCGCTTTGTTGTTCTTCCAGGGCGTAGCGCAGTTTGCGCAGGTGCCGGTCGTAGCCGCCGTGTTGCAGGTAGTCGGCGATGGCGGCCTGGGCCGGCATCGAGGCACACAGCGAGGTCATGAGTTTCAGGCGCTCTATTTTCTGTGCGTAACGCCCGGCGGCGACCCAGCCGATGCGGTAGCCCGGTGCCAGGCTTTTGGCGAAGGAACCGCAATGCATCACCAGCCCTTCGGTATCAAAGGCCTTGGCCGGTTTCGGTGCCTGTTGGCCGTAATAGAGTTCGGCGTAGACGTCGTCCTCGATCAGCGGCACCTGATGGCTGCGTAACAACTCGACCAGCTCCTGCTTCTTCGCCTCGGGCATGGTGGCGCCCATCGGGTTCTGGAAACTGGTCATGCACCAGCATGCCTTGATCGGGTGACGTTCCAGGGTTTGCGCGAGCACGCCCAAGTCGATGCCGTCACGCGGGTGCACCGGGATCTCGACGGCCTTGAGCTTCAGCCGCTCCAGGATTTGCAGGCAGGCATAGAATGCCGGCGCTTCAATGGCCACCAGGTCGCCGGGTTCGGTGACCGCTTGCAGGCACAGGTTCAGAGCTTCCAGCGCGCCGTTGGTGATCAGCAGTTCTTCCATCGGCAGCATCAGCCCGCCGACCATGTAACGCAGGGCAATCTGCCGACGCAGTTGCGGGTTGCCCGGCGACATGTCGGTGACGACCATGCGCGGGTCCATGTCCCGGGCGGCGCTGGCCAGGGAGCGGGACAGGCGCTGCAACGGGAACAGGGTCGGGCTGGGGAAGGCCGAGCCGAAAGGGACGGTGGTCGGGTCCTTGATCGAGTCGAGGACCGAGAACACCAGTTCGCTGACGTCGACTTCGGTGGACTCGTTGACCTGACTACTGATCACCGGCTCCGAGAACGGGCTCGGTGCGTGCGTGTTGACGAAGTAGCCGGAGCGCGGCCGGGCGCGGATCAGGCCACGGCGTTCGAGCAGGTAATAGGCCTGGAACACGGTGGACGGGCTGACCCCGTAGGTCTGGCTGGCGTAGCGCACCGACGGTACGCGCTGGCCGGGGCCGAGGACGCCGGAGCGGATCAGTTCAGCGATGTCGTCGGCGAATTTTTCGTAGCGTTTCATCGGGGGGCCTTGTCGCCAGGTTGTTGTGTGATGTGTCAGGGGGATCGAACCCTCACCCTAGCCCTCTCCCCAGAGGGGCGAGGGGACTGACCGAGGAGTCCAGCGAATTACGGCGACCTGAAACACCCAGTCGATTATGGATTCAACGCAGATTTTTCAGGTCGCCGTAAGCCTTGAATATCCCCCAACCAGTCCCCTCGCCCCTCTGGGGAGAGGGTCAGGGTGAGGGGTGGCTTTCTGACCGCTTGCCATCTTAAAGACTCAACGGTTCATCGGTGCAACAAACCGGCTGTTGGCCACGCTGTAGATGTCCGGCTCATCACTGTCGACAATCTTGAAACTGATCGTCTGCGAGCTGCTGCTCGGCCTGTCCGCCAGCATCGCCACCGACACCGGCACATCCACAATTTCACCCGGCGCCAGGCTCAGTTCGGTCTTGCCTTGCAGCTGGAAGCCTTCGCCATCCACCAGGCTCAGTTGGTAATCCTGACGCAGCTGGGTCTTGTTGATGACCTTCAGGCTGTAGATGTTTTCGATCTGCCCCTGACTGTTCTCGCGGAACAGGCCACGGTCCTTGCTCACGTCCAGCGACACCATCGGCCGTTCGACCAGGGCGAGGGCGAGGGCGCCGATCATCACCAGCAGCACTGCGGTGTAACCGATCAGTCGCGGCCGCAGCAGGTGAGTCTTGCCACCTTGCAACTCATGCTCCGAGGTATAGCTGATAAGGCCACGGGCATAACCCATTTTGTCCATGATCGAATCGCAGGCATCGATACAGGCTGCGCAGCCGATGCATTCCATTTGCAAACCGTCGCGAATGTCGATCCCGGTCGGGCACACCTGCACGCACACCTGACAATCGATGCAATCCCCCAGACCCACTTCAGCCGGTTTCACCTCACGTTTACGCGGGCCACGGTTTTCACCACGGGCCGCATCGTAGGAAATGGTCAGGGTGTCTTTGTCGAACATCACGCTCTGGAACCGCGCATACGGACACATGTGCATGCACACCGCCTCACGCAGCCAGCCGGCATTGATGTAAGTCGCGCCGGTGAAGAACAGCACCCAGAACAGGCTGACACCGCCCATTTGCAGGGTCAGCAGCTCTTCGGCCAGCGGCCGGATCGGCGTGAAGTAGCCAACGAACGTCAGCCCGGTGAGCAGGCTGATGGCCAGCCACAGGGTGTGCTTGGCCGAGCGGCGGATCAGTTTGTTCAGCCCCCATGGCGCAGCTTGCAGTTTGATCCGCTGGTTGCGTTCACCTTCGGTGATCTTCTCGCACCACATGAAGATCCAGGTCCAGGAACTCTGCGGGCAGGTGTAACCGCACCAGACCCGGCCGGCGAAGACGGTGATCGCGAACAACCCGAACGCGGCGATGATCAGCAGCGCCGAGAGCAAGATGAAGTCCTGAGGCCAGAAGGTCGCGCCGAAGATGTGGAATTTGCTTTCGGAAAGGTCCCAGAGCACCGCCTGACGGTCGCCCCAGTTCAGCCACACGGTGCCGAAGAACAGCAAAAACAGAAATCCGGCACCGCTCAGGCGCAAATTGCGGAACAGGCCGGTAAAGCTTCGGGTGTGGATCAGATTGTCGCTGGACTTGGCCTTCGTCTTCGGACGCGAAGGCTCATAGCTCTGTACTAAAGGGACGCTTTCTACGATTCGGACGGGGATTTTTTCGCTCATGGTCTTTCGCTCATCAGCCTCCATCAGGCATGAGCACTATGACCAGCGATCTGTTTGCATAACAGACTCAGGTATTGCAATAAAAAGCGGATCAGATGGGGGCTGATCCGCTACCTGCGACAACTTGATGCACCCTGTCACAGCGGGGCACAAGCGCCTATATCAGGCGCTTGCGGAGGTTGTTGATCCGCATCATTCAAATCACCGAATCACTGTCGGTGGCCTTCAAATGCTTACGACCGTCCACTGCGCCTGCTACGGTCAATGCGTCGGCTTCTGCTTCGGTGATGTAGACGCGCTGGCCGTTGAGCTCCACCGCCGACATGGCCTTTTCCGAATCGGTGATGATCGTGACATCAGGGCACAGGCGAATTTCTTCGCCATTCTCGGTGAGGAAAAAGCAGGTCTGGTTTTCGATGCGCACAGTCATGGCAGTGTCCTTTTTTGAGCGGGTTCTAAACTCTTAGGGCGCATCCAGCGGTCATCGTTCTGTGCAACTGATTAATGGTCGGCGCGGTCCATCCTCCAATAACAATCAATCACAAGGATTGCACCATGAACGCCTGGTGGCATGAGGTCTGGGTAACGCTGCAAGCGGAGTTCGCCGACATCGGCGATGCGTCACAACTGACGCGGATCACCGTGAGATTGCTGATGGCCGCGATTCTGGGCGGCATTCTCGGTTTCGAGCGCGAGCAAAAGGGCAAGGCTGCCGGGGTTCGCACGCACATGCTGGTGGCCCTCGGTGCGGCGCTGTTTGTGCTGGTGCCGCAGATGTCCGGCTCCCAGGCCGATGCCATGAGCCGGGTGGTGCAAGGCGTGATAGCCGGGATCGGTTTCCTGGGCGCCGGCACCATCCTCAAAAACCAGGAAGGCGATGAAGGCCATGTAAAAGGCCTGACCACCGCCGCCGGGTTGTGGATGACCGCCGCCATCGGTGTTTCGGCCGGGTTGGGTCGAGAGGCGACGGCGGTGCTGAGTACGTTGTTGGCGTTGGGGATTCTCAGTGTGATGCCGAGGGTCGTGAAGATGCTCGACCGGGATAAAGACGAGCAGGAGCGACCGTAGAGAATGAAGGGACGCAGAGCGTCCCCGGGATGCATTCCCACGCAGAGCGCAGGAACGATCTTACTCAGGCGCAACGATCACCGGCGGCATGGTGTCCGGTGGATCTTCTCTGGGAGGCGGTGTGGTGCCGGGCGGTTCTTGCTCAGGCACAGGTGGCGGCTCGGTCGGCGGAATGGTCGGTTGGTCGATGTTCGGATCAGGTGTTTCAGCCGGGATTGGAATACTCATCGTTGAAGCCTCCAGTGGCACATGGCGTAACTCGTGCTTAAGTTGGTTGACCGTCGCGCGAGGGATTTGATTCCCGGCAAATGGGCGTGAACTTTTCCACGCGCTTGTCGCTCGGAACCTAAGTGAGTTCATTTCGGGACCGACGGTTCTGCGTGAACGACGACCAGACACATGAGCGTCCATGGGGCGTTAAGGAGAGATGCTCGATGACTGCTGAAAAACCGACTGAGTTGAACTACAACCCTCATATGCCGCTGTCGCAGGCACTGCTGCTGCCGCGCATCGCTATTGAAAACGTCATGCCGACCCTGGATGGCGGGCAGTTCGCCGTCAAAGCCGTGGTGGGGCAAGACGTGGTGGTGACCGCCAAGGTTTTCGCCGACGGTCACGACAAACTGGCCGTGCGCATCCGCTGGCGTGCCGACGGTGACGAGGCCTGGCAGAGCCAGTCCATGGCTGAACTCGGCAATAACGGCTGGCAAGGCCAGTTCCGTGTTGAGGAGCAGGGCCGCTACGTCTTTTGTATCGAAGCCTGGATCGATCAATACGCGAGCTTTCTGTATGAGATCGAGAAAAAACACGTCGCCGGCGTGCCCATCAGCCTGGAGTTGCAGGAAGGGCGCAACCAGGTGCAACAGGCGGCCGAACGAGCAGAAGGGCCACTGAGCGAAGAACTGGCCGCGTTGCATCATGAACTGTCCGGCCTGCTCGAAGCCGAGCAGGTCGCGCTGTTTTTGCACCAACGTAGTGCCGAGCTGATGGCCCAGGCCGATCACCGCGCTTATTTGAGCCTCAGCCCCGAATTTCCGCTGGACGTCGAACGGGAGCTGTCCCAGTTCGCCAGTTGGTACGAGTTGTTTCCGCGCTCGATCACCGACGATCCGGCCCGTCACGGCACGTTTAACGATGTGCACTCGCGACTGGCGATGATTCAGGACATGGGTTTCGATGTGCTGTACTTCCCGCCGATCCATCCGATCGGCCGCAGCTTCCGCAAAGGCCCGAATAACTCATTGACGGCCGGTCCCGACGATCCGGGCAGCCCATATGCCATCGGCAGTGAAGAGGGCGGGCACGAGGCGATTCATTCCGAACTCGGTACCCGTGAAGACTTCCGCCGCCTGGTTGCAGCCGCGGCAGATCACGGGCTGGAAATTGCCCTCGATTTCGCGATCCAGTGTTCCCAGGATCACCCGTGGCTCAAACAGCATCCGGGCTGGTTCAACTGGCGCCCCGACGGCACGATCAAATACGCCGAGAACCCGCCGAAAAAATACCAGGACATCGTCAACGTCGATTTCTATGCCAGCGATGCGATTCCGAGTCTGTGGGTCGAGCTAAGGGACATCGTGGTGGGTTGGGTCGAAGAGGGCGTGAAGATCTTTCGCGTCGATAATCCCCACACCAAGCCGCTGCCGTTCTGGCAATGGCTGATCGCCGATGTGCGGGCGTTGTACCCCGAGGTGATCTTCCTCGCGGAAGCCTTCACCACGCCGGCCATGATGGCGCGGCTGGGCAAGGTCGGTTACACCCAGAGCTACACCTACTTCACCTGGCGCAATACCAAAACGGAACTGGCGACCTATTTCACCGAGCTCAACGAGTCTCCGTGGCGCGAATGCTACCGGCCGAATTTCTTCGTCAACACACCGGACATCAATCCGGCGTTCCTGCATGAATCCGGCCGCGCCGGTTTTCTGATCCGTGCCGCGCTGGCGACCATGGGCTCCGGTCTGTGGGGCATGTATTCGGGCTTCGAACTGTGTGAAGCCGCGCCGGTGCCGGGCAAGGAGGAATACCTCAACTCCGAGAAGTACGAGATCCGTCCGCGGGACTTCAACGCGCCGGGCAACATCATTGCCGAGATCGCCCAGCTCAACCGCATCCGTCGACAGAACCCGGCGCTGCACACGCACCTGGGCTTGAAGGTCTACAACGCGTGGAACGACAACATTCTGTATTTCGGCAAGCGCAGCGCGGATGGCAGCAACTTTATTCTGGTGGCTGTCAGCCTCGATCCGCATAACGTCCAGGAAGCCAACTTCGAATTGCCGCTGTGGGAAATGGGCTTGCCCGACGACGCCAGCACCCAGGGCGAAGACTTGATGAGCGGCCATCGCTGGACCTGGCACGGCAAGTACCAGTTCATGCGGATCGACCCGGCGCATCAACCGTTCGGCATCTGGCGAATCACAACCTCCTGACAGTGGTGAGAGGGGGCTTTTGTGGCGAGGGGATTTAGCGAAACGTCGCACCGCCCCGTTGGGCTGCGAAGCAGCCCCCAATCCGCCCAGACACCGCATCAGCCAGATCAAAAGTATGCGACTGCTTCGCAGCCGAACGGGGATAAATCCCCTCGCCACAAAGCCTCATTCCAAAGCGACTGGCTCGGTGGTGGCTATTTCGAATTCAACAGGAGTTTCAAATGGCGAAGAAACCCAAGGCAGCCACCTTTATCAAGGACCCGCTCTGGTACAAGGACGCGGTGATCTACCAGGTTCACGTCAAATCTTTTTTCGACTCCAACAATGACGGGATCGGCGACTTTCCCGGTCTTATCGCCAAACTCGATTACATTGCCGACCTCGGCGTCAACACCATCTGGCTCTTGCCCTTCTATCCGTCGCCCCGGCGCGACGATGGTTACGACATTGCCGAGTACCGTGGCGTCCACCCCGATTACGGCACCATGGCCGACGCCAAGCGTTTTATCTCCGAGGCCCACAAACGCGGCCTGCGGGTGATTACCGAGCTGGTCATCAACCACACCTCCGACCAGCACGCCTGGTTCCAGCGCGCGCGCAAAGCCAAGCCTGGTTCAGCGGCGCGGGACTTCTACGTATGGTCCGATGACGACCACAAATACGACGGCACCCGCATCATCTTTCTCGACACCGAGAAGTCCAACTGGACCTGGGACCCGGTCGCCGGCCAGTACTTCTGGCACCGGTTCTATTCGCACCAGCCGGACCTCAACTTCGACAACCCGCAAGTCATGAAAGCGGTGCTGTCGGTGATGCGCTACTGGCTCGACATGGGCATCGACGGCCTGCGGCTGGACGCAATTCCGTACCTGATCGAGCGTGACGGCACCAACAACGAAAACCTGCCCGAGACCCACGACGTCCTCAAGCAGATCCGTGCCGAGATCGACGCCAACTACCCGGACCGCATGCTGCTGGCCGAGGCCAATCAATGGCCGGAAGACACGCAGCTGTATTTCGGTGACACCGACAAGAAAGGCCTCAACGGCGACGAATGCCACATGGCTTTTCACTTCCCGTTGATGCCGCGCATGTACATGGCGCTAGCCCAGGAAGATCGCTTCCCGATCACCGACATCCTGCGTCAGACCCCGGAGATCCCGGCCAACTGTCAGTGGGCGATTTTCCTGCGCAACCACGATGAGCTGACCCTGGAAATGGTCACCGACAAGGAGCGCGATTACCTGTGGAATTACTACGCGGCCGACCGTCGGGCGCGGATCAACCTGGGCATTCGCCGCCGCCTCGCACCCTTGATGGAGCGCGATCGTCGTCGCGTGGAGCTGCTCAACAGCTTGCTGCTGTCGATGCCCGGCACACCGACGATGTATTACGGCGATGAAATCGGCATGGGCGACAACATTTACCTCGGCGACCGCGACGGCGTGCGCACGCCGATGCAGTGGTCAATCGACCGTAACGGCGGTTTCTCACGCGCCGACCCGGCGAGCCTGGTGCTGCCACCGATCATGGACCCGCAATACGGTTACCTGTCGGTCAACGTCGAAACCCAGGCCGGTGATCCTCATTCGCTGCTGAACTGGACCCGCCGCATGCTCGCCGTGCGCAAGCAATCCAAGGCCTTCGGTCGTGGCACGCTGAAAATGCTGTCGCCGAGCAATCGGCGGATTCTGGCCTACACCCGCGAATACACCGGGCCGGATGGCAAATACGAAACCATCCTGTGTGTCGCCAACGTTTCGCGCAGTGCGCAAGCGGCGGAACTGGACTTGTCCGCTTACGTCGGCATGGTGCCGGTGGAGATGCTCGGCGGTAACGCCTTCCCACCCATCGGCCAGTTGAATTTCCTTCTGACACTGGCGCCGTACGGCTTCTATTGGTTCGGACTCGCTGCGGAGAATCAAATGCCTAGCTGGCACGTAGAACCGGCGCAAAGCCTGCCGGACTTCACCACTCTGGTGTTGAAAAAACGCATGGAAGAACTGCTTGAAGCGCCGTCCCGCGAGACGCTGGAGCAGGGCATCCTGCCGAACTGGTTGCAAAACCGCCGCTGGTTTGCCGGCAAGGATGCGGCCATCGAAAAGGTCAACCTGGCGTACGGCGTGCGCTTCGGTGATGCGCAGCATCCGGTGCTTTTGAGTGAAATCGAAGTCACCAGCGGCGGCCAGACCAGCCGTTACCAGCTGCCGTTCGGCTTCATTGCCGATGATCATGTCGGGCCGGCACTGCCGCAGCAACTGGCGCTGTCCCGGGTGCGACGTGGCCCACAGGTTGGTTTGATCACCGATGCCTTCAGCCTGGAAAACTTCATCCGCACGGTGCTGCAAGGCATGCAGGAAAACATTGTGTTGCCGTCGGACGGTGGCGAAATTCGTTTCGAGCCGACCGCCGAGCTGGTCAAACTGGGCCTGACGGCCGAATCGGAAGTGCGCTACCTGTCCGCCGAACAGTCCAACAGTTCGGTGGTGATCGGCAGCAGCCTGGTGCTGAAGCTGATCCGCAAGGTTGCGTCTGGCGTGCACCCGGAACTGGAAATGAGCGCGTACCTGACCAACGCCGGTTTCAGCAACATATCGCCGCTGCTGGGTTCGGTGGTTCGCCGCGACGCAAAAGGCGAAGACAATCTGTTGATGATCGCTCAAGGCTATTTGAGCAATCAGGGCGACGCCTGGGAATGGACCCAGAACAACCTCGAACGGGCACTGCGCGACGAATTGGCTGACGCCATGTCCGAGCAGGAACAGCACTACAACGCGCTGGGTGAACTGAAAGACTTTGCCGGCATGCTCGGCCAGCGGCTGGGTGAAATGCACCAGGTGCTGGCGGCCTCGACCGATGACCCGGACTTCGCCCCGCAGGTCACCACTCAGAAAGACGCACTGGCCTCGGCCAAGGACGTCGCTGCGCAACTGGAGCACGCACTCAAGCTGCTCAAACAGCATCAAAACGAACTGAACCCGGCAGACAAAGCGCTGGTCACTCGTTTACTGGACAACAAAAAAGCGATCCTCAGCCACGTCCAGGACTTGGGCAAAAAAGCCGTCGGTGGTTTGCGCATTCGCGTACACGGCGACTTGCACCTGGGGCAGGTGCTGGTGATCAAGGGTGATGCTTACCTGATCGACTTCGAAGGTGAGCCGGCACGTCCGCTGAGTGAGCGACGCGGCAAGCACAGCCCGTACAAAGATGTCAGCGGCGTGTTGCGTTCCTTCGATTACGCCGCGGCGATGGCGATCAACGTACACAACGTAGACAACACCGCCGATGCCCAAGCGGCACGGCAACGGGTAGCCGACCGTTATCTGAATGAAGCAAAAAGGGCATTTGTCGACGCTTATCGGCTGGCGGCAGCTAGTCTTGCTCATGCGTGGCAAGATCCGGAAGGCGAGGACGCCGCGCTGGCGTTGTTCGGTCTGGAGAAAGCGGCCTACGAGGTGGCGTATGAGGCTGAAAATCGCCCCACGTGGTTGCCGGTGCCGTTGCATGGTTTGTATGGATTATTGAGTGGGCTTAAACCCTTTTCCGATCTTGGTGGAGAGTAGTCATGAGTTTCTCGAACAAGGAACAGGGTCACGCTAAAGAGGCGTTGCTGCCCGGATCGCGGGACATCGACGCGCTGGTTCGCGCCGAACACCACGACCCTTTTGCAATCCTCGGCCCCCACGGCGATGGTGCCGGTGGGCAATTCATTCGGGCTTATCTGCCGGACGCATTGAGCGTGCAGGTGCTGGCCAGGGACTCCGGGGAAGAGCTCGGCAATCTTGAGGCGACCCAGACGCCGGGGCTGTTTGTCGGCCATTTTGATCGGGCGCAGCCCTATCTGCTGCGCACCCGCTGGGCCGGCGGCGAACAGGTGTCTGAAGACCCTTACAGCTTTGGCCCGTTGCTCGGCGAAATGGACTTGTACCTGTTCGCCGAGGGCAATCATCGCGACCTCAGCGCCTGCCTCGGTGCGCAGCTGAAGTCGGTCGACGGTGTCGACGGCGTGCGGTTCGCTGTGTGGGCGCCGAACGCCAAACGGGTGTCGGTCGTGGGCGACTTCAACAATTGGGACGGTCGTCGGCACCCGATGCGCTTGCGCCATCCGACCGGTGTCTGGGAAGTATTCATCCCGCGCCTGCAGGCAGGCGAAACCTATAAATACGAAATCCTTGGCGCCCACGGCATTCTGCCGCTCAAGGCCGACCCGATGGCCCTGGCCACCTCGTTGCCGCCGGACACTGCATCCAAAGTCGCTGCACCGCTGAACATCGATTGGCAGGATCAGGGCTGGATGGAATCCCGTGCCGACCGGCATCTGCGCAGCGCGCCGCTGTCGATCTATGAATTGCACGCCGGTTCGTGGCAGTGTGAGCTGGACGATCTGGGTGAAGTGGCGCGCCAGTACACCTGGCACGAACTGGCCGAGCGGTTGATTCCGTATGTCAAAGAGCTGGGGTTCACCCACATCGAACTGATGCCGATCATGGAGCACCCGTTCGGCGGTTCCTGGGGTTATCAGCTGCTGTCGCAATTCGCCCCGAGCGCCCGTTACGGTTCGCCGGAAGATTTCGCAGCCTTCGTCAACGCCTGTCACCAGGCGGAAATCGGCGTGATCCTCGATTGGGTGCCAGCGCATTTCCCTACCGATACCCACGGCCTAGCGCAATTCGATGGCACTGCGTTGTACGAATACGGCAATCCGCAGGAAGGGTTTCATCAGGACTGGGACACGCTGATCTACAACCTGGGCCGCACCGAGGTGCACGGCTACATGCTCGCTTCAGCGCTGCACTGGCTCAAGCATTTCCACGTCGATGGCCTGCGGGTCGATGCCGTGGCGTCGATGCTTTATCGCGATTACTCGCGCAAGGCCGGCGAATGGGTGCCAAACCGCCACGGCGGACGCGAGAACCTGGAAGCCATCGACTTCCTGCGCCACCTCAACGACGTGGTTGACTTGGAGGCGCCGGGTGCGCTGGTGATTGCCGAGGAATCCACGGCGTGGCCGGGGGTCAGCCAAGGCACGCAACAGGGCGGACTGGGTTTCGACTACAAGTGGAACATGGGCTGGATGCACGATTCGCTGCATTACATTCAGCAGGACCCGGTGTACCGCGCGCATCACCACAACGAGCTGAGTTTCGGCCTGGTGTATGCCTGGTCCGAGCGATTCATCCTGCCGATTTCCCATGATGAAGTGGTGCACGGCAAGCACTCGCTGATCGACAAGATGCCGGGCGATCGTTGGCAGAAATTTGCCAACCTGCGGGCCTATTTGAGCTTCATGTGGGCGCATCCGGGCAAAAAACTGTTGTTCATGGGCTGCG
Source organism: Pseudomonas sp. (assembly GCF_051660785.1). Classification (GTDB taxonomy): domain Bacteria; phylum Pseudomonadota; class Gammaproteobacteria; order Pseudomonadales; family Pseudomonadaceae; genus Aquipseudomonas. The sequence goes on from NZ_JBOFQE010000043.1 coordinate 86,117, forward strand.
AATTCGGCCAGTGGCGCGAGTGGAATCACGATCAGCAACTGGACTGGTACCTGCTGCAATACTCGGAACACAAGGGTGTGCAGAAACTGGTTGGCGACCTCAACCGGCTGTACCGCGAAGAGCCGGCGATGCATGACCAGGACGACGCGCCGCAAGGCTTCCAGTGGTTGATCGGCGATGATGCGATCAACAGCGTCTACGCGTTCTTGCGCTGGAGCAAGGAAGGGCGGCCGGTGTTGGTGGTGGCGAACTTCACGCCGGTGCCCCGTGAGGCCTATCGCATTGGCGTACCGTTCGCCGGGCGCTGGAGCGAGACGATCAACAGCGACGCCGCGATGTATGCCGGGTCCAACTACGGCAACAGTGGCGGGGCGTTTACCGAAGAAGAGCCGAGCCATGGGCAGGCGCTTTCGCTGGTGTTGAACCTGCCACCGCTGGCGGTGTTGATCCTGAGTCCTGAGGGTTGATTTAGAACCGAGTCGCTCCCATCGCGAGCAGGCTCGCTCCCACATTGGATTTATGTCGTACACAAAACCAATGTGGGAGCGAGCCTGCTCGCGATGGTGTCAGCTCAAACAATGCATTTCTTGAATTTTGCCCTCACCACCGCATCCGCACACCTAGGCTCCCGATCAACCCGTTCAAATCATTGTCATCCACATCACTGCTGTAATCGGCACTGACGTAGAAACTCACCGCGGGCGTGACTCTGGCCACCAGCCCCAACCCCACTTCGACCGTCGATGAATTACGACTGCTGCTGATCTTGTCGACCTGATCGAGGGTCACGGTATTGCCGGTGTACACGGTGTGCCACAAGTTGGTCCGCACATAGGGTTCGACCCCCAGGCCATTGATGTCGTAACTACCTTTCAACCGTGCGCCGACGCGACCGCTCCAGGACGTCAGGTCGCTGGACGACGCATTGCCTGAACCGGCATAAGGCGTATCCAGGGTGATGCGTTGATTAATCAACTGCGCTTGCGGTTCAACCACCCAGTTCTCGCTCACGCCAATCGGAAAACCACCTTCCACCGACAACGTCACCGCACTGCCTTCGGTCGCCATCCGCGCGCCCTGGTCGTTACGGCTGAAACCGTTGACCCGGCCGCCGCTGGCCGACAAATCCACGTGCCAGCCTTGGGGCCCGGTCAGGCTCCAGTAGGCGCCGAGGCTCTCGCCTTGAAGGTTGAGGGTGTCAGTGGCCGGATCGGCGAGGGCGCGACTGGTCAGCAGCCCGGTGCTGTTGCCTTGTATCTGAGTCGTCCCGCCGATCAGTCCAACCCGCTGGGTATGGCCGCTACCGCTTTGCAGGGTCAGGATCGCCGGGCCTTTGAATTCGGAATTGCCAGGGCTGGCATAACCCTGCGTCATCACATCGGTCTGCGCTTGTCGCGAAGCCTGCCCGTACAGTTGATCCCAGGTCGAAGGCGCGGCGTCTTCGATGGTCAGGCGTGAACTTCGTGTATCGGAAGCAGCGCTGAAGTAGCCGGGGTAGGGGGCGGTGATGTTGATCGTGGGCAAGGTCATTGCCGGAATATCCTGGCGATACCAGGGGGCGGTTTCATCCTCTGCGGGGCCTGCCTGCACCTCCATGGACGAACACAGCAACAGCGAACTCGAGACAGTGCAAAAGGTAACTTTGATCTCTTGTTGGGTGAATGAAGTTTTCATGGGGGTCTACCTTGCAATCGCATGCCGTATCTCGCTTTGGCGTCTCTCCTACCCCGAATGAGGGGCGACCGAATGGATTGAGGCAAGCCGCTGGCCGCCCGATTTCGCGGGTGTCTTGGGGGTTTGCCCCTGGTGATATTTCCGGGGGTAGTAACGTGTAGCTAAGAAGACCCTTGACATCGCGTCAAGAAAATGGCCGATAAGTGGTATCGTTATTTCAGTGCTCGCAAGTGACTGATTTTTGCCGCGCATCTAAGTTCTTGTTTGTTCGAAAAATCGTCAAAAACCCCACGTGCCAGAGCCTTTGGATAGCGGGCTAACGGTCAGCTAAGGCGAAGGTCAAGGCAGAGTGTCGAGCGCAAGCGGGGTCTCGATTCTGTCAGTATTGCGGCACGGAAATGAACGCAAAATGACCCGACAGTCCCGGCGCCAGCCGTTATCGCCACGGTCGCTGACCGCTTAGAGATGCACTTCGACGGCCAACGGTAAATGGTCCGACAGATGCGTCCAGGGTTTGTTGCCGAGAATGCGCGGGTTGTGGCTGCTGGCGTTGCGCAGGTAGACCCGGTCCAGGCGCAGCAGCGGGAAGCGCGCCGGGTAGGTTTTCGCCGGGCGGCCGTTGTGGCGCTCGAAAGCTTCGTGCAGGTAATCGCGACGGGCGAGAGCGGCGTTGCCCTGCAGCTGCCAGTCGTTGAAGTCCCCCGCGATGATCACCGGCGCATCGTCGGGCAGGGATTCGAGCAGTTGGCAGAGCAGCTGCAGCTGCAACTGGCGATGACTTTCCAGCAGGCTTAGATGCACGCAGATCGCGTGGACTTCTGCGTGCCCCGGCACGTCCAGTATGCAATGCAGCAAACCACGCCGTTCGGGGCCGGTGATGGAGACGTCGAGATTGCGGTGTTCGCGAATCGGGTATTTCGACAACAGGGCGTTGCCGTGGTGGCCGTCGGGGTAAACGGCGTTGCGACCGTAGGCGAAATCGCTCCACATACTGTCGGCCAGGAACTCGTATTGCGAGGTCTGTGGCCAATCGTTGTAACGGGAAGAGTGCCGATCGTGCTCACCGACCACTTCTTGCAGGAAGACGAGATCGGCCGAGGTACTGCGTACCGCTTCACGCAGCTCCGGAAGGATGAAACGCCGGTTGAGGGCGGTAAACCCCTTGTGGGTGTTGACCGTCAGCACCCGCAATCGATGAATCGCCGTGGGCGCGTTCAACGGCACTGATTCGACGGCTCGCTGCTCGGAATCGCTGGTCACGTTCACTCCTCTGAATCTGGGCTGCTTAGTTATGCGACTGATTCAGCGGCGGGCAGTTCAGAGTGATTCGTCGCCAGTAGCCTTCCCACATAAAATGTAGCAGCTGTCGAGCTTGCCTTGTGGCGAGGGGATTTAGCGAAACGTCACACCGCCCCGTTCGGCTGCGAAGCAGTCGTGAATTCTGCAAGTGCGGTATGAAGGGCGGAATGCTGGGGGCCGCTTCGCAGCCCAACGGGGCGGTGCGACGTTTCGCTAAATCCCCTCGCCACAAGGCAGGCTCCACAGCTGCTACAGGGAGTGGGCAGTCAGACGAAAACGACTTCGTACGGCAACCGCATACGCTCCAGAATCACCCGGGGCAGCAGCGGTGCGATGCCGATGGCCGGTTCGCCGTCGAGCTGGCTGGCGTAGGCGTGGGTGGCGTGGCTTTTACGGGCGACGGTCCAGGTGTCGAGGCGCAATTTGCGTGCACGATGCCAGGGAAACAGTCCTTGATCCCGTGTCGGCCAGTGCCAGGCCCAGACCGGTGATTCGTTGAACGTTGCCCCGACCATGCTTGCCGCATTGGCGCTGGCGCGGCCGACGGCATCATGATCGCTGGTGCCGTCTTCGCGCCAGGTGCTGAACACCACGTCGCCGGGGCGCAGATAACGGGCGATGAATTGGGTCAGTTGCGCCTCACGCTCGACCAGGGCGTTGTCGGTGAAGCCGCCGCGAATCCACTTCAGGCTGTGCATCGGCAATCCTAGCCGGCGCAAGGCTTCGACGCTTTCCTGGCCGCGAAACACACTCAGACGCTTCTCTGACCATTGTTGCGAGCCCGGATGGCTGGCGCTGCCATCGGTGATCGAGATGATTTGCAGGGGATGACCGAGGGTGGACAGCAGCTGCAGCAAACCGCCGCAGGTGACCACTTCATCGCCGGGATGCGGCGCGATCACCACGGCGCGTGCGCCGGCGGGGACCAGGGTCTCGGTGTTGATGACGGGGATGTTGTCCAGCTGCCGGGCGCTGTTCCAGATCTGCGCGGATGGGCTGCCTTCGATGATGGAAACGGATTTCATCGGGCTACGTCCTTGTTTAGTTTGATAGCAATGTGCAGCGCTCCGTACCCTGGATTGCCGCGAGCAGAGTATTGCTCAAGTCTGACTATTCGTCGCGTGATCGTGTCATCTGCGACGGTTTTTTTTACCCAACCTGTGTCAGGTCTCGCAAATAATCGCCGAAACCACCACGCGCCCGACTGTCCAGCCGAGCACTGGTCAGCACTTGCGGGCGATGACTCCAGGCGATGTTTGCGCCACAACGTTCAAGTTGTCGCACCAGTTGCACATCCTCGTCACAGGCCAGCGGTTCAAAACCTCCGGCCCGTTGATAAGCGTCGGCACTGATGCCCAGATTGGCACCATGAATGTGCCGATGGCCGTCGCGGGCCTGATAATGCTGGTGATAGCGAATCTGTGCCGATTCATCGAACGACTCGTGCCACGCATCCACCGTGACCGTGCCGCACACGGCGTCTACGTCGAGAGCCAGTTGCGCCACCAGCCAATCCTGCGCCACCCGGCTGTCGGCATCGGAACAGGAAATCCAGCGCACCCCGCGATCCAGCAGAAACCGTGCACCGGCGGCGCGGGCCTGGCCGACGTTACGCGCCTCGATCTGCAAACTGTGGACCGGGTAGGTGCTGACGATCTCCAGGGACCGGTCGGTGCAACTGTCGAGCACCACCAGTACCTCGACGGTTTCACCACCCAGCATTTCGTGTTGCGCGGCGAGCAGGGCTGCCTCAAGGCAATCTGCGAGCAAGTCTTCTTCGTTATGCGCGGGGATCAGAATGCCAATCATCGCAAGCCCTCCAGAGCCGCCACGGAGCGTGGCTCACGACTCCAGAGTTCCAGCAGGAAATCCGCTTCCTGATGCAGGACCAGGCGCGGCAAATGCAAATGTTCGTGGAGCGAGTCATGGACTTGCCGGGCATTCAACGGGCAACCGTCGATGGGTGGTCGCCAGTGGCAGGCCAGGAGCTGGCCGTCGGCGGTCAGCGATTGTCCGGCCTGTTCGATCAGGCGTTTCAAGTCGTCGGCGTCGAGGTAATAGCCGATCTCGCTGAGCACGATCAGGTCGAATTTTTCCTCCGGCCAATCGGCAGGCAAGCGGCTCTGGCGGACTTCGGCGTGGTCGAACGGACCGAGACGGGTGCGGGCCAGCGTGACGGCAGCGGCAGCGGTGTCGCAACACAGGAGGCGATCGCAACGGCTGGCCAGCTCAAAGCTCAACTCGCCGTTGGCACAGCCGGGCTCGAAGATCGACCGGTAATGCGGGCGGGGCAGAGCGGCGAGGGTGATCGCGCGTTTGCGCTGTTCATACCAACGCTGGCGAAAGGACCAGGGATCATCATTACCGGCAAACATGCCGTCGAAATAGCGGTCCTCGACGCTCATAGAAACACCACTTCGAACGGTTGCAGCAGTCGTTCCAGCACATAGGGTGCCAGCACCGGCGGCAAGCCGATGTGCGGATCACCTTCCAACTGACTGGCAAAGGCGTGGATCGCGTGGCGTTTGCGCGCCACCAGAGGCGGGGTCAGGAGGATCTTTCGTGCGCGGTGCCACGGAACCAGACTGTCTTCGGGCGCTGCCCAGTGCCAGGTCCACACGGGCAGTTCATGCACGGTCGCACCCGCGCGTTTCGCGGCGGCGGCGCTGGCCCGGCCCACGGCTTCGTGATCGCAATGGCCGTCTTCGCGCCACGTGGTGAACACCACGTCGGTTGGGCGCAAATGACGCTCGATGAATTCGCTCAATTCGATTTCTCGATCCGCGACCTGGCTGTCCTGAAAACCGCCGCGCAGCCACTTCAGGCTGTGCAGCGGCAGGCCGAGACGACGCAAGGCTTCGACCGATTCCTGAGGCCGGACTGCGCTCAAGCGCTCCACGGGCCAGCGCTCGGAGCCGGGGTGGCTGGCGCTGCCATCGGTGACGGAGATCAGTTGCAAGGGGCGGCCGGCGGCGGCGAGCAATTGCAGAAAACCGCCGCAGCCCAGCACTTCGTCGTCCGGGTGCGGGGCAATGATCACCGCGCGGGCGCCTTGTGGTACCAGGTCAAGAATGTCGATTGCCGGCAGTTGCGCCAGGTGACTGGAGGTCTGCCACACATGGAGGGGCGTGCCCTGACCGACGATGGGGTTGGTTTTCATAACATCCATGTTCCGTTGATGACGTGTTTGCCGAGCGCGGCAAGATCCCGCTCAGCGTGGCTTTGGCGCAGGAAAACCGGCAGGTCGGCGATCAGTCGGGCGAACTGGCGATCCTTGCAATAGGGACCCGCGCCGAGGGCGTGACCGACGTGCAACATAACCTGTTCAGCGGCGTGTTCCACCACCGCCCGGGCGCGCCGGGCCAGCAGTTCGGCGTCGTCCAGCGGTGCGGTGTCGATCATCAATGCGCTGACCCGCAACACATCGGCAGCGGCGTGCAGCGCACTGTCGACGGCGCCCAGATGGGCGAGGGCATGGGGTTCTTCACGTTGGGCGCAATGGGCGCGCAAGCGTTCGGCGATGCTCTGTGCCGCGCCGTACCAGCAGGCGGCAATGCCGATGCCGCCTTGCCAGAAACCGGGGCGTTGCAGGTAGTCGCCGGGGTGGCCGATGGCTTGTGCTTCGGCGCCTTCGAACAGCACCTCGACGCTACCGGTGGCACCCATGCCGACCGCTTGCCAACCCTGATCGGTAACGGTCACGCCGGGTTGATCCAGGGCCACCGCGACCAATTGCTGGCGGTCGTGATCATCCCATGCCGTCAGCAACGCATGACTCAACACCGCCGCGCCCGAGCACCAGGCTTTGCGTCCGTCCAGCGCGACCATATGCCCCTGCGCACGCACGCGCACCCGCGCTTGTGGCGGTTCGGCCGCCCACATGCCCCACGTGCTGCCCGGGGTTGGCGAGCCACCGAGTTGCTGGATGATCGCCAGCGCATCGGTATGGCCTTCGTATAACTTGCATAACCCGAGGTCATGGCCACCGACCTCGGCCAGCCGCTGGAATCGCTCCAGCGTCTGGCCGCTGCCCGGCAGCGGAAGCTGATCGAGTCCAGCCTCCACCAGCGCCCGCAGGCACCGGCCTAGCGCCTGAGTGTCGGCGTAGTCCGGTGACTGGCGGGAGAGAAACGCCTGAAGGTCCATTTCACTCTTCTTCCTCATGCTGCAATTCGAACAGCAGCAGGGAGCGCCCGGTGACGGAATATTCGTGACCGAACTCGAAAAGCTCCTGCCCGCGAATCTTCGGCTGATTGGTGTCGATCATGCACGTCCAGTGAAAGCCATCAGGCACTTCCGGCAAGGTGAAGTTGACGATGTCATGGTGCGCGTTGACCACCAGCAACAGGGTCGCGTCACCACCCTTGCGGCGGATACCGGTTTCCTGGGCGCGACCATCGAGCAGCATGCCAAGGCAGCGGCCATGGGCCTCTTCCCATTGTTCGGTGGACATTTCGCTGCCGTCCGGGGCGAGCCAGGTCACGTCCTTGACGCCGATGTCTTCGTTGTAATTGCCCACCAGGAAGCGTCCGCGACGCAGGATCGGATAAGCCAGGCGCAACTTGATCAGGCGTTTGACGAACTTGAGCAGCGCCTTGCCGTCTTCGCTCAGGTCCCAGTTGACCCAGCCGATCTCGCTGTCCTGGCAATAGGCGTTGTTATTGCCGTCCTGGGTACGGGCGAACTCGTCGCCGGCCACCAGCATTGGTGTGCCCTGGGACAGCAGGAGCGTGGCGAAGAAGTTGCGCATTTGCCGCTGACGCAGTTCATTGATTTCCGGATCGTCGGTCGGGCCTTCGACGCCGTGGTTCCAGGACAGGTTGTTGTTACTGCCGTCCTGATTGTTCTCGTCGTTGGCTTCGTTGTGCTTGTCGTTGTACGACACCAGGTCATTGAGGGTGAATCCGTCATGCGCCGTGATGAAATTCAACGAGGCATACGGACGTCGGCCGCGCTGATTGAACATCTCGCCGGACGCAGTCATGCGGCTGGCGAAGTCCGCCAGTTGGCCGTCATCGCCTTTCCAGAACGCACGCACGGTGTCGCGGAATTTGTCGTTCCACTCGACCCAGCCCGGCGGGAAACCACCGACCTGATAACCACCAGGGCCGCAATCCCATGGCTCGGCGATCATTTTCACCTGGCGCAGCACAGGGTCCTGACGACAGGCGACGAGGAAGCTGTGACGTTCGTCGAAGCCCTCGTGGTAGCGGCCGAGAATCGTCGCCAGGTCGAAACGGAAACCGTCCACATGCATTTCCGTGGCCCAGTAGCGCAAGGAGTCGGTGACCATTTGCAGCACGCACGGGTGACTCAGGTCGAGGGTGTTGCCGGTGCCGGAATCGTTGATGTAGTAGCGCTTGTCATCGGGCATCAAGCGGTAATACGAGGCGTTGTCGATGCCGCGCATGGACAGGGTCGGGCCTTGCTCGTTGCCCTCGGCGGTGTGGTTGTAGACCACGTCGAGGATCACTTCCAGATTGGCTTCGTGCAGGTGCGCGACCATCTCCTTGAACTCGGCGATCTTGCCGCTGGCCAGGTAGCGCGGGTCCGGGGCGAAGAACGCGATGCTGTTGTAGCCCCAGTAATTGGTCATGCCCTTGTGCAGCAGGTGCTGGTCGTTGACGAAGGCGTGGATCGGCAGCAACTCCACCGACGACACGCCGAGTTTGCGAATGTGTTCCAGCACGTCATCGACCATCAACCCGCCGAAGGTGCCACGCAGATTCTCGGGAACGGAAGGGTGACGCATGCTGATGCCGCGTACATGAGTCTCATAAATGATCGTCTTGTCCCACGGCACGCTGACCCGGTGATCGTGGCCCCAGGTGTGAGCCGGGTCGATGACTTTGCACTTGGGCACGAAAGGCGCGCTGTCGCGTTCATCGAAACTCAGGTCGGCGTCCGGGTGGCCGATGGTGTAGCCGAACAGCGCTTCAGACCATTTCAACTCGCCGACCAATTGCTTGGCATAGGGGTCGATCAGCAGTTTGTTGTGGTTGAAGCGATGGCCGTTGGCCGGGTCGTACGCACCGTAGACACGGTAGCCGTAGATCAGCCCCGGATGGGCGTCGGGCAAGTAGCCGTGGTAGATCTCGTCGGTGTATTCCGGCAGTTCGATCCGCTCGAGTTCAACCTCGCCGGCATCGTCGAAGATGCACAGTTCGACCTTGGTGGCGTTGGCGGAAAACAAGGCAAAGTTGACCCCCAGACCGTCCCATGTCGCGCCCAGCGGGAAGGGCAGGCCTTCACGGATTCGCGACGCCTCGGCGTTAGGTTCTGGCGCGGCTTTCTTTGGACTGGTCATAGATGCTCCTGCAAAAAAGGGGTAACAAATGATGGCAACACCACAAAACCCTGTGGGAGCGACCTGTGGTGAGGGGATTTATCCCCGTTGGGCTGCGAAGCGGCCCCCAGCGTCCGTTCAAACAGCTGAGTTGTACGGATTGGCGACTGCTTCGCAGCCGAACGGGGATAAATCCGCTCGCCACAGTTCGCTCCCACAATGGCTCTTTATTTCGGGCGAACGCACCCACAGTGGCCAGGGGGCTGGCCACGAGGTCAATCAGGAAGCGATAGTGAAGCGTCAGATCGCAGGCGGTTTTCGCGCTGCTTTAGGCTTCTTCTCCGCCGCTTTTTCGCCTGGCGGAATCACCTTGGAAGCCGCAGCAGGCTTGGCCTTGGCTTTTGCCTCCGCAACCTTGCCATTGCCAGCTTTGGCGGCGGGGGATTTGGTGCCCGCCGTTTTGCTGCCAGTGGCCTTTGGCGATTTGCTGGGCGCCAGGGCTTCCGCTTCAGCCAGCTTGCGAGCCATCTCCCAGTGACGCTCTTCCTGGCCTTCGGGCTTCCCTTCCGACTCCCAGATTTGATAGGCAAATTCGCGAACGCGTTTGTCGTCGGTACTCATCGCATTACTCCTGAACTGAACTCAAGCTTGGGTAAACGTTTGAATAAAGAGATTGACCGGGAAATCCCCCAGCGCGGCGCTGATGTTCAGCTCCCTGTGGTGTGTGACTGCGGTGCTTGAAAAAAGTCCCTTCAGATTTTCCTCAGAGGCGGTGAACGGTAATTTGACCCGTGTATCGCCCCACCGCAGCGCGTCAATTCGGGGTTCGGCACTGTTTTCCAGCAGTGGGGCGCAACGTATCGGGACGATCACGATGGCCCGTGTTCCCTCATGTTCGCGAGCAAAGGCCAGCACCCGGTGTGCCTGGCTGCCAACGACTTCGAGGGCTTGATAAGTCCCTTGCCGAAACAGATCCGCATGCTCGGCCCGCAGGTTCAACACCTGCCTGATCAGGGTTTGCTTGATGCGTCCGTCATGCCAGTGGGCCAACAGGTCAGGCAGGTTCAACGACACCTGCATCGCCTGTTGGCGGCTGGCGTAATCCACCGGCCGGCGGTTGTCCGGGTCCACCAGCGAGAAGTCCCAGTACTCGTTGCCCTGGTAGAGGTCCGGGATCCCCGGTACGGTCATGCGCAGCAAGGTTTGCGCCAACCCATTGAGGGCGCCGGGGATGGCAATGGTCTTGGCGGCTTTGCCCAGGGCAGCGCGCAGCAGCTCACCTTCGGGGCTGAGCAGCAGACGTTGGAGGAATTGCTGGACGGCGTGTTCGTAAGCCTCGTTCGGCGCACTCCAGCTGCTCTGCAACTTGGCTTCACGCAAGGCTTTTTGTTGCCATTGCCACATACGTTGAGTGTAGTTCTCCAGCGCCGATTGATCGTTGCTGTCCAGCTCGAGCGGCCAACTGCCGAGCAGCGCCTGATACAGGATCAGCTCATCTCCTGCCGAGGGCATCTGATCGTCGTCTCGCAGGGGCCGGGCGAGAGTTCTCCACAGCGGCACTTGCTCGGCGTACCAGGCACTGCGTTCGCTCAACACCGCCAATCGGGCGCGAGTGTCTTCGCCGCGTTTGTGGTCGTGAGTGGCGGTGGCCAGCAAGTTGTCCGGAAACTGTTCCAGGCGATTGAGACACGCGGCATGGAAGTCTGCCACGGGGGCGCTGAATTGTTCGGTGCTGAACCCCACGTCATTACGCGACAGCAACACGACCGAGCGATAGAACGCGGTGTCTTCCACAGCCTTGGCGGCGGCGGGTGAGGTCAGTTGCTGGAAGCGTACGCAGGCGTGCTTGAGTATCTTGCGCTGGCGACCCACCGGGCGTTTGCGCCACGGTTCACCGCCGAGCCACCCGGCCAGGCAATCGAGCACAGGCCAATCGGCCTCGCCGAGGGTTTGTCGGGCACCGTCCATGGCTTGCTGGAAAAACACATCGTCTTCGGCAGAGCGGCCACGCGGGCTGACGTAGGTGCGGTACACCGGGAAATGCACAATCAGTTCCTGCAAAGCTCGCCGAATTGCACCCAGGGTCAGGTCGCGGGTCATCAAGTCGTCCCGCGCCACCTGCAGCAGCGCTTTGGCGACGCTCTCGAAATCTCCGGCCAATGAGCCGTTGAGAATCTGCTGACGCGCCAGCTGGGCTTCCTGACGGAAGTCGGCGGGCCGCTCGCTGTAGCGATTCCACAACTCACCCAAGGTCTGCGCGCCGTCGGGATCGTGTTGCAGCAACGACAGCTGGTTCATGAATTCGTAACCGGTAGTGCCGTCAACCGACCAGTCGCGGTGCAGGGTTTCGCCTTCGCCGAGGATCTTCTCGACATAAATCGGCAGGTGCCGATCCGGCGACAGCGTGTCGACCCGGCGCCGCAACTTACGGCAGTAACCACGCGGGTCGGCGAGGCCGTCGATGTGGTCGATGCGCAGACCGTCGACCAGGCCTTCAGATACCAGCTCGAAGATCTTCGCATGGGTCGCTTCGAACACGGCCGGGCGTTCGACGCGCAAGCCGCCCAGTTCGTTGATGTCGAAGAACCGCCGCCAATTGATGTCATCCGCCGCCGTGCGCCAACTGGCCAGGCGATAACTCTGGCGCTCAAGCAAGTGGTGCAGGCGTTGGAAACCCTCAGGCGTCAGGGAATCGTAGGCGGTGAGATTCTGCTCGATGCACTTCAGGAGCGCTGGGTCACTGGCCAGTTCACGCAGCTCTGCCTTCAGCGGTTGCGCCAGGCTGTGAGCATCGGTCTGGTAGCTCAAGGCAGTGAAGCGGTCGGCGAGAAACTTCAGCTGTTCGTCGTCGGCTCGCAGCAGTTCGCCGTAGCTCGACGGGCAGATAGGGAAATGATGCTCGTAGTGCTCGACATAAAATGCGCCGCGCTGTGCATCGAAGCGCAAGGGCAGGGTGCCGTCCTGCAACGCGACGCCGTAGTCGCTGCCGAGGAACGGCAACAGCAACTGGCCTTCCATCAGCGGGTCGGGCGAGTGCCATTGAATGTCGAAGAACTCGCCGTAAGGGCTCAGGCGTCCCCATTCCAGCAAGTCCAGCCACCACGGGTTATCACTGCCACCGACGGCCATGTGGTTGGAGACGATGTCGAGGATCAGCCCCATCTTGTGTTCGCGCAAGGCACCGACCAATCGGCGCAAGGCGGTTTCGCCCCCCAGTTCGGGGTTGACCGTGGTCGGGTCCACCACGTCGTAGCCATGCATGGAACCGGCGCGGGCGGCGAGCAGTGGCGAGGCATAGACGTGGCTGATGCCGAGGCTGGCAAAGTACGGCACCAGCGGCACCGCTTGATCCAGGGTGAAGCCTTTATGAAATTGCAGGCGCAGGGTTGCGCGAAGTGGCAGCGGTTGGATTAACGGGAGATTCATTGGTCACGCTCGCCAGCCTGAAGTCGCGCACAGGCGAGCAGTTCCAGACGCCGGGCGGCGTCCGGGTCGTCGAGCAAGGCTTCGCTGACGCCGGGCAGGCGCCGCGACCAGTTCGGGTGCGTGTCGATGGTGCCGGGCAGGTTGGCCTGCTGTTCGATGCCCAGGGCATCCTCCAGCGGCAGCAACACCAGCGGTGCCCGGGTATGACCGAGGAAACGCACCGCCGCGTCCAGCACCTGATCGGTTTCATGGGACTCTTCGCGAAAGTTCTGCGGGTCCTCGGTCAATACACGACGCAGGCCTTCACGCTCGCGTTCCCGGTGGTGGCGCCATTCGATTTCACCCGTGGCGTCAACCAGGCCCAGTCGGGCGTTCCAGTCGATATCGCGGCCATGCCACCAGCCATTGAGCGTCGGCAGGTCATGGGTGCTGGTGGTCGCGAGAGCGTTGTCCGGCCAATCGAGAATCGATTTGAAGTGCGCGTTGTCCTGTTCAAACAGCATCACCCGCATGCCGAGGATCGAACGCGCAATAAGTTTTTCCCGCAGGCCTTCCTCCACCGTCCCGAGGTCTTCGCCAAGGACGATTGCCTGATGGCGATGGGATTCAAGGCTGAGCAAACGCAGCAGGTCATCCACCGGGTAATAGAGGTAGGCGCCATCGGCGGGTGACGAGCCATTGGGAATGACCCATAGCCGTTGCAGGCCCATGACGTGGTCGATGCGCAAGCCGCCGGCGTGGGCAAAATTGGCCCGGAGCATTTCGATGAATGCGCGAAAGCCGTTACGCACCAAACCTTCAGGGGAAAACGCGGAAATGCCCCAGCCTTGGCCGGTGCGGTTAAGAATGTCTGGCGGTGCGCCCACGGTCAGCGAGGCGAGCAACTCGTCCTGGCGACTCCAGGCCTGACTGCCACCGCCGTCAGCACCGACGGCCAGATCAGCGATCAGCCCGATGCTCATCCCTGCGCTGCGAGCCGCAGTTTGCGCGCGTTCCAGGCAGCGAGCGATCAGCCATTGGCAGAAGGCGAAGAAGCCGATGCGGCCGGCGTTTTCTTCGGCGAATTCGGCGAGGGCGGCACTGCGCGGGTCGCGCCATTGCTCCGGCCATTCGCGCCAGTCGAGGGCTTCACCCTTGGCGGCGCGGGCTTCTTGAATGGCTTCGAAACGACAGTGGTTTTCCAGGGCTTCGCCCGCTGCGTGGCGGAAGCTGCTGAAGTCTGCATGCAACGGGTGTTCGCCCTGGACGAAGCCTTCGTACAAGGCTTGCAGCAAGCGATGCTTGGCTTCGGCGGCCACGGGCCAGTTAATCAGTGGCTGCTCTTCCAGCTGTTGCAGTTCGGCGGCCAGGCCGGTGGCGTCTATCGCGGCACGCCACGCGCGCTCGCCGAGAATCGCGCCCGGCGCGGCATAAAGGCTGTTGAGGAACAAACGGCTGGACGGTGAGTACGGGCTGTAGCGCTGTGTATCGCTGCCGAACATCGCATGCAGCGGACTGATCGCCAACGCCTCGGCACCGCGCTCCCCGGCCACGCGGGCGAGGTCTTCCAGCGCCTGTGTATCGCCGAACCCGCCATCGCCGGGACGACGCAGCGAGTACAACTGCACACTGAGGCCCCAGGTACGCGGAATCGGACTGTCGACGGCGTCGCCGACGCTGTAGCAGCGCGTCGGTGCCACGGCCAGGGTAAAGGATTGCCCGTCGATGCTGACGTGCTGATAACCGACCGGAACCAGGCCCGGCAGCATCGCCTCGGCATCGAGTTTCAGGTTGAGCCGTGAGCCATCTTCAAGGTGGATCTCGCACGGCGTTTCCGGCTCGAAGAAATGCGCCAAATCGAGGCTGACGCCGAAATCGGCGGTGATCAGCGGCGGCAGGTGCCGGGTCTGTTGCACCTCCTGCAATTGCAGGAGGCTGGCATCGATTTCCTGTGCGGTGCTGGCCGGGTGGCCGAGTCCGATCAGGACATTGCGCAATACCGAGGGGGCGACTTTCTGCGGGCGGCCGTTGGCGTCGATCCAGTCGACTGCCAAACCGGCACGGCTGGCCAGTATTTCAAGTTGCGCATCACTCATTGGCGCTCTCCATCCGGGGGTAGCAAGGGGGCTGCGGCCGTGAGGCTGACTAGCGCGCAATACGGGGCAAGGGTGCCCTGTTCCAACAGGCCGGCGGACTGAGGTGGCGTTTCGAACAACAACCTGGCGTCGGCCTGTGGGGAGTGGACCACTGGCGTGTCGCTGAGGTTCAGGTCAATACGCAGCTGTCGGCCATTGCCCAGCAGCCAGCGCGCCGTCACAGCACCTTCGGCCAACACATCGGCGCCCAGGGCCTGAGCCCCCGGCAAATGCGGAATGATGTGGTCATGACGAATCCGCAACAGTTGGTGATACAGGCCCTGCATGGCCGATTGCCGGGTGGCGGTCAGTTTCGGCCGCGATGCTTCAAAGGTTTGCTGCGCATTCGGATCGGGGATCTGTTCGCGTTTATGCGGATCAGTAAACGCGCTGAAGGCTGCAAATTCGTTACGTCGTCCTTCGCGCACCAGCTCCGCCAGCTCGCCGTGGTGGCTGGTGAAAAACAGGAACGGTTCCTCGGCCGCAAACTCGTCGCCCATGAACATCAGCGGGATCATCGGTGACAGCAGCAACAGCGCCGTCGCCGCTTTCAGGGCGTCGAGGTGCGCCAGTTGGTGCAGCCGTTCGCCGAAGGCACGGTTGCCAATCTGGTCATGGTTCTGCAGGAACAGCACGAAAGCGCTGGGCGGCAAGTGGCCGCTGGGCTCGCCCCGGGTTGTACCGTGGCGGGTCACATGGCCCTGGAAGACGAAACCCTGGCTCAGGCAGCGCGCCAGTTTTTCCGTGGGCTTGTCGGCGTAGTCGGCGTAATAGGCGTCGGTTTCGCCAGTCAGCAAAACGTGCAAGGCGTTGTGGCCGTCATCGTTCCACTGCGCATCAAAGCCTTCCTCCAGCAGGCTGGCCTGGTTGTGTTCGTTCTCGACCGTCAGCCAGACATGCCGCGCCGGATCGGTCTGTTGCCGAACCCGTTGCGCCAGCTCCTGGAGAAAATCCGGGCTCTCAATGGCGTGCACGGCATCCAGGCGCAGGCCATCGAAGCGGTATTCCAGCAACCACATCAGCGCGTTGTCGATGAAGAAGTCGCGCACCTCGCGCCGGCGGAAGTCGATGGCCGCGCCCCACGGTGTGTGCTTGTCTTCGCGAAAGAAGCCCTTGGCGTAGTGATGCAGGTAATTGCCGTCCGGCCCGAAGTGGTTGTAGACCACGTCGAGAATCACCGCCAGGCCATGGCCGTGGGCCGTGTCGATCAAGTGTTTGAGTTGTTCGGGAGTGCCATAGGAGGCCTGGGGCGCGTAGGGCAGAACCCCGTCATAGCCCCAATTGCGATCACCGGGGAATTGCGCCAGCGGCATCAGTTCGATCGCGGTGATGCCCAGGTCTACGAGGCGCGCCAGGTGCTGTTCGACGTCACTGAAACCGCCGAGCGCACCGACGTGCAATTCGTAGATGACGGCCTCGTTCCAGGGGCGGCCGGTCCAGGTGCTGTTTTGCCATTGATAGGCCAGGGGATCGACGACCACGCTGTGGTCGCCGATATCGCCAGCCTGCGCGCGGGAGGCCGGGTCCGGCACCTCCAGCTCGCCATCAATGTTGTAGCGGTAACGCATACCCGCCGGGCAGCGGGTCTTGATCACGAACCAGCCATCTGCCTGAGGCAGTAGTGGCAAGGATTGTCCATCTTCCAGTTCGACACTGACGTAAAACGCATCTGGCGCCCACAAGGCAAAACGCGTGTGTTCTGCGTCCAGCATAATTGCGCCGTGGGGCCAGGTCTCAAGGGTCCGTAACGGCATCTTTGAAAACCTCTTTTTACTGTTTGCCCGATTTACCCAAGGCTTTGGCGACAAGTTGTTCGTAGAGTTCGGCGTAGGGTTCTACCGCCTTGCACCAGTTGAAAGGCGCGGCCATGGCGCGGCAACGCATGGCGTTGAGCAGGCCGGGGAAGGCAAACACCTTGAACGCACGGCTCAGGGCTTCCTGGTAACTCTCGACCGTGGATTCGTCGAACAGGAAACCGGTCACGCCGTTTTCAATGGTGTCGGCCAGACCGCCGGTATTGCGGGCCACCGGCAACGAACCGAAGCGCTGGGCGTACATCTGGCTCAGGCCGCAAGGCTCGTAGCGGGAAGGCATCAACAGGAAATCACTGCCGGCGAACATGCGACGGGCATCGGTTTCATTGAAGCCGATGCGCACGCCGACCTGACCCGGGAAACGCAGGGCCAGTTCACGCATGGCTTGTTCTTCTTCAGGCTCGCCACGACCGATGATTGCGATCTGGCCACCGTTGTTGACGATGTATTCGGAAACCGCTTCGGTCAGGTCCAGACCTTTCTGATAGACCAGACGCGAGACCACGGCGAAAAGCGGGCCTTCGGAATCTTCCAGGCCGAACAGTTCACGGACATGGGCAGCGTTGACCGCTTTGCCTTCCCAGTCGCCGATGCTGAACGGGCGGAACAGGTGCGTGTCGGTGGCGGCATCCCAGCTTTCATCAATGCCGTTTGGAATCCCGCTGAGCAGACCTTGCTGGGTCTTGGCGGCCAGAAAGCCGTCGAGACCACAGCCGAAGGCCGGCGTGGTGATTTCCTGAGCGTAGGTGGCGCTGACGGTGGTGATGTGACTCGAGTAGGCCATGCCGGCCTTGAGGAACGACATCTTGCCGTAGAACTCCATGCCTTCCTGTTGCAGGGCATGATTGGGAATACCGAGTTCCGGGCACGAGCCAAGGCTGGTGACACCCTGGTAGGCCAGGTTATGAATGGTGAACAGCGTCGGGGTGCGCTGTCCGCGCCAGTGCATGTAGGCAGGTGCCAGACCAGCCGGCCAGTCATGGGCATGCACCAGATCCGGGCACCAGTGAATTTGTGCAAGATTGGCGGCAATGTCGGCGGCGGCAAGGCCCAGTCGGGCGAAGCGGATGTGGTTGTCCGGCCAGTCGCGGCCGTTGTTGGCGCCGTAAGGCGAACCTTCGCGCTCGTAGAGTTCGGGGCAGATCAACACGTAAATGACCAGACCGTCCGGCATGTCCATGCGGCCGATCTTGCAGGGCGGCAGTGCGGCGTGCCCACCCAGTTCACCGATGATGTGAATCGGGTTTTCGCTGTGCAGTACTTGCGGGTAACCGGGGATCAGCACCCGCACATCGTGCAGTTGAGCCATTGCCCGGGGCAGCGCTGCGGACACATCACCCAAGCCGCCAGTCTTGACCAGATCGGCAATCTCAGAGGTGACGAACAACACTTTCTTTCTATTCGGATTCTGACTGGCAGCCGGTGTCAGCGTCTTGGTACCCGGTACGCTGATCGATTGAGCGCTCGGAGCATTCACGGCGCTCGATTCGCCGACCTGCTGATGAGCACGCTCTCCCTGAATATCTAAAGCCGCACTAATCATATGAATCTCCCGTGTTGTTGATCTAATTCCAGGTCCGGCACAAACGGTGTTCGTGGCCAAATCCTGTGGCCGGGCGCAAACGCGCTTCGCATCGGTGAGCAATGCTGCCCCATGCGCTAATGCAGATAAGGGTGGAGGGGCCGTTGCAAGGAATGCACCAGTCGCTGTGGCCCTACCTTTAACCTGACCCCCGGTCAGGACCAAAAGTTTCGAGTTTCTTACCGCCAGATGACTGACCGGTTTTACCTCGCGAAAATGAGTCTAGGCCAGATCCTAGAGCGGGGCAGGTCAAGTGGCGAAATTGTTCGACAATCGGTGGGAAGAGGTTAATGGCACAGCGCTTTGAGGGGGAAACGCACCGACGAAGTGCAGGTTTATTTTTGGGGGTGGGTCAAAACGGGACTGGGCAGTCACGTAAATGGGCGTGGTGAGAAGTGGATTGCACCATTGCAGTGCGAGATGTGTTGGCTTTTAGGGCCTCATCGCGGGCGAGCCCGCTCCCACAGGATCGCGAAAATCCTGTGGGAGCGAGCTTGCCCGCGAAGAACGATGGCGCGGTATCAGGCCAGTATTCGAATCGGCTCAGCCGCCGACCACGCCTGAATATCCTCGATCATCTGCGAAAAGAACATCTGGTAGTTCTGCCGACTGACGTACCCGACATGCGGACTTGCCAGCACATTGTCCAGCGTTCTAAACGGATGATTGACCGGAAGCGGTTCCACCTCGAACACATCCAGCGCCGCGCCCGCCAACCGATTCTTCTGCAACGCCTTGATCAGCGCAGCCTCATCGACAATCGGCCCGCGGGCGGTGTTGACCAGCAGCGCCGAAGGCTTCATCCAGTCCAGCGCCTGGGCGTCGACCAATCCCCGGCTGCGATCACTGAGCACCAGATGGACCGACAGCACGTCGGCCTGCTCGAACAGTTCCTGCTTGCTGACATAGGTCACGCCCACTTCAGCCGCCCGTTCGGCCGTGAGGTTTTCGCTCCATGCGATCACCCGCATCCCGAACACCTGGCCGAACTGGGCGACACGCTGGCCGATACTGCCAAGGCCGAGGATCGCCAGTGTCTTGCCCTGCAGGTCGCCGCCCAGGCCTTGCTGCCATTTGCCGGCGCGCAAGGCATTGGCTTCGCCCACCAGATTGCGGGTAGCGGCCATGATCAGCGCCCAGGTCAGTTCCGGCGCGGCGTGTTTGTAGCTGTCGGTGCCACTGACCTGGATGCCCAGTGCTGCAGCGGCCTTTAGGTCCAGCGCGGCGTTGCGCATACCGCCGGTGACCAGCAGCTTGAGTTTTGGTAACTGGCGCAGCAGGTCTTCATCGAACCGGGTGCGCTCGCGCATCACGCAGATCACTTCGAACGCGCCCAGGCGTTCCGCCAGGGTTGCGTTGTCGGCGGGATAGTCATGGACAAAACTCACTTCACCGATGCTGTCCAGCGCGGACCAGTCGACCACGTCACGGGCCACGTCCTGCCAATCATCGATCACCGCAATCTGCACAGCCATCAGCCTTACCTCATCAACGCACGGGATTGGTTTTGTTCAGCCAGTCGAGCAACGCCTGGTGGAATTTCGCCGGTTCTTCCATCTGCGGCGCATGGCCCATGCCGGGGAATTCGACCAGTGTGGACTGGGGAATCATTTTCGCCACTTGCTTGCCCAGCACATCGTAGTGACCGAGCTTCGCCTTGACCTCAGGGGAGGCGATGTCACTGCCGATGGCCGTGGTGTCAGACGTACCGATCAGCAACAGCGTCGGCATCTTCAGGTCCTTGAATTCGTAGTACACCGGTTGGGTGAAGATCATGTCGTAGATCAGCGCCGAGTTCCACGCCACTTGCGTGTGCCCCGGGCCTTTGTTCAGGCCGGCGAGCATATCGACCCAGCGATCGAATTCAGGCTTCCAGCGACCCCCGTAATAGGTGTTGCGTTCGTAATTGCGGATACCGTCGGCGTTGAGCTTGAGTTCACGTTCATACCATTGATCGACGGTGCGATACGGTACGCCAAGGGCTTTCCAGTCTTCCAGGCCAATGGGATTGACCAGCGCCAGTTGCTCGACCTGATCGGGGTATTGCAGCGCATACCGGGTGGCGAGCATGCCGCCGGTGGAGTGCCCGAGCACGCTGGCCTTCTGGATACCAAGGGCCTTGAGCAGTTGCTGGGTATTGGTCGCCAGTTGCTGGAACGTATATTGATAGTTGTCGGGTTTACTGGAAGTGCAGAAACCGATCTGGTCCGGCGCAATCACCCGGTAACCGGCTTCGCTCAAGGCTTTGATCGAACTGTCCCAGGTGGCGCCGCAGAAGTTTTTGCCGTGCATCAAGACCACGCTGCGGCCGTTGGCCTTGCCGTGGGCGGCGACGTCCATGTAACCCATTTCAAGGGATTTACCCTGAGACTCGAACGCGAAGTGCTTGACCGTATACGGGTACTCGAACCCTTGCAGTTGCGGCCCGTATTCCGGGCCTTCAGCGTGAGCCAGAACAGGCAGTGCCGCCGTCAGGAACAGGCCGGGCAACCAGCGCGAAAGAGCAAGGGACATAGATGGACTCCATTGGAAAACCGCCGATGCTGGATCGGCATGATTAGGGCGACATTAAACACAGGCAATTGCCGCACCTGATCGTTCAACCGACCCAGCCCAGCGTAGCCAGGGCGAGCACGCCATAGCGAGCGCCCTTGGCGAGGGTCACGATCAACAGGAACC
Organism: Pseudomonas sp.; assembly: GCF_051660785.1. Taxonomy (GTDB): domain Bacteria; phylum Pseudomonadota; class Gammaproteobacteria; order Pseudomonadales; family Pseudomonadaceae; genus Aquipseudomonas. The sequence goes on from NZ_JBOFQE010000043.1 coordinate 106,991, forward strand.
GACCCAGCGGCTCGCGCATGACGCCGGCCACCAGCGTCAGCGGATCGCCGATGATCGGCACCCAACTCAGCAGCAACGACCAGTGACCATAGCGTTGATAATGTTTTCGGGCTTGCTCCAGATGACGCGGGCTGACCGGAAACCAGCGCCGGTCGCGAAACCGTTCAATGCGACCGCCGAGCCACCAATTCACCACTGAGCCGAGGACATTACCCAGTGTCGCCACGGCCAGCAGCGACCACAGCCAATATTGCCCGCTGAGCAACAGCCCCACGAGCAGTGCTTCGGACTGCAACGGCAATAAGGTCGCAGCACCGAATGCCGCGAAAAACAGCCCGATGTACGCACCGCCCATCAATGAGCAGGGTAGTCCGCCACCACCACATCAGTGCCGTCTTTTTTCAGGCCGATCACTTGATAGGCATCGCTCATGCCGTCCATTTCCATACCCGGCGACCCCATCGGCATGCCAGGCGCCGCAACACCCAGCAAGTCATCACGTTTGCTCAGGGCCAGGACTTGATCCGCCGGCACATGACCTTCGACGAATTTACCGTTGATGAGACCGGTGTGACACGACGCCAGGCGCGGAGGCACGCCGTGCTGTTGCTTGAATTCGCTCATGTTGGATTCGACGTGGTCTTCAACCTTGAAGCCATTGGCTTCGAGGTGGCTGATCCATTTTTTGCAGCAGCCGCAGTTGGCGTCACGGTGGACTTCGATCGGGATCAGATCGGCGGCCTGGGCCAGGGAGGAGATGAACAGGGCGCTCAGGGCGACCAGACGCAGGTGGGTTCGCATGGGGAATCTCGTCTCAGGGTGGCGGCCAAAAAGATGCATTTTGACCGTTTTAGACCACGTCGAGGCCGGAGATTGTTTCGAAGTAATACAGCAAGCGCTGAACCTTTGTCGTGAGAGGGCTGTTGTGGCGAAGGGCGTTTTTGTGGCGAGGGGATTTATCCCCGTTGGACTGCGAAGCAGTCCCAAAAACTACGACTGCTGCGCAGCCGAACGGGGATAAATCCCCTCGCCACAAAGCCCCCTCACCACAATAGATCCTAGCGAGACCAAGCTCCCTGGCCTCAGGGAGCATGTGTCATCGAGCCGCGGTCAACGAACCTTGAACCGCCCCATGATCGCGCTGACGCGCGCATTGGCTTGCAGCAGCTGCTGGGTATTGAGCTCGCTGGCCTGACCGCTTTTTACCAGTTCATCCACCATGTGGCGGATCTGCACCATGCTGCGGTTGATCTCTTCGGTCACCGCGCTTTGCTGCTCGGCGGCGGTGGCGATCTGGGTACTCAGGCTGTTGATGTGGCTGACCGAACCGGCCATTTCATCCAGGCCAGTATTGACTCGCGCCGTGGCATCGGCGGCAGACTGGCAGCTGGCCTGGGTATTTTCCATGGCGCTGACTGACGAACTCACGCCTTGGGTCAGGCGCTTGAGCATTTCATTGATTTGCGAAGTGCTCGCCTGCGTGCGGGCGGCGAGGGCGCGGACTTCATCGGCGACCACCGCGAAACCGCGACCTTGCTCACCGGCCCGGGCCGCTTCGATCGCGGCGTTGAGTGCCAGCAAGTTGGTCTGGCCGGCAATCGCGCCGATCACCCCGAGAATCTCGGTGATGCGTTGCGCATCCTCCTGCATGCTTTCGACTTTATGAGTGGCGCTCGCCACTTCATCGATCAAGGCGATGACGCTGCTGGACGCTTCGCCGACGACGACGCGTGAACGGTCGGCGTTTTCGTTGGCGCGCTGGGTGAAGGCCGCCGTTTCTGCGGCGTTCTGCGCGACGCTTTCGGCGGTCGAACTCATCTCGGTGATTGCCGTGACCGTCTGATCTGTTTCAGACGCGTGACGTACCAGAATCTGGCTGGTGTGGGCGGAGGTGCGTTGCAGGTTGTCCAGGCTGGATGCCATGGCGCCGGTGGCTTGTGTGACTTCGCCGATCATGTTCTGCAAGTAGACGATGAAGGCGTTGACCGAGTGCCCGATGGCACCCAGTTCGTCTTCGGCGCGGATGGTGATGCGCTTGGTCAGGTCGGCATCGCCAGCGGACAGTGCGTCGATATTGGCCTTGAGGATTTTCATCCGCTGGATCAGTTGGCGAATCGCGTAGATCTGCAACAACACCAACAGGATCACCATCGGGATTTGCAGCAGGCTTAACGTGCTCAGCACATCGTCACGCTGGGCGGTGATCAGCCTGGTCGGCAGGGCAGTGGCGAGGAACCACGGCGTGCCTTCGATCGGGCGCATGAAGAAGGTGCTGGCTTCTCCGTTGTTGTCGAATTCGCCCCGCTGCGACTGATCGCGGTTTTGCAAGCCGGCCTTAACCTGGCTGGCAAAGGGCGAGTTGCCGGCCAGTTCACTGATGTTCTTCAGCACGATCGGCCCGCTGATCCGCGAGCTGTTGCTGATGATCTTGCCGTCAGCCTCGACGATCAGCATTTCTGCGCCGAGGTCTTTTTCCTTGCGTGCAATCAGGTCGTTGAAGAAACCCAGGGTCACGTCGATGGTCGAGACGCCGTACGCCGCGCCATTTTTCTGGATAGCCATCGCGCAGTTGGTCCGCGGCTCGGCGCTGGCGTCATCTTTATAGGCGGCAGCCCAGGCGCATTGGCCGCGCGGGGTTTGCATGCCGCCCTTGTACCAGCTCTGGTCGTAATAGTTGGGGGCGGCGTCACTGTTCCAGAACGTATTGACCGCCAGCTTGCCCGAGGCGTCGCGGTGCCAGAAGGTGCTGAATTTGTTGCGTCCTGCCTCACGCTGGCCGGGCAACGGCCAGATCCCGCCACCGAACACTTTCAATTCACCGTACTGATCGACCAGGCCAGGCAACACCGTGTCGATGGCAGCGCTGTCGAGTAAAGGAATGGTCTGGGTAATGCTGCGCTGTTGCGCCTGAACCTTGTTCAGTTCGCCCTGGATTTGCTCGGCTACTTCGGCGATGCGGTTGAGGGCTACTTGTTCTTCGGTGTGGCGAAGCTTCGGAGCGACCAGTTGGCTGATGCCGACGACTGTAAAGGCGAACAACAACAGGATGAACAGGACCAGAAACAGCGTATAGCGAGTCTGGATGGTACGGAATGCGGGCATGGGACTGGTCCTTGTGCAGCTTTTTTATTGTGGTTTTCGATCAAAAGATCGGCGCTTCGAAGGGCTATCGGCTTGGAGCAGATGAGCTTTAGGTACGAACGTACAAGATTGGGGCGGGGTGACGGACGGTCGGTAATGAAGGTGTCAATGTGGATACAAATGAGGTTGATCAGTGGCATGGCCAATTGTGGAAAGTGGGTGTCGACCAATGAATCAGGGCACTTGGTGCTTTGTATCGTAAATGTAGGGAAATTGTTAAAAACGAGAAAAACTGGTTGGTATGGCTAGTTGCCACGCCGATACTTGCCCGCTCTAAATCGCGGTTATCAAGGAGTTTTTTATGGTCACGCAGTCGGGAGTTCAGTCATGACTATCGGCTATGCCGGGGCTTGGACGTCCAAGGCAGGTTTATTGGTCCAGGATACGGGCGGCGGCAAGCCTATCAAGCAGAGCGCCCGGATCAAGCAGATGTTGTCACTGGTGGGGACCAATCCAAACGCGCTGAGTACGGCGAAAATGGATGCAATGAAAATCCATCGCAACGTCAAAGGTTTCGACCCGGAAAATGTCTCCGCCAAACAATTGGGCAATCTCAGTTCCTTTTTGCGCGGCAATGGACTGATTTCCGACCTGACGTGGGTGACGCTGATGAATGCCGGCGACAAGTTTGACCGGTTCGGCGTGCAGAAAGACCCGGATGCAAAATTCAATGCGCTGGAGTATTTCGCCACGCAACTGGACACCATCCAGAGCAACAGCATCAAGGGCGACAAGTACTCCACTGGTCTGATCCCGGAATACAAGACGGCGATTTACGTACTGCAGAACCTGCACACGTACGGCAAGGGCAACGGTACAACGGTGGCACCTACCGACAATGGCGTCAGCTCCAAGGCTTGACGCGGGTAATGCCGGCCCACTCAGTCTGTCGAGTGGGCCAGGCGTCGACCACTTTCACAGGGAATTTCAAGCGGCTGAGCGAGCGCTGTCCAGTGATTCGGTGTTGCACTGCAAGTCGTCGTGCAACTGTTGCATGTACGGGCACTGCAGGTTGAGGGACCGAGGCTGCGCCCCTCGATGAAACAGCGCTAACCATCCATGACTGCCGGGTGCGGGCATCAACCCGGTGAAGGTAAAGCCAAGAATCGCCATGCTGCGCAGGTCCTCGGCGATGTGCCGCGACAACGCAAGCTGGGCCGAGATCATCCAGTGAACGGGTAACTGGCGGATCTGTTCGAGCAGACGAGTGCTCAAGCGGTGAATGACGATATCGAAGCGGCGATGGTGTTGCCTGATCTGCATGGGCAACGAAGGTCGCGCTGCCGTTTCTGGATGAGTCCCGAAAATCGAACACAGGTGCTGGATGAATCCCCGATAGCGCTCGGGCCAGGGAATGTCGGGGAGTGGACGTGTGTGCCCTTCGACCAGGTAGCATCCGATCACAATAGTTTCCGGATACGGCTCGGCGAAGGGTGAAGGCACGTAGTCGGGAAGCAGCCCGGTGCTGTGGAAGCCAATGCTTGCGGCCATGCGTTGCGTGTAGGGATGGTGGGTCACTTGTTTGATCAAGACGCTTTTGAAGCCCAGCTGCCCGGACTGCAACAGTAACTCCCGGCCCAGACGGGTGGCGATGCTCTGCCCCTGCGCGGCAGGATGCACCACGCTGAGAGCGAGTTCCGGAATGTTCGGGGACGCTTCATGAAACAACGCGGCATGCCCCAGAACCCTTGCGTCGTCCACCGCCAGTATCGATTTCCAGCGACCGTCGGCATTGTGCTGCCTGATCATGTGCGGCAGGTAAACATCCGGCTGAACGTAGTGATCGCCGTAGACCTCGCGAAACAGCTGGCTCACAGCGCGGGCGTCGGAAGGGCGCAAGCGTCGAAAAATCAGATGAGACATCACGCAGTCTCCGGCGATGGCGCGTCGTAGGTGCGCAAGTCCAGAACCCGCATCTGCTTGCCCGAACGAGGGTGAAGCTTCAGTTCGGTGACGGTGCAGGACAGCACGCGCAATTCCAGTTGCCCTTCGCGATTCAGATGCTCGAGCGCGGGGTAGTGAGCGGCAAGCGCTTCATGCAGCGTCTGGCACATCGAAGTAGTGGCCACGGTTTCAGCGTCAGGCACCCATTTCACACTCACGATGTCCTTGTAGCCATCATGTTCGATGCGCAATTGCCACTGGTCTGTATCAGCGACGCACTGGACGATCTCCTGTATTTCGTCGATCAACAAAGACATCGACCCTACCCGAACCCGCTGACTATGAGCGCTGCGTCCCTTGAGGGCGAATTTGCGCCTCGGGGTTGTTTCAGGCTCACGCCAGCAGGCGCGGTCGCCCACCGGATAACGCAGCAGTGGCATGAGCCGGCGTGTCAGGTTGGTCACCACCAGTAATCCGGTGCGGTCGCATTCGTCGATGACTTCACCGGTGAGCTCATCGACGATTTCCAGCAAGGTCTGGGGTTCAAACACCCGATGCTCGCCCAGGGCGCAATCGCGGCTGGTGGCCCCGATCAGGCCCGCATCGACGCTGGCGTAGCCGATGGAGGCGATGCGCACGTTGGGAAAAACCTGGGTGAGGAGTGCCAATTGCGGACCGAACAGACTTTCGCCGCCGTACAGCAACGTTTCAACCCCGCACATCACTCGCCGATGCTGGGTCAGGTACGCCGCAAAACGCAACAACTGCGCCGGTACGCCGACCAGCACGTTGATCCGGTGCTGATCAAGCGCATCGGCCAGGACGTCCATGCTGACTTCGCCGGTAAACGGAAACTCGCAGATTGGACGTTTGACGTGCGCCAGGGAGTCGTGGATGAACACAAAGCTGGCGTAGAGATCGCCGCAAAAGAACAGGTTGGCGATGCGATCTCCGTTTTCCAATTGCGTGGAAATACTCTCCCCGAACGTGCTCACCAGCGTTTGCCATTCATCCGAGGTGTAAACCGACAGTTTGCCGTGGCTGGTTGATCCTCCGGTTTTGAATACCAGTGCATCATTGATCTGCCCCGTCAGCACTGGCCATTTATTCAGATCGTTACTGTCAGCCCAATAGTCGGCCACGTTGGTCAACGGCAAATTTTTCAAAGTTATAGCTGTTGCCGATAAGTGTTGCAGGTGAGTGCGGTAGAAGTTTGAGTGTTGCCGAATGTAAGGCACAAGATGTTCAAGCGAATAAGTTGTGTTCACTGGGTTCTCTTTTTTATCAGGCGTCTTGCGGATTAAAAAACAAGCGATAGGTTTATTGTCTGTTGTCGATAACCAACGGTGTTTTTCCGCTGTGATTGTTTCTTGTGAATCCGGATTCGGCACACTCATGAACCTCCACCGTTATCAGCGCGGCGTTCACGGCATCGGCCAGTGCTTCATGGGTCATTAACTTTTCATAAACCGTCTCGGCCTTCAGGTTCGCTGAAACCTTCAGCCGCTCCCTGCCATCGGGAGCGTGGTCCAGGACCAGTTGAACAGGTAGACCGACGCTGTCCTGCAGCGCCAAAGGGGAAATGAATTCCGTGCCCATCCGTATCAACTTGCCGTGGCGCTGCAACAATTCGAATCGGGGCGTGTCGAGCCCGCAAGGGCAGATTCCCGGAACCCAGCGCCCGGTGTCTCCAACGTCATACCGGCGCACGGTCTGGCCCTGTCGGGCCCTGGAGGTAAACAGCAGCCGGCCTGTTTCATTGGCCTGCACCGGCACGTCGTGATCGATATCCACGATTTCCAGATGCTGGGTTTCGCACATCAAATGAAACACGCCGTTCGCCGTCGCCGCGCAGGCATGTCCCAGCGGGCCGGCGTCGACCGAGCCATACATCGCCGAACGAATCGTCGAGACCCCGCAGCTTTCCATCAGGCGCAGGCTGGCCTGACCGGGATGCTCGCCGCCGAGGAACACTTTGCTGATGCCGGCGTACGCGCGAAGCCGGCTTTGTTCGTTGGAAAACAGGCGATGCAACGTACTCGGCATGCCGATCAGTACGGTGACACGGTGATCCACGATCAGTCGGGCAATTTCGCTGAAGTCATCATGGTGCGGCGCACCCATGGGGAAATGTGTAACGCCCATCTGTTCCAGAACCTTGGTGAAGCTGGAGAAGCCTCCGTACAGGCTGCCGCCGTAAAACAGGTTCATCACCCGGTCTGTTGACGGCTCGAGACCGGCGGCGAACAGGCCGTCAGCTGCAGCGCGCATCTGCCGTTGAAAATCGAGATAGCTGAACCCGGCGAGGGCAGGCGTGCCGCTGCTTCCCCCGGAGCGGAAATACAACTGTGCCGTGGCGTTGATCGGCTGGGTCATGAACGCGTTTTTGTCCATGATCGGGTCATGACGCAGGTCGGGAGCGGGGGGGAGTGCGTCGAGCGTTGCGCGCCCGGGCACGGCCTCAGGCGCCAGACTCACCGAGAGGCGGCGACTGAAGCGTGACAGCGCGTAGACGCCGTCATGGGGTTCCCCGGGGTAGCCGTCATGAATCAGTCCGCACGGAGCGATTCGCGTGACGCCGGCGTTGACCAGCGTGCGCACCAGCCCAGGCGTTTGTTCGGGCGCGCATATCAACGCGCAGCTTTGCAGGACCGTACGCCAGGGCAATAGCGTCTCTGCAATCATGTGTTGTGGCACAGGTTTAAGCAGCAGCGTACGGAACAACGGCGAGGGCGCTAGCGTCTGGTGGTGATCCCAGATGACTCTCCATCCGGGGCCGGCCCAGACCTGGCCGGTCTGCTGCGCAAAGCAATGTTCCAGCCGCGCCATGGCGGTGCGGGTGGTGATCTCCGAGGCCTCCTGGTCTGTCGGGACCAGCGCCGGCCAGTGTGGGGCGCGGCGGGTGAAGGCTTCGGACAGACGTTCGCCCAGGTCCAGCAAAACCGCCGGGTCGTTGCTGTCCACCAGCAGCCATTGCGGACTGGAACAGGCCTGCTGATCGAGGCTGCACACCTCATCCACCAGCGCATCCAGCGTTGATGGACTCGCCGCGTCGGGCGACAGGTAAGCAAAACTGATCCTGTGGCCCCAGTCGATCCAGCGGCACCCGTTCGGAATCTGCTGACGAATTGCCTTGAGTGCCTTTTCACCGCCCCAGGCAGCGACGCCATCGGCATGCGTGCAGAGTTGCGCAATCCGAGAAGTGCTGACCGGCAGCACCGCAATGAAATCAGCCAGCTTGCCGCTGGTGTCGCAGTGCACCAGCGCCGCAAGTAACCGGGCGGTCAAACCATCATCGCTGGAGCTGGGGCGCAGCCAGTTGATGTTGCCGGCCAACAGGCTTTCCAGGACCGCGCAGAACGCCAGCATCGGCGCATTGCCCGGCGTCACGTGCACTACCAGCCCGAGTGGATGCCAGCTTTCAAAACGTGCTTGTCGGTAATCGATACGGCGCAGCGACCGCGGTTGCACACCCAGTTCCCGCTCAAGCTTGGTGGTGAGGTTGCTGCGTTGGCAGAAGTCGACAAGCCCCAGTTGTTGGTCATTGTCGAGGGGGACATCCAGCCTGCCAGCCTGCAATTGCAGGATGAACCGGGCTGCGGCTTCGATCACGGTGTCGCTGTCGATCGGCTCACTCAGCAGCCGTGGAAGTTGTGGGTGCAGCGCTTCGAGTGCTGCATCCAGGGTGATATCGCCACGCAATTCGCCATTGATCAAGTACATGTCAGATTCCTCCAATCAGTTCAGACGCAGCCATTGCGCAGCTTCGGCTGGCGGTCGTGCCGGCGCGTCCATGCAGCTCGAACCAGTCGGTCTTCAAGCCACACCCGCAGCTTGCTCCGGGGTGCAGGGTCGCCAGATCCCCCATGACCACAGCGTGCGCGGGGCTGGACGTAATGTAGGGCGACACGAACTCCAGCAAGCCGCGTCGGCCGTAAGGCTGGACGGTGAAATCGGCTGGGTTGCGCACGAAGACCTTTGAATAAACCGGCACATGAAAATGTTGGTGATCGCACTGGATGTAAGGCACGGCATGCTCGACGGCGCCGTAACCGTCCCGGCAGCGGGACAGGTCGATGCCCAGTTGGCGATTGATCCGCTCATACAATTGCGACAGGGGAATTTCCTGCGCTGTTTGGGTTTTCCAGCCGCCACCGAGAAACACCAGTGACTCGGCCGGTAGCTTCAGGTCCGTTACACCCGTGTCTTCCATGTGCTGCAACGCATGGGAAAGAAAGGCCGGGAAGCCGAGAATGCGCACAGGCAAGCCTTCCTCGGCAAATGCCTGCAAGGCGCGGATCATCCCGAACAGATCGAACTCATGACCGTTGCCGGTCAGGCGCAATCCATAGGCGACGCGATTGACCGGCGCATAGCTGCACAGGAACTGGTCGGTATAGGCGGTGCCCAAAGTGATCGCAGCCTTGGGTTCATAGCTCAGTAACAAGTAATTGCAGGGACTGCCCGGAGTGTCCCAACCGTAATGGCGAAAAATGTGGCTCACCATGCCTTGGGCAGCGGCCATGCTGCGCTGGTCATAACGCAGGCGGCTTTTCTGGCCGCTGGTGCCGGACGATGTCAGCTCCAGCGCGCCTTCGCCCGTTGGACTGAACAACAGGTGACGCTTGAAATAATTGGCGAAAATCGGCGGCAGCCGTGACCAGTCATCCAGTGTTTCCAGGTCCTGCGCAGCGAGGCCGTTGCTGTTGAGCCAGCGCTCATAGCCAGGCGTGTGGTGACAATGGAACAGGCTGATTTCGCCCATGGCCCGCTCGAACAGGCCTTCAGGCACGGAATCCAGGCAATAGGGTTGCGTTAACGCGCAAAGCGCATCGGTGTGGGGCAAATGGATCATCAATGGACCTATCGGGTGGGATCAGGCAGCAAGCGGGAGGTGGGAACGCCGCAGAAACAGGCGCAATGGCAGCAGGCACGCGAGCCCTGCGATGCCCGCCATCAGGGCGAAGGATTCGTGGCTGTCGCCGGCACCAGCTGCCGCCATCATCGAGCCGCCGCCACCCATGACCGCGATCGAAATCATGCCGATCATGGCCGAGACCAGGCCTTTGCTGTCGTCGGTTGAAAACAGTGCGAGCCGGTACAGTGCGGCATTGCTCATGCCAAGGCCGACGGCGTAAAGCGCCAGAACGCTGATCAGCACGGGTGTCGGCGCACCGTAGAAACCGATGACAAGCAAGGTGATGAGCCCGCCGCAAAACGGCCACAGCGCATATCGAATCAGTTGCGGCAGCTCAGTGTTGGCAATCAGTCGGTTGAGTAACAGGTTGCCGAGAATGACCGCCGCAAACACCGGGATTTGCCACAGGCCGTAGTGCAGCGGTGAAAGTCCCTGATTGTGGATCAGCAGGAGTGGCGCCAACCCGATCCAGGCAATCAAGGGCAGGCTCATGAGCCCCAGCGCGACAGCGGCGCTGAGGAATCGCGGGTTGCCGAGCAACGCGGCATAACGGCGCACAATGCCGCGCCATTCAAACGGCACCGCTGTCAGGCGTTGACCGTCATGGCGCAAGGTCCCCACGGTTTCCGGCATGAATGCGTAAAGCCCAAGCCAGACCAACAAGCCGGCGATACCGAGCAGTAAAAACAGCTCCCGCCAGGAGAGCCATTCCAGTAGCAGGCTACCGAGCAACGGCCCCAACAACGGAGAGAGCAGTGCAACGTTCCCCAGCAACGCCATGATTTTTACCGCGTCGGCTTCGCAGAACACTTCTTGCAACGCCGGATAACTGACCGCGATGACAAATCCCAACCCCATGCCCTGAATCAGTCGCAAGCCGTTGAATGCATAAATGCTGTTCACACTGAACGCTGCGGTACAGGCCAGGGCGAATACCGCACAACCGATGAGCAACATCGGCCGGCGGCCGAAGTGATCCGACAGCGGACCTATCAGCCATTGCAGGAGAATGCCGCCCGCCAGATAGAGATTGAAGGCGTAGGGAACATGGTGTGCGCTGGCATTCAGTTCATCGGTGACGGTCAACATGGCGGGCATGATCATGTCGCTGGCCATGTAAGTCAGAAGTTCAAACAGCGTAATGGCAAGGCAAAAGCCGAACACATGATAGGGGCTGATGTTTATTTGAGGTTTGTGCATGGCATCCCTGTTCTTCTTCCTGAAGTTAAATAACGGGTCTTATTGCGATGCACTACGATAATCAAATGAGGATGAATACCTCAAACAGACTATTAAGACTGAAAGCTTCAATAGTTTTCGCCAGGTTTCAATGTTAGGAAGGGAAAAAAACAGAAGTGAAAGTGCGCGTACGAAAATGCCCGCAACAGGGCGGGCATTTGCTCAACAGTTATTGGATGTGTTTATTTTCTTACAAGGGGATGCTCAGTTAATTACGCGCCATTACCTGAACAATCGTTATCGATGCTGGTAATAACCCGGTCCACCGCGATCGTAATGGTGGTCGCCGTGCCAGCCGCCGTGGGGGAAAACGATGCAGCCGCTCAGGGTCAGCAGAGCGAGCAGGGGAATCAGCAGGGTGATTCGACGGAACATTTGAAAATCCTCATGGTTATCGCCGCAATAAAGCCAAATCTCTTTATCGGCTGTAACATGAGACCCCGTTTGCAGCGTGCTATTCCCGCACAAAGGTAGGGGCTTGGCATGCCTTCGGATACAAACCGGATACATTTTTTCAGGTTCAGGAACTCGCAATGACTCAGTCGCAACGTTTGAAATACTCGATTCTGATCTCCCTGGTGGTGTTGGGGATCATGTTCGGCCTTTCGTATCTGCAAAACACAGGCGTCATCAGCGAGAAGCTGTTTCAGTACATTGCCATCGGCGTGGCGGTGATCGTGGTGGTGATCAATGGCGTGATGCGTCGCAAGGTCAAGCCTTGAACGACGCGCCTTGAGCTGATCAGTCGCGATTAAGCAGGGCTACAGCGTGCGGATGCAGGCTGTAGCTCTTGTCCGCGTTGAGCGTGATCACGCCTTCGCTGCACAAGCGTTTCAACACTTCGCGCACACTGAGAAAGGACAGGGGGATATCCAGGTCCAGCAAATGGCCGTGCACGCCGCGCACACCCAGGCTGCGCTCGCTTTCGGCGGCGGTCAGCAAGGCGTCGATGACCTTGAGGCGAATAAGGCTGGTTCGCAGACCAAAGCTTTTGAGCAGCAGCCTGATCCGCTCGTTGCCATTGCGCTCGCCCCGTTGGCTGAAGACACCGGAGCCCATGCCTGAGCCCTTTGGCGCGTGACTACCGTCCGTTGGCAGTTGCGAGTTGTACATGCAAAAACTCCTTTTCCGAGCCGGCCAGGAAATGTGATGGGTGCTCTCATTCAATAAGACGTATGAGCACGCCAAATCATGAAGGCTCAAATGTAGAAAATTCGTCACCGTCACGTCACAGGCCTGTGAGATGGCCGGATAAAGCACCCTTGCGGGGCTAAATTTTTGTCGTGAGTTTCGTTCCTAGGGGAGGCGCAGTGCGTGTTTGACGCAGGGTGTTTGTCTTTTCGATCAGGAGCGAGCGTGATTATTTCCAGGCAATTAACCAGGTTGAGCCTTGCGGGCATGTGGATGGGGCTGAGTCTTGCAGCGAGCGCGGGCAGTCAGCCCGAGCAGGCCAGCGCCGACATACGCCGCACCAGTTTTGGCGTGCCGCATATTCGTGCCGCAGACGAGCGTGGTCTCGGTTATGGCATCGGTTACGCCTACGCCCAGGACAACCTGTGCTTGCTGGCCAACGAGATTGTCACGGTCAATGGCGAACGTTCGCGCTATTTCGGACCGGATCAGCTGACGGTCGAGGAGCGCGAGAACCAGGTCAGCGACCTGTTCTTCACCTGGCTCAATACCCCTGAAGCCGTTGCCGGATTCTGGAAGGCGCAAACCCCGCAAGTTCGTGAACTGGTGGAAGGTTATGTCGCGGGGTACAACCGCTCGCTCACCGAACGTCGTGCACAGGGTTTGCCGCAGCAGTGCCAGGGTGAATGGGTACGGGATATCACCTCGCAGGACCTGGTCAAGCTGACTCGTCGTCTGTTGGTCGAAGGCGGAGTAGGGCAGTTCGCCGAAGCGCTGGCCGGCGCAACTCCCCCACAAGCCGTCGCCCAAGTGTCGGGCGACGCTCCGTCATTCCAGATGGCGGACTCGCGCATGCAGCGTTTTGCCCTGGACCGCGGCAGCAACGCGGTGGCGGTCGGCAGCGAGCGTTCGTTCAATGGCCGTGGAATGTTGCTGGCCAACCCGCACTTCCCATGGATCGGCGGGATGCGCTTCTATCAGATGCACCTGACCATTCCCGGCAAGCTGGATGTGATGGGCGCGGCGTTGCCGGGGCTGCCGATGATCAACATCGGTTTCAATCAGCACCTGGCGTGGACCCACACCGTGGACACGTCCAAGCACTTCACCCTGTATCGCCTGCAACTTGATCCCAAGGATCCGACCCGTTATCTGCTCGACGGCAAGTCGCTGCCGATGAACCGGCAGAACGTGACGGTGAACGTCAAACAGCCCGATGGCCAGACCCGGGCGGTATCCCATGTGGTCTACAGCTCGCAGTTCGGTCCGATCGTGCAGTGGCCCGGAAAACTCGACTGGGACAAGCAGTACGCCTACAGCCTGCGCGATGCCAACCTGGAAAACGACCGGGTGTTGCAGCAATGGTATGCGATGAACCAGGCCACCAGTCTCACGGATTTGCAGGCTTCGGTGCACAAGATTCAGGGCATCCCGTGGGTCAACACCGTGGCGGTGGATAGTCAGGGGCAGACGCTGTACATGAACCTCTCGGTGGTGCCGAACGTCAGTGCCGACAAACTGGCCAAGTGCAGCGACCCGCGCATCGGCTTGCAAATGATCGTGCTCGATGGCAGCAACAGCGCCTGTGCCTGGGACATCGACCCGAATGCGGCACAGAAAGGTATTTATGCGGCGGACAAGTTGCCGCAACTGCTGCGCAAGGACTACGTGCAACACTCCAACGATTCGGCGTGGATGGCCAACCCGGCGCAACCGCTCACCGGTTTTTCGCCCCTGATCAGCCAGGAAGGCCAACCGTTGGGACTGCGCTCGCGTTTCGCTCTGGACCGATTGAGCACGCTGAGCAAGGCCGGCCCGTTGTCGGCGGCGGATTTGCAACGGATGGTGATGGACGATCAGGTGTATCAGGCCGGGCAAGTGATGCCGGACCTGCTGCAGTTCTGCGCCGGTGATCTGGGCGCCGACGCGACAACGCTCGCTCCGTTGTGTGCGAGCCTGAAAGCATGGGACCGCAGCGCGAATCTGGACAGCGGGCTCGGCTTTGTTCACTTCCAGAATGTGATGGAACCGTTGCAGCAAGTCCCGGACATCTGGCGCGTGGCGTTCGACCCGAAAGACCCGCAACACACTCCACGCGGGCTGGCGCTGGATAATCCGCAGGTCACCCAGGCGCTTCGCGAGGCAATGCTGGCGTCGGTGGCACAGGTCAAAAAACAGGGGCTCAAGGATGACAGCCGCTGGGGCGACATTCAGGTGGTTAGCAGCGGCGCACAACAGACGCCAATCCACGGTGGGCCGGGCACGCTGGGCGTGTACAACGCCATCCAGAGTGTGCCGAGAACCGATGGCAAACTCGAAGTCGTCAGTGGCACCAGCTATTTGCAGGTGGTGACCTTTGATGACAAAGGGCCGCACGCCCAGGGCCTGCTGGCCTTCTCGTTGTCCAGCGACCCGACGTCGAAGTATTCACGGGACCAGACCCTGGCCTTTTCGAAGAAGCAACTGAGCCCGTTGCCGTTCACCGAGCAACAGATCAGCGCTGATCCGCAGTATCAGGTGCAGACGATCCGCGAGCAGGATGAGAAAGCCGGGAAGGTGGCCGCTCAGTAAGAAGAGGGTGGTTCAAGCAGAAAAAAAGGCCGCACCCCGTTGAGGGTTGCGGCCTTTTCAGCTTTTCGGGGTTTGTTGCGGAATCGAATTGAGCACCGGATTACCTTCCTTGTTACGAGTCAGGTAAACCGGCAGCACCTTGGGCAGGGACGCCACCAGGTTGTTCAATTCCTTGATGTTGTAGATGCCACCCAGACGAATGGTGCCAGTGCCGTGGTCAGCGACCATGACCGGTTTGCTCAGATAACGGTTGATCAACGGCAGTGCTTCATTCAGCGCCAGATCATCGAGCACCAGTTTGCCGCTGCGCCAGGCCAGGGAGTTGTCGTTGGGGTAGGTCTGATTGATCTGCGGGGTGAAGTCACCGTGTTTATAGCGCGCCTGCATTGCCGGACCGAGACGCAAGCCGTCGCCCGGAAGGTCATCGTTGCTGCTGACCAGCACCGACCCCTCAATGAGGTTCACACGGACCTGATCTTCGTACATCCAGACGTTGAATTTGGTCCCGGTGACCCGAATCCGGCCGTCCGCGGCCCTGACAACAAATGGATGAGCCAGGTCGTGGCTGACGCTGAAGAAGGCCTCGCCTTTTTCCAGCGTGACCCGGCGCTGATCCTTGTAGTTGCTGAACGTCAGCTCGCTGCCCAGGTTCAGTTCCACCTGACTGCCATCGCTCAAAGTGACCTGGCGGACCGTGTCACTCGCTTCAAAATGCTGATACGAATTGGGTAGCCAGCCCATGTTCCAACCGCTGTACGCCGCCAGCGGCAACGCCAGGGCGCAAACGGCAGCGGCGATACCGACCGTGCGCCAGGGCGTGGCAGGTTTGAAGCGAGCAACCGATGCAGCAGCTTCGGGACGCGGCAAATCCCCCGCGACTTCCCAGATCTCCAGCATGGCCTCGTACTCGAACGCATGCAGCGGATGAGCTTCGCGCCACCGTTCGAAGGCAACCCGCTCTTGAGCGGTGCAGTCGACGGCGTGCAGACGCATGCACCAGTGCGCAGCGGCATCGGTTATGGCGTCATATTCGGCTTGCGAGAGAGAATTGTCTGTCATTGACTCATCCTGATTTCCCGCATTCTAACCTTGTGGGCAAGCAGGCGAGAACAGCCGTCATGGCAATTAACCATCAATTGAGAATTATTTTTGACAATCAGGGCGTGCTGACATGCAGTCGGCGCCCCAGCTGAGTGATCAGCCAGGTCACGCTGTCGGCGTTTGCAAGTTGCACGTCCAGCCTGATCAGTGGATCTCTCTTGAAGGTGTGCCGGGCACCGCTCAGGTTTTCAGCTCCGGTCATCGTCAAGATGCGCCGCTTTATCTGGTCGGTGTCTTCAGAAGAGGTGCTTCCCAGATCTTCCCACGCCCCGGTATCAGAATCGCGGAGCATGAACAACCGGGTATAGGGGGTCTTGAGCGAAAGTGCGGTGTCCTGAACCTCGGTCAAGGCTTGCTTTTGCAGGGTGGCAAGTGGGTTGGTCGCCTCAATCAGGTCGGCAAACGGTCTACTGGAGTCGAGGTAAGCAATGTCCTCGGTTTTGCAGGCAAGGTGCGAAAGCTCATGAATAAGGGTCGCGGCTCGTGCGTGGGGTGCGATAGGGAAGGCCCTGTCGGAAAGATGTGCACGGTAATGATTGAAGTCGGGTTTGAAAAACTTTTCTGCCAGGTAAATTCTGCGCTTTATGTCCGTTGGTACAGTGAATGCGAAGGTAGTCTCAGAATCCTCGATGAGCCTGCCGACCACAAAACGATGGGAACTGTATTTTCTCAGGGTAGGGTCCAGCACGGCTGCAAAAATGTCACCCACGACTTTTTCAATTTTGTCGACATGGGCGGGGAGCACCTCTGGCACGCCTATAAAGTCCATGATCAGCTGATGCACGGGCGTTATCGTGTCGCCCGGGGCCTTCAGCAGTTGCAGATTTCGAAAGCTGTTCCAGACGTAGGTCGTCGCCAGGTCCAGCGCTTGATCAATCTGACGCGCCATTTGTGGAAACAGTCGACGGATTTGTAGCATTCCTCGGGCGTCGACATTCATGTTCTCCCACACTGTGATCGCGGTATCGAAACGGTTTGCGAGGCTGAATCGAGGCCGCCGCGCCCCGTCCACCATCCATTGCCTTGACGCGTTTTGATGCACGCGGGGACCACGGGCGAGGGTGCTGGCGATGCGCCAATGAGTGCCACGTTTGGCGACGGGATACACCTTTCCCTCAATCGGCCCGTAGTGTTTTTTTGTTGTCGGATGGGTGTAAAGCCCAAGTGCGGAATCGTGGGTCAAGGAGCCCAGATCGACATCTAGGCTTTCATGACGCTTCAAGCGTGTGCGTTCTGGGGCGGTGACATCGACGTCATGCCAGTTGAATCGGCTGCCGGGTGTTTGCGGCGCAGGCATGGCCGTCGCCGCAGACGGCTGGGCAGGAGCTCCCAACGATTGGCGCAACGTGGCCAGTTGGGCAATGCCGCTGATGAACCCTCTTAGCGCCGCGCCCCATTTGTGCGTCTGAAGGTCCTCGGCGGACTGCTTGATGTCGCGGTAGCTGCGCCACACCGTGACGGGGTACGCGAGCTTGCCCATGCAAAACGAATAGGCCGCCTGCACATCTTCGCCGAGCACCTGTTTGATGGTTGCCCACTCACCCTGTTTTCTGTCATCGGACTGGCAACCGAGCAATCGGGACAACAGCGCGGCATTGTCATTGAACAAATGCCCGAACAGGTGACCCTTGAGCGGATTGGATGCCAGCGTGACCGCGGTGGCGCGGTTATCGTGCGTCGCCGACGAGGTTCGTGGCGTTCGACTGCCGCTGGGTGCCATCCGGTACTCCAGCTGTGTCCGGTCTGGCTGCGGCAGATTCATGAGTACCCAGTCGAGCAAAGGGCCGCGGGTCTTCAGTTCTGCCAACAGTTGTGCTTCGTTTTCGTATTCCTTCACCCCGTGTCGGGGACTGTGAGGCGCAATAAGCACTTGTGGCGCTGCGTTGTCGGCGCTGGAGCCGATCAGATAGACACCGGGTACTTTGATCGACTGTGTGGCCGTGATCCCCAGAAACTCAAGCGGGCGAATAAGCGCGTGGGCACCGTCGACGGCCGCGCGGGCAATAGCGTCAGGCATGTCCATGACTTGCCGGACCAGATCAAACCCCGTGTCGCTCAGGCGCTCCTGCAGTTTTTCGGTGTGGGCATAGTGCATCAATTGCCAGGGCAGTTGTGTGTAAAACCGCTTCCTGCGATCTGCGTTAGCCGGGGTGTCGGCAAGGGCGTCGCTCAGTATTTTCTGATGATGTTCACCAGGGTTCAGATTTCGTACCAGGTCTTTGACGTAGCGTTCATCCATCCCGTCGGGAATCGCGGTGGAATCAAGCGACGCCAGTGTCAAGTGGAGCTGGTCCAGATCCTTCAAATGATTCAACGCAAAATCAGTCAGGAGCTGGCTGCTGGCCGCAATCGTCGGACGCGCTTTGATCCGGATTTGGACCTTGCCAGGATCGACCGGGTACTTGTCCGCCTTGAGTTGTTTTTCAAGCTCATGGTGAGCCGTGCGCCGCAATGAGCGTATGCCAGTCAGGTAATCCTGATCGTCTTTGACGTTATCGAGGTATTGCTGAAGCAGTTCGCCATGCAGAATCAGATCTTCAACGGGCGCTTTGGCCAGCCATACCGGAAGCTTTTGCTGGGTCATCAGGGACCGGGCAATATCCGCTGCGTGGCGTAATCCGGTCAGCGGCACACGCAACGCCACCAGATTCAGAAGACGGGCCAACGGCGCCGGAGAGAGCTTCGTTGCCAGCGCATCGTTGACACAATCCTGGTCCAGATGGACGAAGGGCTTTTGCAGGTAATCGAGAAAATGACCATATTCCTTTTGCAGCGGCGCCAAGGTGTAAGCCTTGCCGGGCAAGCGGTCGCTGCGACCAAGGTTCTCCAGGAGACTTGTGCGATGGTCAACATCCTTGAGGCGTCGATCGAGCTCGGTCAGCAACGGTTGCAACGCCTTGAAGACCTCGAACCCGCAAGCGGGTGTCCACAAAATCGCTTTGCCCGAATGCACCGGGTCCAGTCCTCCGCGTTCAGTCAGTACAAAACAGCTGGCCACTTTCACCAGGTTGGTAGCGGCACCTGCGTTCAACGCCAGGGAAAATACCCCCGGCAAAAATCCGTTCAAAGAGGCTCGCAGCAAGTGCGTAGGTGTATCGAGCACGGTCTTGATGATCGCTTGTTCCGTTGTACTCAAGGTGCGCGTGACGGTGCGCAGCTTGAGTTCGCTGCGCAGTGCCGTTTCCAGGGTATGAGTAAAACTCGATTGCAAGCTCGTCACGGATGAACTGACGAGGTTGAGCGCCTCATTGAGCGTGCTGGTGGTTGCGGGAATAGCCGGATGTTTTTCGAGGAGTTGATCGAGCGCCTCCGCGACAGAATCGAGCAGCGCCAGCTCTTCTTTGGCCGACTCGGCGCGCACGGTCGCCGGTTGTGCACTAAAGCGGTGATCCACTCGAGTACTCCAGCGTCCTGCCGATTCTGCAGCCAGCAGCCGATCATCAATCAGCCCCCGGACATCCAGCGCGTTGTCGAGTAGGGCATGAGGGTCCAGCGTACCTTCGCTTTCACGGTAGCGGCTCAAGGCATGGCTCAGATTTTGCCGTTGCTTGCCAAGGATGTCGGTCATTAACTGCTTAAATACCGGACCGATGACCGGGCTGGCTTCTATCAGACGCTCATCAGGTTTCAACGCAAGAAAGGTGGCGCGCTCGTCCAGCGACATGAAGTTGAGCAATGTGTCTTCATGACCTTCACTTTTCATCATTTGCAGGACGATGTTCTTGACGGCGGGCAGATTGCTCGTGGCCTCGATACCCCTGGATTGGGTGTACAGGAAACCCAGGGTGTCGGCCCCTCCGATCATTAACGTCGAGGCCAGCTCTGCGTAATGGTTGAGGGGGGCGGTCACGCGCAGTTTTTCGATGCGAAGAGGATTGTTAGTGGCCGGCTCAGCGCTGACATTCATCAGCAGCAAGTATTCCTGCGTCGTCAGGATGCCTTGCTGACGCTGGAGTAGAAGTTTGGTGTGAAAGGTGTCGCGCATGCACTCGGTGAAGAACTCCGATCGAGGCTGGCCGATGCTCATGGGTGTGTTCCAGAACGTCTTGAGCAGGCTGTTCAGGTGAGGCGTAAAGCTTTGCGCAATCTCTTTGATCGCGCTTTCCCATGCCTGGTTATCGGCGTCGCTGCTCACACCATGCTCGGGATTGGCAAAAATCCTGGAGTCGCCGATGGGCCAGTGATTGTTCAGGTAAAAGTGCAGCAGCGCATCGCTCAGCGACAGCGTGGAAAGGGTGTGCTGATAGTCGCTGCCGTCAAATGCCGACACTGTCCTGACGAAGCTCTTGAGCTCGGTCAGGCGCTGGTCGAGTTTGGGAAACGGCTTGTGCAACGCATGCTTCAGGGTGTCGTCCAGCATCGATTGCAAAGTTGGCATTTTGATCAGCTCGCCGATCATTGCCTTGATGTTCTGTGCCTGATTGTGATCGAGGATCCTTTGTTGTTCCTGGAATGTCGCGCCGTCGATTGCCTGGGTAGAAATACCGGGTGTCGTAGTGGCGGCTAAAATGCTGCGCTGTTCAATGGCGAGAAAGCGCAGCAGTTCACGCTTTCCAATGGTCTGCGCAAGCCATTCCTTGAGCTGATTCTCGAGGTCGGTCATGTCCGCGAACTTGATCAGACCTTTCCACGGTGTGTAGAGCGTGACTTCTCCATCGTCGGGCCGGCTCATCGCAAAAGCACCGGCCAAGGGGATATCCGGCGCTCCCGTCACGCTGAGCATCAATTGATAGACGAACATGGAATCTTTTTGCACGGTACGGGCAGTTTGGGTAGCTATATAAACGTTCTTCAGCCACTTCAGATCATCAAGCGTGAAACCCAGTGCTTTTTCGCGGTCCCCGGGTTGTCTGGCATTGGACGCACGTTCTGCCTCGTCAAAAAAATAGGGTTGTACGGGATCAGTCATGGTTTTTCCTCATTCGTTGCAATCAGCCGCTCTCGCAGGCTGTTGGTTGAGGAAAAACAGTAGGGTCATGGACGGACTTCGGTGCGGTACATATTGCTTGCCCTGAACAGGCGGTCGAGACTTGACAGGACGCCGGTAAAACAGCGCTTAATCGACGTTAGCTGTTGGTTGCCTTGCAACCTCGTTTCCCTGGTGCCCGTATTCAATAATAAAACTGGAGCTTCAGATGACCGCAACGCCCGAAGTGGCCGTCAGTTCGACCCTCTCATCGATCGATTTCGACGCGCTCGTTCAATTGCTTGAGCAAATTTTCCTGCGCCATGGCACCTCCGCCGATGTCGCCAAGACCCTCGCACTGAACTGTGCGGGCGCCGAACGCGATGGCGCGCACAGCCATGGTGTGTTTCGTATTCCAGGATACGTCTCGACTCTCAAGAGCGGCTGGGTCAACGGCAAGGCCGTGCCGGTCGTCGAAGACATTGCCTCGGGTTTTGTCCGGGTCGATGCCGGCAATGGTTTTGCCCAGCCCGCATTGGCGGCCGCTCGTTCGCTGCTGGTGGAAAAAGCCCGCAATGCCGGGATTGCGGTGCTGGCGATCCGCAATTCCCACCATTTCGCGGCACTGTGGCCGGATGTCGAACCGTTTGCCTATGAAGGGCTGGTGGCGTTGAGTGTGGTCAACAGCATGACGTGCGTAGTGCCACACGGCGCCGACCGGCCGTTGTTCGGCACCAACCCGATCGCCTTCGCTGCGCCTCGGGCTGACGGTGAACCGATTGTGTTTGACCTGGCCACCAGCGCCATTGCCCATGGCGATGTGCAGATTGCCGCCCAAAAAGGTGAGCGCTTGCCGGCTGGAATGGGCGTGGACGGCCTGGGCCAGCCGACCCAGGACCCGAAAGCGATTCTGGAGGGTGGCGCGTTGCTGCCGTTTGGGGGGCACAAGGGGTCAGCGTTGTCGATGATGGTCGAACTGTTGGCGGCGGCGCTGACCGGCGGCAATTTCTCCTTCGAGTTCGATTGGAAGAACCATCCGGGAGCCAAGACGCCCTGGACCGGGCAACTGCTGATCGTGATCGATCCCAGCAAGGCCGCCGGGCAGAATTTCGCCGAACGCAGCCAGGAACTGGTCCGTCAGATGCACAGTGTGGGGCTCAAGCGCCTGCCGGGTGATCGACGTCATCACCAGCGAACCAGGTCGAACGCGCAAGGCATTCAGCTGGATACTCAGACGCTGGCGAACCTGCGAGAACTGGCAGGGCTCTGAGACCTGCACAAACCGCGGGCATGAAAAAGGCGAGCATTAGCGGGGACCATGTAGCAGCAGGCTTCGCCAGCTGCTACATAGACCGCGTTACGTCCTAACTGTTTGTCTGGTCTTTTGCTGTGTTGCCCTTGAAGCGGAACCGATTAACGGCGGCCCAGCAGCAACCCGACCACCAGGCCGAAACCGGCGGAAATTGCCACGGTTTGCCATGGATGACCACCGATGTAGGTCTCGGTCGCGTCTACCACCGGTTTTGTCCGGTCACGAACACTGGTGACCGAGTCCCGAGCCTGCTGCAATTTCTGAGCAATTTGCCCGCGAAGGGTCTCTGCTTCCTCACCGACCAGTGAAGCGCTGCTTTTGAGCAACTTCTCTGATTCTTCGATCAGCGTCTGAAGTTCACTGAATGCCTGATCCTTGATCTGGTCTTCGGCAACTTGTGCGGCGGTTTTCCGAGCCATTGGGTACTCCTTGCAGGTAAGTGGGCAGTGAACAATGGAGTCTGCGGCGACCGAAAAAGTTGCAGCGGATTTGCGCATTGACGGGCCGCCGCCTGAAAATCCGGAGTCAGACATTTCGTCCTACAGTGTAAGATGTCGCCTATTTTACGCAGCAGGTACTTCCCATGAGCTTCAATCTGGCCGACAAACCCCTGGCTGAGCGCGCCGCGCTTGAAGATGAGAAATCCCGTCTGTTCGACCTCTGGCAAAGCAACCTTGGCAAATCCAAGGGCGAGGCCGCGCGGTTGTTTGGCGAGCGCGCCAAGCGCAAAGGCAAGTGGGCGGAATGGGTTCGTGCAGAACTTGACACCATGTCGCCCCCGGAATTCGCGAACATGGTGCGCAGTGAAGTGAATCGCTTGATGGCTGCCAAGTAAGGCCAGCCCTCAGGCAAAACTCGCGACAATCGCCTCGCGCACCTTCAACACCACCGGATCGAGCTGCGCGCTGGTGCGCCAGCCCAGTTCGATCGGGTAGCGCGGCAAGGCCAAAGGGCAGGGCAGCAGCGCCAGCCCGCAGAGCGCCGCAATACTTTCAGCGGCGTGGGCCGGAATGGTCGCCACCGCCTGACTGCCCTTGAGCAAGTGCGGCAACGCCGCAAAGTGTGTCGTCGACGCGCACACCCGCCGGTTCAGCCCCAGCGCCGCCAGCCCCTCGTCGGTGATCCCGATAAAGCCACCCGACGACACCAGAATGTGCTCGCGGGCAACAAACTCTTCAAGACTGATTTCCGATTGCCCCGGCGCCAGGCTGAGTGGATCCACCAGGCACAGATAACCGCCTTCACCCAGTACCTGACGGCTGAGCAACCGCTCGGTGAACCCGCCCGCGGTGATCGCCAGATCAAGACTGCGCTCCATCAACGCCTGAGCGACGATCTGGCTGTGAGTCTGCCGGAAGATCAGGCGCAACTTCGGCGCGCTGCACGCAATGGCCTCGATCAACCGCCGCCCGTAGGCGATCTCGAAATCATCCGACAATCCCACCATGACTGAACGCCCGTCGTAATGATTGGCCGCCGGATCGACCATCGCCAGACTCTGGCGGCATTTGTTCAGCGCATCGCTCACCACTGGTTTCAACTGGTTGGCCCGGAGCGTTGGCGCCAGGCCACGGCCGGTGCGCACGAACAACTGATCGCCATACAGCTCGCGCAGCCGTCGCAGCGCCGCGCTGACGGCCGATTGCGTCACGCCCAGGCGCAGTGCCGCGCGGCTGGCGCTGGACTCTTCATGCAGCGCTTCGAAGACTTTGAGCAAGTTAAGATCAACGGTGGCGATATTCATTTGGCTCATATCATTCAGCAGTGAATCGGGCTTTATTCATGATCCGGCGGCGCATGAGAATGAGCAACATCTCAATGCGTTTCGGAGTGACCGCCATGCCCAAGTCCATCGTTGCAGCCCTACAGATCGGCGCCTTGCCCGGCGGCAAGGCTGAAACCCTCGAACAGATTCTTGCCTGGGAAAGCGCGATTATCGAATCTGGCGCCGCGCTGGTGGTCATGCCTGAAGCGTTGCTGGGCGGCTACCCCAAAGGCGAGGGCTTTGGCACTCAGCTGGGCTACCGGTTGCCGGAAGGTCGTGAAGCCTTTGCGCGGTATTTTGCCAACGCCATCGACGTGCCCGGTGCCGAGACTGAAGCGCTGGCCGGATTGTCGGCGCGCACTGGCGCCAATCTGGTGATCGGCGCCATCGAGCGCGCCGGCAGCACCTTGCATTGCACGGCATTGCTGTTCGATCCGCAGGCCGGGCTGGTTGCCAAACACCGCAAGCTGATGCCGACCGGCACTGAGCGATTGATCTGGGGCAAGGGCGACGGCTCGACGCTGCCGGTGATCGACAGCCAGGTTGGGCGGATTGGCGCGGTGGTGTGCTGGGAAAACATGATGCCGCTGCTGCGCACCGCGATGTATGCCAAAGGGATTGAGGTCTGGTGCGCTCCGACGGTGGATGAGCGGGAAATGTGGCAGGTCAGCATGCGCCACATCGCCCATGAAGGACGCTGCTTCGTCGTTAGCGCTTGTCAGGTTCAGGATTCACCGCAAGCCTTGGGTTTGGAAATCGCCAACTGGGCGGCGGATCGACCGCTGATTGCAGGCGGCAGCGTGATCGTTGGGCCTATGGGCGAGATTCTGGCGGGGCCGTTGCGCGACGGGCCGGGGTTGCTCACCGCTGAAATCGACACCGACGACCTGATCCGCGCGCGTTACGACTTCGACGTCGTCGGCCACTACGCGCGCCCGGATGTGTTTGAGCTGACCGTCGACGAACGCGCCAGACCCGGCGTCCGCTTCACCACATAACCCCTCCTGTGGGAGCTAGCCTGCTGGCGATAGCGGTGTGTCAGGCAACTCCAATGCTGAGTGATAACCCGTCATCGTCGGAACGCCGCCCGGAGCAGGCTCACTCCCACAAAGGGATCTTCAGCGTTGCTGATCCTTCGTTATTACCAGGTTCCGGCAGTCGCCCCCGGCAAGCTCAGTTTGCCAGTGTCCACAAAGCGCATCGTGCCAAACAAACCGCCGGCCAGTTTGCCGCGCAGCACGTAAGGCAGGTTGTTCAAGGTTTGCGTCTGGCCCAGACCCAGCGTCTGGCGTATCACCGAGAACGCCGAAACGCTCACCGGAACCGTCAACACGGTTTCGGAAAAGCGTGCAATCGAGCCCGACTGATCGCTGACACCGGAAGCCAGCGGCTGGCCATTGACCTCCAGGTCCAGCGCCACGCCGTTGTAGTCGATCGACGTTTCGTTGGGGTTCTGCACGCGAATCTTCACGGCAAAGCGCACTTCCATGTCCTGGCTTTGCAGCGGCTCGATGCCGACCACGTTGATGTTCAACGGGTCGCGATGGGGGAAGAGGGCGCAGGCGCTCAGGGAGAGCAACAGCAGGGAAAGGATGACGGCGTGGACGCTGCGCATGAACGGGCTCTCGAGTAGAAAAGGGCTGAGCCGCCAGCAACTCAGCCCTCGAGCCTTTCTAGCGGTTCAACTGTGCGACCGCCGCGGTCCGCGCGGGTTCACCCTTGGCCGGAACATCGGGGTTTTCCATGACCTGAAGAATCGAAGCTTCCGGGTCGAAATCGTCCTCTTCCAGCTCCATGAACTCCTCGGGCAGGAAGATATTCAGCACGATAGCGCACAACGCCCCGACGGTGATCGGCGATTCGAAGATGTTGTGCAGCGCCTTCGGCAGCTCGCGCAACACTTCCGGCACCGCCGCAACCCCAAGGCCCATGCCGATGGAAATCGCCACGATCAGCATGTTGCGCCGATGCAAACCGGCTTCGGCGAGGATCTTGATCCCGGCCACCGCCACGGTGCCGAACATCACCAGTTCTGCGCCGCCGAGCACCGGTTTGGGCATCAATTGCAACACCGCGCCAATCATCGGGAACAGCCCCAGCAGCACCAACAGACCGGCGATGAAAAACGCCACGTAACGGCTGGCCACCCCAGTGAGCTGGATCACGCCATTGTTCTGCGCGAAGGTCACCATCGGCATGCTGTTGAACACCGCCGCCATGGCCGAGTTGAGGCCGTCGGCGAGCAGGCCGGACTTGATCCGGCGGATGTAGATCGGGCCTTTGACCGGTTGCCGGGAAATCATCGAGTTGGCGGTGAGGTCTCCGGCGGCTTCCAGCGGTGACACCAGAAAAATCACCGCCACCGGCACGAACGCCACCCAATCGAAATTGAAACCGTACTTGAACGGCACCGGCACGCTCATCAGCGGCACGTCGGGCAGGCTGGCGAAATTGACATCGCCCATCAGCCAGGCGACGACATAGCCGAGGGTCAGGCCAATGACAATCGCACCCAGGCGCAGGAACGGCACATCGACCCGGTTCAGCACCACGATCGTGCCAAGCACCAGCGCCGCCAGCGCCAGATGACTGGCTGCGCCAAGATCCGCCGCACCGAAGCCGCCGGCGATGTCGGTCATGGCGACCTTGATCAGCGACAGGCCCATCAGGGTAATGATGGTGCCGGTCACCACGGGTGTAATCAGCATGCGCAGCTTGCCAATGAACTGGCTCAATACCACTTCGATGAACGCGGCGAAAAAGCACACGCCGAAGATTGTCGAGAGAATTTCATCGGTGCCGCCACCCCGGGCCTTGACCATGAACCCGGCGCTCAGGATCACGCTGATGAACGAAAAACTGGTGCCTTGCAGGCACAGCAGGCCGGAGCCGATCGGGCCGAACCGTCTTGCTTGAACAAAGGTGCCCAGGCCCGAAACAAACAACGCCATGCTGATCAGGTACGGCACTTCGCTTTGCAGGCCGAGGGCGCCGCCCATGATCAGGGTCGGGGTGATGATGCCGACAAAACTCGCCAGGACATGTTGCAGGGCGGCGAAGACCGTGGCCGTGAGATGCGGGCGATCGTTGAGACCGTAAATCAGGTCGGAACGGGACTGGGGTTTTGCGTGTTCGGAAGAGGTCACGAGGAAAGCGCCAGGGGCCAGGTCAAAAAATGGAGGCGCAGGATGCCAGAAAGACTATTTTGTGGCGAGCGATGACCTCCGTACTCGCACCAACCCTCTGGGAGCGACCTGTGGCGAGGGGATTTAGCGAAACGTCGCACCGCCCCGTTCGGCTGCGAAGCAGTCGTCAATCCGGACAAACCGGTCTGTCTGAACGAACGCGGGGGCCGCTTCGCAGCCCAACGGGGCGGTGCGACGTTTCGCTAAATCCCCTCGCCACAGGTCGCTACCACAGGAAAATCGTTGGCCTCAGGCGAACGCGGCGAGCAAATCCTCTTCAAAAGCTTTCTGCGCATCCCCCGGCACTTGAGCGCGATGGCGCGCCAGGTGAAACGCCACATCAAAAGTCAGGTCATCCCGCCGCACGGCGCGCAGCAAACCCTTGTCTTCCCAGCCACGGGCAAAGTGGCTGGGCAAATACCCGACGTGTTTGCCGGAAAGTATGAAGGCGAGGGTGCCTTCGACCTGCTCAGACCTTGCCGAACATAATTTGCCTTGAAAGGGCTCATCGCTACGCAGAAAACGATAGGGGTGATCGACCCGGTCACACGCCTGCAACGCCAGATCGTCTGGCGCATCGTCGGTGAACAGCGGATGCCCGGGGGCGCAATACAGGTGTTGGGTTTCGCTGAACAGTTCGCGGTAGTCAAACGCGCTTTGCACCTGGGAGAAGTAGCCGATCGCCAGGTCCAGTCGTTGTTGCAGCAGCAGGCGTTCCATTTCCCCGGGCATGGCGCTCATCAACTCGATGCGCACCGATTCGTCCCGCTCACGAAACCGCCGGATCGCATCGGCGACTTTTTGCAGCACCGATTGATCGAGGGCTTCGGACAAACCCAGTCGCACTTCGCCGATCAAGCGACCGGCCACGCCATTGGATTGATGCCGGAACGCTTCGATGGATTCAAACAGCCCGCGTGTCGCGCTCAGCAACTGTTCGCCCTTGGGCGTGATCCTGAATCCACCCTTGCCGCGACTGCACAAGCGATAGCCAAGCCGGGTTTCGAGTTTGGCCATTTGCTGACTGATGCTTGATTGGCTCAAACCCAGTTCGCCTTGCGCTGCACTGAAACCGCCACACTCCACCACGCGAACAAACAAGCGCAGCAGTTGCAGGTCGAGGTCGTGTAGTTGACCGAGCATCAAACATTACTCCGCAATAAAGTCAGGTTAACAAACTTGATATTTCGCCAATGTATCCGAGCGCGCACGCTGCAACCACTTCCTCTGGTCAGGTGTTCGTCATGGCTCCCGTCTTCAAGCTGTGTTTATCCGCGCTGTTCCTCGCCATGGCCGCGTCGGCCCAGGCTGAGGAAAAGACCCTCAATCTCTACAGTTGGGCCGATTACGTGGCGCCGGAAACCTTGCAGCGTTTCGAAAAGGAAACCGGCATTCACGTGCGTTACGACACGTTCGATTCGTCGGAGGTGCTGGAAACCAAACTGCTCACCGGCGGCAGCGGCTATGACGTGGTGGTGCCGTCATCCAGCGTGCTGGCCCGAGGTCTGGCGGCTGGTGCGCTGAAGGAGATTTCTCACGAAGGGCTCAAGGGTTACGCCAACCTCGATCCCGATCTGCTGGAAAAACTTGCGGCCGTCGACCCCGGCAATCGTTATGGCGTGCCGTATACCTGGGGCACGCTGGGTTTGGGAATGAACGTCCAAGCAGTTCAACAGCGCTTGCCGGGTGTGCCGCTCAACAGCCTAGACCTGCTGTTCAAGCCGCAATACGCCAGCAAGCTGAAGGACTGCGGCATCGCGATTCTCGATTCGCCGCAAGAGGTGATCGGACTGGCGTTGCACTATCTCGGTAAAGATCCCTACAGCACCGACAAGGCCGATCTGACAGCCGCCGAGGCGTTGTTGCATCAGTTGCAGCCCAATGTGCTGTACGTCGCCACCGGGCGGCAGATCAGCGATCTGGCCAATGGCAGCGTGTGCCTGGCCTTGACCTACAACGGCGATGCCAGCATGGCCGCCGACCAGGCGCGCAAGGCCGGCAAACCGTTTGAGGTGGCCTACCGGATTCCGAAGGAAGGCACGCTGGTGTGGCAGGACAATCTGGCGATTCCCAAGGACGCGCCGCACCCCGAAGCGGCACGGGCATTCATCGAATTCATGCTGCGCCCCGAGTCCGTCGCCGCGCTGACCAACACGCTGTTCTTCGCCACGGCCAACCAGGCGGCGACCCCGCTGGTGGACGAAGCCGTGCGCACCGACCCGGACATCTACCCACTGGCCGACACCCGCGAACGGCTGTACGCCGACCGCAGCATGAGCCTCAAGGACATGCGCTCGCGCACTCGCCTGTGGACCACTTTCCGTAGCCGCCAATAAATAAAAAGGAGATCACCATGGACGTCCCTATGCAAAACGATCAGGCCATGACTCGCGACAGCCTCTATGGAACTGCCGCCGAAAGTACCTACGCCGGTATCACCAGTTTCATGCGTCGTCGCTACAGCCGTGATTTGCGCGGCGTCGATGTGGTGGTCAGCGGCGTGCCTTTCGACACCGCCACCAGCAACCGTCCCGGTGCGCGCTTCGGACCGCGTGGCATTCGTGCCGCATCGACCGGGATTGCCTGGGAGCGCCACTGGCCGTGGACCTTTGATCCGTTCGATCATCTGGCAGTCATTGACTACGGCGATTGCGACTTCGATTACGGCTCGCCGCACTCAGTGCCGGAAAGCATCGAGGCCCACGCTGAGCACATCCTGAACGGCGGTTGCGCGATGCTGACGTTCGGCGGTGACCACTTCATCAGTTATCCGCTGCTCAAGGCCCATGCGCGCAAACATGGTCCGCTGTCGTTGATTCACTTCGATGCGCACAGCGACACCTGGCCGGACGAGGAGGGCAAGCGCGTCGATCACGGCACGATGTTCTGGCACGCGGCCAAGGAAGGTCTGGTGGATCCGTCGCGCTCGGTACAGATCGGTTTGCGCACCACTAACGATGATCACCAGGGCTTTCAGGTGCTGGATGCGCGGCAAGTGCATCGGCAAGGGTGTGAGGCGATTGTCGAGGCGATCCGTGCGCGGGTGGGGGATAACCCGGTGTACCTGACGTTCGACATCGATTGTCTCGACCCGGCGTTCGCCCCCGGTACCGGAACGCCAGTGTGCGGCGGTTTGAGCACCGTGCAGGCACTGGAGATTCTGGGCGGATTGCGCGGGATCAATCTGGTGGGAATGGACGTGGTAGAAGTGGCGCCGGCCTACGACCATGCGGACATTACTTCGCTGGCGGCGGCGACGTTGGCGATGGAGATGCTGTGTTTATTCGCGGCCAAACATAAGGTCGACCGGTAAAACGCAGTACGAAATGTGGGAGCGAGCCTGCTCGCGATAGCGGTCTGACATTCAGCATTAATGTTGAATGTTATGGCCCCATCGCGAGCAGGCTCGCTCCCACATTTTGATTGGTATCAGGCCACTGGAATGATGGGCAGGTCGAGGGTTACGGCTCCGGTAAACCGTGCAAACGACCCGGCAATGGACTCGTGGGGCACACCTTTTGCCACCTCACTCACCCCATCCAGCCGCGACAACTGCTCGGCACTCAATTGCACGTTCAGTGCGCCCAACGTCGCATCCAGTTGTTCACGGGTGCGCGAACCCAGGATCGGAATCAGCGCCGTCGTCGAACGCTTGGCCTTTTCCCGAAGCCAGGCAATGGCGACGTGGGTCGGCGTGGCTCCAAGTTCAGTCGCCACCGCGAGCAAGGCATCGAGCAGGGCGGTTTCCCGGGCACTTTTTTCAGCATGAATCAGCATGCCGAGTTTGGCGGCGCGGTTGTCACCTTCATTGCTGCGGTACTTGCCGGTAAGAAAGCCGCCACCCAACGGCGACCATAACGTCGCGGCCAGGCCCAGTGCCTCGGCCATCGGCAGTTGTTCACGTTCAGCCGTGCGCTCGACAAGGCTGTACTCGACCTGAATCGCGGCAATGGGCGAGTAACCGCGCACTTCGGCCAACAAATCCGCACGTGCGATGCGCCAGGCCGGGAAGTTGGATAGCCCGGCGTAGTGAATCTTGCCGGCACGCACCAGATCGTCGAAGCCGCGCAGGATTTCTTCCATCGGCGTGACGCCGTCGCTCATGTGCGCCCAGAACAGGTCGATGTGATCGGTGTTGAGCCGTTTCAGGCTTTCTTCCACGGCGCGAACCATGTTCTTGCGGTTATTGCCGGTGTGGGAAATGCCCGCGGCTGGCGTAGTCCCCAAGGTGTATTTGGTAGCAATGACCAGGCGATCTCGTTCCGCAGCGATGAACTCGCTGAGCATGGCTTCCGACTGGCCGCCCTGATAACCGTTGGCGGTGTCGATGAAGTTGCCGCCGGCTTCCAGGTAGCCATCGAAAATGCGCTTGGCTTCGTCACGCTCGGCGCCATGCCCCCAACCGGTGCCGAAGTTGCCGGCGCCCAGCGCCAGTTCAGAGACCCGCAGGCCGGTTTTACGGCCGAAGACTTTGTAATGCATGAGGTAACTCCTGAAGAACGACGCCGGGATGAGTTTAAATGACTGGCAACATGTATTTAATATGATGCGAGTAATATGAGCCGTCAAGGCGCATTTTCATTCGGGGCAAAAAGGCTGACCACCGGCGCAATGCTCCTTCAGTCGACCAAAAACTGTGGCGAGGGGATTTATCCCCGTTGGGCTGCGAAGCGGCCCCGGCGTCCTTCCAGACAAACCGAGTGATCGGAATTACGACTGCTTCGCAGCCGAACGGGGATAAATCCCCTCGCCACAAAAGACCTCCCCACACATGTCGTTATCTGGCGATTTTCTACTGCCAGTTTCTGACAGCAGCCTCTGCTAAGCTCCGGCGACTTTTCAGGAAAGAGCCTACAGACCGTGTCGCGTACCACTCGTTTACTCACGTTGCTGCAAGTGCTGCGAGGTAAAAGTCGTCCGGCCACGGCTGCGATGCTGGCCGGCGAGCTGGAGATTTCCGAACGCACGCTGTACCGCGACATCGCCGAGCTGACGGCGCTGGGTGCACCGATTTTCGGCGAAGCAGGGGTCGGCTACGTGTTGCGCAGCGGTCTGTTCCTGCCGCCCTTGATGCTCAATGCCGACGAAACCGAAGCCATCGTGCTCGGTTTGCGCTATGTCGATCAGCGTGGCGACGAGGTATTGAGCAAAGCCGCGGCCGACGCCCTGGCGAAGATTGCTGCGGTGTTGGCGCCTGAAGCACAAGATGCATTGCGCAATCCGACGGTGCTGCCGGGTCCGCGCGGCTATGGTTATCCGCAAAATGCCGTGCCCCTGAATGTGTTTCGCCAGGCTATCCGTGATCAGTCCAAACTGAACATCGATTATGCGGACGCTCATCAAGTGCCCAGTCAGCGGTTGATCTGGCCACTGGCGCTGGGCTTTCTCAATGAAGTGCGGATTATTGTCGCCTGGTGTGAATTACGCGGTGCCTACCGCACCTTTCGTACGGACCGGATTTCGGCCGCCCATGCACAGGACGAGCGTTATCCGGGGCGGCGCAGCGATCTGTTGCGTACATGGCGCAAGCAGATGCAACTGGATGAAGCCGGGCGTTTCACTCCTGACAAGAACTGACACAGACCTGTTCTAGCATGGCTCCAGAATCAATCAACAAGGAGCCGCACCCATGTCCAATCCAGCCAATTCACTGGCGCCCGCCATCGCCGCCTACATTGCTGCCGCCAATGCCCGCGACACCTCGCGGGTCGGCAGTTTTTTCGCTGAGGATGCCAACGTGTTCGATGAAGGCCAGCACCGGATCGGCACGCAAGCCATCGCCCAATGGATGCAAGACACCGCGCAACGCTATGAACCCCGGGTCGAAGTGCTCGACGTTCAGCAGCGTACCGGCAAAGTGCTGGTGCACAACCTGATCTCCGGGACCTTTCCCGGCAGCCCCTTGGAGCTGCGCTACATGTTTCGCCTCAACGAACAGGGCAAGATCGCCCGGCTAGACATCTCTCTGTAACTCCACACGCGTGGCATACTCCCGCGCATGAATGTCGACTCTCCCCTAAGCGCTTGGCAACAGGCCATCGAACAGAAGGGCTTCGTCCAGGACGAAGCCCAGGAACATGCCGTGTGGGCGCTGCAAAAATGCCACGAGGCCTTGCATGAAGGGCGCACGCCGATCACGGGGGTTTACCTCTGGGGCCCGGTCGGACGCGGCAAGACCTGGCTGATGGATCAGTTCTACCAAACCCTGAAAGTCCCGGCCCGGCGCCAGCACTTTCACCATTTCATGGGTTGGGTGCATCAGCGCTCGTTCCAGCTGACCGGCACCGCCGACCCGCTGAAGGCGCTGGCCCGTGAGTTGAGCCAGGAAGTGCGGGTGTTGTGTTTCGATGAGCTGTTCGTCAACGACATTGGTGACGCAATCATTCTCGGGCGTTTGTTTCAGGTGATGTTCGAGCAGGGCGTGGTGGTGGTTTGCACCTCCAATCAGCCACCGGATCAGCTGTACGCCGATGGATTCAACCGCGACCGTTTCGTGCCTGCCATCGAGGCGATCAAACAGCACATGCAGGTGATCGCTGTGGACGGCGGCGAAGACCATCGCCTGCATCCCGGCACCGCGCTGCAACGGTTCTGGGTGACGGCTCCCGGGCAGCCCAGCGCGCTCGGTGAGGTGTTCAAGGCGTTGACCGTCGGCCAGTCGCTGTCCGACGCGCCGATCACGGTCGGTTACCGTTCAGTCAACGTGGTGCAGGCCAGTGCCACCGTGCTTTGGTGCCGTTTTGCCGAGCTGTGCGAACAACCGTTCGCCGCCATGGACTTCATGGCGCTGTGCGACACCTTCAGCGCTATTCTGTTGAGTGACGTGCCCAATCTCAGCGCGCAGAAACGCGAAGGTCGCATCGCCCGAGGCACAGAAGACGGCGCCGAGCGAGTCGTGGCCGGTGATCGCGAGCTGCCGCAATTGTCGGTGCATGATGACGGTGTCCGGCGTTTCATCGCCCTGGTGGACGAGTGTTACGACCGCAAGGTGCCGCTGTACCTCGAAGCGCAGGTGCCGATGGCGGCGTTGTACACCGAAGGTTATCTGGAGTTTCCGTTTCGACGCACGTTAAGCCGTTTACAGGAAATGCAGCTGCAACGTTTCGCCGAAGCCTAATGACCGGGAGTCGCGAACATGAATCAGCCCCTGTCTCATCATTTGCTGACCATGGCTTACCAGAATGCCTGGGCCAATCACCGACTCGCCAAGGCCTGGAGTCAGTTGAGTCCGACCGAACTGGCGGCGCCGCGCGTCAGCTTCTTCCCCAGCCTCATGGCCACGCTCAACCACATTCTGACCTGCGACTGGTTTTACGTGGATGCACTGGAGCGGGAGTTGCGCGGTGACGACCCGCATCCTGATTGCCTGGTGTTCTTCACCGTGGACGAACCGTTTGCGGTGGGCGCCAATCTGCAGCGTGAACAAGCGCACGTCGACCGTCGCCTGATTGCCTACTGCGAACAATTGCGCGACGCCGACCTCGGGCGAATAGTGACCATCGCCCGGGACACACCGCAACATGACAGCCGTTTGCGTCTGCTGTCCCACCTGTTCGAACACCAGATTCATCATCGCGGCCAGGTCCACGCGATGCTCAGCGGCACCTCGGTCAAACCGCCGCAGCTGGACGAATTTTTCTGTGCCGGTGAATCGCGCCTGCGGGCCGGGGATTTTGCCGAACTGGGCTGGACCGAAACGCTGATTTGGGGCGTTTGAGGCAGGTTCGGGTTGTCGACAACTGCGCCTCGCGATAATGTCCGTCGACCTCCCGGCGCGAGAGACGCGCCGGGACAATTTGAAGGGATGTGACAATGGAAATGGAATCCGCAGAAATTCTGGTACTGCAGGCCAGCTACACCAATCCGCTGCATGCCGAGGCCATCGGTGTGGTGCTCAACGCCTACGCCCAGGACCCGATGGGTGGCGGTCAACCGTTGCCCGAAGACATTCTGCAGCAACTGCCGGGGGAACTGGCCAAGCGTCCCCATGCGTTCAGCGTACTGGCGTTTGTCCGCGGCGAGCCTGCCGGTCTGGTCAATTGCTTCGAAGGCTTCTCGACGTTTGCCTGTCGGCCGCTGGTCAACGTGCACGATGTGTCGGTGGTGCCGCGGTTTCGCGGTCTGGGGCTGAGCCAGAAGATGCTGCAAAAGGTTGAAGACATCGCCCGTCAACGCGGCTGCTGCAAGATCACCCTGGAAGTTCTCGAAGGCAATGCCGTCGCGCAGGCGTCTTATGGCAAATTCGGATTTGCGCCCGGCATGTTCGATCCCGCCCATGGCCGAATGCTGTTCTGGATCAAGGATCTTTAACACCCATGGACAGCCTCGATGACGCGCAGGGCAGGGCACCCGAGGCAGACAAGCCGTGGGCGATTTTCCTGATCTTCCTGCGTCTGGGGCTGACCTCGTTTGGCGGACCTGTCGCGCATCTGGGCTATTTTCGTAGCGAGTTTGTGGCGCGTCGGCACTGGCTGAGTGAAGCCGCTTACGCCGAATTGATTGCCCTGTGCCAGTTTCTGCCGGGCCCGGCGAGCAGTCAGGTGGGCATGGCATTGGGCTTGTCCCGTGGCGGCTATTCGGGGGCGTTGGCGGCTTGGGCCGGTTTCACCTTGCCTTCGGCGCTGATCCTCACGTTGTTGGCGTTCGGTATCACCCAAAGTGGCTGGGCTCTGCCAGCGGGTCTGATTCACGGGCTGAAAATCGTCGCCGTCGCCGTGGTGGCCCACGCCGTGTGGGGAATGGCCCGCACGTTATGTCGAGGTCCGGTGCGTGTAGGCATCATGCTGATGGCGACTGTCGGGGTGTTGCTCTGGCCAACGTCAGTCGGGCAGATGGCGGTTATGGCCGTGGCGGCGGTGTTCGGCCTGGCGTTGCTGCACAACACAAATGCCGTGCAACGGGACGGCCTGTCTATTCCGGTCAGGCGCCTGGCAGGCTGGCTGGCGATGGCTCTGTTCTTGGTCTTGTTGCTGGGTTTACCGCTGATCGCGCACCGCTCGCCGGACTCGCTGCTCAGCTTGTTCGACGGCTTCTACCGCACCGGGGCGCTGGTGTTCGGTGGCGGTCACGTCGTGTTGCCGCTGCTGCAAAGTCAGGTGGTGGGCACAGGACTGCTGAACAATGACGTATTTCTCGCCGGTTACGCCGCCGCACAAGCGATGCCGGGCCCGCTGTTCACCTTCGCAGCGTTTCTCGGCGCCTCCATCAGCGGCTGGAGCGGTGCGCTGGTGTGTGTCGTGGCAGTATTCCTGCCGTCGCTGCTGCTGGTGATCGGCGTGCTGCCGTTCTGGCAGCGCTTGCGTGGCAATGGCCGGGTGCAAGCGGCGCTGGCCGGGGTGAATGCCGGGGTGGTCGGGTTGTTGCTGGCCGCGTTGTATCAGCCGTTGTGGACCACCTCGATCCTCAGCCCGCTGGATGTGCTGTTGGCGGCGCTGGGATTGATGGCGCTGCTGTTCTGGCGATGCCCGCCGTGGTTGCTGGTGCTGTTGGGCGGGATTTTTGGGGTGCTGCTGAGTGCTTGAAACCTTTCGAGCGGGCACAAAAAAGGGCGTCCATCCGGACGCCCGTTTACCATCGTTTATTTCGGCCGATAGGTTTCGGTCACCTGTGCGGTTTGATCGTTCGGAACCCTCAGTTCTATAGACCTGATTTCGATGCCGTTTGCCTGCTGTTGTTTGAGATGCAGGGTTTCGAAGTAATACCGCATGCGCTCGGCGCCGCCTTCGGCAAAGGCCGCGGTCGAACCGAACATCATCAGACTGGCGAGGATCAACGCAGTACGTTTCATGGTTTGCCTCCCACTACGGATATCGGGTGCCTTCCATCCATGAAGCAATGTTGCCGGGACATTATCCGCCGATTCCGTGAATTGGGAATTAACCGCGTCAGAGCTTCCAGTCCAGGCTCAAGGTGACCGTGCGCGGGTCGCCCCAATAGACGCCGTTGTAGAAGCCGACGTTGTCGTAATACTTTTTGTCGAACAGGTTGTCGACGTTCAGCGAAGCCGACAGGTGCTTGTCGAATTCGTAACGCGACATCAGCTTGACCACGGTGTAAGCCTGCTGGCGGATGTTGGTACTGGCGGTGATGATCTCGCCATCGGCACCACGTCCGACCGGGCGTCTGGCGGCGCGGTAGACGTCGCTCTGCCAGTTCACCGCACCGCCCACGGTCAGCGCCTGCCAATCGCCGGGCAGGCGATAAGCCGTGGAGAAGCGGAACATGTTCAATGGCTGGTTGGTGTTGTTGCGCTGCTTCTCGCCATTGGCCGAGTGGGTGTAGGTGTAGCCGGCCGTCATGTTCCAGCCTGCCATGACCTCGCCGGAAACCTCGGCTTCAAAGCCTTGAACCTTGTTGCCCTTGCCCCCCGACTTGAAGAATTCCTCACCGGTGACCGGGTCCGGTGGCACCGAATCATCGAGTTCGGCGACGTTGTCCTGCTTGCTCCAGAACAGCGCAGTGGCGAGGTTAAGTCGTTCCTCCAGCAGGCTGCCCTTGAGCCCCAGTTCATAGTTGCTGCCGACCACCGGTTCCAGGTACTTGTGATGGCTGTCGCGGTCGTCCTGCGGTTTGAAAATGTCGGTGTAGCTGATGTATGCGGTGTATTCAGGCGTGATGTCGTAGAGCAGCCCGGCGTACGGCGTCCACATGTCGTTGTGCTGTTGGCGGGTGTTTTCGACCCCGGTCAGTTGCAGGTTGCTGTCGTATTTGTAAGTGTTTTTCGAAATCTCCCAAGTGCCGTAGCGACTGCCGAGCACCGCGTGCAGATCGTCGGTCAACGTCAGGCGCGTGGCCAGATAACCGGCCTTTTGCCGGGTGCTTTCGTCGGAGCCTTTCAGGCCGGTGACGGTGTCGGGGAATTTGGGAATGCCGCCCATGTACTTCCAGTCGGGGACTTTCTCGTAATCCGCCGACCGTGGGCTGTCTACCGTGTAAGGGTTGTCTTCGCTGCGTTCGGCTTCGCCATAGCCGATCATCATTTCGTGCTCACGACCGAACAGCGAATAAGGGCCGGAGACGTTGAAGTCATAGGCCTTCATTTTTTGCGTGCCGATCATGTGGCTGACGTTGGCGAACATGCCGCTGCGATCCGCCTCGGGGAAACCGCCACCGCCGTAGTAAATCTTGCCGTCGGTGTCGCTCTCGCGGTGGGTGTAGGCTGCCTTGAGGTGCCAGCCGGCACCTAGTTGCTGATCCAGCGTGGTGAACGCGGTCTTGTCCTTCAGCGGCCAGGAACTCCAAGGTGTGGCCATGTTGGTGGAACGTCCGAGGTTGGCTTTGCTGCCATCTGCGTTCCAGTACGGCACGGTGCCCCAGGAAGTGCCTTGCACCTGTTTGTCCTGGTAGTCGTAACCCACGGCCAGCACGGTGTCATCGGTCAGGTCGGCTTCGAGAATGCCGTAGCCGACTTCCCTTTGCTGCTGGTACTTGTCACGGTAGGAGCCGCTGTCGCGGTAGGCCAGCACACCGCGACCGCGCAGGCGACCGTCGAAGGCCAGCGGTCCGCCAACGTCGACGTAGCTGTAGTAATCGTCATAGCTGCCGCCGCTGACACCAGTCTGGGCTTCCCATTGCGCAGTCGGGCGTTTGCGCACCATGTTGATCGTCGCCGAAGGGTCGCCGGCGCCTGTGGTCAGGCCGGTCGCGCCGCGGACCACTTCGATGCGGTCGTAGATGATGGTGTCGGAATCGGACTTCATGTAGCTGAAGGTGTTGAGCATCCCGTCGATCTGGAAATTGTTGATCGAGTAACCACGGGACGAATAGCTGACGCGGTCCGAGTCGTTGTGCTGAACCACCACGCCGGTGGTCTGGCTCATGGCTTCGGAGAGCGTGCCGAGTTTGAAATCGTCCATTTGCTGGCGCGTGACCACGGACACCGATTGCGGCGTTTCCTTGATCGACAGGTTCAGCCGCGTCGCGGTGCTCATGGCGCCGGTGGTGTAGGACTCGGTGTTTTCGGTGGTAGTGCCCAGGCCCTGGGCGGTCACATTGGTGGCACCCAGTTCGAGGGTGCGACTGGGTGCTTGATCCGGGGCGGTTTCGGCCAATAGATCGGGGCTCAGAGCGGCACTGCACAGGCCCAGGGTAAAGGTCATGGAACGGGTGATAGGCGCGAACATCGCAGCCGACTCCTTGTCTTCGATGGAAAAATTCCGTTTGTTCAAAGACGAAGGGGGGAGAGGGGATTTAGGTCTAAACGAGAATTATTGTTATTTTAAGGTGTTTCGGAAGGCGTTGACGCGCAGGAAAAAAGGGCTGGCGCAATCCCATGTGGGAGCGAGCCCGCTCGCGATAGCGGTCTGACATTCAACACTTATGTTGACTGATAGGGGCTCATCGCGAGCAGGCTCGCTCCCACAGGTTTCTCGCCATACGAAAAGATCGGAATCAGTCCTTAAGATCTTTAGTTATGCGCGACTTCCGGATCCCCAGGCTTGGCCTTGGGCTTCATCAGGCTGAAGTCTATCAACGGACGCGACTGCCGCTCGTAAGGATTGCCGATCATCAACGGACGCGGCTTGAAGCTGTCACTGACCACGCTTTTGCTGCGGTCCAGTTCATCGAAACTCAGCCCGGCCAGATCCGCCCAGGTGTGGATCAGGTGCGAACTGCTGTAAGGCCGCCCCAGGTCACCGGCAAAACTCCAGTCGTGGGTTTCACGCCATTTCGGCGAAGCCCAGGCCATGAACGGAATGGTGTACATCGGCGCCGTCGGCTTGGCCTCATTACGCCCCAGCGTGTTGTGGCCCGGAGAATCGAAGACGTCTTCGCCGTGGTCGGAGAGGTACATCAGGAAGCCGTTCGGATCGGACTTGGCGTAGTCCTTGATCAGGCTCGACACCACGAAATCGTTGTACAGCACTGCGTTGTCATAGCTGTTGTACGTCGGCACCTGATCGTCACGCACGCCGTCCGGCACACCCTTGCGATCGGTGAACTTGTTGAAGGTCGGCGGATAACGGTACTGATAGCTCATGTGAGTACCGAGCAAGTGCACCACGATCAGCTTGCGCGGCGCGGCGTCCGCCAGGGCCTTGTTGAACGGGGCGATCACGTCGCCATCGTACTGCGCGGCGTTCTGGTTGCGGTTGTTGTTCAGGTACACCTGCTCGTCGGCCTGTTCGGAGAACGTCGTGAGCATGGTGTTGCGTTTGGTCATGGTTTGCTGGTTGGTGATCCAGAAGGTCTTGTAACCCGCCTGTTTCATCATGCTGACCAGCGACGGTGTGGACAGGTATAGGTCCGGGTTCTCTTCGTCGGCGAAGGTCAGCACCTGCTGCAGCGCCTCGATGGTGTACGGGCGCGGGGTGATGACGTTGTCGAAGACCGCCATCTGATCCTTGAGCTTGTCCAGTTCCGGCGTGGTTTCACGCGGGTAGCCGTAGAGACTCATGCGTTGGCGGTTGGTGGACTCGCCGATCACCAGCACCAGGGTCGCTGGCTGGTTTGCCATGGTGTCCTTGAGGTTTTTCAGCGGCGCAATCTTGCTGGCGCTGTCGAGCATGTCCTGCATGCCGGCCAGGGTGTCGAGGTAGCGGTGATACGCCACCGCCATTTGCCAGGGCACGGCCGGCTCGATACGGGTTTCGAATTTCTCGAAGCCACCAGCCAGGCTGCCGGTGCGTGCGGTTTGCTTGATCAGCGGGTAACCGACCACGGCCACCAGAATCGCGGTCGCGGCCACCAGCGCGCGACCGCGGGGCATGTACACCGGGCGCAAGCGAGTCCACAGGAAATACGCGAACAGCGTGTGGGCGAGGAACGCCGCCACCATCCACCAGGCAAAATACTGGGTCATGTACTCGCCAGCTTCAGAGATGTTCGATTCGAACATGATGAAGATGACGCTCTGGGAGAATTCCTGCTGATAGATGAAGAAGTAACCCAGGCTGGCCATCGAACAGGCCCACAGCACCAGGCCGATCAGCGCAGCCAACACCCGTGTCTGTCTTGGGAACAGCAACATCGGCGCGAGCCAGATGGCGCTCATCACAAAAGCCTGGCGGAACCCGGTGAAACCCGAGGTGCCCGTCAGTTGAATCAGCAGTTGGGTAATGCCGGAAAAATACCAGAAGAACAGGAACAACCAGAGAAATCCTGCCCAATCGAAACCTTTCGCAGTCGTAGTGCTGCGTTTGAAACCAGTCATTCAGCGCTCCCGCCAGGTAATCACGTCGACCCGTCGGGAGCCTTCCATGTAGCCGACGAACGGAAACCGCGCGGATACCGAGCGGCCATAATGAGCCGGAGTATCAACAGTCGGATGTGAAAACTTTGTGAGTTGCCGTAAACGGCAAGGCAGGGAAGCGGTATCGGAAACAGCAGAGCGCTGTCTCCGAATCAAGCGAGGGGATCAGGCGTGAGGAGCGCGCTGAGTGACGGGCAAGGGCTGAGCCGAAGAGCTTTGTGTGAGTAAGCGCAGCTGCGCGAGCTCCTGTTTCAACAGGTCGCGCTCTTCTTTCAACTGGCGCAATTCATCACGACGGATCGTGACGTAAAGGGTTTGTGCTGGCCGTGCTGCTTGTACTGTGCCCATTGCTCACCTCGCAAATGGCTGTCTCAACTGTAAATCCGCCCCGACATCGGTGCTTATTTACTATCGGCGCCAATTTTGATTTCTTTTGCCCCTGAAGGGAACTTTTTTATTTTTCATGGTCGGTGTGTCTTCAGTTCGATTTCTGACGTTATCAGTCAGGATCGGGCACAATGCCCGGAAACTTCACGCCAACGCTCTGGACTAACCCACATTAGTCGCGTTGGGCTATAACCTTTGACACACATTATTTGTAGTAGGGAGCATCAGCACATGCAACTCGGGATTATTGGACTGGGCCGCATGGGCGGTAATATTGCGCGTCGCTTGATGCTCAACGGGCATACCACCGTTGTTTACGACCGCAATACCGCTTTTGTCGACACCCTGGCCGCAGAAGGCGCCAAGGGCGTCATCGACCTGCCGGCGCTGGTTTCAGGCCTGGCCAAGCCACGTGCGGTGTGGGTCATGCTGCCGGCCGGCGCGCCGACCGAAGACACCATCGACACCCTGAGCACCTTGCTCGAAGCCGGCGATACCATCATCGACGGTGGCAACACCTTCTATAAGGACGACATCCGCCGGGCGAAAACCCTCTCGGAGAAAGGCCTGCACTACATCGACGTCGGCACCTCCGGCGGCGTCTGGGGCCTGGAGCGCGGTTACTGCATGATGATCGGCGGCGAAGCCGAGGTGGTGAAACGCCTTGATCCGCTGTTCGACAGCCTGGCACCAGGCATGGGCGACATCCCTCGCACCAAGGACCGCAAGTCGGAAGACGATCGCGCCGAGCGTGGTTACATCCACGCCGGTCCCGCAGGCTCTGGCCATTTCGTGAAGATGATCCACAACGGCATCGAGTACGGGATGATGCAGGCCTTCGCCGAAGGCTTCGACATCCTCAAGACCAAGGCCAGCACCAACCTGCCGGAAGACCAGCGCTTCGACCTGAACGTGGCCGACATCGCTGAAGTCTGGCGCCGCGGCAGCGTGGTGTCGTCCTGGTTGCTCGACCTGACCGCCGACGCGTTGGCCAGCGATCCGAAACTCGACGGTTACTCCGGCTCCGTGGCCGACAGCGGTGAAGGCCGCTGGACCATCGAAGCCGCCATGGAGCAATCGGTGCCCGTCCCGGTGCTGTCGAACTCGTTGTTCTCCCGCTACCGTTCACGCGGCCAAGGCACTTTTGGCGACAAGATTCTCTCGGCCCAGCGCTTCGGCTTCGGCGGCCATGTGGAGACTTCGAAAAAATGACTCGTCTGATCCGCAATAAATCCAAGGCAGAACCCGCACCACCGACCACGCTGTTTTTGTTCGGTGCCCATGGTGACCTGGTCAAGCGCTTGCTGATGCCGGCGCTGTACAACCTGAGTCGCGACGGTCTGCTTGGCGATGGACTGCGGATCATCGGCGTTGACCACAACGCCATCACTGATGAAGCCTTTGCGCAGAAGCTCGAAGATTTCATTCGGACCGAAGCGGCCACCAAAGTCGGCAAGGGCGATGAAGCCCTTGATCCGGCGCTGTGGGCCAAACTGGCCAAAGGCATCAGCTACGTTCAGGGCGACTTCCTGGACGACAGCACTTATCAAGCGCTGGCGGCAAAAATCGCCGCCAGCGGCACGGGCAACGCGGTGTTCTACCTGGCCACCGCGCCGCGTTTCTTCAGTGAAGTGGTGCGCCGTCTCGGCTCCGCCGGCTTGCTGCAAGAGTCGCCTGAAGCGTTCAGAAGGGTGGTGATCGAAAAACCGTTCGGTTCCGATCTGCACACGGCTGAAGCCTTGAACGCGTGCTTGCTCAAGGTAATGTCGGAAAACCAGATCTACCGGATCGATCACTACCTGGGCAAGGAAACCGTGCAGAACATTCTGATCAGCCGGTTCTCCAACAGCCTGTTCGAAGCATTCTGGAACAACCATTACATCGACCACGTACAGATCACCGCCGCCGAAACCGTCGGCGTGGAAACCCGTGGCAGTTTTTATGAACACACCGGCGCCCTGCGGGACATGGTGCCCAACCACCTGTTCCAGTTGCTGGCGATGGTGGCGATGGAACCGCCGGCAGCGTTTGGCGCCGATGCGGTTCGTGGCGAGAAAGCCAAGGTTGTCGGCGCGATTCGTCCGTGGTCCACGGAAGAAGCGCGGGCCAACTCGGTGCGTGGCCAATACGCGGCCGGCGAACTCGATGGCAAAGCCTTGGCCGGTTATCGCGAGGAAGGCAACGTAGCGCCCGACAGCAACACTGAAACCTACGTTGCGCTGAAAGTCATGATCGACAACTGGCGCTGGGTCGGCGTGCCGTTCTACCTGCGCACCGGCAAGCGCATGAGCGTGCGTGACACCGAGATCGTCATCTGCTTCAAGCCTGCGCCGTACGCGCAGTTCCGCGATACCGAGGTCGATGA
The DNA here is from genome assembly GCF_051660785.1 of Pseudomonas sp. Classification (GTDB taxonomy): domain Bacteria; phylum Pseudomonadota; class Gammaproteobacteria; order Pseudomonadales; family Pseudomonadaceae; genus Aquipseudomonas. Next base: position 151,087 of record NZ_JBOFQE010000043.1, read on the forward strand.
GCTGCAACCGACCTACCTGCGAATTCAGATTCAACCCAACGAAGGCATGTGGTTCGACCTGCTGGCCAAACGGCCCGGGCCGGCGCTGAAAATGGCTAACATTGAGCTCGGATTTGCCTACAAGGATTTCTTTGAAATGCAGCCGTCTACCGGCTACGAAACACTGATCTACGATTGCCTCACCGGCGATCAGACGCTGTTCCAGCGTGCCGACAACATCGAAAACGGCTGGCGCGCCGTGCAGCCATTCCTCGATGCCTGGCAGCAGGACGCGAGCGTGCAGCGCTATCCGGCCGGCGAGAACGGCCCCGAGGCGGCTGATGAACTGCTGGCTCGCGACGGTCGCGTCTGGCACGGCCTCGGATGAGTGACGTCCGGCAACAGCCCATCCGTTTTCTGCTCAGTGACATGGACGGCACGTTGCTGCTGCCCGATCACAGCCTAAGCCAGCGCACGATCGAGGCAGTCCGTTCCTTGCGCGAGGCCGGCGTGCTGTTCAGCCTGGCCACCGGGCGTCCACCGAAAGCCATGCTGCAGCAGATCGAAGCCCTCGGCGTCGACCTGCCGACGGCGGCGTTCAATGGCGGCACGATCGTCAATCCGGACGGCAGCTTGCTGGTCGCCCACTATCTGCCAGCCACGGCGGCGCTGACCGCGTTGGCACTGTTTGCCGATCAGCCGGACGTTGAAGTCTGGGTGTTCAGTGGCGGCGACTGGTTGCTGAAAGACCCGAACGGGCCGATGGTCCCGCGCGAACAGCACGGCCTCGGCTATCCGCCGGTGGTGGTCGAGAGCTTCGAGCCGTTTCTGACGCGCATCGACAAGATCGTCGCCACCAGCCACAACACGCAACTGTTGATCGAGCTGGAAGCGCAGCTGTTGCCGAAAGTGCAAGGCCAGGCACAGGTCTCGCGCTCGCAACCGGTGTACCTGGACGTGACGGCGATGCAGGCCAACAAGGGCGCGGCACTGGCGACACTGGCCGAGTTTCTCGGTGTGCCGCTGGAACAGACAGCGGCGATGGGCGATGGCGGCAATGACCCGGCGATGTTCCATCGCGCCGGGCTGTCGATTGCCATGGGGCAGGCGGAAGAGGCAGTGAAGCGCCAGGCCGATGTGGTGACAGGCGCCAATACCGAAGACGGTGCGGCCCAGGCGATCGAGCAATACATCCTCCCTCGCCAGTTCACCTAAATCTAATGTGGGAGCAGGCTCGCTCCCACATTTGTTCGGTGTTTACAGCCAGTAACTGACGGCGTACCAACCCAACACGCCCATCACCACCGTATACGGCAACGCCATCCACACCATCCGTCCATACGACAACCGTATCAGCGGCGCAATCGCCGACGTCAGCAAGAACAGAAACGCCGCCTGGCCGTTAGGCGTCGCCACGCTCGGCAGGTTGGTGCCGGTATTGATCGCAATCGCCAGCGTTTCAAAATGCTCACGGCTCATGTGGCCGGAGATGAACGCCTGTTTCACTTCGGTGATGTAAATGGTCGCGACAAACACGTTATCGCTGATCGCCGACAGCAGACCGTTGGCTATGTACAACATGCCGGGTTGCTGATCGGCCGGCAGCGTCAGCACCCACTGGATCAGCGGCGTGAACAACTGCTGATCGTGGATCACTGCGACCACTGCGAAGAACACCACCAGCAGTGCCGTGAACGGCATGGCGTCCTTGAACGCGTTGCCGAGGCGGTGCTCGTCGGTGATGCCAGTGAAGGCGGTGATCAACACGATCACCATCAAGCCGATCAGGCCCACTTCGGCCACGTGAAACCCCAGGCAGCCAATCAGAATCAGCGCCGCCAGCCCTTGAACGATCAGGGCTGCGCGCTGGCGCGAGGTGCGTTCGGCGTTGTCTTCGGCGGCGTAGTTGGCCAGGACCGCGCGCACGTTGTCCGGCAAAAGCGTGCCGTAACCGAACCAGCGCAGTTTCTCCAGCAAGACGCAGGTCACCAGGCCTGCGACCAATACCGGCAATGAAACGGGCGCGACTTTCAGAAAGAATTCGGAGAAGTGCCAGCCCATTTCATGGCCGATCAACAGGTTCTGCGGCTCGCCGACCAGCGTGCAAACACCGCCCAATGCCGTGCCCACGGCGCCGTGCATCAGCAGGCTGCGCAGGAATGCACGAAATTGATCCAAGTCGTCATGATGCAGTTTGGGCAGGAGCTGATCATCGCTGAAGGCGCTGTCCTGGCGCGGATCGTTGCCCGAGGCGACGCGGTGATAGACCGAGTAAAACCCCACGGTTGCACTGATGATCACGGCCGTCACCGTCAAGGCATCGAGGAACGCCGACAGGAACGCCGAGAGAAAGCAGAACATCAAGGCCAGCAGGGCCTTGGAACGAACCCCCAGCAACAGGCGCGAGAACAGAAACAACAGCAGGTCTTTCATGAAGTAGATGCCCGCCACCATGAACATCAGCAGCAGGATCACCGGGAAGTTGTGCACCAGTTCGTCATAGAGCGCCTGAGGCGTGGTCATTTTCAGCAGCAGCGCTTCAACCAGCAGCAATCCGCCGGGCATCAGCGGATAACACTTGAGCGCCATGGCCAGGGTGAAAATGAACTCCAGCACCAGTAGCCAACCGGCCGCGACCGGACCGACCGTCCACAACACCAGGGCATTGAGGATCAGGAAACCGACGATACTCGCCTTGTACCAGCGAGGTGATTGGCCGAGAAAATTGTGCGCGAAGGCGTGGGCCATTGAGCCGGACATTGGCTACTCCTTGTATTAAGAAGCGCGCAACTTGCCGTAAGCCGAAGGGAAGATCAAGCGCGGGAAAATTTGTTGGCTTGCCCGAGATAGCGCACCACAACCGCCCGGTAGTTGCCATCCAGCGAATAACCGCCTGCGACGATGCCCCCGTCCGCCTGAACGGCCACCGATGTGGCCGTGTCGAGGCTGCGACCCAACCGGGTGCGAACCCAGCAGGTGCCCTCGGCGAAGCCGGGATCCAGCTGTCCGCCAGGTAAATACCGGGCCAGCAGGAAGTCGGCTTCGACCCCGCCAATCGTGGCGCCTACCGTCAGCACCCGGCCGTCAGGCTGAAGCTGGGCGGCGGTCCATTGGCAGCCGCTACGACCGATTTTCAGCAAGTGGGGCTTGCCACCGTTGCAATGAACGTCCGGGCGACCGTTGCTGTGCAGTTTCAGCGCCAGGCATTGCATCGGATCGCGACTGCTGCCAAAGCACTGCAAATCTCCATTTTCCTGCTGGAGGATCTGGCTGACCTGAGCGCTGCGTCCCTCAACACTGAAGGTCATGAAACCATCCACGGCGAAGTGATCATCCAGGCTGCCGTCGGGGAGGTAGCGCGCCAGCAAGCCTTCTTCAGGGAAATTGATCGAGCCGCCGACCATGATTCGACCGTCCCGCTGCACCATCAGGCAGCTGAGCCAGGAATTCATCAGCAAATGCCTGACCATGACAAAGCCGCGACCATTGAAAGAGGTGTCCAGCGCGCCATGACGGGTGAGGCGAATCAGCAGGCCAACGTGATCGGCCAGTTCAAAATGGTGGTTGGCCAGCAGCAGTATGCGGCCGTCAGACTGAACCTGGACATCGCAGGCTTCTGCCCCCGGCACACCGGGAGGGAGCCAGGCGTCGCGCATGCCCAGGGACAGATTGCCCGGCAGGCGAATGACGCAACTTCCATTGTCGCCAAAATCCCTGACCGGGTGACCTTGCGAGTCGAACAGCGCCAGGGCCGGTAACGTCTGGTGAGCGTTTTCATAATGCAGGCCGGCGACCAGAATGTTTCCGTCGGCCAGGACAAGGACTTTACCCGCCATGGCCTCATAACCGCGCTGGAATTGACCGATGACGCTGCCCCGAGCGCCGAATGCCAGGTCCGCCGAACCGTCTTCAAGCAAGCGCGCCAGGCCAAAGCAATGGCCATCGCGCGTGCCGACTTTCGCCGCCACCAGCACACGACCGTCCGAGTCGATCGCCACGCTGTTGGCGATGCTCGATGTGCTGCCGGCAAAATACACTTGGGTTTTGCCACTGGAGGCGAAGTTTTTATCGAGGTGGCCTGCCGTGTGTTGCGCTGCAGGGCGGGCAAAAGCAGTCTGATCTGGCATGCGCGCATCTCCTTGCGAGCTGACCGAAATCCGGATACCGGGGGGCAACTGCGTGTGCAAAACATTCAATCCCTGAATGGACAATTGCACAACTGTCACAACTTACAGGTGGAGGGTCGCTGTGTGCCAGAACAGTGTCTTTTCGAACCACTGGCAAGCCTGCCAATTAATTCGTGGCAGGCAAGTTGGAATGCAAGGGCAGTGACTACCGAAAATAGTCGACACAATGAAAGGCGAGGGGGCGGATTACCCGTAAGTAATCCGCCAAGGCGCCTTAGTGCGGCATGGACCACGATTGCAGCGTGTAACCTTCCTCGCTCAGTTCAGCGCGAGCTTCTTCCAGAAGGTGTTCAAGTTGCGCCGGGTCGGAATACGTACTGCAAGGGATTTGCGTACGGCCGATGTGGGTATTGGTGCGGTCGATAATGGTCAGGCTGAGTTCGCCATTGCCGTCTTGTGGGGCCCAGGCCACGCATTGAAAAGGTTGGAATGCGCGGTTGGCAATCAAAAGAGCTTCGTTGATACGGAGCGGGGCGGTCATGGGATCTTCTCTCTATTATGCCCAATCAAGTGACAGGCCGTCGGTTGGGCTTACCGTTCGGCTGGTTACTTGTACTGATGCCCGCAACCGGGGGTCAGGTCACACACAATCAAAAGAATTTTCAACTTTCTTTCATATACTCAATGAAGGGGCAGTGTTTGAAAGCTTAATGAAAGGTTGAACTCGTTAGGTAACTAACAAAGTCGTTCTTATAACTAATAAAACGCGGTCCCTATAGTCAAACGGTACAAGGCCGCGTCAAATTCTTGCTAATGTTACAGCCAGATCCGCCAAACGACTGTTTTTTAATAATATTTCCTAAAGTTTGGCGTCAAGGAACAGTCATGATCGAAACGCCTGCGTTACGACGTCTGTTGGTGGTTGACCCCTGTGACGACTGCCATCGTCTATTGCCGGGTCTACGCTCTGTGGGTTGGGATGTTGACAGCTGTTCCCTGGAGAACGCCGCCGACCGAACGTGCGACGTAGGCCTGCTGCGATTACAACCCTTTCATCTGGAACGCCCGGATGCCGTCAAAGAACTGATCAGCCGCAGCGGCACTGAGTGGATTGCCGTGCTCAACCAGGAAGTCCTGCGCCTGCAAAATGTCGGCGACTTTGTTTGTGAATGGTTTTTTGACTTTCATACCTTGCCGTTTGACGTCTCCCGGGTGCAAGTCACGCTGGGCCGGGCGTTCGGCATGGCACGCCTGCGGGGGCAGGGCACGGTTCATATCGATCAGCCTGAGCACGAACTGCTGGGCGACAGCAAACCGATTCGCGAACTGCGTAAATTACTCAGCAAGCTGGCGCCCACCGAGTCTCCGGTATTGATTCGTGGCGAAAGCGGTACCGGTAAAGAACTGGTCGCCCGCACGCTTCATCGACAATCCCAGCGTCACAGCAAGCCTTTCGTGGCAATCAATTGCGGGGCCATTCCCGAACACCTGATCCAGTCCGAGCTGTTTGGCCACGAGAAAGGCGCCTTCACCGGTGCGCACCAACGCAAGGTCGGTCGTATTGAAGCGGCGAATGGCGGGACACTGTTTCTTGATGAGATCGGTGACCTGCCACTGGAGTTGCAAGCCAATCTGCTGCGCTTCCTGCAGGAAAAACACATCGAGCATGTCGGCGGCAGCCAGCAGATTCCGGTGGATGTGCGGGTATTGGCGGCGACTCACGTTGACCTTGAGGCGGCGATCGAGAAGAAACGCTTTCGTGAGGATTTGTACTACCGCCTCAACGTACTGCAAGTCGTCACCGCGCCACTGCGCGAGCGCCATGGCGACTTATCGATGCTGGCGAATCACTTTTCTCACTTCTACAGCCATGAAACCGGCCGCCGCCCCCGCAGCTTCAGCGAAGATGCCTTGATTGCCATGGGCAAGCATGACTGGCCGGGCAATGTTCGCGAGCTGGCCAACCGGGTACGTCGCGGATTGGTACTGGCCGAGGGCCGTCAGATCGAAGCGCGAGACCTGGGGCTGATGAGCCAACAGACCATTGCCGCGCCGATGGGCACCCTGGAAGACTACAAGACCCGCGCTGAACGCCAGGCACTGTGCGATGTGCTTAACCGCCACAGCGACAATTTGAGTATCGCCGCCAAGGTGTTGGGGATCTCCAGGCCTACCTTCTACCGTTTGTTGCACAAGCATCAGATCCGTTAGACGCAAGATCAGAAGCTCGCAGCCTCGTTTCACTCGACAGCTGCTACAGGATGAATGCATTCCAATGTAGCAGCTGTCGAGTTAAACGAGGCTGCGAGCTCTTTATCTTCTACACACACACACACAAAGCCCCGCCGGGATTGAAGTCCCGGCGGGGCTTTGTTGTTGTGTATCAGAAGTAGTAAGGGAATTTCAGGCTGAAGGAAAAGTCTGGCGAGTCGTCGGTCAGGCCGATGGCCAGGTTGGGAACGATCGTCAGGTTGTCGCTGGCGGCCAGGGTCATGCCGATGTTGAAGTTGGCCGAGTTGTAGTCGCTGTTGGAAATCGACTGCCAATCACCACCGTCCGGCCTGATCTTGCTCTTGCGAGCGAACTGATCGGTGAACGAGAACGACATACTCATCTTCTCGTTCAAGGCGAATGCAATGCCGGCACCGATCTGCCAGGAATCGCCCAGCTTCACGTCCCCTTTCACCTTCGAGTCGACCTGAGGGCTGATGTCGCTGAAAGAGTCCTGCACGTTGTAGGTGTAAGACAGGCTGCCGAACAGCACGGCAGGGTCGAAGGTCTTGACCAGCGAAATGCCCGGAGTGATCGCCCAGACACCGTTGCCGGTCGGCAAGTCCTCGGGGACGGAGAGGTTATCGTTGTTCGGGTCACTGACCAGTTTGATGCCGTAAGGGTCCTTGCCGGTCGGGGCCTTGACGCGCAGTGTAGCGACCGCGTCGGGCAGGTTGGCCGACTCATCCAGAAACTTGTAAGCAATACCGACGTTTACATCGCCGATGGTCGGGTCGCGGGTCACAGTTGCGTCCGACGTTACCGGGCCTGCGCCACCAGCGCCACCGGAGGAATACGTGGATTCGCGGTAGACCACGGGGACGTTAATGTCGAACTGCCAACGTTGTGCCACGTTGTAGCGGGCGGTCAGGTCCAGGGTCCAGTTGTCGGCCTTGATGCGGTCGAGGTTGATGTTGCCGAGAAAAATCGCGTCCAGTGCCAGGAAGCCGTTGAGCGTTAGCGCCCGGGTATCGTAGTGCGTGTAGGTCAGGCCGGTTTCGACGCTGAACTTGCCGCCACCGAAGAAGCCGCTGGCTTCGTCATACAGGTTGGACACGCTTTGCGCAGGTTCCGAATCGTCCTTGAGCGATTGGCCATAGGAACTGCCCGTGGTTCCCGGTGCCCCGGCGGCCACTGCCTGGCCGTTCCTGGTCGTTTCGGCCGGGGATTTAGTAAGGCGTTTGGGAGCTGGTGTTGCCGGTGCTTCTTCGACCTGGCGAACGCGTTGTTCGAGTACCATCAACGCGTTCTGTTGTGCTTCGTAACGCTGTTTCAGCTCCATGAGTTCTTGTTTTAGGATTTCGACCTGGGGGTCCGGTGCTGCGTATAGCATTGAGGCCGGGGCCAGGCTACTCAAACATACCAAAGCTCTGAACGTTAAAGATCGTTGCATGGGTTAGCCGTCCCTTCTGACTACATCTGATGAGACTGAGCGTAGATCAGAAACCGAGAGTGCGAAGACCTTTGAGCTGGTCCAGATTGCCGCTCACCGATCCAGCTGACGGCACGTTGTCACGCAGCACGACATTGAAGGTCGTGAGGTTGCGGACCTGGTTGCTACTGCCGAGCAAAGTCGTGTTCTGCATCAGTCCACCCTGGGCCAGGCGTTGCATGGTATTGCCCTGGTTGTTGTTGGCCACGATGTTGAATTGCACACCCGTACCGGTCGAGGAAACGCTCATTGAGCCCGCGCCATTGTTGCCGACCAATGTCGTGCCGGCGGCCAGTGCCTGGCCCTGCTGCTGGGTGACTGGTGCCTGGTCGGCTTTTGTGACGTTGATATCGACGTTGTTGTAGGCCGCATTATTGTCGCCGGCAGCCCGCACGACCTGAGTGACACCTTCGGTGGTGTTGAGGCCGCTGCCGCCAGTGACGGTGCCCGAGCCCGTGCCTTGCGCGCGCGTCGAACCGTTACCTTTTTCGTCGATCATCGACACATAGAACTGTGGCTTGATGGTCGATTGTTGAATTTGCATCGTAGAGGTTGCGCCGATCACTTCACCGTTGGCATTTTGCCAGGTGCTGGTCATGGCAATGCCGAAACTGATGATCCGTCCGGGCATGACATACCGGCCTCGCAGGGTCGCCAATTCCTGTTCTTTCAGTTCGATGGGTTTGAACGTCTGTGCCTCGGTCGGCAGGCTGGCGGCCAGGCAAAGCATGGCCAGCCAGATTGGAGTCTTCATGGGATGCTCCCGGAGCGTCGTGCTCCTTTTGTTATTAGAAGAAGTCGCTTTGGATGAATCCGAAATCCATCAACTCTGCGTCTTGTACCGGGCTGAAGGCGTTGATGCGGTTCCTGGCGGTCAGGGGCATGGGCGGCTCGAGCAGTACGTTGTTTTTGTCGTAGCCCTGGCCGATGACGGCAAAGATGATGCCGTTCCAGCCTTTAATGAAGTCGTCGACTTTGTAACGTTTATGTCCGAGTACCGGATCGCCGATATAGACCCAGCCTTGATGGACTCTTTGCATGACCACAAAATGTTTGTAGCCGCGGATATCCATCAGTACCACGACCGGAATTCTGATCTCGCTCAACGTTTCCGGCGCTACCCGATAGCCACGGGCCCGCATGCCGATACTTTCCACGTAACGCTTCATGTCGAGCATGGAGAAGCCCTGGACGCGGACAAGGTCTTGATCGGAGTGAGCCAGCATGCCTTCGATGATCTGTTCTTCATTCACGTCCAGCCAATAGGCTTGGCGCAAGATGGTCGCCAGCGCAGCTGCGCCGCAACTGAAGTCGGTTTTTTGTTGCACCAGGTCGGCAAATTTACGCTCGCGCACGCTCTGGATCGGCTTATACACCACGGCACCGCCCGGCAGGATGGACAGCGGCATTTGTGCAGCCTCGATCACACTGGCCACGCAAAGCAAAATTACCAGGACGATGATGCGCATGGTGGGACGCCCTCTGGTGGTGTTGAAAAAGGCCCCCGTGAGGGGGCCTCCAGAGACAGCATTTAGAACGATTGGTTGGAGATGGCCAACGAGTTGCTTTGTTGGTTGCCTACACCAGCCGCCACGTTGACGCCCAGGTTGCCACTGCCGCCATTCACCGAACCGCTCAGGGTTGCAGTGTTGGTCACAGGGTTGGCCCAGCCAGTTGGAGTCAGCACTTGATAAGAGTAGGTGTTACTCAAATCATACGAGCTGCTTTCACTCCAGCTTTTCGCTTTTGCGTACTCAGATTCGGACGACTTGCTGCCCGATTTATCGTACGAGGACGAGGACGATTTTTCGAACGAAGCATCGAACGCTTTCGCGAACTCCGATTCGCGCGATTTGTCGTACGCGGATTCACGGGATTTTTCGTACGAGGAGTCGTAAGACTTGTCGAACGAGGAATCGCGAGTTCTGTCGAACGAGGATTCGCGCGATTTGTCGAACGATTTGTCTACCGACACGTTCAGCGTTGCGTCAAGCGAAGCGTTAAGCGATGCGTCGGACTCTCTGCTGCGGGTGCGATCGCCAAAACCGTTGTTGACGGTAGTGGAGCTGGAAGACGCCGCCGTAGCGTCCAGGGTAGCGCCCAAGGAAGCATCCAAAGAAGCACTCGATGAACCGCTTGCACTGCTGCTATTGGAACCGCTTGCACTGCTGCTGTTGGAACCGCTTGCAGCAACGCTGTTGGAACCGCTAGCACTGCTGCTGTTGGAACCGCTTGCACTGCTGCTGTTGGAGCCGCTTACATCAATGCTCAAAGAACCGCTGGCATCAGAGCTTCTGGAACCGGCTTTAGCCCAGCTCGAAGAAGCGCTTTGACTGCCGCTGGCCTCGAAGGACTTCTCGCGAGAGGCACTACCGCTAGCGGTTTTGGTAACCGTAATGGTATCGACGCGATAGGTCCGGTCGGCGGTGTTGTTCACAATCAGGCCAGGACCGTCTTGATTGGCGGAGGCGGTGGCTCTTGCGCTACCCAGCGGAGCATTGGTGTTGGCAATTGCCATGGTGTTTTTCTGCTGGTTCAGATCGCCGCCAGCAATGTTGACACCCACATTACCGCTGCTGCCGTCGGCGGATCCACTCATCACGGCAGAGTTGGTTACGCCGAAGTTATTGACGACGTTTCGGTTGCTGGTTTGCCTCACGTCGGCGGTGGCAGTGGCAGTGCCGAACACGAAGCTGTTATCGATCGCGGCGTTGTCGGAGGCTGCGTTGGCGATGGCGGCGGCGTTATCTTGCTGGTTGCCGTTACCTGCCGCCACGTTGACGCCGACGTTGCCGCTTGCGCCTGCGGCCGAACTGCTCATCTCGGCCGAGTTTTCTACCCCTTCATTCCAGATGCGGTTGTTAGTGCTGCTCTGTCTGTCGTTAGCATTGGCAGTCGCACTGATAGGGACCATTTTTGGAGGAGGGGTGTTGTTACCACCGTTGTGATGGTTGCCACGCCGATCGTTTTGCCCAGCTTGTACAGCAACAGCCATGACCGCAGCAATTGCGAAAACCAGAGGCTTTAGTGCCATCGAAGGTTTCATGGTGATTCTCCGTACTTATTTTAGGTTAAGTGTTGTTTCCTACCTTTTTGGGTCAATCCACGACCCGTACGCTGAGGGTGTTGGCCATGCGGTTTCCCACCCCGGCGCTCTGATTCAACTGGATCACCCCACGGCTACCGGTGAATGCCTGGTCACTGGTAGTAACCTGGCGATAGCCTGGTGCAGAGTCAGTCGGATCGGAGTTGTTGAGCAGCGTCACGTTCTGTTGCCTGAGGACGCTGTCGTCGATACTTTGCGGCTGTGTACTGGTGCTGATTCGCAGCGCATTGGCCTGCTGGGTGCTGGCGCCCGCGCTCTGGTTGACGCCCAGCACACCATTGCCATGGCTGAAGGAGTCGCCTTGAATGCTGGAGCGGGCATCCATCCTGGGGTCGACAATGGTACGCAACCGTTGGCGAATCTCGGTGGTCGCGCTGGCGCCATGGCCATTGGCGAAAGCCCGGGCGTTAGCCTGTTGCTGCAGGTCGCCGGCCGCCTGGTTGACCGCGAGGTTGCCTTGGTATTGCGAGCCCGAACCGTCGATGTCGGCGTTATTGATGACGGGAGATTGGGCAAAGGTCGATGCACTGCAAAACATGGCGATCATCAGCAGCGTACGATTCATCTTAACGGTCTCCCGTTATGATTTTCAGAGCACCCAGGCCTTGCTGGATGTTTGAATTGACCATGTTGGCAATACCGTTGCCCGAGTTTCCCGAGCGTCCGGCGGGGAGGTTGGACAGTTGGGTCTGGTTGCTGATATTGCCGCCCAGGTTGTTGGTGTTTTGAGTGACCAGGCGGTTGATGCCTGCACCACTGGCGACATTGGCAAAGTCGCCATCGCTCAACTCGTTCGTTTGCTGGAGGATTTGTCGGGACGGGTTGGCACTGACGGTGGTGGGGTTCGGGTCGGGGGCTAGCGGCGCAATCGTTGCGTTGCGCGTCTGGACGTCACGTTTGATAGTAATGATGCCGTTGTCAGCCTGTACGGGCAGGCAAACACTTGAGGCCAGTGCGCATCCGATCAGCAGGAGGCTATAAATACTTCGATCAAATTTCCCCACGGCGGCAATTCCTTCTGTAGTTGGAACGCTGGCCCTTATCAGCGTTGCGAGGTAGAGAGCAGAAGGTGTGCCGGAATTTGTTTTTCTTTTGAAACCAGTGGGTTGGCTTTATTTGTCGGGGTAGTCAAAAAAATTGTGTAACACCGCCGAGACAGAGCCACGCAAAAGCGCCGTCCATGCGGGCAGCAGTGCTCGTTATGGGCGCTTAAGGCAGGTTGTATCAGTGGCTTAACATTTTCTTGCTGGCGTGCTCGCGCCGCTTTAGCTCGCGGCTTTGCGCAAAGTCGGGTGTTTCAGGAATGGACAGTTGTGACAGGAGCGCAATACCCCTGTCAGGCGGTGAGCAAGCGAGTCACTGCCTCGAAGGCTGCGTCCTTGCGATGTATCCAGTCACCTTGCAGCACCTGATAAGGCTGGTGGTGCAGGTCAAGCCATTGGCGACTGGCCTGGAAAAACGCCTGGCGTTCTACCAGTTGCGGTTGGCAACGCTGCCCGTCGTCATGCCAGGCCACGGTCTCCGGGCTCAGCAGCAAATGCAGGTCGTAGTGCCGTGCCAGCAATGCTTGCTCGATCCACATCGGGCAAGCGCCGAACAAATAGCGACTCCAAAGGATATTGCTTAAAAGGTGCGTATCGAGAATCAACAGTGACGGTTGTCTGGCGCGTGCTTCATCCTCCCAAGTCAGCTGGCCATTCGCTATGGATGTGATGTCATCGTAGCGGGTTTCTCGAGCTTCGCTGTCGATAAAGTGCCGAACGTACTCATTGACCAATATGCCGCCAAAGTTGGCGTGAATCTCATTCGAAAGCCAGCTTTTGCCGCTGGATTCCGGGCCTGTAAGCACCAGAACTTTCATGCGCGCAACGCCGGATCGTCACGCCATTCACGCCAGCCTTGTATGGCGAGCAACAAGAACAGGGCATAGAGGGTGGCAGTCAGGTACATGCCTTTGTAGATGAACAGCCCGACAAAAACCACATCGACGGCGATCCACAGCGGCCAGCATTGCACGCGTTTTTGTGCCATCCATAGTTGCGCGACCAGGCTGAACCCGGTCAGTGCAGCGTCGAGCCATGGCTGGGCGGCATCGGTCCAGTGCGCCATGGCGGCACCCAGCAGCAGACTGCCGATGGCGCCGGCCGCAAGTCCCGCGACTATCGATTTCCCCTCAAGCCTGCTGACCTGTCGGCCGGTATTCTTTTCTCCCGCACGGGTCCATTGCCACCAGCCGTAAAGCTGCAGTGCGGCGTAGATCACTTGCAGGAGCATGTCCGAATACAGCTTCACTTCAAAAAAGATCCAGCTATAAAGCATCACCATGACCAGGCCAATCGGCCAGCACCAGGGGTTCTGTTTGACCGTCAACCAGACGGCAATCACGCCGAGGGTGGCGGCAAACAGTTCAAGCCCGGACATGGGGGTTCCTTGGGGAAGACGAGAGAGGGGCTGGATTGTACCCAGAGGGAAGGCAAGGTGCGACCTGAGGCTGGAATTTGAAACACCATTGGCGACCTGAGGCTGGAATTTGAAACACCATTGTGGCGAGGGAGCTTGCTCCCGCCCGGCTGCGAAGCAGTCGAAAAGGCGCTATCGCGGTTTACCTGAAAAACGGGGTACCGCTTTCAGGGCCGCTTCGCGGCCCAGCGGGAGCAAGCTCCCTCGCCATAAGGTTCTGTGTTTACTTTTACACGCGGAACTGTTTGAGAAGGCCGTTCAACTGTTCGCTCAAGTCCTTGAGCCGAACACTGGCCACACTCGATTGCTCCGCCGCCAGGGCAGTGCTGTGGGACAACCCCGCGGCCTGGGTGACGTTCTGATTGATGTCTTCCACCACATGGGCTTGCTGCAGGGTCGCACTGGCAATCGACGCGTTCAGCCCGTTGAGGTTGCGCAACGCCTGGCCGATCGCATTCAGGCTGGCGCCGGCCAGACCGGCCTGTTCGATGGTCAGTTGCGAGGCCCGGCTGCTGTCACCGATCACCTTGACCGCCGCTTCGGAATGGGTTTGCAGGCGTTCGATCATTGACTGGATCTCCGCCGTGGACTTCTGCGTACGCTGCGCCAATAGCCGCACTTCATCAGCGACCACCGCAAAACCCCGACCTTGTTCACCGGCCCGGGCCGCTTCGATAGCCGCGTTAAGGGCCAGCAGGTTGGTTTGCTCGGCGATGGAGCGGATCACCTCCAGCACGCTGCCAATCTGGGTGCTTTCAGCTGCCAGGGTACGAATCACTCCAACCGCTTGATCGATGGTGCCGGACAGTTTGTCGATCTGTTGCAAGCTGCCATCAATGTTGACCTGCCCCTGTTGCGCCTGGGATTCGGCATCGCGCATCTCGCTGGCTGCATGCTCGGCATTCTTGGCCACGTCCTGCACACCGTAAGTCACTTCGTTGATCGCGGTCGCCACCAGCTCCATTTGCTGGGACTGTTGCTGGCTGCGTTGCTGGGCCTGGGCCGCGTCGTTGCCCAGTTCGCTGGACGATTGGCCCAAGGCGCTGGCGGACACTTGCAGCTCGCTGATCACCCCACGCAGTTTGGCGGTGAAGGCATTGAAGTGCCGGGCCAGCTGGGTCACTTCATCCTGACCATGGGTGTCGAGGCTGCGAGTCAGGTCGCTTTCACCGCTGGCGATATTGGCCATGGCATTCACAGTGGCCTGCAGCGGACGCACGATGCTGCGCGCGATCATGATCACCAGTAACGCCATGATCATCGCAATGACCAGACCAACAAAAGAAGCCTTCCAGACCTGGCCATAGAACTCGGCCTGCATGTCATCGATGTACACGCCCGAACCAATCACCCAGCCCCAAGGCTCGAACAATTTGACGTAGGAGGTTTTTTCGACCGGAGCGCTGGCGCCCGGTTTAGGCCAGCGGTAATTCACCGTGCCGGCGCCCTTGGCTTTGGCGACGGCCACCATCTCGTTGAACAGCGCAAAACCGTCCGGGTCACGGATCGCCGAGAGGTTCTGGCCATCGAGTTTAGGGTTGGCCGGGTGCATCACCATCACCGGCGTCAGGTCGTTGATCCAAAAATAGTCGTTCTGGTCATAACGCAGCCCGCGCACGGCCGTCAGTGCCTGCTTTTGCGCAGCATCGCGGGTCAGCGTGCCGGCGGTTTCCAGGCCATGGTAGTAAGTCAGAATGCCGCTGGCGGTCTGCACCACGTGCTGGGTTTTTTGGGCCTTCGCCTGGTAAAGGTCTTCATGGATCTGTTTGAGCATCAACACGCCCAACGTCAATAACATCACCACCGACACGATCAAGATGAGCCACAAGCGTCGGCTGATCGACACACTGCGCAAGCTGTTCATAACGCTGTCACTCCGATTTTCTTTTTCTTGTAATAAACGATTGCCAGCATCCAACCACGCTTTGCCGGTCGGGGCCTATGCGACCCAAGTCCTATTCCGCGGCAGCGTTATCGGGGCTTGTCTGATAGGATTTCGGCCCCGCGCGGAAAAACCTGAATCCAAGTCGATTTTTCACGGAATTTTTACGGTTTCGTCTGGATCCTGTGCGCGCGGGACTTCAGCTACGCTTGGCGCGGTGAAACTTAAAAAAACTGACGGGGCATGCCTTGGCGCATCGCCTTTGGGGGATTGATGGATCTTTGGACCGCCTTTCAGGCGCTGATTCTAGGAGTTGTGGAAGGGCTGACGGAGTTTTTGCCCATTTCCAGTACCGGGCACCAAATCATTGTGGCGGACTTGCTCAACTTCGGTGGCGAGCGGGCCATCGCTTTCAACATCATTATCCAGCTGGGGGCGATCCTGGCCGTGGTGTGGGAGTTTCGCCGCAAGATATTCGATGTGGTCACCGGCCTGCGGTCACAGCCGAGCGCTCGACGCTTTACCGCGAACCTGCTGATTGCCTTCATGCCCGCCGTGGTGCTGGGGGTGATTTTTTCCGATTTGATTCACCACTACCTGTTCAACCCGATCACCGTGGCCACGGCATTGGTTGTGGGCGGCATCATCATGCTCTGGGCTGAACGGCGCCAGCACGAAGTGCACGCCCACACCGTCGATGAAATCACCTGGAAAGACGCCCTGAAAGTCGGCTTTGCCCAATGCCTGGCCATGATTCCCGGGACTTCGCGTTCCGGCTCGACCATCATTGGCGGCTTGCTGTTCGGGTTGTCGCGCAAGACGGCCACGGAATTCTCGTTCTTCCTGGCGATGCCGACCATGGTCGCGGCAGCGGTGTACTCAGGTTACAAGTACCGCGATCTGTTCGTGCCGTCTGACTTTCCGGTGTTTGCGATCGGCTTCGTCACGGCCTTCATCTTCGCGATGATTGCCGTCAGAGCCTTGCTGGTGTTCATCGGCAGTCACAGCTACGCGGCATTCGCGTGGTATCGCATCGCATTCGGCCTGGTGATCCTGGCTACCTGGCAGTTTGGCTGGGTTGACTGGACCGCAGTCCAGCCATGAGTGACGCCAGCGCGCGCAATAACCCCGGACGCCGGTCCGGGGGAGAGCGGGTCCAGCATCCACGGTTGAAGCTTCTGGTATTGGCGATCCTGTGCGCGCTGCCGCTGATTGGCTCGGTGTCGCTGTGGTTGCGCGGGGTTTCGCTGATTCCGCTGGCGGCTTATGGCGTCGTCAGCCTGCTGGCGTTCTTTCTGTACTGGAGCGACAAGCGCAAGGCTCGCGCCGACAGCTGGCGCACTCCGGAGAACATCTTGCACGCCGTCGAGTTGGCGGGTGGCTGGCCGGGGGCCTTGCTGGCCCAACAAGTGTTTCGGCACAAGACCCGCAAGGTTTCGTTCCAGCTGGTGTTCTGGATCATCGTGCTGATGCACCAGGTGTTCTGGATCGACCAGTTGTTCCTCGGCGCCCATCTGTTTGCGCTGTTTTAAAGCAGCAGGCTGACCTGGGTACGCTTGGGCAGCTTGCTCACCACCAGTTGGTGGGAACGCTTCAACAATTGCTGCAGCTCTTCGGATCCCAGCGGGTAGGGCGTCTGCATGATGATCCACTGGGCCCGCGCCAGATACGGCGCCGGGTGGATGCCCGGGCGGTCGCAATGCCCGAGGAACAGGTCCTTGTCGACCTTGAACGCCAGGGAGTCGCCGCGCAGGTTCTGCAAGGCGAACATCTTGTTCCCGGCGATCGAAAACACCCGAACGCCTCCCCATTTATAGTCTTCCCGCGCGCCCGGCAGGGCGAGGCAGAATTGCGCGACGTCCTCTTCGCTCATGCGTCCAGCCTTCATATCAATCGGTCCCCGCAGGCATTGAATGATTCGATCAGATGGTCGATCCAGGCCCGCACGGCCGGCATCACCCCGCGCCGATGAGGGTAGACCGCTTGCAGCCAGCCGCCAGGCAATGACCAGTCGGGCAGCAACTGCACCAGCGAGCCATTTTCCAGTTCCTGTTCGCAATACATCATCGGCAGCATCGTAAAGCCTTGGCCGGCGAGGGTGCAGGCCTTGCGTACGATGAAATCATCGATGCCCAGTCGTGCCTCCAGGCTCAAGTCATAGCTTTTACCCTGCTGATCGAGCATACGAATGTGCACCATGCGGTCGGCTTCCAGCGCGCCGAGCACCGGCAAGGCTTTAAGGTCTTCGGGGTGGTTGATCTCACGTTCGTGCAGGAACGCCGGACTGGCGACCATCGCCATCTGTGCCTGGCGCAAGCGGCGGGTCACCAGCAGCGGATCCTCATCGCCCAAATCACGGACCCGCAGCGCGACATCGACACCTTCAGTGACCAGATCGACCCGGCGATTGAGCAGCATGACTTCCAGTTGAACCTGAGGGTATTTTTCCAGGAATTTGCTGATCACCGTTGGCAGCATTTCGTGGGCCAGGCCCACGGGGCAGGACACCCGCAAGCGCCCCCGGGGTTCGCTGGACATGCTGGCCACGGCTTCATCGGCCATCTCGGCTTCCAGCAGCATTGCCTGGCAGTGCCGCAGGTAGCGTTCGCCCACCGCTGTCAACTTGAGCTGGCGGGTGGTGCGTTGCAGCAGGCGTGCGCCGAGGCGTTCTTCCAGCTCGGCAATGCGTCGCGACAGCCGGGACTTGGGAATCCCCAGCAAACGCCCGGCCGCTGCGAAGCCGCCGGCTTCGACCACCTTGGCGAAATAATAGAGGTCGTTGAGGTCTTGCATGAGGGGGGGATCCGATTGTTCTATCAGTGGGACGAACTATCGCATTGTTGCGGGCTAATCAGCTATTGGTTTCATCTGTAGGATCCTCCCCATCAGATCGCCCGGTGGCGATCCTCACCTGGAGATCCCTTATGAAACTGTTGCATATCGATTCGAGCATTCTTGGTGACAACTCGGCTTCCCGTCTGCTGAGCAGCGAAGTCGTCACAGCCTGGCAAGCCGCCGAGCCAACCGCCGTCGTGACATACCGCGACCTGGCCGCCGATGCCATCAGCCATTTCTCCGCCACCACACTGGTTGCCGCCGGCACCACTGCTGAATTGCGCAACGCCGCACAGCAGCACGAAGCCGAGCTGAGCGCCACCACCCTGGCCGAATTCCTCGCTGCCGATGCTGTTGTGATCGCAGCGCCGATGTACAACTTCACCATCCCGACTCAACTCAAGGCCTGGATCGACCGCATTGCCGTTGCCGGCCAGACCTTCCGCTACACCGAAGCCGGTCCAGAAGGCCTGTGCGGTGGCAAGAAAGTGGTGATCGTCTCGACTTCCGGCGGTCTGCATGCCGGTCAGGCCACGGGTGTTGCCCACGAAGAGTATTTGAAGGTGCTGTTCGGCTTCATTGGCATTACCGACATTGAGTTTGTTCGCGCCCATGGCCTGGCCTACGGTGACGAAGTGCGCACCAAAGCCATGAGCGACGCTCACACGCAAATCAGTGAGCAGTTGTTCGCCGCTGCGTAAGACTTGCGTAAAGAGCTCAAACAGCTCAGGCACCACCTAAAAAACTCTGTATTCTGATCACGCAAGTGCCAGATGCGGAGTTTTTTGTTTCTGGTCATTACAGATTGTGGCCCGGGTTATGCAGTCGAGGGTTACCGACTCCGGTCCAGTAACAAGGTGGGGCATCCCATGGTGCGTCTTTGTGCAACGTTTCTGATTTGCCTGCTCAGCAGCCTGAATTCAGTGCACGCCGCGCCTGCGCCGCATCCTCACTGGAGCGTCGGCTTCCACGAGATGAGTTTTCTCGACCCGCTGGATTTGCAGCCGATGCGCGCCATCGCGTTCTATCCCTCCAGCGACCGGGAACACACCAGCAAAATCGAGGGTTACAACGTCGAAGCAGGCGAGGACACCCGTGTAGCGATGGGGCGTTTCCCGATGCTGATGCTGTCCCACGGCAACACCGGAACCCCGCTGGCGCTGCACGATCTTGCCACCTCGCTGGCGCGCAAAGGGTTTGTGGTGGTGGCGGTGATTCATCCGGGTGACAACTCCAAAGACCACAGCCGCCTCGGTACGTTGAGTAACCTTTATGGCCGGCCCATCCAGATTTCCGAAGCCATCACCGCGACCCTGGGCGATCGGATGCTCGCGCCTTTTGTCAACGCCGATCAGGTGGGCGTGATCGGCTATTCGGCGGGTGGCGAGACGGCGCTGATCCTGTCCGGCGCGACGCCTGACCTGGATCGTCTGCGCCGCTACTGCCAGGAACGTCCGGATGACCGTGATGCCTGCAACACCCAAGGCGAGTTGATCGTCGACCGTGATGACTTGCAACCCGTGGCCGACCCGCGCGTGCACGCGTTGCTGCTGATGGCGCCGCTGAGCCTGAAGTTCGGTCGCCACACACTGGCTGACGTGCACGTGCCGGTGCTGCTCTACAGCGGCGATGGCGACAAACTGGTGGCATTCGACAAAAACGCGGCTGCCTTGGCGCGAAAACTGCCGATTGCCCCAGACTTCAAATTGCTGGCCGGGGCAGGGCACTTCGTCTTCATGGCGCCGTGCAATGAAGAGCAGATCGCCGCCATGCCGGCGCTGTGCACCGATGCCGACGGCGTCGACCGCGAGGACATCCATCGCAACATGGTCTCCGAGGCCGGACGGTTTTTCTCCCGTGCGCTGGGCAAGCCGACCCGGGCCGGGATGCAAACCGCGGATCAATGATGGCCCTTTTGGAAGCGACCATTGCTCGCGGTTCAGGCGACTCGCTGTACGTCTTCCTTCAATAAATAGAAAGAAACAGCGAGCAGAACGACATCCTTCATGAGGAACGGAACGTTACCCACCATGGCTGGAAAACCGCCCGCGGATTCGGCCCAGCCATTGGGCATGAACGGGATGATCGTGACTGTGCCCAGGAACGTGGCGACCGAGCCCAACGCGCCGAGTGCCCCGAGTTTTTTGTTCCAGAAGCCTGCAAACAGCAATAGACCGAATGACCACTCTGCCACGCCCAGGAACCAGCTTGCACCGCGGACTCCGAAGACCGGGTACATCCACGAAATCAATGGACCGTTGCTGATGTAGGGAATCAGTATGTCAGCCTCGTATTGGAACCACTTTTGATAACCAAAGAACAAGAACATGATGACCATGGAGGTGCGGACGAGATGATAGTCAGTGTCTTTGTTAAGTAAGCTGGAACCGGCGAGCTGTTTAAAAAGCGAATTCATTGCGTGCACTTCCTTGGTTTACTTCAAATGTCTGGATATTTTTGATGAGCGTTGCCATGGAATGGCGGCGCTACTTTATGCCGAAACATTGAGTTGATAAGGATCGTTCCAGCTCAAACTGATGCTCATTCGTCTCAAATGAGCATTGGAAGGGCATGTGCCGGTGGTTAACTTTTATTTTTGAAGTGTTAACCGGCGCCAATCTCCCGGAGTCATGCCCATGTGCTGGGAGAAGGCTCGCCGGAACGCCGCGACCGATTGATAGCCCACTGTTTCTGCCACAACTTCGGTTGAGAGGTTCGGTTTTTTCAGTTCATTGGCGGCCAGTGCCATACGGACGCTGGTTAAAAAGTCATTGGCCGAGCGTCCGACCTTTTCCTGAAAGTGGCGAACCAGCGTCGCGCGGGACATGTTACAGAGTGTGGCCAACTCAGGCAGTGTCCAGGGGCGCGCGGGTTCATTGAACATGGCCATCAGCGCAGGCGCCAGACGCGGATGCCCCGCCAGCGCCAGCAACCCAACAGGCGCTTCGGCGGATTCGCTCGCCATGCGCAACGTCAGCGTGAAGAGCGCCGCCGAGAGCGCATTGAGCATGGCATTGCCGCCCAAGCTGTTTGCATTGGATTCCGTGCGCATCAACGCGAGTAAACCGTTCAACTGAGCTGACGTTTCTGTAAGAGTCGAATCGTCACGGGTCGATGTCTGGACAATCAGGTGTGCAGGCAAGTAGTCGCGGATAAACCGGTCATGAGGTGGCGCGAGGACAAAGCGCCCACAGAGCATTTCCAGACGCTCGCCAGTCCCGGTGTTCTCGCTGAACGTCAGGTTGAGCCCGTCACGAACGTGGGCTGGCATCGGCGTTACACCACTACCGTCATGAAGCACATGCCCGGAGCCGTTCGCAACCATAACGATGTCGCCCGCGCGCAGGTGGTGCGATATCCCTTTACCAGGTGTCTCCAGCACAGCCGTTCCGCGAAGCACGACGTGATAGGGCATCTCGCCGGGACGGGAGTCCTCATAGACTACTTGCCAGGGGGCGCCATAAGCGCATCGGATCTCCAGCTGACCCTGGACCGTAATGATGCTCAGCAGGCGACTGAGCCAATCTAATGGAGGCGGCATGGATGCTCTCTGTTGATACTTTTGAGCACTGTATTGAGATTTATCGACCTGAACAAGCTCATTGTCCTGGCCTAGAGTGGTGACTCCCAACCATTGTCAAAGGATTCAAGCCATGAGCCGTATCACCATTCCAGCGATCGCCAATGCCACCGGCGCAACGGCAACCGTCTATGCCGAAGTCAAAAAAATCGCGGGGGGCAGCGTTCCTAATCTGTTCGCTGCTGTCGGCCATCTTTCCCCGGCAACCCTTACCGCCGTTCTGGACGCCGAAGGCACACTGGCAGCCGGCAGCCTCAGCAAACAGGATCTGGAAACCATCAAGTTATTGATCAGCGAGCAGACCGGTTGTGACTACTGCGTAGCCGCCCACGTGATGCTGGGCAAGATGGTGGGTTTGACCGCTGAAGCAACCAAAAGCATTCGGGGTGGCCAACGTACAGGAGATGCCAAGCGCGACGCACTGGTGCACTTTGTACTGAACTTGCAAAAGACCAGTGGCACGATCGGCGAGGATGAATACACAACGATTCGGGCGGCTGGCTACACCGACGCGCAGTTGGTTGAAATTTCGCTGGCTATCGCCATGACGATTTTTACCAATACGTTCAATCGCATCAATGACACGGATATTGATTTTCCAGCGGTCAATTAACGGAAGTGTGGCGAGTGGGGGCAACCACGTCCCCACTCAAAATGCACATTCCCCTGGGGGAGCGAGCTTGCTCGCGATTGCGGCAGGATATTCGATACATCAGTCGCCTGACAGACCGCTATCGCGAGCAAGCTCGCTCCCACAGTGGATTGTGGTGTCAGGTTGTTGCGCGGCGTTTCAGCAAAAGGGTCAAACCGAGTCCGGTCACCGACAACATCGCCGCACTGAAGAAAATCCACGAATACCCCAGATTCAACGCCACCGCGCCCATCAATGGCCCGGCAATCGCCAGTGCCAGATCGAAAAACACCGCATAAGCACTCAAGCCTGCGCCACGACTGGAGTTGGGCACTTGCTTGATCGCTTCCACACCCAGTGCCGGGTACACCAGCGACAGGCCAAACCCGGCCAGCCCGGCGCCGATCAGCGCATAAGCGGTCGAGGGCGCGAGCCACAGCAGCACCAGGCCCACGGTTTCAATGCTCATGCAGGCAATCGCCGAGGTGAAACCGCCGAAGCGGCTGATCGCAGAGATAAACAGCAATCGCGACAAAATGAAGCAGATGCCGAAGACCGTCAGGCACCAGGCGGCGCCGGTCCAGCCACGGTTGACGTAATACAAGGTGATAAAGGTTGTCAGGGTGCCGTAGCCGATGGAGGCCAGGCTCAGGCTCGCGCCAAACGGCGCAATGCGCCCGAATACTGCCCAGAACGGCAGGCGTTCGCCGCGAATCACCGGCACCGAGGGCTTGTTGCGGATCAGCACCAGCGCAGCCAGCGCCAACAGCGACAGCGCGATCCCCAGGCTGGCAAAGCCGTATTCGGCGACCATCACCACGCCCAGCGGTGCACCAATCGCAATGGCGCCGTAAGAGGCAATGCCGTTCCACGAAATCGAACGCGCGGTGTGCTCCGCACCGACCTGGCCCATGCACCAACTGATCGTGCCCACGCCAATCAAGCCTTGAGCGATGCCGAGCAACAAACGGCCGGCAATCAGGATCATCAGGCTCAGCAATGGAAAGCTCTGCAGCAAGGTTGAAATCAACGTCAGCACGCCACTGAGCACGATCCCCGACAAGCCGTAAACAATCGCCCGTTTGGTACCAATGGTGTCCGACATACGCCCGGCCATGGGGCGGCTGAGCAGGGTAGCCAAGTATTGGGAGCCGATGGTCAACCCGGCGATGATCGCGCTGAAACCCAGCTGCTCATGGACATAGCCCGGCAACACCGCAATCGGCAGGCCGATGCAGAGGAACGCAATAAAGGTATAGAAAACGATGGAGACGATCTGCAGGGTGATCGCCGTGGAGCTTTGCGGTGGCAGTTGCTGCGCAGACATGAGGGCTCGTTCGCGGGCGGCGGTGGGAGAGCTGCATCATGGCTTGGGCGTGAAATAAAAGAAAGCAGGCTAACTATATTCGTTGCACTCAAGGGCTTCATCGCGAGCAGGCTCGCTCCTACAGGGGACCGCGATCCAATGTGGGAGCGAGCCTGCTCGCGATTGGTTTTTCAGCACCAAAACATCCCTCGGCCCTGAAATGCAAAAAGCCCCATCACAAGGACAGGGCTTTCTATTGAAGCAGGCCTACTTAGAACACAACGCCCTGGCTACGCAGGTAGTCATCATAAGTACCGCTGAAGTCGATCACACCACTTGGGCTGAGTTCGATAATGCGGGTGGCCAACGACGATACGAACTCACGGTCGTGGCTGACGAAGATCAGCGTGCCCGGGTAGTTTTCCAGCGCCAGGTTCAGCGCCTCGATGGATTCCATGTCCAAGTGGTTGGTCGGTTCGTCCATGATCAGCACGTTCGGCTTTTGCAGGATCAGCTTGCCGAACAGCATGCGACCTTGCTCACCACCGGAGATGACCTTGACCGACTTGAGGATCTCGTCGTTGGAGAACAGCATCCGGCCGAGGGTGCCGCGAACGATTTGCTCGCCGCCCTGGGTCCACTGGCCCATCCAGTCGAACAGGTTGCAGTCGTCTTCGAAGTCGTGCGCGTGGTCCTGGGCGTAGTAGCCCAGTTCCGCGGCGTCGGTCCACTTCACGGTGCCGGCATCCGGGGTCAGTTCGTTGACCAGGGTACGCAGCAAGGTGGTTTTACCGATACCGTTCGGGCCGATGATCGCGACGCGCTCGCCAGCTTCAACGACAAAGCTGAAGTCCTTGAACAGTGGCTTGCCGTCGAAGCCTTTGGCCATGCGCTCGACGATGACCGCCTGACGGTGCAGCTTCTTGGTTTGTTCGAAACGGATGAACGGGCTCACACGGCTCGAAGGCTTGACTTCGGCCAGTTGGATCTTATCGATCGCCTTGGCGCGGGAAGTGGCCTGCTTGGCTTTCGAGGCGTTGGCCGAGAAGCGGCTGACGAACGATTGCAGCTCGGAAATCTGTGCTTTCTTCTTGGCGTTGTCCGACAGCAGTTGCTCGCGGGACTGGGTCGCCACGGTCATGTACTCGTCGTAGTTGCCCGGGAACAGGCGCAGCTCGCCGTAGTCCAGGTCAGCCATGTGGGTGCACACGCTGTTCAGGAAGTGACGGTCGTGAGAGATGATGATCATCAGGCTGGAGCGCTGGGTCAGGATGTTTTCCAGCCAGCGGATGGTGTTGATGTCCAGGTGGTTGGTCGGTTCGTCGAGCAACAGCACTTCAGGATCGGAGAACAGCGCCTGGGCCAGCAATACGCGCAGTTTCCAGCCTGGGGACACTTCGCTCATCGGGCCGAAGTGCTGCTCTATGCCGATACCCAGGCCCAGCAACAGTTCGCCAGCACGGGATTCGGCGGTATAGCCGTCCATTTCGGCGAATTCGGTTTCCAGCTCGGCCACAGCCATGCCGTCTTCTTCGGTCATTTCCGGCAGCGAGTAGATGCGGTCGCGCTCGGCTTTGACCTTCCACAGCTCTTCGTGACCCATGATCACGGTGTCGATGACAGTGAATTCTTCGTAGGCGAACTGGTCCTGGCGCAATTTACCCAGACGTACGTTCGGCTCGAGCATGACCTGGCCGCCGGACGGCTCGAGGTCGCCGCCGAGGATTTTCATGAAGGTCGACTTGCCGCAGCCGTTGGCGCCGATCAGACCGTAGCGGTTGCCCGCGCCGAATTTGACCGAAACGTTTTCGAATAGCGGCTTGGCGCCGAACTGCATCGTGATGTTAGCTGTAGAGATCAAAGGTTTTTCCTGCGAAGCATTCAGAGTAGCTAGGGTTGCGGCAGTACCGATTCAGTACCCGTTTCCGGTTTTCAAACCACGGGAAATGCATCCCGGTCAGAAGCGGAAGGTCCATCTGGCAATAAGTGGACAGCAGCATGTGGAGCGCTTGGCCCGAGTCGAAGTGCGCTGAGACGGGGTTCATTCCCGTCATCAACCAAGGGGGGCGCGTAATGTTTGGCGGCGATTGTACTGGTCTGGCTCTTTAAACGATAGGGCGTTGAGGCCACGCGGGCGCTTTGGTGGCACCAGCGGACAGATTTTCACATTTGAAGGTTAACTATTAGTTACAAAATGAGACTAAAATGCCACTTTTCATCAGACGCCGACCTCGGCGCAGGCTCAAGGACGCGCCACCCGGACCGCTGTTTCGTATTCAGACGCTGCACAAGACCCCTGGGCCGCTGAGCTGGCGGGGGAAGCAGTTTGTTCACTTCTGACGTGTGACGATTTCTGTGAAACTGATCATTGCCGCTATTTATGTAATATCCATTGCCTACGTCCACCTGCGCGGTCGGGTGCGCCACAAGCTGGGCCGCCAACTGAGCGATCACTCGTCGTTTCTCGCGCCGATCAATTGCTTCCTTTATCTGTTCTCTAAAATCCCCAACAAGCCTTACCTCAATCCGGCCGATTTCCCGGACCTGAGTCCGTTGCAGGAGCATTGGGAAGAAATTCGCGCCGAAGGGCAGAACTTGCTCAGGGCCGGGGAGATCAAGCGTTCGAACCAGTACGATGACGTTGGGTTTAACTCGTTCTTCAAGACGGGCTGGAAGCGCTTCTACCTGAAGTGGTACGGCGACAGCCATCCTTCGGCGACGAAACTCTGCCCGCGCACCACTGAACTGGTGCAAAGCATCGGCTCGATCAAGGCGGCGATGTTCGCCGAGTTGCCGCCGGGTTCCAAGCTGGTGCGCCACCGCGATCCCTACGCCGGCTCTTACCGTTATCACCTGGGCCTGGAGACGCCGAACGATGCCGGTTGCTACATCAACGTCGATGGCGAGAACTACCACTGGCGCGACGGTGAAGCGGTGATGTTCGACGAGACGTTCATTCACTACGCCGAAAACACCACTCAGCAGAACCGCATCATTCTGTTCTGCGACGTCGAGCGGCCGATGAAGTATCGCTGGGCGGCGGCGTTCAACGGCTGGTTCAGCCGTAACGTGATGTCGGCGGCGGGCGCTCCGAACGATGCGGGGGACAAGACCGGCGGCATCAACCGCCTGTTTGCCAAAATCTACACGATTCGCCTGCGGGGCAAGGCGCTGAAGAAGCGTAATCGCAAACTTTATTACCTTGAGAAGTGGGCGATTTTTGGTGGGTTGCTGGCGTTTTTTGTCTGGATCTAAATTCTGCGTCGCCGCTTATTACGCCATCGCCAGCAGGCTGGCTCCCACAATGAAATGCATTCCAACTGTGGGAGCCAGCCTGCTGGCGATGGGGCCGGTAGATTCTCCGAAAAACGCTCAGACACTCTGTAATCGATCAACCACTCGACCGCTTTGTGGCTTTTTTCGCTGCTGCCGGTTTCTGCGCAGCCTTCGGTTTCGCAGCCGTCTTCCCGCCAGCCTTGCCCCCCAAACTGCGTTTAAGCAACTCGGTCAAATCGATAACATCCGCCGTCTTGCGTTCCTCTTCACCCGTCGCCGTTTCCACATCCTCAATCTTGCCTTCATTGGCTTTCTTCTCGACCAGCGCCATGATCTTGTCTTCAAAACTGTCGCGGTAATCCTCAGGTTTCCAGTCCGCGCTCATGTCTTGCACCAGGCGCTTGGCCATGTCGAGTTCGCCCTTGGCCAGTTCAGGTTTGGTCACTTCGGTGCCCAACTCCAGCGTCTCCAGGCTGCGTACCTCGGCGGGCCAGCGAAGCATCACCAGCACCATCGCCGATTCCAGCGGCATCAGCGCCGCCAGATGCTGACGGGTGTGCAGGACAACGTGGGCGAGGGCGACCTTGTTGGTTTTGCTGAGGGTTTCACGCAGTAGGGCATAGACCTTGCCACCCCGTTTATCCGGCGCCAGGTAATAGGGCGTGTCGATGTTTTGCAGGGGGATCTGTTCGGCGTCGACAAAGGAAAAGATGTCGATGGTCTGCGTGGACAACGGGTGCGCCGATTTGATTTCTTCCTCGCTGAGGACCACGTAGCGACCCTTTTCGTACTGCACGCCTTTGACGATATTTTCCTTCGTGACTTCCTTGCCGGTGACCTTGTTGACGCGCTTGTAACCCACCGGCTCCATGCTGCGGCTGTCGAGCCAGTCGAAGTCTACGCCTTGCGAGGAGGTCGCCGAGACCAGCGCCACAGGGATATGCACCAGCCCGAAACTGATTGCGCCTTTCCAGATTGCCCGTGCCATGGTCGTCTACTCGCAAGTGATGTGTTCAGGTGACACGCCGCGCGGCGCAAAAGTTTCAGCGGGATGCGGCCCGGTCCTGTTGAGCCGTCAACTGGTGTTACATCTTGTGAAGGAGGTTTTAGTTAACAAATCCGAACCCCCGGCGTAGCGTGCTATCGAAGATCCTGTCCACGCTGACGCCCGGAGGCCTCCCATGAACCGATTCGTGCTCGTCTGCACTGCACTGGCATTCAGTGGCCTATTGAGCAATCTGGCCCAAGCCGACGTTACCTCTTTACTGCTGGCCCAAAGTCCGACGGGCTCCGGCAATAACAACCCTTACAACAGCCCGATTCGCCGGGCCAATCCCAATAGCATGCAGGGCACGCAACCGAGTGCCCCGGCCATTCGCGGGCCAAACACCGTGCCAGTTCCGCGTCCGCCGACGCTTGATAACGGCGGCATCGGCAATCGCTATCCGCAGGACCGAACGGTTCCCGCCAGTCCTCCCAAATTCATACCCAATCCGCCACATCGAGACGCAGACACCAGCAACCGTTGAACGGCAGGACAACGTTCTTGCCAGCCATTCGAACGACAAAAGGAATCGTGCATGTTGCGTAAAACCCTCTTGGCCACCTTCTGCGCCAGCGTACTGATCACCGCCACGGCACCCGTTCTTGCGGCGCCGCCCCAGGACATGAAAAGCGAGCAGGGCACCCTTGAGGTCTGGCATGTTGCCAAGGGCCTGGAACATCCGTGGGCGCTGGCGTTCCTGCCCGATCGCAAGGGCATGCTGGTCACCGAACGGCCCGGCAACCTGCGGGTGGTCGGTTACGACGGCAAGCTGTCGGCGCCGATCGATGGCGTGCCAAAGGTCTGGGCCAAGGGGCAGGGCGGCTTGCTCGACGTGGTGCTGTCGCCCGACTTCAAGCAGGACCGCACGGTGTATCTGTCTTACGCCGAGGGCGGTGGCGCGGGCGGCAAAGCCGGCACGGCGGTAGGGCGAGGGCAATTGTCCGAGGACCTGAAAACCCTCAGGAATTTCAAAGTGATCTTCCGCCAGGAGCCCAAGCTGTCGGTCGGCAACCATTTCGGCTCACGCCTGGTGTTTGATCGCGACGGCTATCTGTTCATCACGCTGGGGGAAAACAATGACCGGGCTACGGCACAGGACCTGGACAAGTTGCAAGGCAAGGTTGTGCGCATCTACCCCGACGGCAAAGTGCCAGACGACAATCCATTCGTCGGTCAGGCCGGTGTGCGCCCGGAAATCTGGTCCTATGGCCAGCGCAATCCGCAAGGCGCAGCGCTCAATCCGTGGACCGGCGTGCTCTGGGAGAACGAGCATGGCCCGCAGGGCGGTGATGAAATCAACATCATCGAACGCGGCAAGAATTACGGCTGGCCGCTGGCGACCCACGGAATCAACTACTCCGGCCAGCCGATCCCGGAAGCCAAGGGCAAGACAGCTGAAGGCACGGTGGACCCGCACCACGTCTGGGAAAAATCCCCCGGCATCAGCGGCATGGCTTTCTACGATGCGGATCGCTTCAAGGTCTGGCAGCACAACGTATTCATCGGTGCGCTGGTGAGCCAGGAGTTGATCCGCCTGCAGTTTGATGGCGACAAAGTGGTTCACGAAGAACGCTTGCTTGGCGAACTCAACAAACGCATTCGCGATGTGCGCCAGGGGCCGGATGGCTACCTGTATGTGCTGACCGATGAGGACGATGGCGGGCTGTACAAGATCGGCCTGAAGTAACTTGATTCGACCTGCCCCGGGTTTTTGTGGCGAGGGAGCTTGCTCCCGTTCGAGTGCGAAGCACTCGCCTGTCTGGGGGCGCTACGCGCCCAGCGGGAGCAAGCTCCCTCGCCACAGGGTTATTATCGGCGGTAGATAATCACCGCGGCCCGAAGCTTGCCCCGACCAAAACTGCACATCCTCTCGAACTCCCCATGGCTGACCGGCAAATGCTGGCAATCCATCGGTTGGCGATGCTGGCTGTGGTCCACATCCGGGTCGTGCAGGTAGACGAATTCGTCATCGCAATCGGTGACGATCACCCAGTGCGGCGCCTTGGAGCGGGTCAGGCGATAGCTGCTGATCAGCACCAGCGGTTGTCCGCCATCGCCCAGTAACCATGGAAGGTCCAGCGGGCGACCGATCACTCGCTCCACATCAGTCTCTTCCAGCTGTGCGGTGAATTCCTCGTGCACCAAACGCATTACGTCTTTTTTATGCTCATCGCGCACGCCGTCCAGGAACAATGGCCCTTCCATGCTCAGTTGCAGACGCACCCGAAAACCCCGACGCCATGCCGCCAGCGCCAGGCCTTGAGGGCTGCAACCGCCATGGCCCGAGGTCATGAACACCGTCGTCGCCTCACGCCAGATCTGCAATTCCTCGCGGCGTTCCAGTACCCGGTCCGCGTGCAGCGCGCCCATGGCCATCAGCAGGCAGGCCGGGCCGCAGGTGAACTCGGTGGTTTGTTGATACCAGGGGACTTTGATATTGCGCGAATCGCGGTGCTCAAGGATGCGTTTTTCCAGGCGCAGCGCGTCGGCATGGTCCTGGTAATAATCATGGATCAGCGCGAAACGGCGGTAGCCGTTGCGTTCATACAAGGCAATCGCCGCCGGGTTGTCGACACGCACTTCAAGCCGCAAGTAGGCGCACTCATGTTCAAGGGCGCAGGACTCGCTGCGTTCGAGCAGTTGCTTGCCCAGTCCACTGCCGCGCGCGCCGGTTGCGATGGCAATCGAGTAAAGCCGCGCCAGCGAAGTGCCCCGGTGAAACAGCACCACCGCATAACCGACCAATTGCTCGCCACGTTGGGCCACCAGCAGCTGGCCATGAGCCCGAGTGATCATCCACAGAAAGCTGCGACTGTTGAGCCGATCCGTGGTGAAACATTGCTGTTCGAGTTCCAGCAGCTCGGGTAAGTCTTCAACTACCGCCAGGCGAAAGACAGTGTGCATATGACCGCCGTAAAAGTTGCGTAACGAAACGGGACTTTCGAAAAAGTTCGTGCTTAATAGGAAAGGTCTTGTTCTCCAACGGATCAATCACTATGTCAGCGGTACAAGGTCATTGGCGCGAAGTATCCGAGCAAACTTTGCCGGCAGCAACTTATTTAAATGACGCAGGCAGAACTTCAAGTCAGTTGATTATCATCGTCGAACGCAAGGAAGACTGGGCCTCGTATTTCCCCAGCGAAGACATTGTCAGCGCCCAGGAATACCTCGAGCAGACCCGGGACCACGATCAGGGAAAACGGGTCCAGGTGATCAACCTGTGCCGCAGCTACAAGTACCTGGGGCACGGCTATTACTGCTCGTTGCTGGCCGAAGCGCGGGGGCACAAGGTCATTCCGTCGGTGCGGACCATCAGTGAGCTGACCAAAAAATCCCTGTACGGCCTGGCGCTGGACGACCTGGACAAACCCCTGGAAAAAGCCCTCAGCAATCACCTTTATAGCGACACCGAAGGCTTTACCCTGACGTTGTATTTTGGAAAAACCAATATTGAGCCTTTGCAGGATCTGGCGCGTCAGTTGTTTGAAGTGTTTCCCTGCCCAATATTATTAGTTGAATTTCGCCGAACTAATGGCTGGCACATCGAAGGGATAAAGTCCGGCACCTTGCATAAGTTGCGCGAGGACCAGGAAGATCAATTTGCCAACTCTCTGGACAGTTTCAGTCGAAAGATCTGGCGTGTGCCACGCTCACGACGCCTGGCGCGTTATGACCTGGCCATCTTGCATGACCCACAGGAAGCATTACCGCCTTCCAACGCGAAGGCGCTGGATAATTTCGTCCGCGTCGGCAAGACCTTGGGCATTGATGTCGAGCTGATCGAGCGCAAGGACTACGCGCGGATTGCCGAATACGACGGTCTGCTGATCCGCGAGACGACAAGCGTCGACAACCACACCTATCGCTTCGCGAAAAAAGCCGAGAGCGAAGGGCTGGTGGTGATGGACGATCCGGCGTCGATCCTGCGCTGCACCAACAAGGTGTACCTGACCGATCTGCTCAAGAGCCATCAACTCGGCATGCCCGCCACCGAAATTCTCTACAAGGATCGACCGGAAGATTTCGAACGGGTCGGTGAGCGCCTGGGCTTTCCCTTGGTGCTGAAGATCCCCGACGGCTGTTTCTCCCGTGGCGTGATCAAGGTCGAAAGTCAGCAGGCTTTGCTCGAAGCCACGGCCGAACTGTTCGAACATTCGGTGCTGCTGCTGGCTCAGGAATTCTTCTACACCGAATACGACTGGCGCATCGGCGTACTCAACCGCAAACCGATCTTCGCCTGCCAATACTTCATGTCCAAGGGCCATTGGCAGATCTACAACCACAAGGCCAAGGGCCAGGACATCAACGGCGAATGCCGCACCCTAGCGGTCCACGAAGCCCCGCGCGCCGTGGTCGACCTCGCTGTGAAAACCGCCAACCTGATCGGCGACGGTCTCTACGGCGTCGACCTCAAGCAGTCTGGCGACAAGGTGGTGGTGATTGAAGTCAACGACAATCCGAACATGGACGCCGGCATCGAAGACGCGTACTTGCAGGACGATCTGTATTCGCTGGTGCTGGAGGAGTTCGTCCGACGCCTGGAACTGAAACGTCGCGGCCAGGCCTGGTGAGCGGCCGATGATCAAATGCTTTCAACTGGCCGGTGGCGCCCTGCAATCAGTCGAACGACTGGACGCCGAAGTGATGCTGTTCAGCAACCCCGATGCCGCCGAGCGAGATTTGCTGCACAGCCACTTCAAGCTCGATGAGCATGCCTTGGCCTCTGCCCTGGACCCTGACGAGGTGTCGCGCATCGAGTTCCACCCCGACAATCTTTTCCTGATCTGGAAGCGTCCGGAGAATTACTCCGGCGTTGGCAGCCTGGCCTTTGAAGTGTCGTCCTGTGGGTTGTTGTTCTCGGCGGATCGCCTGCTGGTGATCGCCACCGACGATGCGCCGCTGCACGGGCTCGGCACCCGGCAGCGGTTGAACACGCCGCTGGATGTATTGCTCGACCTGCTGTTCAACAACATCCATCACTATTTGGGGCACCTGAAGGTGATCAAGCTGGTCGCCCGGGAGTTGCAGCAGAAATTCAACGCCTCGATGCAGAATCAGCACCTGATCCAGATGTTCAACCTCAGTGAAAGCCTGATCTATTACATCAACGCGATTCACAGCAACGGCGCGGTGCTGACGCGGCTGCGCAACCACGCAGCCAAGGAACACTTCAGCGCTGAAGCCATCAGCCTGATCGACGACCTGATCATCGAAAACAACCAGTGCTACAAACAGGCGGAAATCTACTCCACGGTGTTCTCCGGCCTGATCGACGCCCGGGGCAACCTGATGAACAACAGCATGAACAACCTGCTGCGCAAACTGACATTAATTAACGTAGTGTTTTTGCCGCTGAACCTGATTGCGAGTATTGGCGGCATGTCCGAGTTCAGCATGATGACCGGGGACACGCCGTGGTGGGTGTCGTATCCGTTGTTTCTGACGGCGATGATGATTGGGGCGGGGGCGATGGTGCTTGGGCTCAGGCGGCTGGCGAGGTAGATGCGTTGGCATTCAGTCCGCTATCGCGAGCAGGCTCGCTCCCACATGGGTTCTGTGTTGAATACGAAATCTCCATTCAGTGAAGATCCAATGTGGGAGCGAGCCTGCTCGCGATGGCTTTATCAGAATCACAGTAACTTCTGGATCAGGCTTGCTGGCCTGCATCAACGCAACTTTTACGGTTCTTTAACCCACGAACCACGAGGTACAACAACGGCCCGACAGACACAAAAACCGCCGTAATCAACAAATACGGCATTACCGAAATCGCCGACTGCCCACGCTTGCGCGCATCCCTGTACATCCAGATTCCCACCAGCGTCGCCAACAGATAAAGATCAATCACCACCTGCGCAGTATCCGGGCGCGACATCAGGCTGATGCCGAAGTCGATCAACGACTGCTCGGCCTGCAGCATCACTGAAACGGTGTAACCGGCAAAGGCAATCAGGGCAATGAGGGGCAGGGCGACGGACTTCATGGTTTCCTTCCTTGGGACAATGAGCGGTGGCGCCAGCCTACAGAGGCCGGAGAAAATTGGCCATTGACTTGCCTGCAACGCCCGGCTAATTTCCAGCCATGACTTCCACCGTATTGCGCTGCCAGCCAAGCATTATTACCGCCATTCCTTATCTGGCGGGCTAGCTCACGACTGCAGCACCCAACCCGCCCTAGAGGCGGGTTTTTACTTTCTGTCTCCCGGGCCCCGATAAATGTCAGGAGA
Organism: Pseudomonas sp.; assembly: GCF_051660785.1. Lineage (GTDB taxonomy): Bacteria > Pseudomonadota > Gammaproteobacteria > Pseudomonadales > Pseudomonadaceae > Aquipseudomonas. The sequence goes on from NZ_JBOFQE010000043.1 coordinate 185,243, forward strand.
CGACCATGAGCAGCACCCCCGCCCAGCAGGCTTTGCTTGAGCACTACGTGAAAAAGATCCTCGCCGCGCCGGTGTATGAACTGGCCGTGCGCACGCCGTTGCAACCCGCATCCGCGCTGTCAGAAGCCTTGCGCAACCGGATCCTGCTCAAGCGCGAAGACTTGCAGCCGACCTTTTCATTCAAGATCCGTGGCGCGTACAACAAGCTGGTGCAATTGAGTGACGAGCAAAAAGCTCGCGGCGTGATCACGGCTTCAGCGGGCAATCACGCCCAAGGCGTGGCGTTGGCGGCGCGTGAATTGGGGATCGTCGCCACCATCGTCATGCCCCGCACGACGCCGGAATTGAAGGTGCACGGGGTGCGCAGTCGCGGTGCTGACGCGGTGTTGCACGGCGAGAGTTTCCCGTTCGCCCTTGACTACGCACTGCGCCTGGCCGAGCAAACCGGTCGCACCTTCGTTTCCCCGTTCGACGACCCGGACGTGATCGCGGGGCAGGGCACCGTGGCCATGGAGATTCTTCGCCAGCATCAAGGTCCGCTGGACGCTATCTTCGTCCCGGTGGGCGGTGGAGGCCTCATCGCCGGCATCGCCGCATACGTCAAATACCTGCGCCCGGAAGTGCGCATCGTTGGCGTCGAGTCAGAACATTCCGCTTGTCTGTACGCCGCATTACAGTCAGGCGAGCGGGTAGTGCTGCCTAACGTGGGAACGTTCGCCGATGGCGTGGCAGTAGCGCAGATCGGTGCCTGTGGATTTGAAGTGTGTCGGTTTTGCGTCGATGAGGTGTTGACCGTCAGCAACGACGAACTGTGCGCTGCGATCAAGAACATCTACGACGATACCCGCTCGATCACCGAACCTTCCGGTGCCTTGGCGGTGGCCGGAATCAAGAAGTACATCGCCGAAACCGGCACCCGTGGTCAGACCCTGGTAGCGATCGACTCGGGCGCCAATATCAACTTTGACAGTCTGCGACATGTCGCCGAGCGCGCCGCGTTGAGTGGCGTCCCGGCATGAGTGAGGAACTGTTTATTCTTGAACGGCTTTCTCGACCTTGCTCGACGCCGACCAGATCCGATAACGGACTTCGATGTCCTTGGGTACGTAGAGCACGATCGGCAACTTGCTGTTGTAACGAAGCATGAAACCGTCGCCGACAACCGGCACGAACTCATTTTTGCGCTGGCCGTCGGGGCAGGCCATCATTGTGCTCATTGGGCCGATGACTTTTTCCAGGCGGTAAAAAGGGTAGCCCCAACCTTCAAGGTTTTTTTCTTCGAGGATACCGCCCAGGCGTTGGCGATTGCAGTCCACGGTCAGGGTCTTGCCGGCCAACACCTCAACCTGGAAGTTTCCTTCCTGCGGTTGCGGCGCAACATGAATGACTTGGCGGATAAACCCGTTCTCAGGCTTGGGAAACGGCGCGACCTCGTCGAGTTTCGCTGCGTGGGCGACGCCCGACACGCCGCAAACAATCAGCCCGACGGTAGTGATAAAGGTCAAAGAACCCATGATGCCTCCTTGCGTGTATGTGGGGTAAGCGGATACTCGAAAGAGTGGACGCATTCTTATCGCCGTCAACCGCCAATGCAAATTCGCTCGGGGACGAGTGCAAATTGCAGGGCTTAAGCGAGCCTTTCTTGCAAATTGCATGAGGCCGTTTAGAGGCAAATTCATTAAATCATTGATTTGCCGATGAACTGCACGGCGAAATTTTCGGCATGTTTTATGCTCAATCAGATCTTAAGTTGACCGGGGACATTTTCGAGTCAGCTCTGAACTAGAAAGCGGTCTGGTGTTTGAAACGTGGAAGCCCCGCAAAAGGAAGAAAAGCGGGAGATTTCAGCCCCGACTGACGTTGATTATTTTGGCTATCTCAGGAGGGTCGCCATGTTTCTTTCTGCCTTGGAACTTCGCAATATCGTTGAAAGCAGTTTTCTGCCAAAACGCTGCCAGTGCACGCTGTCGCCGGACCTGTCGATGACCGTGAAGGTGTATTCGAACCGTGAAACCGATCACCTCGATCTGATGGTGACCGGGATCAATGCCAAGCACTTGAACGGATGCCGTGAAATCAACGACCTGATTGCAGGTCTTCGCTCTGAGATGCAGCATCGGGAAGATAATCAGACACTGCACCCCGACAAGAAAGCGCTTTAACCAGCAGTTTCGAGTTCTGCTGACACGCGCCGGGTCTGGACGAACCCCAGTCCCAGCGCCGACTCGACCATCACCGCCAGCAAAATGCCTGGTCCGGCATGGCCATTGAGCCATTCGCCGAAACCGAGTGCTGCCAGCCCGAAACACCCAACCGTAAACCCGGTGCTTAGCGCGTTGCGGGTTCCGGACGGCGCTTCATTTCGTACCAGATAAAACATCACGGCCAACGCTGCGAACAGCACCGCACTGCGCCGCGCGACAAACCCTGCCGCAGACGAATACTCAATACTCCAGATCGCCAACAACCGGTCCGGCATCAGACCCCAGACCAGGGCCAGCAAAACACACAGCAGGGAAGTGAAGGTCGACAGGGTGCGAAACGAGAACTGCATAGCGAATCCTTGCGGCAGTGAGGGAGGCGCCAAAGCATAGCGCCTGAGCCCTCACAGGAGTACCGCAAAGTGCAAAATCAGAACTTTCCGTCAGTTTTGATAACTGCAGGCGTCAGAAAGCTTCCGATAGCTGATTTCTTCAGGTTTGCCTGACGTATCGATGTACTTCATGTCGGCCGTGATCACTTTGCAATCCAGCGTCTTCGGCTCGGTCAGGGCGACCACCTTGCCGATATTCAAAGGCATGCCGTAGTGATAGGGCACGGCTTGCGAGGACGACGTGTCGTTGGCCTGCGCAAGACCGGTAAACGCGGTGCAGGCGAGGGCGGAAGTGATCAGCAGCGTGCGGATGTTCATGTGACGATCTCCAGTGCAGACGTAGAGTCAGCTCGACGGATTGGGCGTCGAACCTGCCGCACTGGGCGTCAGAAGAACCTGAGGGCGTGCGGTCCAGTAAAGTTTTGGACCGCGGGGTTAACGTTTGGTTAACCCGGCTGAACGCCGCCTGTCGCGGGGCGTTTCTGTCAGAGGTTTCATGTGGGAAACGATCTACGGGATCTTCGGCTGGGTCCTACAAGGTCAGACGCCTTGTCGACTTTCGCCTGATGGGGTGCGGCGTTTACTGTTTGGGCTCGCTGCAAAATCAGCGGACAGGTTTGGTCACCTGATGACACCGCACATATATGTGCCCTCATTCGCGCTGCGGACTTCTACGTCCTCGTAGTGCGCTGTAATGGTGGCTGTGTGCGGGACGCCTTCGGGCGAGCCGATTGGGTGTTGTCGGTTGACCAAGCCTGCACACAGCCGCCTCCCACCGTTTGGTCACGGTGCTGGCGATTACTAATTAATACCCGAGTAATTACTATGCCAACGCTAAACCCGTTTCCTGATCGATATCGTTCAATCAACAGCAGCGTTACCGATTCAAGTCCTTTGGTGATCGACACCGAAGCCAATCCCCAAGACATTCTCGAAGCCGCCCTACAGCGGGTCCGGGCCTCCAGTCAGCTACTTGAAACCCTACATTGCCAATGCTTCAAGCACGGCGACGTTCAAGATATCCCGCACATTACCCACGCGCTTTACCTGCTGACTCAGGACGGTTCTGATCTGTTGCAAGTGGCTCAGCAGCGGATGATGGGATGGAAGGCGCCTGCCTGACGTCTGAAAATCACAAACAATCCAGGGCCCGTCGGTGCTGGATTTTTTAACGTTTCACGGTTTGGAGGTGTCGAGCTCTATTAATCTGTCACCGTCTGAACTTGAGATTACGGGAAGTTCGTCTAACTCCAAAAAAGCCCCGTTTCTCCCATAGCTCAAATATTTGTGCGAGCTTTCATTGCACGTATTCTCAAAAATCACTTGAGCTCCCTGTGCAGAGATTCTTACCCATCGAGGGCGATTTCTTTCGGCGAAGTTAATTCGCTCTATGTGTCCATCACCTGAATCGAAATAAAACAAAACACCCTGCAGAAAGTTTGAGCTGAACTCGCCGGAAACCACCAGTACGTTTAGATTTTGTTGGTCGGACGCACATTGCCATTTCACATTTCCGCCTCGCGATGCTTCTGCATCCTCATACATGAAGCTGGCTTTTTGGGCGTGGCGAACTTTGTAGATATAGGTGTCGACTATTGGTGATCCGCGTAGCAGCGAAATCGTATTTTTTGGACCTTCTAATTCGCAATCGATCACCGTGCTCAAATGAGGTTGAACAGCAAGCGCCTGAATGCAAAAAGTAAAAAGACCGATGCCAAAAATAAAGGCTCTCATTTGACCATGTCTCTTAATATTTGCATCGAATTGGGAGCTGCGCGAAGCTTCTCAGAGGCTTGCTTGATTTTGCGTCGACAAAATGCCCGCATCAATCAACACCTGCACCCAGTCTGCTTGGCGCAGAGCATCAAGCGTGATGTCCGAATTTGATGTCTACTTGAGGCGTACGACCTTGAATCCACGGCCATTAGGTATGACGTCACTGCCGACAGCCTCGTCCGGCTGACCTTTGCCTGACACATAGTCATAAACCAAAAACTTCGTAGACACTTCATTCCCGATATTTGGAATGATCAGTCGCATCTGCTGCTGTCCCAGGTAGAGATAACGGGGCAGGGCTTTCTCGGCAAAATCGATTCGCTCGATTGAATGGGTGGCCGGATTTTTGCGTAGAACGACGCCCTTCAAATACGGAGAGCCGTAGCTCATGACAAATATCAAGCTCGAGGACGCGCACTTAGCCATGACGACTTCCCCGACAAAATCGGAGTCAGGCATGTCGGTGAAAGCAATTTGTGTTTTTTTATCGACGTTGACTTTTAATCGCTGGCCTTCAGCGTCTGTCTCGGCCAGTAAAGATACGCTTGTCCCGTCAGACAAGGGGCAGTTGAGAATAGACTTGCTTTGTCCCGCATAGGCGGTAGGCCCTGACAATGCGGCGATTAAAAAAAACCATGCTTTGTTCACTTTAAGTTGTCCCTAAGCACTTGCATTGAATCAGGCTTGGCCGCGAGCTTTGCTGCGCACGCACTTATTTTTTTATAATAAACGCCGTTGGAAAGGCCGCGATATTTTTTATAGGCTTCCTCGATTGAGCTGGAAATATCTATCCAGTACTGCATGTACTCAGTACCTATTTGAATATTCTTGGCTTCATCGAAAAGAGCGCCGCTTTTGTAAAAAGCCTCGCCATCAGCGAAAGCCTTTTTTGTCAGAGGGTCGCTCGGCATATGACCAAGTTCTTTCTTTTTTCGATATTTGTAAACTTGCTGTACTCCCTCCAGCTGCATCTGCAGCAGACCACGAGCATTATGGCCCGCGCCAGCTTTTGCATCGAAGCGCGACTCCATATAAATCTGGCATATGACAGTGTTTGTATCGATCGTTGACTTGTTATTGGCTTCAACAAGCGCACTGATTTCCTTCAGGCGCTTACTATCATCGACCATGACTAAGGCTGGTTTTTTGTCAGCTGCCGGAGTCAACGCTTTTTGACTTGTGGTCAGAGGTTTTTGTTTGGGCATATCAAGCATCCCATCCTGGGTTGATTGGGGGAATGTCGTCATAAATCTCAACTACAGCCATTTCTGCTTCTGTACTTTTGATTTTTGCCGTTCTACCTTCATCGTTGGTGCGTCCCGTGAGGCTTTTACCGGAAGACGTTTTGATCACATAAGGGAAATTTTTCAACGGCAAACCTGAGGTTTGATCAGTAATCAAAAAATCCAGATCGTGATCCGTTTTCTCCGGGACTATTTTTCGCTCTAAAAGTTGGCCGGCACTAGCGATTGCAGCAGCGAGCGGAATCGAAGGGATTAACGCTTGTATACCTGAACCCGCCCCGGGCGAGCCCCCGGTATTCACCTTCACCTCAGCCCCACTGATCGTCACACCCCCCGCATCCACCTTGACGAAACTCCCGCCAGCCTTGGCCGTCAGTTCCATCCCGCCTTCCATCACCACCTTCTCACCAGCGTGGTAATGAATCTCCTGACCCGCCTCGACAAACTGCGCTGTCCCCACTTTCACATGCTGGGTCACCGCCACCGTCAGGTGATCATCCGCCCGCGCCTCAGTCTTGCGATCAAGTTGCGTAATCCGATGTTCTTCAACCATGAACTCGCTGAACACATTGGCCTCGACCGTGTCATGGCGTTCATTGCCGATGCGGATTTTCTGGTCGTGCTCGATGTTTTCATCCCAGTCGCGCTGGGCGTGCAGGTAGATCTGTTCTGCTCCTTTCTTGTCTTCGATGCGGAACTCGTTGTAACCCTTGCCGCCCGGTGAGCTGAGGGTTTTGAAGGTGCTGCGGGTCTTGTTCGCCGGCAGGTCGTAGGGGACGACGTTTTCCTTGTGGAACAGGCAGCCGGTGATCAGCGGTTGGTCGGGGTCGCCTTCGAGGAAGGTGACGAGCACTTCCATACCGACGCGTGGAATGGCGATGCCGCCGTAGGCACTGCCGGCCCAGCCGGTGGCGACGCGTAGCCAGCAACTGGTGTTGTCGTTGGCCTGGCCGTCGCGGTCCCAGTGGAATTGCACTTTGACGCGACCGTATTCGTCGCAGTGGATTTCTTCGCCCGGCGGGCCGGTGACGATGGCGGTCTGGCTGCCCAGGACTTTCGGTTTCGGGTGTTCGAGGGCAGGGCGGAAGTGCGCGTCCCACGGGGTGGCGAGGAAGGTGTTGCGGTAGCCCTGATGGAAATCGTCTTTGTTGTGGGTGACGTCGCTGGTGACGTTTTTGCCGAGCACTTGCGGCTGCTTGCCTTCGTGCACCACTTCGAGCAACAGCCAGAGGTCGTTCCACTCGGCGCGCGGGTGTTCGCTCAGGGCCATGAAGTGGCCGCTGACCAGGGTGGGCTCGTCGCCTTTGCCTTCGGCCAGTTGGTAATCGCTGCGATGGCGTTCCAGCGCGCGGGTCGCCAGTTGTTTACCGCGTGCACGGTCGGTGAAGCGGCCGGGGTAGTCGTAGTCTTCGAGGTCCGGCGTGAAGGTGTTCTTGGCGGCGCCTTCGGGCAGGATGCTCGGTTTCTCGAAGTCGTAGTCGCGGCGGCTGACGCGAGAAGTACGGGTTTCCAGGCGCAGATTGAAGCGCTTGATTACCGGTTTCGTGGCAGCCATGCCGGAGTCTTGCTGGTAGGCCACGGGGGCGAGTTTGCGGAACACCGTCTGGTCATCGCCGAAGACGAGTTTGTGGCCGCTGGCGCTGTGCTGGAAGTGGAAGTGAATGCCTTCCTCTTCACACAGGCGCTGGATGAAGTGCAGGTCGGATTCGTCGTACTGCACGCAGTAATCGCGCTCGGGGTAGATCGCGCCAAGCTGGAAACTGTAGGCGTCAGCCAGAATGCCGCGCGCCTCCAGTACCTGGGCGATGATCTTCGGCACACTTAGATGCTGGAAGATCTGCTGGTCATGGTTGTGGCGCAGGTAGGCGAGTTGCGGCACCAGGCTGATGCTGTAGCGCGTCAGGCTTTTACCGGAGTCGCCTTGCTCGATGCGATAGACCAGACCGTGGATGATGCCCTTGCCGGTGGCGCCGAAAGTCAGGCAGCCAGGCTTGTGCAGCAATTCTTCGAGTTTCAGGTCGGGGCGGGCGCTGACCAGTTCGATGTCGAAACAGAACGGCTGATTGAGGGTTTCGCGACCGACGAAGCTGAGCACTTGCAGGTCAACGGAAACGCCTTCCAGCGTCAGGGAAATATGGGTTGCGTTCGCGTCCAGCATGCCTTTAATTCCGTCCTTTGAATAAGCTGGTGCGGATGGTGCAGCATTAAACCGCCCCGTTCAAGGCGCAAATGGCGTATGGGTGGATGCCTTGCGGCATCGGGAAAACCCTTAGAAACAGGGTTTCGGCCAATGATTGCGGGGGATGCTTCGTCATCTGTTCCTGAACATGACAGCGACATACCTTTACTGCGATGCGCAATCGACGTCTTTTCGGACTTTCGGTGGTGTGACCGTTGGATTGGCGGCGTGTGTTAGACCGCCATCGCGAGCAGGCTCACTCCCACAATGGATCGTTGTCATTCACAGTACCTGTGTACACCGCAGATCAACTGTGGGAGCGAGCCTGCTCGCGATGAGGCCATCCGCTTCAGCGCATTTCCAACTGCTGCCGATACGGCAAATCCGGCCCGGTCTTGCTGCACGTTAGCGCCGCTGCTTGTACCGCAAACCTCAACATCCCGTCGATTTGCCCGCGCTCAAGCGATTGCACACCCTCAACTGAATCCAGCACCTGCTCCGTCAACCAGGTAATCAACGCCGCCTGGAACGTATCGCCCGCGCCCACGGTGTCGGCGATTTTCACCGAGCAGGCTGGCACTGACCACGATCCATGAGTGCGGCTGAACACCGTCGCCCCCTCGCCACCACGGGTCAAAAACACCAACTGACAGCGATGCTGCAGCCAGCGTTCAATCACTCGTTGCGGATCCTGCTCGGGGTACAACAGGCTCAAATCCTCGTCGCTAACCTTGATCAGGTCCGCCAGCTCAACCAGCGTCGCAATCCGCGAACGCCACAAATCGATGTTCGGCTCAGGATTGAGTCGCACATTCGGATCAAGGCTGATCAAGCGTTTACCGCTTTCCCGCTGTACCAACGCCAGCAGCGTGTCGGCAATCGGCTGCACCACCAGGGAAAACGAGCCGATGTGCAAACCGCGCACTTCAGGCCCCAGCTCAGGCAAGTGCTCAGGTTTGAGCTGGCGATCCGCGCAACCTTCGCCGCGAAAGCTGTAGTGCGGCGAGCCATTGGCACCGACGGCGACCATCGCCAGCGTGGTCGGTGCGGCGAAATCCACCAGATAGTCGGAACGCACGCCCTCATCTGAAAGCACCTGCTGCAAACGCCGGCCAAGGTAGTCGGTTGACAATCCGGCAAACAACGCCGACTCGACACCCAACCGGCGCAAGCCGACTGCCACGTTGAACGGCGAACCGCCGGCAATTGCCTTGAAATTCACTTTTGAAGCCAGGCCGCTGGCGTCGTCTTCACTGAAAAAATCGAACAGCGCTTCGCCACACACCAGATACATAATTGTTCGCTCTTTAAAGGGTTGCAACATGCTGTTGATAGCGTTCATAGGCCTGCTGACAGGCCGCCACATTGTCGGCAATCGGCAAGGTTTCACTGGCCGGATCGAGCTTTACGCAGCGCTCGCAAAGGTCCGCCAGACTGTCCTCGTGGCCGTTTGCCCAGGACGTGCACCACGCCGCCTGAATCGCCGCGCCGAGGGCCGCGGCTTCGCTTTGTTCGGTGCAAATGACCGGGGTGTTCATGATGTCGGCGACGATCTGGCGCCACACCGCGCTTTTCGAGCCGCCGCCGATCAGGCAGATGCTGCGGCTTTGTAAGCCATTCTGGCGCAGCAGGTCCAGCCCATAACGCAAACCGAAGGTCGTGCCTTCCACCACCGCGCGGCACAGGTTGGCCTGGGTCAGGTTGGTCATATTCAACCCCAGCAGGCTGCCGGTGGCGTGGGGCAGGGCGGGGACGCGCTCGCCGTTGAGGAACGGCAGCATGCACACGCCTTCGGCGCCGATGGGCGCTTGCGCGACCAAGTCGTTGAACTGCTCGATATCGAGGTCGAACAGCTCACGGATGACCCCCGTGGCGTTGGTCAGGTTCATGGTGCAGATCAGCGGCAGCCAGCCGCCGATGGAAGAACAGAAGGTCGCGACCGATGCATCCGGGCTGACCTTCGGCTGGTCGGAATAGGCGTACACCGTTCCCGAAGAACCGAGGCTCATGGTGATCGCGCCGGGCTTGATGTTGCCGGTGCCGATGGCGCCCATCATGTTGTCGCCGCCCCCGCTGGAGACCCGCGCCTGAGGGTTGATGCCCAGGTGTTCGGCGATGCCGGGAAGGATCGTGCCGACCGCTTGATGTGCTTCGATCAACTCCGGCAACGCGGCTTGCAGGCGTCCGCTGGAGTCGATGTGGCGCAGCAGCTGCAAATCCCACTGGCGGCTGCGCACGTTGAAATAGCCAGTGCCGGACGCGTCGCCATACTCGCTGCAACTGCGGCCGGTGAGCCAGTAGTTGAGGTAGTCGTGGGGCAGGAGGATGCGGGCGATTCGAGCGAATATTTCAGGGTGCTGTTCTTTGGTCCAGAGCAGTTTGGAAACGGTGTAACCCGGTGCGATGACCACGCCGAGGCGCTCCAGCGAACCCTTTTCGCCGCCGAGGTGGGCCAGCAGACGGTCGTTTTCCGGGGTGGATTCGGTGTCGCACCACAATTTCGCCGGGCGCAGCACCTGGCCCTGATCATCGAGCAGAACCAGGCCGTGTTGCTGGCCGGATACACCGATGCCGAGGATGTCTTGACCGTCGACCTTCGCCGCGAGCAATGCGCGGCGGGTGGCAAGCGCGAAGGCCTCCAGCCATTGGGCGGTGTCTTGCTCGCGGCGGCCATTGGCGCCACTGATCAGGCTGTGCGCGGCGGCACCCTGGCCCAGCACCTGACCGCTGACGGCGTCGAGGATGATGGCTTTGGTGCCTTGGGTGCCGCAGTCGATGCCGAGGAATAGTTGTTGGTTTGTCATGGGCGGTCCTGCTGGTTTGTAACATTAATCTGAAGACCACCCCTCACCCCAGCCCTCTCCCCAGTGGGGAGAGGGGGAAAGGGGGCCGATCTCGATTGTTTTCTAAACCTGAGTACTACTGAAATTTCAGGTCGCAGTATTCCGAATAATCAACTCGGTCAGTCCCCTCTACCCCTTGGGGCGGTCCGACGTTTCGGGAGGGTTAGGGTGAGGGGTGGTTCCCCCTGACACTCAACTAACATCCGCAAGCACCCGCTCCAGCGTCCGCGTCACACCCACATCCCGCAAGCTGTTACAGCACCATTCAAACGCCGCCACAAAATCCGGCGAGCGCGGAATCGCAGTCCCGAAAATCTCCTCGACTTCCAGCAATCGCTGGGTAATCAACACATCATCCGCCACCAGGGCCTGGCAGAACGTCGCCCGCGGATCGGGAATCGAATAGGTGTCCCCATTCTCATCCACCCCCTTCAAATACAACGCCCAGGCCGCGACCACCAATGCGGCACGCTTGGTCTCCTGTCCATCGGCAATCAAGCGATTGATCGTCGGAATGGTGAACTTGGGAAACTTCGACGACCCGTCCGAACACACACGCTCCAGCTGATCGGCAATCGCCTGGTTGGAGAAACGCGCGACCAGCGTGTTCTTGTACTCCGCCAGATCAATCCCCGGCACGGGCGACAGCTGCGGGGTGACATCCAGGTCCATATAGGCACGCATGTACCGCACAAACAGCGGGTCATTCATGGTCTCGTGGACAAAGCGATAACCCTTCAGGAACCCCAGGTACGTCAGGGCCAGATGACTGCCGTTGAGCAGTTTGATCTTCATCTCTTCATACGGCGTGACGTCGTCAGTGAACTGCACGCCAACCTTTTCCCAGGCCGGACGCCCGTTGACGAACTTGTCTTCCAGCACCCATTGCACAAACGGTTCGCAGACCACTGGCCAGGCATCGTCGACCGCGTGTTTGTCAGCCAGTTGCAGGCGATGTTCGGTGCTGGTCATCGGCGTGATGCGATCGACCATGGCGTTGGGAAAGCTGACGTTGCTGTCGATCCAGTCGCGCAGACCGGCATCGCGCAAAGCGGCGAAGGCCAACAAGGCTTTACGGGTGACCGCGCCGTTGTGCGGCAGGTTATCGCACGACATCAAGGTGAAGGCTGGCGTGCCGGCGGCGCGACGTTTGGCCAGTGCGGCGCAGAGAAAGCCAAACACGGTTTTCGGTGCGTCCGGGTTTGCCAGGTCGTGCTGGATCTGTGGCAGGTGGGCCATGAACTCGCCGTTGCTGTCGTCGATGCAGTAACCGCCTTCGGTGATGGTCAGCGAGACGATGCGGATCTCGGGGCTGGCGAGCTTGTCGATCAATGCCGCCGCGCCGTCTTCGGCCAGCAGCATGTCGCGGATGGCGCCGATGACCCGCACTTCGGTGTCGTCGGTGTCACCCAACTCGAACAGGGTGAACAGGTAATCCTGCTCTTTCAGATCGTCCCGGGCACGGCGGTCTTCGGCACGCAGGCCGACCCCGCAGATCGCCCAGTCCAGGCCTTCGCCGGTGTTCATCAAGGCGTCGGTGTAATACGCCTGATGGGCGCGGTGAAAACCGCCGACGCCGATGTGGGCAATGCCGTGGCGTGTATCGCTCAGGGCGTAGGCGGGCAGGCTCACCTCAGGGGCGAGGTGATGCAGATTCTGTTTGTTGAGTTTCATCGCAAGTTCTCGAATCAGGCCGCTGCGCGCAACGGGCGGGTTAGCGCCACGCCGTCGGCATCGAATAAATGGCAGTGTTCGGCGTCCAGGTGCAGGCTCAAGGCTTCGCCGTAACGGCTGGCCAGGTCGCCACGAACGCGCATGGTCAGCGCTTCCCCGGAAGCGGTCACGACGTGGCAGAAAGTGTCGCTGCCGAGGCGTTCACTGACGTCGGCGGTGACCTGCAAGGTGCAGTCGCCGGTTTGCGCCAGTTCCAGATGTTCCGGTCGAATGCCCAGGGTCACCGCGCTGCCGACGCTCAAACTGGCGCCGGTCAGCGGCAAGGTGATACGGGTGCCGGCGTCCAGCAGGACTTCACAGCTTTGGCCCTCGACGCGGGTGACTTTACCTTTGAGGAAGCCCATTTTCGGCGTACCGAGGAACCCGGCGACAAACAGATTGGCCGGCTGGTGGTACAAGTCCAGCGGCGAGCCGACTTGCTCGATTTTGCCGCCGTTGAGGACGACCACTTTGTCGGCCATGGTCATCGCTTCGACCTGATCGTGGGTCACGTAAATCATCGTCGCTTGCAGGTCTTTGTGCAGGCGCAACAATTCCAGGCGCATCTGCACCCGCAGCGCGGCGTCGAGGTTGGACAGCGGTTCGTCGAACAGGAAAATTTTCGGGTTGCGCACGATGGCGCGGCCGATGGCCACCCGTTGACGCTGTCCGCCGGACAGTTGCTTGGGTTTGCGCTCCAGCATCGGCCCCAGCTCAAGGATGCGCGCCGCTTCGCCGACTTTCTTTTCCACTTCGGCTTTCGGCACACCGGCGAGGTCGAGGGCGAACGACATGTTTTTGCGCACGCTCATGTGCGGGTACAGGGCGTAGGTCTGAAACACCATCGCCAGGTCGCGCTTGGCCGGGCTGACTTCGGTGATATCGCGGCCATCGAGCTCGATGGTGCCGCCGCTGACTTCTTCGAGCCCGGCGATCAGGCGTAGCAGGGTGGATTTGCCGCAGCCTGACGGGCCGACGAAAACCACGAATTCCTTGTCGTTCACTTCCAGGTCGATGCCTTTGATGATGGAAAAGCCTTCGAAGCCTTTTTGCAGATTCTTGATTTTCAGGTTGGCCATGATGATGGGCCTCCGCTTGTTGTTATTCAGTTGAGCCGGGTGGGCATTTTTGTGCCTGCAATTTCAGGCTCAACACTGATCCCTGTGGGAGCGAGCCTGCTCGCGATGGCGGCTTCACATTCAACAAAGATGCTGACTGATCTACCGCTATCGCGAGCAGGCTCGCTCCCAGTGGATCGCGTTGGGTTGGCGATCTTCATTTCACGGCGCCAAACGACAGGCCGCGGACCAATTGTTTCTGGCTGATCCAGCCGAAGATCAGGATCGGCGCACAAGCCAGGGTCGACACCGCCGACAACTTGGCCCAGAACAACCCTTCGGGGCTTGAGTACGAAGCAATCAACGCGGTCAGTGGCGCGGCTTTGGACGAGGTCAGGTTCAGCGACCAGAACGCCTCGTTCCAGCACAGGATCAGCGACAGCAATACTGTGGAAGCCAGGCCGCCCTTGGCGATCGGCAGCAGCACCCGGACCATTTCCTGCCACAGCGTGGCGCCGTCGAGGCGCGCGGCTTCGAGGATGTCCTTGGGAATGTCCTTGAAGTAGGTGTAAATCATCCAGACCACGATCGGCAGGTTGATCAGCGTGTAGATCACGATCAGCGCGATGCGCGTGTCGAGCAGGCCAAAGCTCTTGGCCAGCAGGTAGATCGGCATCAGCACGCCCACCGGCGGCAGCATCTTGGTCGAGAGCATCCACAGCAAAGTGCCTTTGGTGCGCTGAGTTTCGTAGAACGCCATCGAATACGCCGCCGGCACCGCGATCAGCAGACACAGGGCCGTGGCACTGAACGAAATCACCACCGAGTTCCAGGCGAAGCTGAAGTAATCGCTGCGCTCGTTGATGTGCAGGTAGTTCTCCAGCGTCGGTGTGAAGATGAACTGCGGCGGCGTGGCGAAGGCATCGATTTCGGTTTTGAAACTGGTCAACACCATCCAGAAAATCGGGAAGAAAATCAGGATCGCGATGGCCCAGGCCAGGGTGCCGAGCAGCAGGCTTTGCAGACGGCGGGATTGTTGAAGGGTCATGGCGCAGGCCTCAGGCTTTGTCTGTCAGGTTTTTGCCGATCATGCGCACCAGCACGATGGCCGCGATGTTGGCGATCACCACCGCGATCAACCCGCCGGCGGAGGCCATGCCGACGTCGAACTGCACCAGCGCCTGGTTGTAGATCAGGTACGCAAGGTTGGTCGAGGCGTAGCCGGGGCCGCCGTTGGTGGTGGTGAAGATTTCAGCGAACACCGAGAGCAGGAAGATGGTTTCAATCATCACCACCACCGCAATCGGCCGCGCCAGGTGCGGCAGGGTCAGGTGCCAGAAGATGGCGACAGGACCGGCACCATCGAGACGCGCGGCTTCTTTTTGTTCCTGGTCGAGGGACTGCATGGCGGTCATCAAAATCAGGATCGCGAAGGGCAGCCATTGCCAGGACACAATGATGATGATCGACAGCAGTGGGTAGTGCGCCAGCCAGTCCACCGGTTGCGCGCCGAACAGCTTCCAGACGTAGGCGAGGATTCCGGACACCGGGTGGAAAATCAGGTTCTTCCAGATCAAGGCACCGACGGTGGGCATGATGAAAAACGGCGAGATCAGCATCACCCGCACGATGCCGCGACCGAGGAATTCACTGGCCTCGAGCAAGGCGCTGATCAACACGCCCAGCACCACGCTGATCAGCAGCACGCTGCCCACCAGCAACAGGGTGTTGGTGGCGCCGGGCATGAAGCCGGAGTCCGTCAGGAAATAGGTGAAGTTCTCAAGTCCCACGAACTCGTTTTCACCGGGATTGAGCAGGTTGTAGCGGATCATCGAGAAGTACAGCGTCATGCCCAGCGGCACGATCATCCACAGTAGCAACAACGCCACCGAGGGGCTGACCAGAAACCAGCCGGGATTGGCCAGCCGGCTTTTACGCACCGGTTGGGGAATGTCCATATGAGCTTTGGCAGTTGAAATATTCATGGCGTTAAAACCGATTGGGAACAGACAAATGAAGATCTAACTGTGGGAACGGGCTTGTGTGGCGAGGGAGCTTGCTCCCGCTGGGTTGCGAAGCGACCCTAAAAGCTTTGCGACTGCTTCGCAGCCGAGCGGGAGCAAGCTCCCTCGCCACACAAGCGGTTCCCACAATGAAATGGCGGGTTACTTGGGATAACCCGCGCGCTTCATTTCACGTTCGGTGGTTTGCTGGGCGGCAGCCAAGGCCTGATCGACCGTGGTCTGACCGATCAGCGCCGCCGAGAACGACTTGCCCACCTGAGTGCCAATCCCCTGGAACTCGGGAATGGTCACCAGTTGAATGCCGATGTAAGGCACCGGTTTGAGCGTCGGCTTGCTCGGGTCTGCCGCTTTCAGCGATTCAAGCGTGACCTTGGCAAACGGCGCGGCGCTCATGTAAGCCTCGCTGTAAGTCGAGGCCCGAGTGCCGGGCGGCACGTTGGCGATGCCGTCTTTTTCTGCGACCAGCGCACCGTATTCCTTGGACGTGGCCCAGGCACTGAAGGTTTTCGCCGCGTCCTTCGCCTTGGAACTGGTCGGGATCGCCAGGGCCCAGGAATAGAGCCAGGCTGAACCTTTATCGGTGGTCTCATGCGGCGCATAAGTGAAGCCGACGTGCTCGCTGACCTTGCTTTGGGTCTTGTCGGTGACGAAGGAACCGGCGACGCTGGCATCCACCCAGATCGCGCATTTGCCGCTGTTGAACAGCGCCAGGTTTTCGTTGAAGCCGTTGCTGGAAGCCCCCGGCGGGCCGGACTTCTTCATCGTGTCGACGTAGAAGTTCAGGGCGTTTTTCCACTCGGGGCCGGTGAATTCCGGCTTCCATTGCTCATCAAACCAGCGCGCACCGTAGGCATTGGCGACGGTGGTGATCAGGGCCATGTTCTCGCCCCAGCCGGCCTTGCCACGCAGGCAGATACCGTACTGTTCTTTGTCCTTGTTGGTCAGTTTGCTGGCGAATTCGCCGATCTGGGTCCAGGTCGGATGCTCGGGCATGGTCAGCCCGGCGTCCTTGAACAAATCGGTGCGGTAATAAGTGATGGAGCTTTCCGCGTAAAACGGCAGGGCGTAGAGCGAACCCTTGACCGAAAGACCTTCACGTACTGAAGGGAATACATCATCGAGGGCGTAGGTGGCCGGCAAATCCTTCATCGGCTCCAGCCAGCCCTTGGCCCCCCAGAGTGCGGCTTCGTACATGCCGATGGTCAGCACGTCGAACTGCCCGCCCTGGGTCGCGATGTCGGTGGTCAGGCGTTGGCGCAGGACGTTTTCTTCCAGCACCACCCAATTGAGCTTGATGTCCGGGTGCTCGGCCTCGAAGGTTTTCGAGAGCTTTTGCATGCGGATCATGTCGCTGTTGTTGACGGTGGCGATGGTCAGGGTTTGAGCGCCGAAGCTGACGCTGCTGAGGGTCATGCAGGTGAAGGCAAGCAGAGCTTTTACAGAAGGTTGCATCGAGCACTCCTTTTCTGCACCCGACGGGGACAGAAGGACAGTTATTGTTTTTGTGTCTTCCTGCTGAGGGAAGAATGTGCACTGATTACAGCCTTCAATCGAGGAAGAGACAAATCATCCGTCGCACTTGAATCGATACTATTTTGCACTGGGTTTGCAGCGAGGAGGCGTAGGAAGGGGCTCCCAGTGTTAGCTGGACATCGGATATGTATAGGTTTCAGGTCGCAAATACAGACTTGTGGGAGCGGGCTTGCCCGCGATAGCGTCGGCACATTCAACATTTATGTGCCAGACAGATTGCTATCGCGGGCAAGCCC
>NZ_JBOFQE010000044.1:0-102765 GCF_051660785.1 Pseudomonas sp.
GATCTGGCGATGGCGTCTTCAAAATCGCCATCGCCAGCAAGCCGGCTCCTACAAGGTGGTGGTGTTACTTCTTCAGGTGTTGCTTGAGTTCTTCGGAGGCTTGCAACATCGCGGAGCGTACTGCTGGAACCTGGCTCACCACATTCAACAAACCATAATCGTGAATCATGCCGTTGTAGCGCACCGACGTAACCGGCACACCGGCCTCGTCGAGTTTGCGGGCGTAGGCTTCACCCTCATCGCGCAACACATCGGCACCGGCCGTCTGCACCAGCGCAGGAGGCAAGCCCTTCAGTTGCGCAGTGGTAGCCCGCAGCGGTGAGGCGTAGATCTCGTTACGCTGCTTGGCATCGGTGGTGTAGTTGTCCCAGAACCACTTCATCATGTTTTTGGTGAGGAAGTGCCCCTCGGCAAACTGGTTGTAGGACGCGGTTTCGAAGTTGGCATCCGTCACCGGCCACAGCAGCACCTGGAACTTGATCGCCGGCGTGCCTTTGTCTTTGGCCATCAGCGCAACCACCGCCGCCATGTTGCCACCGACACTGTTGCCGGCCACGGCCAGGCGCTTGCCATCGACGTTGATCTCTTTACCGTGCTCGGCCACCCATTGGGTTGCGGCGTAAGCCTGGTTGATCGCCACCGGGTAATGCGCTTCCGGCGACGGGGTGTAATTGACGAACACAGCCGCCGCACCTGAACCCGTTACCAGGTCACGAACCAGGCGTTCGTGGGTCGGGAAGTCCCCGAGCACCCAGCCACCGCCGTGGAAGAACATGAACACCGGCAGCTCGCCTTTGACCCCGGCCGGCCGGACGATGGTCAGGCTGAGCGGTTGGCCGTCGACTTGAATGGTCTTCTCGCTGACATCGGCTTTTGGCAGTGTCAGTTTCACCGAGGATTGCGCACCCACCAGCACCGCACGGGCTTCTTTGGGGGTGAGTTGTTCCATCGGTTTGCCGGTGCCGGCATTCAGCACATCGAGGAACGCCTGGGTGTTGTGTTCAACCCCATCGCCTGCAAACGCGTTGCTAATGGACAAGGCGAGAAGGGTACCGGTCAATACTTTGCTGAAAGTGTTCATGTTCGTTTCCTGTTCGGGCCTGGAAGTCAGCTTAGACGGTCACGTGCAGACGCACATCGACATTGCCACGGGTCGCGTTCGAGTACGGGCAGACCTGGTGGGCAGCCTCGACCAGGCTTTGCGCGTCGGCTTGTTCATGACCCGGCAGGCTGATGTGCAAGTCGATGTCCAGACCGAAACCACCAGGAATCTGGCCGATGCCGACATGGGCGGTGATCGACGCATCGTTCGGGATGCTGCGTTTGGTCTGGCTGGCAACGAACTTCAGCGCGCCGATGAAGCAGGCGGAGTAGCCAGCGGCGAACAGTTGTTCAGGGTTGGACGCTGCGCCGCCGGCACCACCGAGTTCTTTTGGGGTAGCGAGTTTGACGTCGAGGATGTTGTCACTGGAAACCGCACGACCGTCACGGCCGCCGGTGGAGGTTGCGATTGCGGTGTAGAGAGTTTGCATGGTGTGAGCCTCGTGTGGATGTGATTGGTTCGCGCTAAATGTTTGCGCGCTAAGTAAGTGCGAGGTGAATGTATCGCGCAAATATTTAGTGCGCAAGATAAATTTTTGAGAAAGTCTTGGCTTGGACGTGGGCGTTGATTGGATGTGTTGAGTTAGAGCGGTCGCGGCAGGGTTTTTTAGGAGGGAAATTTTCGAGGGGGGGGGACGAGGTCGGCAGGGGCACCACAAAACAAATGTGGGAGCGAGCCTGCTCGCGATGACGGAGTGTCAGTCAGTATCAATGCTGAATGACACACTGCAATCGCGAGCAGGCTCGCTCCCACAGGGATTTGGGGTGGATTGAGGGATTAGAGGCTTTCTTGGAGGTTGGTGCGCAGCACTTGCAGCTCCGCTTGCAGTTTCTGCAATCGTTCAAGCGTCATGCCGCTGGCGCCGAGAATGCACTGGGGTACGCTGCGCGCCTTTTCTCGCAACGCGCGTCCCTGCTCGGTCAACTCGACAATCACCACCCGTTCATCCTCGCGGCTGCGGGTGCGGCTGAGCAGTCCTTCGACCTCCAGCCGTTTCAGCAAAGGTGTCAGTGAGCCGGGGTCGGTCAGCAGTCGCGTGCTGATTTCGCCGACGGTCAAGCCATCCCGTTCCCACAACACCATCATCGCCAGATACTGCGGATAGGTCAGGCCCAACGCTTGCAGCAGCGGCTTGTACACCTTGGTCATCAGCAGCGAGGTGGAATGCAGGGCAAAGCAAGCCTGATTGTCCAGCAGCAACTGGTCGCAGTTATCCTGGGTATTGCGCTCGGTGGTCATTTCAAAGCCTTGATCAGTGATCGTCATGAATCTAGCGGACGAATCTTTAATGCACCAGACAATTCTGGACTAGTGGCGGTCGAGGGTGTTTTGCAGTGCCAGATCCCACGGCGGAATTGGGCTAAAGCGGGTTTTCAGGTATTCCAGCAACAAGCGACTGCGGGAGTTGGGTTGCTGCGACAGGCGCAGCGCATAGATGCCGGTGGATTCCGCAGGTGGCAGGCCGTGTTCACAAAACAACGGCAGTAATTCGCCGCGCAACAGGTACTCGCTGGCCAGCCAGGTTGGCAAATGCGCGATGCCCAATCCCGCCAACGCACCACAGACCAGCGCCTCGGCATTGTTGGCGCTCATGCGGATGCGCGCAGGGCGATGCAGGTGCATGTGCCCGTCGCGTTCAAAGCGCCAGGCGAACGGTGGGGCCAGGCCGTCCCAGTCGAGACCGTCATGCTCGATCAATTGCGCCGGCTCGGTCGGGATGCCGCGACGTTTCAGGTATTCAGGGCTGGCACAGGCAATGCGCACCATACTCGCCAGCGGCGTGGCTACCAGCCGAGTGTCGGCCATTTGCCCGGCGCGCAGCACTAGGTCCACCTTGCCGAGGTTCAGCCCCTGCATGTCGACAAAGCTATCGATCAAGTGCAATTGCACATCGAGCCCGGGGTAGAGCATCAGAAAGTCGGCAATCACCGGCGCCAGGTGCCGTCGGCCGAATGCCGCTGGCGCATCGATGCGGATCAAGCCTTCCGGCGCGCTGCTCAGGGACACGGCTTCAGCCCGGGCCAGGCGCAATTCCGCCACGATTCGCCGCGCCCGTTCGGCGAACGCCAGGCCTGCCGGCGTTGCGCGCACAGCGTGGGTGCTGCGGATGAACAGCTGGCTACCGACGGCATTTTCCAGGCTGTCGATGCGCCGTGCTACCGCCGAAGGGGTCAATGGATGTCGTCGGGAGGCGGCGGAAAAGCTCCCGCTTTCCAACACATCAAGGAACAGACCGAGTTGTTCGGTCAATTGATTGGGGTTCATGTTCAGTCAGCGCTTGTGCGAAGTTGGCACAGCCATTGTGCGTTGCTTTGCGTTTCCCCGCCAGCGTCGACTGCGTAGGATGAATCACCTGAAAAAAGGAAATTCGCTTGTGATTGAGTTCGTGATGTATCTGGTCTTCGGCGCGGCCCTGGGAACCCTCGGCGGGCTATTCGGCATCGGCGGTGGCTTGATCGCGATTCCGTTGTTAGGCGTGCTGTTCGGTCTTGATCAGCAAATCGCCCAAGGCACGGCGTTGGTCATGGTCGTGCCCAATGTGATGCTGGCGCTGTGGCGTTATCACCAGCGCAACCGCATCGAAATGCGCCACGCGTTGCCATTGGCGGCGATGGGGTTTTGCTTTGCCTGGATCGGATCGATTTGGGCGGTGGGCATCGACGCGCAAACCATGCGTGTGGGATTTGTCGCATTCCTGATTGCCCTGTCGGCCTACAACCTGGTGCGCATGTTCACCGTTAATGCACCGGTCTCTGCACAGATGCGGTATTCCTGGCCATGGCTGGGCGTACTCGGTGCGGCATCCGGCACCATGGGCGGGTTGTTCGGAGTGGGCGGGGCTGTGGTGGCGACGCCGGTGTTGACCAGCCTGTTCGGCACTACTCAAGTGGTGGCCCAAGGCTTGTCGCTGGCCCTGGCATTGCCCAGCACCGGCGTCACACTGGTGACGTACGCGGTGCATCATCAAGTGGACTGGATGATCGGGTTGCCGTTGGCCGTCGGCGGGTTGATGAGCATCAGCTGGGGCGTGAAGATCGCCCACGCCATGCCTGAGCGACTATTGCGCGGGTTGTTCTGCGGTTTCCTGGTGCTGTGCGCGGTGATGCTCGCGTTTAAAGTTTGAAGCCTTCGACGATGTGCTCGGCCAGGCATTCGGTAATCGGGGAAGGGTTGTGCAGGTTGCGCACCAGCATGATGCTGGCTTCCGGCAACAGCGGCAGGTCTTCGGCGGCCCCGAGGATGCGCATGTCCGGTGTGATCAGGCTTTCCAGCTGCGCGGTCACCGCGAGGCCCGCACTGACCACCGCCATCAACGCCGACAGGCTCGAACTGTTGTAGGCAATGCGGTAATCGCGGCCCATGGCGTCCAGCGCATTGCACGCCCACAGCCTGCAGAAACAATCACTGTTGAACATTGCCAGTGGCAGCGGCGTCTGTTCGTGGGCGCTGTAGCACTGTGCTTCGGCCCAGACGAAGCGTTCCTTGCGCAACAACTGGCCGATCTCGCTGCCCGGCTCGCGGGTGACGATGGACAAGTCCAGGTCCTGGCGTTGCAACAATTGTTTTGATGATTCGCAGTGAACCTCGATCTGGATCAGCGGGTAAAACTTGGCGAAACGCGACAGGATTCCCGGCAGAAAACGCATCACGTAGTCATCGGGCGTGCCGATGCGCACGGTACCAACCATGTGCGGCTCGCGCAGGGTATTGAAGACTTCGCTGTGGAGTTTGAGGATGCGCCGCGCGTAACCCAGCAAAACCTGGCCTTCGGCGGTCAGCTTGACCTGGCGTCCGTCACGCTCGAACAGCTGGCGCTGCAACACGTCTTCTTCCAGACGCTTCATCTGCATGCTCACCGCTGACTGCGTGCGGTTGACCATTTCACCGGCACGGGTAAACCCGCCCTGGTCGGCGATGGCGACGAAGGTGCGCAGCACGTCAGTATCGATACTTGGGTACGCCGACATCCATCAATCTCCGAGATGGTTACCATCAGAAACATTCGTTGGATTGATCTTAGCGCTGAGGCGAGACTTGAGCCATCCCTAAGGAGGGCAACAAGATGAAAGGTCATAACGAGCATGTAACGGAAGAAAAATTCTCAATCCACGCGGTATCCGATCTGCTGCACAAGTTTAGTCGCTGGTACGAACTTCACCGTGAACGTGAGCTGCTGGCCAGCTTGAGCGACGAAGCACTGAAAGACATCGGCGTGAGTCGTGCGGATGTGGAACATGAATCGGTCAGGCCGTTCTGGGATGATCCGATGCATAAATGATGAGGCCATCGCTACACAACTCCCTTCCCGGTGAGGTAGGTTGCGAGCAGACAAGGAGATGCTCATGCCCGCAACAGTGTCCTTTACCCTCAAACAGGCTCGACGTCTGGCGCTGGCCGCCCAAGGGTTCAACGGGCGGCAACCGCCAGCGGCGATCAAACCGGTTCAGCTCAACCGGCTGATCGAACGCCTGGGCATCCTGCAGATCGATTCGGTCAATGCGTTGGTGCGTTCGCACTACCTTCCCTTGTTTTCCCGCCTCGGTAATTACTCACCCGACTTGCTCGATCAGGCTGCCTGGAGTCAGGGCCGGCGACGCACGTTGTTCGAATATTGGGGCCATGAAGCTTCGTTATTGCCCCTGTCGATGTACCCCTTGATGCGTTGGCGTATGCAGCGTGCGACGCGCGGCGAAGACATCTATCAACAATTGGCGCGATTCGGTCGCGAGCAGCAGGACACGATTCGCCGAGTGCTGGCCTCGGTTCAGACACTCGGCGCACTGGGTGCCGGAAGCTTGTCGACCCGTCAGGAACGGGCCGGGCCATGGTGGGACTGGAGCGCTGAAAAACATGCGCTGGAATGGTTGTTCGCCGCCGGTGAAGTGACGGTCGCCGGCCGCCGTGGATTCGAGCGACTTTATGACCTGCCTGAACGAGTGATTCCTTCGGCGATCCTGCAACAGCCTTTGCTCAGTGAGGCCGAGGCCCAGCGCGGGTTGTTGCTGCATGCCGCGACGGCATTGGGTGTCGGCACGGAAAAGGATCTGCGCGATTATTTTCGCTTGAACCCGGCAGACAGCCGGCCGCGTCTGGCGGAACTGGTAGAGGCGGGCGAATTGCTGGCTTGCGAGGTTCAGGGCTGGCGGCAACCGGCCTATTGCTTGCCCGAGCCGAAAGTGCCGCGCAAAGTCGAATCCAGTGCGCTGCTGTCACCGTTTGATTCGTTGATCTGGGAACGCAGCCGCACCGAGCGGTTGTTCGATTTTCGCTATCGGCTGGAGATTTATACGCCGCAGGACAAGCGGGTCTACGGCTATTACGTGTTGCCGTTTTTGCACAATGAGCGGATTGCCGCGCGGGTGGATTTGCGCGCCGAGCGAGCGTTGGGCCGGCTGGCGGTGCATGCCGTGCATGAAGAGGAACCGGGGCTGGACGAGGCGGGGATGCTGGCGTTGGCGGTCAATCTGCGGCAGATGGCGGATTGGCTCGGGCTTGAGCAGGTTCAGCTGAATTGCCCGCGGGCGAGTGCGGCGCGGTTGCGGGTGGCGTTGGCACAAGTTGGCGCTGACTGACCTGACGCCATCGCGAGCAAGCTCGCTCCCACAGGGCTCGCGCCGTTCACAAAATCTGTGATCAGCGCGGTTCTTGTGGGAGCGGGCTTGCCCGCGAAGAGGCCGGTTCAAACGATAAAGAGGTTACAGACCTCAGCGTCGGACTTGCTTCAAGGTCTCGGCAATCAGAAACGCCAACTCCAGCGACTGATCAGCATTCATCCGCGGATCGCAGTGGGTGTGATACCGATCCGACAACCCGTCTTCAGTAATCGGCCGCGCGCCACCAATGCACTCGGTCACGTTCTGCCCGGTCATCTCGATGTGGATACCGCCGGCATAAGTGCCTTCCGCTTCATGAACCTGGAAGAACTGCTTCACCTCACCGAGGATCTGCGCGAAGTCGCGGGTTTTGTAGCCGCTGCTGGCCTTGATGGTATTGCCGTGCATCGGGTCGGAACTCCAGAGCACCTGCTTGCCTTCACGCTGCACGGCGCGGATCAGCGCCGGCAAATGATCGCCGACCTTGTTTGCACCCATCCGCGCAATCAGGTTCAAGCGGCCCGGATCGTTATCCGGGTTGAGCACGTCGATCAGGCGAATCAGGTCTTCAGGGTTCATGCTCGGGCCGACCTTGACCCCGATCGGGTTGTTCACGCCACGCAGGAACTCGACGTGAGCGCCATCGAGCTGACGGGTGCGATCACCGATCCACAGCATGTGCGCCGAGCAATCGTAGTAATCGTTGGTCAGGCTGTCGCGGCGCACAAAGGCTTCTTCGTAATTCAGCAGCAATGCTTCGTGGGCGGTGAAGAAGCTGGTTTCGCGCAGTTGCGGCGAACTGTCCATGCCGCAGGCGCGCATGAAGGCCAGGGTTTCGTCGATGCGATCAGCCAGGTGGCTGTATTTCTCGGCCAGTGCCGAGTTGGCGATGAAATCCAGGTTCCACTTGTGCACTTGATGCAGGTCGGCGAATCCGCCTTGGGCGAAAGCTCGCAGCAGGTTCAGGGTCGCGGTGGACTGGTGGTAGGACTGGAGCAAGCGCTCCGGGTCCGGCACGCGGCTTTTTTCGTCGAAACCGATGCCGTTGACGATGTCGCCACGGTAGGCGGGCAGGGTCACGCCGTCGATGGTTTCGTCGTTGGCCGAGCGCGGCTTGGCGAACTGGCCGGCCATGCGCCCGACCTTGACCACCGGACAACCGGCGGCGAAGGTCATGACGATCGCCATTTGCAGCAGGACTTTAAAGGTGTCGCGAATTTTCGCGGCGGAGAACTCGGCGAAGCTTTCGGCGCAATCGCCACCTTGCAACAGAAACGCGCGGCCCTCAGTGACCTGGGCAAACTGACGGCGCAACTCTCGGGCCTCACCGGCAAACACCAGGGGCGGATAGCTCGCCAGGGTTTGCTCGACCTGCTGCAAATGCGCAGCGTCGGGGTAGTGGGGTTGTTGCTGGATCGGCAGGGCGCGCCAGCTGTCAGGGCTCCAGGGTTGGCTCATCACGGTCTCGGTTGTTTTACGCTCGGACGTTCATGTTATCAGCAAATTAGTGCGTGACCTGTTCCGCTTGCTTCGCGGACAATCGCGCCTTTGCCGCTTCATGTTGCGGCGGGCCGGCAACAATCTGGAGACGAAATGACTGAGGAGCGCGTCGAGCATCTGCTCGCCGAGGTACAGGATGAGTTCGGCGTGATTCGCGTGCTGGAAGTGGCCGATTACCGTTTTCTCGAGTTCGGTGATGCCATCGAGCAGAGTTGCGTGTTCACGGCTGACCCCAGCTGGCTCGAGTACGATTACACCCGCGCGATGCTGATTGGCGCGCTGTGCCACGAACAGCCTGAAAGCGCTCTGTTTCTTGGCCTTGGCGCCGGCACGCTGACCCAGGCGTGCCTCAAGTTCCTGCCGCTTGAAGATGTCGAAGCCATTGAACTGCGCCCTGACGTGCCGCGTCTGGCCATCGAATACCTGGGGCTGGATGACGATCCACGGCTGTATATCCGTGTCGGTGATGCGCTGGAATTGCTCGATACCGCTGAACCGGCGGACCTGATTTTCGTCGACCTTTACACCGATGTCGGGCCGGGCGTCGGGCATCTGGCGTGGAATTTCCTGGAAAACTGTCAGAAACGCCTGAATCCGGGCGGCTGGCTGGTGATCAATCAATGGGCGACCGACGACGGCAAGCCGTTGGGCGCTGCGTTGTTGCGTGGCCTCTATCACCGTCATTACTGGGAGCTGCCGGTGAAAGAGGGCAACGTGATTTTGCTCGTGCCTTCGGAGCTGGATCAGGAACTGGACATGGACGGGCTGATTACCCGGGCCGAAGGGCTGGCACCGCGGTTGGGGTATTCGTTGCAGTCGTTGATCAAGGCGATCCGCCCGGCGACCTGATGCGATGAGGTCTTGTGGCGAGGGAGCTTGCTCCCGTTTGAGTGCGCAGCACTTACAAGATTTGCATTGATTGCGAAGATTGTGGGGCCGCTTCGCAGCCCAGCGGGAGCAAGCTCCCTCGCCACAAAAGCAATTCTTTCAGCAGCCCTTGAAGATGCCCGGCCGCTTCTCGATCATCGACCGCACGCCTTCCTTTGCATCCTCACTCGCCAGCAACTTCTTCGCCAATGCCGGCAATCCCTGCGCCGCCGCCGTTTCCCCTTCGTAACGCGCCTGCCGGGCCGACATCAACGTTGCCTGAACCCCCAGCGGTGCCTGCCGGGCAATCCGTTCAGCCAATTCAATCGCGCGCGGCAGCAAATCCTCGCTGGCCATGACTTCCTGCACCAACCCCAGGTGCAACGCGTCATGCGCATCGAATTCATCGCCGGTCAGCAGCCAGCGCATGGCGTTGCCCCAGCCGGCGACTTGATGCAGACGCAACGTGGCGCCACCGAACGGGAAGATCCCACGCTGCACTTCCTTCTGGGCAAAACGGGTGTTGCTGGCGCAGAGGTTGATGTCGGCGGCCAGCATCAGCTCGATGCCGATGGTCAGGCAGTAGCCTTGCGCGGCGACGATCACCGGTTTGCTTACCCTCGGCCCGGCAAACACGCCCCACGGATCGCAACCGCCGGGCGGTGCCTGCCAGCCTTCGGCCAGGGCCGCGCTGGCATTGATCAAGTCGAGCCCGGCGGTGAAATGCTCACCATGAGCGAACACCACCGCCACCCGCGCTTCACTGTCGGCCTCGAACTCGCCGTAGGCCAGGCTCAGTTCGTTGAGCAGGTCAAGATCGAAGGCGTTGCGCTTGGCCACCCGATCCAGGCCAATCAGCAGGACATGGCCGTGTTTTTCACGGGTGACACGACTGGAGCCGGGCTGATTCATGGAGCATTTCCTCGGGCGGGAAGGGTGTGCCAGACCGAAGGTCTGCGTCACAGGGATGAACCGTTTTAGCGCCATCGCCAGCAGGGCCGGGCCTTTGAAAAATAGACCGTTGCACGATTATCCGCAAAGCCTGTGACACAACGGCGTTTACGTCAGTTTTCCGACAAATAATGCTCCCTTTTTGGGCGAATTCCGGTATAGTGCGCGCCGGCCTTTAACCGGGCCGCGTTTAGGTAGCGCAATTTCCCGAAGTCAGCTTCGGCTGCACGTCCGCACAGCGGACTCTCCCTTGACGAATCTTTTTCATTCATTCGTTTTCGCAAATCCCCGCCGACAAAGCAGCCAGGGCGACTCTTGAGTCTTACACGGCATGCGCAGCTTTGGAGCATGGGTCTTTGCGGATGCACTTAGAGGCAGACCCATGACCCAGGAAACCGGCGGCTTCGCCGCTTTTAATCTTAATCCGAATATTCTTGCAGCCGTCATTGCGACTGGCTACGAAGAGCCTTCGGCTATTCAGCAGCAATCGATCCCGATCATCATGGCCGGTCACGACATGATTGGTCAGGCGCAAACCGGTACGGGTAAAACCGCTGCGTTCGCCCTGCCGATCCTGCACCGCATCGATCCTGCCAAGCGCGAGCCGCAAGCCCTGATCCTGGCGCCAACCCGTGAGTTGGCGCTGCAAGTAGCAACCGCTTTCGAAACCTACGCCAAGCAAATGCCGGGCGTTACCGTTGTGGCCGTTTACGGCGGCGCCCCGATGGGCCCACAACTGAAAGCAATCCGTAATGGCGCACAGATCGTTGTCGCCACGCCGGGCCGTCTGTGCGACCACTTGCGTCGTGACGAAAAAGTCCTGTCGACCGTGAACCACCTGGTTCTCGACGAAGCGGACGAAATGCTCAAACTGGGTTTCATGGACGACCTCGAAGTTATCTTCAAGGCTCTGCCACCAACCCGTCAGACCGTATTGTTCTCGGCCACCCTGCCACAGTCGATCCGTGCCATTGCCGAACGCCATCTGCGCGATCCGCAACACGTGAAGATCCAGACCAAGACTCAGACCGTTACCGCGATCGAACAGGCTCACCTGTTGGTTCACGCTGACCAGAAGACCTCGGCTGTATTGAGCCTGCTGGAAGTGGAAGACTTCGACGCCCTGATCATGTTCGTGCGCACCAAACAAGCGACCCTGGACCTGGCCAGTGCCCTGGAAGCCAAAGGCTACAAAGCCGCTGCGCTGAACGGTGACATTGCTCAGAACCAGCGTGAGCGCGTAATCGAATCCCTCAAGGATGGCCGTCTGGACATCGTTGTGGCGACCGACGTTGCTGCTCGTGGCCTGGACGTTCCGCGTATCACTCACGTGTTCAACGTTGATATGCCTTACGATCCAGAGTCCTACGTTCACCGTATCGGCCGTACTGGCCGTGCCGGTCGCGAAGGTCGTGCATTGTTGCTGGTGACTCCACGTGAGCGCCGCATGCTGCAAGTGATCGAGCGTGTAACTGGTCAGAAAGTTGCCGAAGTCCGCCTGCCGGATGCTCAGGCTGTTCTCGATGCCCGCATCAAGAAACTGACCAACAGTCTGTCGCCGCTGGTGGCTGATGCCGAATCGACTCACGGTGATCTGCTGGATCGTCTGACCGCCGACATCGGTTGCACTCCGCGTGCACTGGCCGCTGCTCTGCTGCGCAAGGCAACCAACGCTCAGGCGTTGACCCTGGCTGCCATCGAGAAAGAACGTCCGCTGGTGCCGAACAATGCACCGCGTGGCGATCGTCCAGAGCGTACCGGTGATCGTCCGGACCGTGGTGATCGTGAGCGTCGTGCTCCGGTTCCATTGGCCGAAGGTCGTGCTCGTTGCCGTACCGCGCTGGGCGCGCGTGATGGTATCGCTGCCAAGAACCTGCTGGGCGCCATCCTCAACGAAGGTGGTCTGGCTCGCGAAGCAATCGGTCGCATCCAGGTGCGTGACAGCT
This sequence comes from Pseudomonas sp., assembly GCF_051660785.1. GTDB lineage: Bacteria > Pseudomonadota > Gammaproteobacteria > Pseudomonadales > Pseudomonadaceae > Aquipseudomonas. The sequence goes on from NZ_JBOFQE010000044.1 coordinate 11,961, forward strand.
TCAGCCTCGTCGAGCTGCCGGAAGATGGTCTGGAGCGTCTGCTGACCAAGCTGAAGGACACTCGCGTTGCCGGTAAGCAGTTGAAGCTGCGTCGCTATCGCGAAGATTGATCCGCTCTCGGGCTGATTGATCGAACATAAAAAATCCCCGACTGGTTCGGGGATTTTTTTGGCCTGCTGTTTGTGCCTGGCTTTTGGGTCGTGTCGCGGCTAATCGCGAGCAGGCTCGCTTCCACACTTGATCTTCAGTGAACACAATATTCGTGTATTTCACAGATCCTCTGTGGGAGCGAGCCTGCTCGCGATGGGGGCGACTCGGTCTTCTGTCAGCCAAAACGATAAATGTCCATGCCCAGCGCACCCATCGTAAATCCCTGGTGCGCAACACTGAACTCACCCCCAGCCCCGCGAGCAAAGTACAACGGCAGCAAATGCTCATCGCTGGGATGGTTGCGCACAGCGTTCGGCGCCTGCTGGCGATAGTCGTGCAGCGCGGCTTCATCGTTGACCGCGAGTTTTTCAATCATCCAGTCGCGGAAAGATCTGGCCCACGGCTCGACGCTTTCCGGGCCAGCGTGCCAGTCCAGTTCTCGCAGGTTGTGGGTGATGCTGCCAGAACCGATCAACAACACGCCGTGTTCGCGCAGGCTGGCCAGGGCACGACCGACCCGGGTTTGCAGGGCAGGACCGCCACGGGTGGGCAGCGAGACCTGCACCACCGGGATGTCGGCCTGCGGATACATCAATGACAACGGCACCCAGACCCCGTGATCGAACGGCCGCTTGGCATCGAGGCGCGAAGGCAGGCCATCGGCCTTCAGCAACTCGACAACCTCTGCCGCCAGCTGTGGGTCGCCAGGCGCCGGGTATTGCACCTCGAACAGGGCCTTGGGAAAGCCGCCGAAGTCATGCCAGGTTTCAGGCCGGGGATTGCCGCTGACCAGCAGTTCGTTGCTTTCCCAGTGCGCCGACACCATCACGATGGCTTTCGGCTTCGGCAATTCGGCGGCCAGGCGAGCGAGGGCGGGTCCGCTGGCGCCCGGTTCCAGTGCCAACATGGGTGAGCCATGGGATATGTACAGGCTGGGGAACATGAATGACCTCCTGAGGGGTAAGATGGCAGCATCTTCAGTCAGATCATTGATCTAAATCTAATATAAGTTTTAGAGTCTTTTGATCGAATTTTCGGGATTAATTATGCAGCCGGAGTTTTGGCACAAGCGGTGGACGTCGAATCAGATCGGCTTTCACCTGCCGGAAGTGAATCCATATCTGCAACGTTATTGGCCGCAGCTCGGCCTGGAGGAGGGCGCGCGCGTACTGGTGCCGTTATGTGGGAAAAGCCTGGATTTGCTGTGGCTGGCCAAATGCGGTCACGAGGTGCTGGGCATCGAGTTGTCGGAAAAGGCGGTGGAGGACTTTTTCCATGAGCATCAATTTGACCCGGACGTCAGCGATCAGGGTCCTTTCACGGTCTATCGGGCGGGTTCGATCGAGGTCTGGTGCGGCGACTTTTTCGCGCTGACAGCCGGCGATGTCGCCGATTGCAGCGCGCTGTACGACCGCGCAGCGTTGATTGCCTTGCCGCCGAAGATGCGTGAGCAATACGCCGAACATCTGAAGCGGATTCTGCCGAAGGATTCGCTTGGGCTTTTGATTACCCTGGATTATGACCAGTCGCAAATGGACGGCCCGCCTTTCTCCGTGCTGGACGACGAAGTGCAGCGCTTGTTCGGGGCGACCTGGGGGCTGAAGGTTCTGGAAGACCAGGACGTGTTGAGCGAGAGCGGGAAGTTCCTGGAGGCGGGAGTGACTCGGCTTGAGGAGCGGGTGTATCGGGTTTCCAGTCATTAAGGTGTGTTGATTTGCTGGCCCCATCGTCGGAACGCGGCCCGGAGCCAGCTCACTCCCACATTGGGTCTATGTCGATCATAAAATTGTGATTTAACTCGATCACCTGTGGGAGTGAGCCTGCTCGCGATGAGGGCCGAAAGAACACCGCATCAATCAGCAAGCCAAAAAAAGGCCCGCATTCACTGCGGGCCTTTTCTATTAGTGCGGAACCTCTCAGCCCCGACGACGCAACGCGTCAATACGCTCTTCCAGCGGCGGGTGGCTCATGAACATGCGAGCGAACCCTTGTTTGATGCCACCGTTGATGCCAAAGGCATTCAGCGTATCCGGCATGTGCACCGGCAGACCCTGTTCCGCGCGAAGGCGTTGCAAGGCGCCGATCATCGCGCTGGTACCCGCCAGGCGTGCACCGGCTTCGTCGGCACGGAACTCACGTTTGCGCGAGAACCACATGACGATGGAGCTGGCCAGGATGCCCAGGACCAGTTCGGCGAAGATGGTCGCCACGTAGTAGGCGATGCCTTGGCCTTCTTCGTTCTTGAAGATCACCTTGTCGACAAAGTTGCCGATGATCCGTGCGAAGAACATCACGAAGGTGTTCACCACGCCCTGGATCAACGCCAGGGTGACCATGTCGCCGTTGGCCACGTGGCCGATTTCGTGGGCCAGGACAGCCTTCACTTCGTCCGGCGAGAAACGCTCGAGCAAACCCTGGCTGACCGCAACCAGTGCGTCGTTCTTGTTCCAGCCCGTGGCGAACGCGTTGGCCTCGTAGGCGGGGAAAATCCCGACTTCGGGCATCTTGATCCCGGCTTCGCGGGACAGTTGCTCGACGGTTTGCAGCAGCCATTGCTCGTGACGTGTGCGCGGCTGGCTGATGATTTGGGTGCTGGTGCTCATCTTCGCCATCCATTTGGAGATGAACAGCGAGAACAGGGAACCGGCGAAACCAAAGACCGCACAGAATATCAGCAGCTGATTGAGGTTGAGATCAACCCCGTTGGCCGCCATGAACCCGTTGAAGCCAAAAAGGCTCAGGGTGATGCTGGCAATCAGCACGACCGCCAGGTTAGTGGCCAAAAACAGCAGGATGCGCATCATGGTTGTAGAAATCTCCTCATGCTAAAGATGTAGCGTACTGCGGGGTATATAAGGTGCTGCACCGGGCTATTCAACCGAGTGACTATTTCAAACTGTGTCCTACGGCAACAGTCTAGCTGCTTGCAGGGCATTTCCGACGGGGATGCAGGAAGCGTTTGACAGTCAATTCGCGTCGCAGGCCCCGTCGTTGTTAGGCGCGGCCACGAAGCGGGGCATCAATCAGCGCTAAGCGCAGTGATGTCTGGCGAGGTGCAAAGATATGTTGCTGAATTAATCACCGTGCGACAGATGCACACATCGCACGGTGATTATCAGTTTACTGGCGGTAGGATTTGAGGAAGTTGCCAATGCGGCCGATGGCCATGTCCAGGTCGTCGATCCGTGGCAAGGTCACGACACGGAAGTGATCCGGCCAAGGCCAGTTGAAGGCCGTGCCTTGTACCACCAGCAGCTTCTCGGAGAGCAGCAGGTCGAGCACGAACTTCTCGTCGTTGTGGATCGGGCAGACTTTCGGGTCGATCCGCGGGAACGCATACAGCGCGCCCATCGGCTTGACGCAGCTCACGCCCGGAATATCGTTGAGCAGTTCCCAGGTGCGATTGCGTTGTTCCAGCAAGCGACCTTGCGGTAACACCAGGTCATTGATGCTCTGGTAACCGCCCAGTGCGGTCTGGATCGCGTGTTGGCTCGGCACGTTGGCACACAGGCGCATGTTGGCCAGCATGTCGATGCCTTCGATGTAGCTCTGGGCGTGGTGTTTCGGGCCGGAAATGACGATCCAGCCGGAACGGAAACCGGCGACGCGATAGGACTTGGACAGACCATTGAACGTCAGGCACAGCAAGTCTGGCGCCAGGGATGCGGTGCAGATGTGCACGGCGTCGTCGTACAGGATCTTGTCGTAGATCTCGTCGGAGAACACCACCAGATTGTGCTGGCGAGCCAGTTCCAGCATGCCCAGCAGCACTTCTTTGGAGTACACGGCGCCTGTCGGGTTGTTCGGGTTGATGATCACCAGCGCCTTGGTGTTCGGGGTGATCTTGGCCTTGATATCGGCCAGGTCCGGCCACCAGTTGGCCTGCTCGTCGCACAGATAATGCACCGGGTTGCCGCCGGACAGGCTCACCGCGGCAGTCCACAGCGGATAGTCAGGCGCAGGTACCAACACTTCGTCGCCATTGTTCAGCAATGCCTGCATCGACATCACGATCAGCTCGGAAACACCGTTGCCCAGGTAGATGTCTTCAATGCCGACGCCTTCCACCTGCTTTTGCTGGTAGTACTGCATGACGGCCTTGCGCGCACTGAACAGGCCTTTGGAGTCGCTATAGCCTTGAGCGGTCGGCAGGTTGCGGATCACGTCCTGGAGGATTTCGTCCGGCGCTTCGAAACCAAAAGGCGCCGGATTGCCGATGTTCAGCTTGAGGATGCGATGACCTTCCTCTTCCAGGCGTTTGGCGTGCTTGAGCACTGGGCCGCGAATGTCGTAGCAGACGTTGGCGAGCTTGTTCGATTTGCTGACCTGCATGGCGATGTGTTCCCGAAAATGAACGATCCAGGCGGCGTATGAGCTACCGTACTGGGAATCCTGCGTATTCACACAGGCCTGACGCCTTGAGAGGCAGCACCCATAAATCCGTTTGAATGCGCGTGGTCTGGCTGCCAGACTGGCGTTTGACGAGGCGCAATCATACGTGCCGCCCGATCCGTGGAAAAGGTACAGATCGGGCTTTTTCAGCCGCTGAGGTGTGATGATGGAAAAGTTGGAAAAAACCCTGGAAGAATGGAAGGCGATGCTCGATCCAGAGCAGTACAACGTGTGCCGCCTCAAAGGCACCGAACGACCGTTTTCCGGCAAATACAACGACACCAAAACTGACGGCGTCTACAACTGCATCTGCTGCAGCGAGCCGCTGTTCGACTCCAGGACAAAATTCGACTCCGGCTGCGGCTGGCCGAGCTTCTACGCGCCAATCGGCGACAGCGCCATGGTCGAGATCCGAGATGTCAGCCACGGCATGATCCGCACCGAAGTGGTCTGCGCCAAATGCGAGGCGCACCTGGGGCACGTGTTCCCGGATGGCCCGCCGCCGACCGGCCTGCGCTATTGCATCAACTCGGTGTGCCTGGACCTGGTGCCGCGCGAGTAAGATTACCTCGATCCTCTGTAGGAGCCGGCTTGCTGGTGATAGCGGTGAGTTTGACACACCGCGCAGCGACGATCGCCAGCAAGCCGGCTCCTACAGGTTCAGGTTGCGCGTCAGGTGACTGAATTAAATTGCACACAATTCAATTGCTCGCTATGTTTGGTGCTTGATCCTTCATTGCGAGCCCGCCCCCATGAGCGACAACCTGCTGACCATCCCGGTGACCACCATCAAGGGTGAACAAAAGACCCTGGCCGATTTCGCCGGCAAAGCCGTGTTGGTGGTCAACACCGCCAGCAAATGCGGTTTCACCCCGCAATACAAAGGTCTCGAGGAGCTGTGGCAGACCTACAAGGATCAAGGCCTGGTGGTGCTCGGCTTTCCCTGCAATCAGTTCGGCAAGCAGGAGCCGGGTAACGAAGGGGCGATTTCCGAGTTTTGCGAATTGAACTTCGGTGTCAGCTTTCCGTTGTTCAAGAAGATCGACGTCAACGGTGCCGGCGCCCATCCGCTGTTCGTGCAGTTGAAAAAACGTGCACCGGGCGTGCTGGGCTCCCAGGGCATCAAGTGGAACTTCACCAAGTTCCTGATCGGCAAGGACGGTCAGTTGGTCAAGCGCTTCGCACCGGCGACCAAGCCGCAGGACCTGAGCCGCGAGATCGAAGCCCTGCTCAAATGAACACCTTGTCAGTCGATTCCCTGAAGCTCGACAGCCAGTTGTGCTTCAAGCTGTACGCCGCTTCCCGAGCGGTGATCCGCGCCTACAAGCCGATGCTTGATCAACTTGGCCTGACCTATCCGCAATATCTGGCGATGCTGGTGCTGTGGGAATGGCAGGAGGCGGAGCCGGAGCAGCCGACGGTCAAGGCGCTGGGCGAACGCCTGGCGCTGGATTCCGGCACCCTGACGCCGTTGCTCAAGCGCCTTGAGCAGCTGCAACTGGTGCAGCGCCAGCGGTCGGCGCGGGATGAACGTGAGGTTCACCTGAGCCTTTCGCCAACCGGCAAGGCTTTGCGTGATCAGGTCGGGCCGCTCAAGGCCCGGTTGCTGTGCGACAGCGGCGTCGATCTGGATCGCCTGAGTGATCTGCGCGAGGGGCTGGACCACCTGTTGGGACAAATCAAAGCGTTGTCGTAGTCGGTATCCACAGGTCGAGCAGGGCGGCCAGCTCTTCGCGACGAAAGGGCTTGGCCAGATAGTCGCTCATGCCCGCCACACGACAGCGTTCGCGTTCCTCGGACATTGCGTTGGCGGTCAAGGCAACGATAGGCAATTGTGGCCAGCGCCCACTGCGGCGGATTTGCCGGCTGGCTTCATAGCCATCCATCACCGGCATGTTGCAGTCCATCAACACCAGATCGAATTCGCTGTGCTCAAGCTGATCCAGGGCTTCGGCACCGTGAGCGGCGACGATCACCTCGCAACCGAGTTTGCCGAGCATACCCTTGGCCACCAATTGATTGACCGGGTTGTCTTCGACCAGCAGGACACGTCCACGCCGTTGGGGGGTAAGGGCTTCGACCCGGGCGCCGTTGATCATGTTGCTTTCAGGCTGCAGCACCCGACGCAACGTCTGGTAAAGCGCATTGCGCGCCAGCGGTCGTGCCTGTTGTTGCAGAGGCGCCAGGGCGCTCGCTTCTTCGCTGGGCATGAAGCTGCCATAGGCGGTCACCAGCAGAATAGGAGCGTCGAGGGTCGGGCGCAGGCCAAACAGGCATTCGGGGCAGTCGGTGATCAACACATCCGGGTCGAGACCGATCAATGAGTCATCGATAGAGCGTTGCTGATAATCGAGGCCCCAACCAGGCAACAGGTTTTTCAACAGTTCCGCCAGGCCACTGTTGGCCGCAGTGATCGCGATGACCTTGCCCGGCAAAGGCTTCTGGGGCATGGCCCGGGTGTGGCGGGGCAGTGGCAGGTCGGCGCAGAACTGGCTGCCGAAACCGGCTTCCGAGCTGATGGTCAGGCGCCCCTGCATGGCTTCGCAGAGATTGTAGGTCAACGCCAGGCCCAACCCGGTGCCGCCAAATTGTCGGGTAATGCCGGCACCGGCCTGCGTGAAGGGCTGGAAGATTTTGACCTGGGCATCCTGGGCAATGCCGATACCGGTGTCGCAGACTTCGATTCTGACCCCATCTTCGAACGTTGAAAGACGCACGTCGACCCGACCGAAACGGGTGAACTTGAGGGCGTTGGACAACAGGTTGCTGACGATCTGCCGGACCCGGGTCGGGTCCCCCAGCACCAATGCCGGAAAGTTCGGGTCGATCAGGCAGGTCAACTCGACGCTGGGCGCGGCGTTTTGCGACAGCAGGTTGGCGGTGTCTTCGATCAGCGACCCGAGGTCGAACGGAATGTGTTCGAGTTCGAGCTGGCCGGCATCGAATTTCGACAGGTCGAGAATATCGTTGAGCAGTTCCACCAGCACTTTGCCCGAGTCATGGGCGATGGACAGCTGTTGCTGTTGTTCGGCATTGAGCGGGCCGTCGAGCGAGAGCGCGATCATGCCCAGCAGGCCGTTGAGCGGCGTGCGGATTTCATGGCTCATATTGGCGAGGAATACCGAGCGTGCTTCGGCCATATCGAGGGCGGTGCTGCGCGCGACTTCCAGTTCCTGGTTGGACTGGCTGAGCCTGGCATTGATCGCCTTGAGCTCGGCGGTGCGTGCCGAGACGATGTTTTCCAGTTGTCCGAGGTAGTCGGTCAAGCGGTTTTCGGCGTTGCGTCGCTGCTGGATTTCGGTGGCGATGTTTTCGAATTGCTGGTTGGCAACCTTGACCAGTACGCCGATTTCATCGTTTTTATGGCCACTCGGATACTCCAGCCAGGTCGGTTCCGCGCTGCGCGGATCGCGCCCGCTTAGTTCACGGATAACCCGCACCAGCGGTTTCGTCAGCATCACGTAGAACAGCGCCAACAGGATGCCGGTCAGAAGCAGGCTGCGAGCGAAGCCGTTGAGCAGCGTCACCTCGGCCCGGCGCAGGAAACGGCTGCCGAACGCGTAGGTATCGACTTCCAGTCGCAAGGTGCCGAGGGATTCGTCCGGCAGGTGGTCAAGGTAGAGGCGGTCTTCAAACTGGCGGTTGGCGCCGAACAGGAAGTCGCTGATCATCCGATAGGTGTTCTGTTGGGTCGGTCGTTTGACGCTGGCCAGCACGGTCCCGTTGTTGTCAGTCAATTGCGCACCGACGATCGCCGGCGAGCGCAACAGGCCCATGGTCAGCTCCTGGGCGAGTTCGGCGTCAATGTTGTAGGCGATGCGGGACGCGGGGTTATGGCTGATTTCCAGCAAAGACAGTATTTCGCGGTTGATGGAGGCGTCTTCGCTGGCATAATCGATGCCTATTTGCAGCAGACTGAGCAGCGTGCCCAGAATGAAACCGACCAGCACAGTCAGCCGGGCTTGTTTGTATGAAAGCCGGTGGGTGAACTTGATATCCATGGGGTGTTGAACCACTTCCGTTTCCCTTCGCTGCTCAAGCATAGTCGATCATGCATGGATACCGATGTTCTCGCGAGCCCTTGTGCAACAAGGGGTGGACCGGACACCGTAGGCTGTGTTCCGTCGCTGTAATGCCATCATCACTGTGAACGTGCCCGAGGAGAAGACGTGGATTCCCGATTGAATGCTTTTCTTGAACGCGCCGATGCCGTCCTGGCCCGTATCGAACCGCTCTTGCCCGCACCTCGGCAAGCCATCGACTGGACGCAATGCCTGGCCGCGCGCTGGCAACGCGAGGGTCGCAGCGGTTTTCTGCTGCCGCTGCAAGTCAGCCTCGACACGCGGTTGTCCGACCTGATCGGTGTTGATCGACAAGTGGAGCAACTGGGGCGCAATACCCAACAATTCCTCGACGGCATGCCCGCCAACCACGCGTTGCTCTGGGGCTCGCGCGGCACCGGCAAGTCGTCGCTGGTGCGCGCCCTGCTGGCCGAGCACGCCAAGGCCGGCCTGCGACTGATCGAGATCGAACGCGATCACCTGGCGGACCTGCCGCGCGTGGTCGAACAGATCGCCAAATTGCCCCAGCGTTTCGTGTTGTTCTGCGATGACTTGTCGTTTGAATCGGGCGAGGGCGACTATCGCGTGCTCAAGAGCGTGCTCGACGGTTCGCTGGAACAGGCGCCGGACAACGTTTTGCTCTACGCCACCTCCAACCGTCGCCATCTGGTGCCGGAGAAGGAAAGCGATAACGAAAACTGGAAAAGGGTCGATGGCGAACTGCATCCCAGCGAGGCGGTGGAAGACAAGATCGCGTTGTCGGACCGTTTCGGGTTGTGGCTGTCGTTCTATCCGTTTACTCAAGAGCACTTCCTTAATGTCGTCGAGCACTGGATCGGTCAATTGGCCGAAAAATCCGGCCTGAAGTGGCAGCGTAACGAAGAACTGGACATCCTCGCCGTGCGTTGGGCCACGGGCCGAGGCAACCGCAATGGACGTTGCGCGTATCAATTTGCCCGCTACTGGGTGGGGCTGAAGCTGTTGGAGCACAAAGCATGATCGATTTACAGAAGAGCGGCCAAGGCCTGGACGGTTACGGCATGTTATGGGCGCAGCTGGAGTCGTTACTCGCGGACGAGCGCGACTTCATCGCCAACGCCGCGCAGTTTTCGGCGTTTCTGTACAGCCAGCTCGATGACCTGAACTGGGCCGGTTTCTACCTTAATCGCAACGAAGAACTGGTGCTTGGCCCGTTCCAGGGGCAAATCGCTTGCGTGCGCATTCCGTTCGGTCGCGGCGTGTGCGGGACGGCGGCGGCAACGTTGCAGACCCAGCTGGTCGAAGACGTTCACGCGTTCCCGGGGCACATTGCTTGCGACAGCGCATCGAACAGCGAGCTGGTCGTGCCACTGGTCAAGGACGGTCGCCTGATCGGCGTACTGGACCTCGACAGCCCGAGCCTGGCGCGGTTCAGCACTGAAGATCAGGCCGGTATCGAGCAATTGGCAGCGATTTTCCTGCGGCTGACCGATTGCTGATTACGCCCTCAAGCCGGCCTTGACCCGCAGGCTTGACGGGTCGACCGCATCGATCTGTCGTGGATCGAGGAATCGGTCGGCATACTGCAAATAGATCCGGGCATCGATGAACAGGCCGAACAGCTCTGGATCGATATGGGCGTCACGGCACATGGTGGCCATGATGCCCAGCGCTTCGCTCAGGGTTTTGGCCTTCTTGTAGGGGCGATCGGCGGCGGTCAGCGCCTCGAAAATATCGGCAATTGCCATCATCCGTGCCGGCAGACTCATTTCTTCGCGCTTCAACTGTTTGGGATAACCGGTGCCGTCCATTTTCTCGTGATGGCCGCCGGCGATTTCCGCGACGTTGTTGAGGTGGCCGGGGAAGGGCAGGTGGCTGAGCATCAGGATCGTCTGCACCATGTGGTGGTTGATGATGTAACGCTCCTCGCGGGTCAGCGTGCCTCGGGCGATGCTCAGGTTGTAGAGCTCGCCCCGGTTGTACTTGTAGCGCGGCACATCGAGTTTGAACCCCCAGGGGTTGTCCTCCGGGATCAGTTCGCTTTCGGCGCGTTCGAACAGGTGCTCGGTCTTGTCCGCCAACAGCGGCTCGCTGACCGGCAAGGTCGGCGCCGGGGTTCGTGCCTGGCGGCGGTTCTCTTCCCAGGACACGCCGAGTCGATCGTCCAGGGTTCGGGTCCAGTTGCGTTGGGCGATGCTGCGCAGACGTTGCAGATCGGCCTCGGCCATGGCCTCGGCGCCCAGATTGCAGCGGGCGACGAAGGCGAAATCATCATCCAGCCCGGCCAGATTTGCATTGCGCAATTCGGCCAGGTGCTGTTCGTCACCGCCAAGGGCGATGGCCTGCCAGTAATTGATCCAGGCATCGCGCTTGAGCACCTCGAAACGGGTGCGGATTTCGTGGATGCGGTCGTTCAGGGTCTCAAGCTTGGTGGCTTTGTCGACCACGTATTCAGGCGTCGTGACCTTTCCGCAGTCGTGCAACCAGGCTGCAATGTGCAGCGCTTCCCACTCATCCTCGGTGGGCTGGTAATCGCTGAAGGCCGGGGCCTGACTGTCAGCCGCTGCCTGGGCCAGCATCAGGGTCAGCTCCGGCACTCGCTGGCAGTGACCTCCGGTGTAGGGGCTCTTGGCATCGATTGCACCGGCCAGCAGTTGAATGAAAGCGTCCAGCAGTTGTTTCTGTTTGGCTTGCAGGCGCTGGCTTTCAATGCTCACGGCGGCAGCGCCGGAAACGGCCTGGAGAAAGGCAATACGATCCGGGCGAAGTTTTTCCAGGTCGCTTTGTGTGCCGCTGTCGGCCAGTAGCAGAATCAACAGACCCACGGTTTCGTTGTGCCGATTGTGCAACCGGATGCCGATCAGGTGAACCCGCGGGCATTCCAGCGCGAGCATTACTTTCTGCAAATCCCCCGCCTGTTCGAAACCCAGGTTGGTGACGACATTGTCGGCACTCGACAACTGTTGCAGCCATTGAGGGCTCTGCGGATCCTCAAGTCCGTGTCCTTGAACACCGAACGAGGGCAATGCCTGTGTCGTGTCATTGATGACCAGGCCTTGGGGTTCCATGCGATCGCTGTCACGTTCGCGCAGGTAAATCAGGCCGGCCTGGGCTTGCCCGATCTTCACGGTTTCAAACAACACGCGCTGCAGTAAGGGCGCGAAGCGGGTTTCGGCGCTCAGGCTATCGGTGATCTGGAAAAAACTGCCCAGGGTGTCTTTCATCCGTGCCATCGACACGCTCAGTTGATCAATTTCAAGCACCGGCGAACGACGGCCGATCGGAACGTTGAAATTGAAACTGCGAACAGCATCGGCCTCCTGCACCAGGGCGCGCAGCGGCTTGACCAGGACTCTTGAGGTCAACCATCCCACCGGCAGGCACAGCAACAATGTCGCAAGGGTAATCAGCGCGCCTTGCCAACGCATGCGGTAGGCATCGGCGAGCAGTTCGTCCTCGGGCACCAGCAACGCCAGTTGCAGCCCTTGGGGGCCGCCCTCGGTCATGGTGCTGCGCGCCACGATCCATTGACGACCGGCGGCGTCCAGACGATTGCCGGCGGGAGGATGGGTGAGCAGGGCACCGAGGCCGGGGCTCAGGTCGGCAGCCTTGGTCAGGTGAGCAGTCTGATCGTCAATGATCAGTTTGCTGCTGTCGGGGTAGGCGACCGCATTGCCCTGGGCATCGAACAGCACGATTTCGGTATGGGGCGTCACCACGTGTTTGGCCAGGGTCGCCGACAGTTCCGCCAGCGTCAGGTCGGCAGCCATCACCGCGTGTTCACCGCTGCGCCGGGCCAGGGTGGTGCCGACGTTGTGGGTGGAGAAAAAAACGTAGGGTTCGGTGGTGATCTGGTCCACGTCGCCGAGTGCGCTGGAAAACCAGGCGCGGGTACGAGGATCGAAGGTTTCGTCGGGATTGTCCTGACGGTTGATGAGTGCCAGTGACTGATCAAAAAACAGGGATTGGGAGCGGATCTGATCATCGCTGTGCTCGATGCTCCAGACCTGGAACGCCGCCGTGTCCGGGGCTTTCACGGCGGTTCTCAGGGCAGCGGTGCGCAGGGGGCGAACCATGAAAAAGTCGCCGTTGCCGTAGCCCAGGTATAGCGATGCGAGGTTGGGGTTGTCCTTGAGCGATTGGCTGAAGGGTTGAAGCAGCGCCAGGCGTTGCTCCAGATCCGGTGCCCGGGTCGCCGGGTAGTCAGCCAGCAGGCTCAGCAGATGGCGAATCGGTTCGTAGGTGCCTTGCAGGTCCAGTCGGACATCCTGCTCGATACGATTGAAGAGTTTTTCACTGCTGGAAAGAATGATCTGCGTGGTTTGCCCATAGTTGAAAATGCCCAGCACCACGCCGGTCAGCAATAACAGGAAGGTGAACATCACACTGATATGGATGTGCAGGGGAAACCGGCGTTGATCCGGGCGCAGTGGGCTGGGCATTGCGGGTCTCTCCATGATGGTTAACACACTGCTCAGCGTCCAAGCATAGTTAAAGCTCCATCATTTCGCTTTTGTTGCTGTGGCCCATCTGTTGTTGCAGTGCTTGCTCCAGTTCGAGCATGGCGCGCTCCATGGCTTTGATGCGGTTGACGACTTCCTCCGGGTGCAGCAACTCATGGCAGGCAGTTTCCAGCGCCTCGCAGCTGTCGATCAACCTGCACGCCTGGACGATTCGCGCGGCGCCCTTGATTTTGTGGGCAACATCGATAAAAGCCTGCCGGTCCTCCGAGGGCGATAAGGCCAGCAACTGTTGCCGGTCCAGACGGTTGCTGTTCAACAGTTCGGACAACAAGCGCTGATTCAGCGCCGGGCTGCCACCCGTTAACAGATGCAGCCCTTCAAGGCTGAAGGCCGGGTCCCGGACCCTCGGCACAATGCCTCCAACCCATTGACTCAAGGCTGTCAGGCTGAGGGGTTTGAACAGGCAATCGTCCATTCCGGCTTGTTTGCAGCGCTGAATTTCTTCCGGCTGCGCGTTGGCGGTGAACCCCAGCAGGGTGCAAGGCCGGTACTGCGTTTGCTGTTCATGTTGGCGAATGGTGCGAGCCAGCTCGTATCCATCCATGATCGGCATGTTGCAATCGACGATCACCAGATCGAACACTCCGTCCTTCCAGGCTCTCAACCCCGCTTCGCCATCCGGTACGGCGCTGGAGTGATGTCCAAGGAAATCAAGTTGCTGGCACATCAGCAAGCGATTGGCGGGATGGTCGTCGACCACCAGGACGTTGAGCGGTGCCTCGGTCACATGGATGGACGGCTCAATGGTTTTCGTCATCCGCTCGGGTGGCAGCGTTGCAAGTTCGAGCGAGACCTGGACCTGAGTGCCGATGCCCGCCTGGCTGCTCAATTGCAGGCTGCCGCCCATCATCTCGCACAGGCTGCGGCTGATCACCAGCCCCAGCCCCGCACCGCCTCTGACGGACTGCCCGGCATTATCGGCCTGGGCGAAAGGCTCGAACAGACGCCGTTGATCCTGTTCACTGATCCCGACACCGCTGTCTTGAACCTGCAACTGCAGCAGCATCCGGTCTGGTTCGTCGGTCGCATGCAGCGCGACCAAAATCCGCACCTGACCCTGTTCGGTGAACTTGATGGCGTTGCTCACCAGGTTGGACAACACCTGCTTGAAGCGCATCGGGTCCAGCAAGACGTCAGAGGGTGGTTCGGCAGGGTTGAAATCCAGCCGCAGACGAAGATTTTTCTGGCGAGCCAGTCCATCGAAGATCCGCACCACTGATGCCACGGTTTCTCTCAGGTTGACGCGTTCCGGACTCAGGCTCAGACGCCCGGATTCAATTCGCGCGATATCAAGAATGTCCCCGATCAGCTCCAGCAGGTCTTTCGCCGACTGGTAGGCCACGTCAATGGCCAGGCGATCCGGGTGGTTGTGATCGATACGCTTGAGGGTCAGTTCGAGCATGCCGATGATTGCGTTCATCGGCGTGCGGATTTCATGACTCATGGTCGCCAGAAAAGTACTTTTGGCGCGATTGGCTTCATCCGCACGTTCTTTCGCGGCACGCAGGTCATCGAACAGTTGTCGCCGCTCACTGATGTCGATCCAGCCGCCAATGACGCCTTGTACTTCACCGCTCGAATCCCGATAGGGAAGTATCCAATGATAAATCGTCAGCGTGCGGTCACCGATATGCAATGGCCGGTCGAGAATCAACGGCACACCTTCGGCCACGACGCGTTGGTAATCCGCTTGGTATTCCTGCGCTTCAAATGCGTTGCTCATGCTGCCCTGCATGACGTTTTTACCCATCACGTCTTCGCGTCTGGCGCAGAAGGTTTCCAGGTAACTGTCGTTGCAGCTTTGCAGCAAGCCCTGGCGATCACGCACGTAGAGGGGATGAGGCGTTCCGTTGACCAGCGACCGCATGAATTCGAGTTGGTCATTCAGGGCGAGCTCTGCGGCCAGGCGCTGATTGATCTGGCGACGCATGTAGGCGTTCCAGGTGACGGAAATCAGTAGCAGCACGCCGATACCGAGAACGACCTGATAGAACACCCGATGATAATTGCGCCAGGTGCTTTGCGAGCCAGACGAATAGCCTCGCCAGCGGCTGTTGATGATGCCCAGCTCTTCCGGTGCGATGCTCAGAAGCGCCTTGTCGAGGATCGAAACCAGTTCCTTGGCATCGCGGCCGGTCGCCAGGGAAAACGCGGCTTGTCGGGTGCCGATGGTGGTGGTGATTTGCAGTGCGTGTTCGAAAATTCGCGATGAGATGAAATAGTTGGCAATCACCAATGAGCTTACCGCACCTTCGGCCTGACCCTCGGCGAGCAGTTCCACGGCACTGAACGTGTCCGGCGTTTCGATCAGATGAATTCGCGGAAACTCGCGGCGCAGGTAATCCGCCATGGGGTTGCCTTGGGCGATGGCCAGACGCTTGTCCGACAGGTGTGTCAGGTTTGACGGGCTGTCGGCCGATTTGCGAGTCAACAGAACAACGGAGTTTTCCAGATAAGGGCGGCTGAAGTTCAACATCGATTCACGTTGCGCGCTTGGCAGGAGTGCGGCGATCAGGTCGGCCTGATGACTATTGACCTGCTCGATCATCTCGTCATCGTTGCGGCTGCGCCGGATCTCGAAGCGCAAACCGGTGCGCAATCTGATCAGCTCGAGCAAGTCGGCAGAGATACCCCTAAAGTCGCCGTTGCTGTCGAAAAAAGTCAGCGGGGCCAACGCCTCGTTGACCACCACGCGCACGACTGGATGTTGCGCCAGCCAGCGTTCTTCATGGTGGGTGAGTTGCAGTTTCTGATCAGTGAGAAGAATGTCACTGCCCGCACTCCAGCGTTTGGCGATGTTTTCTCGCTCGCCGGCAGGGGTCGCTTTGAGTATGGCGTTAATGATCCCAAGCAGCTGCGGGTTGTCCTTTTGCACGGCAAAGCTGAAACCGTGGGCTTCGTGTTTACCGAAATTGGCCATGCGGATGTTGTTCAGATACCCCTTGTTGATCATGTAGTGGGTTGAAATGGTGTCGCCCAGAAAAACATCGGCCTGGTCGAAGGCAACGGCGTTGATTGCATTCTGGTACGAGGGATAGGAGGTGATGATCGCCTGTGGATACAGGGCCTTGACTTCGTCCAGCGGCAGGTAGTGATACACCATGCTCAACCGCAGCCCGGCGAGGCCATCGCCCAGGGATCTGTTTTCTCCCTCTCGTGTCACCAGGACCGGTTGATCCACGGCATAGGGGGTAGACAGTGCAATGTCGGCGTTGCGGGCTTCAAAACCATTGGCGCTACCGAGCATATCGACCTCGCCTTTTTCCAATGCCTCGATCGCGTCTCCCCGTGAAGCGTAGCGCTGAACCTGGACCGGCAAACCGGTGGCCTTGCCCAGAATGCCCGCGTAATCAGCGGTGAAACCTTCGTAGTCCTGGCCGCTGATGGTCAGGTCGAAAGGGGGATAGTCGGGAGCAGAAGTGCCTAGAATCAGCTCACGCTTATTGTTAAGCCATTGTTGTTGCGATTTATCCAGCTGGACTTCCATGTGTCCGGTCATTGAACGGCTGAGCAGGGTGTAACGCTCGCTCGCAGTCTGTGCCGCGTGCACCGAGGTACTCAGGCATAAACACGCGGTCAGCAGTATCAGATAATCCTTTATATGACTGGGCATCCTGTCTCTCACACTAACGCGTTGCGTTTTGCCATATCAATGAGTTCAACAAGTGATTTGGCCTTGAGTTTTTGCATGAGGCGTTTCTTATAAGTGCTGACAGTCTTGTTGCTCAGGAACATGCCCTTGGCAATTTCCTTGTTAGTTCGGCCTTGGGCGAAAAGTTGCAGTACCATCAACTCTCGGTCGTTGACTGACTTGAACAGTTCCAGGTCGGAATATCGCTCATCGTCGGCACGAACAGGATTCAAGGCCTGGCTGGGGAAATAGTTGTAACCTGAAAGTACGGCTTTAATTGCGCTGACCAGTTCACTAAGGTCTTCCTGCTTGCATACATACCCCGATGCACCTGATTGCATGCAGCGAATACCGAAGAGCGTCGGGCACTGAGCAGTGAGCACCAGTGTTTTCAGGGGAGTACTCATTGCGTTGAAACGGGAAAGAACTTCCAGTCCATCCAGTTTGGGGATGCTGATGTCGAGAATGACCAGATCGGGCATGCATTCACGAACCATCTGCATGGCGTCGACCCCGTTATCGGTTTCACCGACGACTTTGTAACCCTCATGTTCGAGCAACACTCGGACGGCAAGACGGATGACAGGGTGATCGTCGACAATAAAAACGGAGTTCATAATCAAATCCCATATGCGCTCAAATAAAGCGCGCACCTTAGCTCAGATAGTTGAGGTGGGCATGAACTGACAGGCCTGTAGTTGCAATATAGGAAAATTCCTACGGCGGAAGAAGAAATGGACTACGAATCAACTAGGTTTCGCATATGGATCAGTGACGGTGTTGTATGTGTGTTTGGCGGAGCGGAATGGGTGGTTTGAAATATTTCAACAGGTGCTTTTAATGTTTTTCAAGTGTGTCTTTTTGGTTTGTTTTTATAGTGTGGCCAAGGTCAATAAGTTTCTAAAGTCGGATTGTTTCAGGGGCTTTATCAAGTAACCTAATAACGGCAGACCGTGTTCACCGGCTATTCTTTCAAGACCGTCCAGTTCAATGGATGTCAGACTGCTCAGCAGTATTGCCTGCTTGATCATTCCCCGCTGGCTGGCGAATTCGATCAAATCCAGACCGGGAAGGTCAGGCAGGCATTGGTCGCACAGAAGAATGTCGAAAGGTTGCGGCGCCTTGAGCATTTGCCGCAAGGCGGCTTCGGCGCTGTCAGTGGCCGTGAGTTGAGTGAAGCCGTAACTCTCCAGCAGGTATTGAGTCGCCCTGAGCTGAAAGGGATGGTCTTCCACCAGCAAGATGCGCCAATCGTGTTTGGACATAGAATTTTTCATGCTTCATCTGTGGAGCAAAGGGAGCGTGATTATTTCGCGATCTGACCGCTCAATCGATCAGTCGGCTCTGCACAAGGTGTAGGGCGATTCTGTTGACGCTGCAATCGAAGTGAAAAATGCGCAGAAAATCGATCAGCCGTTCAGGAGGCCCGGCGCGGCTGATCGATGCATGCTCATCCGTGGCTTGAGCGCCCCGTCATTTCCAGTGCCATTTGACTGGCATAGCTGTCGGTCATGCCAGCGATAAAGTCGATCATTCTCAGGAACGAGGTGTGCAAAGGCCCGTGAGGATCGGGCGCATTGTTGCCCAGCAAGTCGAGGATGCGCCGGCTCTTGAAGGACGGTGTTCGACCGTTGTGTTGTTCCAGTGCCGCGCCGCAGAACGCGTTGAGGAGGATTTCGAGGGTGGTGTAAGCGCCGATTTCATGCAGCGTCTTGCGCTTGTCCTGGAAGATCTTTTTGCGCGCCATGTCTTTGGCATTCAACACGCAGCGCTTGGCCGGACCATGCATGTGCTCCACCAGATCGCCAGGCAGCGTACCCGCCAGTAGCGAGTCCTGTTGCTCGACGAACGCCCGGGCGGCGGCATTGGTCAGGTGCTCGATGGCCTTGCCCCGCAGGATCGCCAGTTTGCGTCGACGCGAATCCAGTGGGCCCAGTTGGCGATAGGTTTCCGGCAGATCGTCGCCCACGAGGTCGAGCAGCAAAGACTCGACTTCGGCGTACTCCAGCAATTCCATTTCCAAGCCATCTTCCAGATCGATCAGTGCGTAACAGATGTCGTCCGCAGCCTCCATCAGGTAGACCAGCGGATGGCGCGCCCAGCGTTGGTCCTCCAATTGCGGCAGACCGAGTTTGAGCGCGATCTGCTCCAGTAGCGGGAGCTCACTCTGATAGCAGCCGAACTTGTGCTTCTTGTAGCCCAATGAATCGGCGTGCTTTGCCGTCCACGGGTACTTCAGATAGGTCCCCAACGTGGCGTACGTGAGCCGGGTGCCGCCGTCGAACTGGTGGTATTCAAGCTGGGTGAGCACCCGGAAGCCTTGGGCGTTGCCTTCGAAATTCAGAAAGTCATTGCGTTCGACTTCGCTCATGGCGTCCAGCCAGCCACGGCCTGCAGCCTGCTGGAACCAGTGACGGATCGCGTCTTCGCCCGAATGTCCGAAGGGCGGATTGCCGATGTCATGGGCCAGGCAAGCCGATTGCACCACCATGCCCAGGTCGCTCGGTTCGCACCAGTCGGGCAGGGCGCTGCGAATGGTTTCACCGACGCGCATGCCCAACGAGCGACCCACGCAGCTGACTTCCAGCGAGTGCGTCAGGCGGGTGTGGATGTGGTCGTTGCTGGTGACCGGATGGACCTGAGTCTTGCGCCCGAGGCGGCGAAAGGCACCGGAGAAAATGATGCGGTCGTGGTCTTTGTGAAAAGGGCTGCGGCCGAGTTCTTCCGGGCTGTGCAGAGGCTTTCCGAGGCGTTCGCGGGTAAGCAGGGTTTGCCAATCCAAGGCTGGACTCTCCGTCAGGTGACTGAGCCTCTAGCTTCCGGGTTCGTGTCGGCGCCTGCAAGCGGAACTAGAGCCCGGCGGCGTCGATGTCGATCAGCAGCAGTCGTTCGCCGTTGTCGAAAAACTGCCCGGCGGTGAGGCAGTACAGATTGCTGGTTGCATCGCGGTAGGTGGTGGACAGTGTCAGGCGTCGCTCTTCCCAGCCCTCGGCCAGCAAGTGATAAAAGTACGGCCGCCACGACCAGTTATGGCCCAGGTAGCGATTATCGGCTTCCCAGCCGTTGTTGCGCCATTCCAGATTGGGCGTCAACTGCGTGCCGTGCCGGTCGCATTGATAGAAACGCAACAGCCAGGGAAACGCCTGCAGTTGTGGCAACGCACTCAGTGGGGCACGGGCCAGGGCCCAGGCTTGCAGGATGGTCATCAGTTCGCAGAGTTGCTGGCGCATGATCATCAGTCGACCGCGTTCGCCGAGCTTCTGCTGGACATAACGCTGGCGCAGTTGCGCGAAACGCTCGACAAAGGCGTTGGTGGCAAAGAAGTCCTCCTGCGCCCGAGCGAACAAAAATCCCTGTACGTAACGCGAACCACATTCCAGGGCGAAATTGAGTTGAGCTTCGGTTTCCACACCTTCGGCGATGATCCAGCAACCGGTTTTCTCGGCCATTTGCGCCAGTGCCTTCACCACATCGCCACTGGGACCACCCAATGCCGCGGCCTGAAACAGACGCATGTCGAGCTTGAGAATATCCGGTTGCAGGGCCAGCACCCGATCAAGTTGCGAGTATCCGGCGCCGAAATCATCGATGGCGATCCGTGCCCCGGCCTGTCGGTAACGTGCCACGACCTCGGCCAGGCGCTGGATGTTGCCGCCCAGTTCGGTGATCTCGAAAACGATGCGTTGCGGGTCGACGTTGTGCCGGCTCAATTGCTTGAGGCTCGGCAGTGCCTGGTCCTGCCGCAGGCGGCTGATCCAGCGCGGTGAAATGTTCAGGCTCAGAAACCAGTCCGAAGGCGCTTCATGCAGGCGGCTCAGGGCATTGTCGCGAATCTGCCGATCAAGACGACGAAGGGCGATGGCAGGGGTTCGCGGGTCGGCGAACAGCGGTCCTACCGAAGCCAGTTGACCGTCGGCCTGGCGCAGTCGACCCAGCGCTTCCACCCCCGCGATACGACCCGTGGCGGTATCGATAAACGGCTGAAAGCAGGCGAGCGGTTGCCCGTCTATCACAAGGCCTCCTTAGTAAGGTGTTGTTATTGGATTAGCCCGTTCGCCGGGTAGGCACACAGGATTGAACCTCTCGATAAAGAAGTTAATCCTGGTGGTATTGCAAGAATGCAGCCAGATAGTGGCTATTCAGTCTTTACGCGAAGAGCCCTGCATGACCAGCTTGATCAGTGGCCCGAGGGTCGTGCTCAGGCGAACCAGCCGAGTCAGGCTGCTGGTCCCACCGCTTTTGGCGCCTTTACCGGTCAGAAAACCGAGCAGTGTCACGGCCGCCATGCCCCAGAGCGGGGCGTGCTTGATGCCGAAGCCGTCATGCAGGTTTTGCGTCATCCCGCGAACCCGCTGCAAGGGTTGCAGCAGCTGCGCGGATTCGTGACGAATTTCCTGGCGATGCATTTCCATGCGTAGGCGTATCAACGCCTTGCGCATTTCAGTGCGCGAGCTGTTATGGGGCAGTTCAGGCAGGTTCATGGCAGTAGACGCTCCCTATCGTTGGCCAATTCTTCCAGGGTGCCGTGGAAGGGTGAGGACTCGTCGAATACCGCCGCTTTCAGGCGCATGCCACAGAATATTGCGGCCAGGGTGTAGAACACGCAGAGCCCGATGATCGCTGGCAGACGGTAGGTGTCCCAAAACAGGATCAGCACCAGCGTCGACAATCCCACCAGCAACAGCAAGGCAAAAACCAGCGCCAGGCCTGCAAACAGCAACAGGCTTACGGTGCGCGCTTTTTGTTCCTGCAACTCGATGCCGAACAGTTCGACATGACTGTGCAACAGTCCAAGAAAAGCGGCACCCAGGCGCCGCGATGAGGAGCTTGTGCCCGTCGCGGACGAGCTGGATTCACCGATAGACATATCAGCGCCGAGTGGCCAGCAGGCCAATCAGGAAACCGACGCCGGCTGCGATCCCTACCGATTGCCATGGATTGGTCTGGACATAATCTTCGGCAGCGGTCACGGCGGCCTGGCCGCGTTCGCGCAGGGAATCTTCGGTCAGCTTCAGGGTTTCGCGGGCTCGCAGAAGACTGTCGTGGATCTGGCTGCGCAGTTCATCGGCCTGATCGCCGGCCAGGGTTGCGGTGTGTTCCAGCAACCGTTCGGTGTCGCTGACCAATGTCTGAAAATCGTTCATCAGGATTTCTTGAGCAGTCTTTGCTTTGATGCTGGCCATTGGTGATCTCCGTAAGTGGCTTCTGAAGCGTTCGAGTATGAGCCCTGTGTGAAGGTTCAGTACAAATGACTGGTACAACTTTTGCTATGTCGTGGTGCATCAGCCCGCGTCGTTGCGCTGTTGCCGGGCATGATTTCAGGAAAACCCTGATTCAAACAATCATAACTCGCGTGAAGGTTCCGGCCTTGTGCGCCAAAGCGGTTCATTGGAATCAACGCCTTGATCCCGGCGGGCCGCAACTTGGTGCATGGACGGCCTGCGCGAACCGCTTTGGTGCTTTTTCAGCCTTCAGGTCTGCCAACTCCATGGAAAATCTGCAAAGCGCTGTGGACAGTCTGGTCCACAGCTCCAATACATTGTTCATTCTGATCGGTGCAGTCATGGTTCTGGCCATGCACGCCGGTTTCGCCTTTCTTGAAGTCGGCACGGTTCGGCAAAAGAACCAGGTCAACGCCCTGTCGAAGATCCTCAGCGACTTCGCCATTTCGACCTTGGCCTACTTCTTTATAGGCTATTGGATTTCCTACGGGGTCACCTTCATGAAACCTGCGGCGGTGATCAATGCCGATCACGGTTACGGGCTGGTGAAGTTTTTCTTTCTGCTGACCTTTGCTGCGGCAATTCCCGCGATCATTTCCGGAGGCATTGCCGAGCGCGCCAGATTCGTGCCGCAGTTGTGTGCGACGGCGCTGATCGTGGCGTTCATCTATCCGTTCTTTGAAGGCATGATCTGGAACGGCAATTTCGGGCTGCAAGCCTGGTTGCTGGGGCGTTTTGGCGCCAGCTTCCATGACTTCGCAGGTTCCGTCGTGGTGCACGCCATGGGCGGGTGGCTGGCGCTTGCGGCGGTGTTGTTGCTCGGGCCAAGGCAAGGGCGTTATCGGGAAGGTCGACTGGTGGCTTTTGCACCGTCGAGCATTCCCTTCCTCGCATTGGGTTCGTGGATCCTGATCGTCGGCTGGTTCGGCTTCAACGTCATGAGCGCACAAACGCTGCAAGGTGTCAGCGGACTGGTGGCGGTGAACTCGCTGATGGTCATGGTCGGCGGCACCGTGGCGGCGTTGATCGTCGGACGCAATGACCCGGGTTTTTTGCATAACGGCCCACTGGCCGGGTTGGTGGCGATCTGCGCCGGGTCCGACCTGATGCATCCGGTGGGCGCACTGATCACGGGTGTGATCGCCGGGACATTGTTTGTCTGGTGCTTCACCGCGGCTCAGGTCAAATGGCGCATCGACGATGTGCTGGGTGTCTGGCCATTGCATGGTTTGTGCGGTGTGTGGGGTGGAATCGCCTGCGGCATCTTCGGCCAGAGCGCGTTGGGTGGTTTGGGCGGGGTGAGCCTGATCAGCCAGGTGATCGGCACTTCGTTGGGGGTGATCGTCGCGTTGCTCGGCGGTTTTGTGGTGTATGGCGTGATCAAGGCGTTGCATGGTCTGCGTTTGAGCCAGGAGGAGGAGTATTACGGCGCGGACTTGTCGGTGCACAAGATCGGCGCCGTAAGTCAGGACTGACTCACTTTTCTTCATCGTCGCTCCCGGGATAAAAACCGTGCAGCAGACGATAGCGGTCATGCCGTATCTGGTCGGCCCGCTCCTGTACCTGATGCGCGGGTAAACCGAGCATGATCAGGGCGTGGGAGGCGAGCATCAGGCTCGACTCCAGCAGTTCGGGCACGACTTCGCTGGCGCCGGCCGCTTTCAACTCGGCCAGTTGACTGTCGTCCCGAGTGCGTACCAGGACCGGAATCGTTGAGTTCAACCGGCGCGCCTCCTGGAGAATCAGGAGCGCGATGTCGGTCTGGTCCACGGCAATCACCAGCAGCCTGGCGCGCGCCAGGCCTACCGCGATCAGCAGTTCACCACGCCGCGAATCGCCGTAATGCACGCAGGTTTCACCGACGGCGGCTTCCTGGACACGCACCGGGTCGGTGTCCAGTGCCAGGTAAGGTTGCAACGCATTGCGTAGCGCGCGGCCGATGGACTGACCCACCCGACCATAACCACAGATCACAACGTGGTTGTGCAAATCGGCGTTGAGCGCACTGATTTCCGCCAGTTTGACTTCTTCGTTGGGGTTGCGATGCAGGCGTGTCGCAAGGTGGGGAGCGGCGCGCAGCAGCAACGGAGTGACCAGCATCGAGCAGAATGTCGCGGCGAGTAGAAGGCCGCCGAAGTCAGCGGGCATCAGTTTGTTTTGCTGCATCAATGCCATCAACGCAAAGCAGAATTCGCCCCCCTGAGCCAGTGCCAGGCCGCTGCGCCACGCAGTTTCGCCGTCGCTGCCGCGCCATTTGACCAGCAGCGCGACCACGGTGCCCTTGATCATTAGCAACCCAAGTGTCAGTCCGAGGATCAACAGGCCGTGGCTGGCAAACAGCTGCAAGTCGATCAGCATGCCGATACTGACGAAAAACAACCCGAGCAAGATGTCGCGGAATGGGCGGATGTCCGCCTCGATCTGATGCCGATAGTGGCTTTCTCCCAGTAGCATGCCGGCGAGAAATGCGCCGAGGGCAGGGGAGAGGCCGAGCAGGTGAGTCAGCCACGCTGTCAGCAAAACGATGACCAGTGCCAGCAGCACGAACAGCTCCGGTGAACGGGCGGCGGCGACTTCATGGAACAGGCGGGGCAGCAACCAGCGACTGGCCAGCAGCAGACCGCCGAACAGCACCAGGGTCTTGCCCAGTGTCAGCGGCAATGCCCAATACCAGGCTTGATCGCTATTACCGGCGAACACCGGCACCAGGGTCAGCAACAACACCGCCACGACGTCCTGGAACAGCAGCACGGCGATGGCGTTCTGGCCGTGGCTGCTGAAAATTTCGCCGAGGCTGCCGAGCTCCTTGCTGACAATGGCGGTGGAGGACAGCGACAGGCCGGCACCGAGTAACAGCGCAGGCGTTGTCGACATGCCGAGCAACATCAACAAGCCCCCCAGCACTATCCCCGTCCCCAGCACTTGCAGGCTGCCAAGGCCGAATACCACGCGTCGCAACGCAATCATTTTCGACAGGGAAAATTCCAGCCCGAGGGAGAACAGCAGGAACACAACGACCAGCTCCGCAAGGTCCGGCAGTTCTTCGCTTTCATTCACCCAGTCAAGCGCAGTCGGCCCGATCATCAGCCCCACGCACAGATAGCCCAGCACCGGTGGCAAACGCAGGCGCTGGAACAGTGCAATCACCACCAGGGAGGAGGCGAGGATGATCAAGAGGTTGGCGAACACGAAAAACTCCGGTGATGGGGCTGGCTATTCAAGCGTAGAAGTAAAAAAAACCTGAGCATCGCGTAAATGTCTTCTGAAGCGTCTGATATGCATCAGGGTTTTGCCGCCGCCATCGCCGTTCGTGTTCCAAGGGTAGACGCTCCAACGGCTCGACGGCTTTTCGAGGCAGGCCTAGAATGATTACTTAATTTCTTAGGTTGAGCACTCATGCTTCCTGAATGTCAGCTGTTCGGTACCTCAGGGTGCCATCTCTGCGAAGTGGCCGAAGCCATGCTGATGGAATTTGTCGAACGTGGCCTGCTGGTTGAACTGGTAGATATCGCTGAGGATGAAACGTGGTTTGAAGCTTACAGTTTGCGTATTCCGGTGCTACGGCGGCGTGATACCGGCGCTGAGCTGGGCTGGCCATTCAGTGCCGACCAGGTTGTAGCGTTCCTGCGTTAATCAGTTTTCCGGTAGCGATATCCCGTTTGTCGAACTTTGCGATCGATCCCCTTGGCTTAATCGATGCTCTTCGGATACTGTATGCGCATACAGTTATTCGTAATGCTGCCGCGCACTTCTGGTTTTCAGGGTTGAGCAGGCAGTTCAGGGCGTAAGAGGGATACATCGTGGTCAATGTCGAACAATTGAAAAACAGCGTGAACCGGATGGCGGTCGATGTTGTGCGCGAGGCTGTCCTCGAATTGCGTCTGGATGGTCTGGTCCTGGAAGGAAAAACCCCTTTCAATAAACTGCACTTCAATACCTGTTTTGCCGAAATCGAAGCGTTGTTCCAGCGTGCGGGTTATCACCGGCAGCTGGATGTCGTGGGTTATCAGGGGTTGTTGTATGCGCTTTATGATCCAGGTCGCTGGGAGGCGGTTGATGTGTTGCGCTGGCTGAAGGAGTTCACCGAGGCCGCGGCGCGCACGCAGATACCGGCGGCTTGAGGATTCTTTTCTAGGTCCGTTCCGGCCACTGTTGGATAATGCTGCCCTGTATTGAGGGTCAGAGCGTTCGTATGTCCACTTCGTCTTTTTCTGCTGCGCACAACCAGGCCAGCACGCTGTACTTGCCGCCGGGCCCGTGGCAGACCGTGCTCGATTGCCTGTGTGAACACTTCAGCGCTATCGGTCGTGACCAATGGCTGGACAGAATTGCTCGCGGTCGCGTGCTTGACGGGCATGGTCAGCCGATTGCTATTGATCTGCGTTACAAGGAAGGCCTGCGGATTCATTACTTCCGTGAGGTGCCGGACGAAAAACCGATCCCGGTGGTCGAGTCGATCCTGTACGCCGACGAACACCTGGTGGTGGCGGACAAGCCGCATTTTCTGCCAGTGACACCTGCTGGCGAATACGTGGAGCAGACGTTGCTGCGACGGTTGATCCGTCGACTGGATAACCCGCATCTGGTGCCTTTGCATCGCATTGACCGGCATACGGCGGGGTTGGTGCTGTTTTCCGCGAACCCTGAGAGCCGCTCGGCTTACCAGTCATTATTTCCTACGCGACAAATCGAAAAACGCTACGAAGCAATCGCCCGCGCGTTGCCTGAGCTTGCCTTCCCATTGGTTCACAAAAGTCGGCTGGTCGATGGCGAGCCGTTCTTTCGCATGCAGGAAGGTCCGGGCGTCAGTAACACCGAGACCGCAGTCGAGGTTCGTGAGAAGAACGGCGATCTCTGGCGTTATGGACTTTATCCGGTGACGGGGAAAAAACATCAGTTGCGGGTACACATGACCGCTTTGGGCGCCAGTATCTGCAACGACCCGTTCTACCCGCAGGTACTCAAGGATGTCGAGGATGACTATGCCAACCCCTTGAAGCTGCTGGCCCAGGGGTTGCGGTTTATCGACCCGGTCACTGGCCAGCAACGTGAATTCGAGAGCACCATCACCCTGCAGTGGTGATCACGGTACTCCAGGCACGAAAAAGCCCGCATCAAGCGGGCTTTTTTGTATCCGGTGTCATCGTCGCAAAGATTACAACTCTTTAACGGTACGAACCTGATCCTTGTTGATGCGGGTTTGCTTGCCATCCAGCTGTTCGAACTCGTAGAAACCCGATTCGTCATCGTATTTTGGCGCGTCGACGGCCTGGATTTCGCGACCGTCATTCAAGGTGATCACTGTAGGCGATGCGCAACCGGCGAGGGTAGCAAGGCCCAGTGCGAGCATGAAAGTGGCGAGGGTCCGTTGAGTCATGAGTGTGTCTCCGAATATGAATTCTTTTGGTTGCTGAGCTTGAGACGTATACAACGCGCGCAAGTTCCTTCTCGTGTCAGTCTGACACAGTGTTGTGTGTGCTTAACAGCTCCGGCGTGTTGAGGTTAGCCAGGCGAGGGTCGTCGTCAGGGCATTGCAGGGCGGTAGCACCCATTTTGCGCATTAGACGACCCGGGCTGCGTTCGCCGTTGTTCCAGGCACTTTCGAATTCTGCCGCGAGGGCCACGGGAATAATGCACAGCAACGGTTCCCAGTGTTCGTTATGGCGCAGCATCAGCGGTTTGTCCAGGTGCTGGCGGGCGGTTTCGCGCATGCTGTGGAGCAAGGCCGCATCGATGCGTGGCACGTCGCACGGCAACACCAGCAGATAGGGATGGCGGGCGGCCTTGAGGCCTGCGCGAATACCGGCCATGGGGCCCGGAAAGTCACCCTCGTCGTCATGGACCAGTTGATCGGCGTAAGGCGCGTATTTTTCCAGGTTCCTGTTGCAGGAGATGATCAGGTCGTCGCTCAGCGCACGGGTCTTGCGATGCAGATGCGCAATCAGCGGCTCGCCATGCCATTCCAGCAACCCTTTGTCCTGACCACCCATGCGTTGGCCTCGACCACCTGCCAGGAGCAGAATGGAGCAGGGTGGCAACTGTGTAGACGAGGTCATGGGAAGTCTCCATGGGGGCGGCGAAAAAACGGGGCGCTGTGATATAACACCGGGCTGTTTATCCTACAACTGGACGAGCCTATGAAAGCCAAGGCTGATGTACCTTTCGCACCGCTCAACATCGCGGTGTTGACTGTCAGTGATACCCGCACCCTGGAAACCGATACGTCAGGACAGGTCTTCGTCGACCGCTTGAGCGCTGCCGGTCATTACCTGGCCGCTCGGGTTCTGCTTAAAGATGACCTCTACAAAATTCGCGCGCAAGTCGCCAACTGGATTGCCGATGAGGTCGTGCAGGTGGTGTTGATCACCGGCGGCACCGGGTTCACCGGGCGCGACAGCACGCCGGAAGCGGTGAGTTGCCTGCTGGACAAGCAAGTCGACGGTTTCGGAGAGCTGTTCCGGCAGATTTCGGTCGCGGACATCGGCACTTCGACTGTCCAGTCCCGAGCCCTGGCGGGTTTGGCCAACGGCACGCTGGTTTGCTGTTTGCCGGGTTCGACCAACGCTGTGCGCACGGGTTGGGACGGCATCCTCGCCGAACAGCTGGATTCGCGGCACCGCCCCTGCAATTTTGTCGCTCACCTGAAACAGGCCGAACCCTGTGAATCCCGTGGGTAAGCCTGGCAAAACCGGCAGCTTGATGGCAGTCGAGGTGGCGTTGGCGCGTTTGCTGGAAATGGCTGAGGCATCAACGATACGCGAGCGTGAGCGCCTGCCGTTGGCACAGGTTGAAGGTCGCGTACTCGCCGAAGACCTGGTCTCGACGCTTGATCTGCCACCTTGGCCGAACAGTGCCATGGACGGCTATGCCTTGCGCATCGCTGACTGGACGGGAGAACCGTTGGTTGTCAGTCAGAAAATTTTTGCCGGTCAGGCACCGGAACCGTTGAGCCCAGGTACCTGCGCCCGGATTTTTACCGGCGCGCCTGTTCCGGCGGGTGCCGATTGCGTCGAGATGCAGGAGAACGCCGAGGTCCTGGCGGATGAGCGTGTTCGTTTAATCGAGCCAATGACGCCGGGTCAGAACATCCGGCCACAAGGCCAGGAAACCACCGTTGGTGAACTTGTGTTGCCGGCAGGCACGCGCCTCGGACCCATCGAGCAGGGCCTGTCGGCGTCGCTGGGGTGCGCTGAGCTGGACGTGGTTCGCAAGGTTCGTGTTGCGGTCCTGTCGACCGGCGATGAATTGGTAGAGCCAGGCCAGCCCCTTGGGCCGGGACAGATTTACAACAGTAATCGCGTATTGCTCTGCAGCTGGTTACAACGTCTGGGCTGTGAAGTGATCGATGCCGGCATTCTTCCAGATGATCTGGCGACCACTCGTGCCCGCCTGGGCGAGCTGAAGCATGTTGACCTGATCCTTTCTACCGGTGGTGTGTCTGTCGGCGAGGCCGATTTCCTGGGTATTGCCTTGCGCGAAGAGGGCGAGTTGACCCTGTGGAAGCTCGCCATCAAACCAGGCAAGCCGCTGACGTTCGGGCATTTTCGCGGCGTCCCTGTGATTGGTTTGCCCGGCAACCCTGCGTCGACACTGGTTACCTTTGCATTGTTGGCCAGGCCCTATCTCCTGCGCCGCCAAGGTGTGAAAGAAGTTGAACCGTTGAAGTTCCAGGTGCCGGCCGGATTCGACTGGCCCAAGGCAGGCAATCGCCGAGAGTATCTGCGCGGACGCCTGGAGAATGGTCGGGCAATCATCTACAAGAATCAGAGCTCCGGGGTGCTTCGCAGTGCCGCTTGGGCTGATGGCCTGGTCGAAGTGCTGGAAGACCGCACGCTGGTCGAAGGCGATTACGTGAACTTCATTCCGTTGAGCGAAGTCCTGAGCTGATTCCGGTCGACGCCCTTGCGACGCAAGCCCGGTTGCTCGTATCGAGGCTTGCGTGCATGGCTAGCGTTTAACGAGCCAGAAGTGATACGAGCTGATCAAAGCGGCTGTTGGCGACCCAGCCCAGCAGCCCCAGGACAACGGCTGCCCCACCCGCCGAGTAGGCCAGTCTGTGCTTGATGGATCTTACGTCACCACGGACCTCTTCCATGTCTCTTCGGATGTATTTGAGGTGAGTCTCGAGTTCAATGACGCGAGGTTCCATGTCAACTCCTCCGGTGTGCTTTGCGTTGTTATTGAATTCAGCCTGATGATGGGCGCGATTGTCTGCCAATGGCGACACCTGACTGATCGGTAATCTGATGTCATGACTTTGCATGGGCGAAAACGCTCCTTGCTTTAAAGCCCTTTGGCTGGCTGACACAGTTGTTGATTGCGCTTTGCGTGGCCCTTGGAGATGTTTTATTCATTGCTGCACGTCCCTGTGGTTTTAATGTTGAAGACTGATACCGCAGCCACCAAGTTGTACCAACCGCCAGGATTGGTCAATTGAGCCGATTCCGTACATCTTGTAAGAAAATTTCCCGCCCTGTAGGACCGAAAAGCTGCGCACGTCAAAAAAATTCAAATCCATGCGACTTTTATAGGGGCAGGTGAGGTCAACATCTCCCATAGGATTCCAATCAGGGGAGCGACAACAATGAGTGAGCGCAAGGCGCTGTTGATTCTGCATGGCAAGCAGGCACTCAACGAAGAGGTCCGCGCGGCCGTCGACGTTAAGCGCAAGCAGGGCTGGGAGTTGGCGGTCCGACTGACCTGGGAGGCGGGTGACGCGCAGCGGCTGGTGGAAGAAGCGCTGAACGCAGGCTATACGCAACTGATTGCCGGCGGCGGTGATGGCACCTTGCGAGATATCGCCGAAGCCATGGCCGCGCAGTCGACGCAGGCCAGTCTGGTGCTGATGCCGCTGGGCACCGCCAACGATTTTGCTCGCGCCGCCGGTGTGCCGCTGGAACCGGCCCTGGCGCTGGACCTTCTGGACGCAGCTCCGCACGCGATTGATCTGGGGGAGGTTGGCGGGCAGGTCTTCCTGAACATGGCCACCGGCGGCTTCGGTAGTCAGGTCACGGCGAATACCTCTGAGGACTTGAAAAAAGTCCTCGGGGGCGCAGCGTATCTTTTCACCGGGTTATCGCGCTTCAGCGAGTTGCATGCAGCCTACGGCGAGTTGCAGGGGCCGGACTTCCATTGGAGCGGTGAGCTATTGGCCTTAGGGATCGGCAATGGCCGGCAGGCTGGTGGCGGCCACATGCTGTGCCCGGAGGCGCTGGCTGACGATGGTCTACTGGATATCAGCATTTTGCCCGCCCCCCAGGAAGTGGTCAGTACATTGAAAACACTGCTGACCGATGGCTTCGGCATTGACAATATGTTTGTACGAGCTCGCCTGCCATGGGTCGAGATCAAGGTCTCGGAAGGCCTCTACATCAATCTGGATGGCGAACCTATTGAGGGCGAGAGCCTGCGTTTCTCGGCGCGCCCAGCGGCATTGCGCGTGCATTTGCCGGAAAACTCGCCACTGCTGAGCGCTTCGAAGACGGCTAATCGTCCAGACTGATGATTTGCTCGCGCACGGCAAACAGTACCAGGCCGGCCACGTCATAGATCTGCAGGCGCTTCATGATCTGCGAGCGGTGGGTTTCAACAGTTTTGATACTGAGGCCCAGGCCATTGGCGATTTCCCGGGTGGATTTGCCCCGGACGATCAATCGCAGGATTTCCAGCTGCCGGGCTGTCAGGTTGTGCGAGTCCGCAGGCTCGGGTTGATGTTTCTGATTGCGGATCAGCGCCTGGTTGATGACCGTGTGGGCAATGGCCGGGCTCAGGTAGCGTTCGTTATTGCGCAAGGCGTCCAGGGCGTGTTCCAGCTCGGTGGCCGTGGTGTCTTTGAGCAAGTAGCCATATGCACCGGACTCAAGCGCCTGCATGATGAGGGCCGGGTCGGTGTGCATCGACAGGATCAGCACCTTGCTGTGCGGACGGACGCGCTTGAGTCGTTGCAAGGCTTCAAGGCCGCCGGTCTCCTTCATGGAGATATCCAGCAGAACAATATCAGGCGACAGTTTCTCGACCATCTCGAGTAGCTGCGAACCGTCATTGGCCTCACCAATAACCGCGTAGCCGGGAATATCCAGCACCAGAGCGCGCACGCCTGCCCTGATAAGCGAGTGGTCATCCACCAGAAGTAAGTTACAAGTCAATGCATAACCTTATTCGTACTGGCCCGTTCAAGCGCTCGGGGCGCCCAGGGGAAGAGTGCTTCAATTTGAGTGCCTTTGCCCGGCTCGCTGATCACGGCGAGGGTACCGCCGAGCTGATCGATCCGTTCCACCATTCCGGCCATCCCGCGCTGTCCCTCTCGCCCGGGGTCTGCTGACGGCGCGAACCCAAGGCCATCGTCGCTGATCGACAGGGTCAGACCCTGGGGCGTGCGTTGCAGGCGGATCAGCAGGTTTTTCGCTTCGGCGTGACGCAGAATGTTGGTCACCGCTTCCTGGGCGATTCTAAAGGCGGCCACTGCCATTTCTTCCGGTATGCCGGTCAAGCGTTGATGGCATTCCAGGCTCCAGTGCACCGATGTATTGGCCAGGGTCTTTAGCAGATGCGCACGTAGACTGGCTTCCAGCCCGAGGCTGGTCAACTGCCTTGGATTGAGAATGGCCGAGACATCACGAACCTTGGCCAGGGTTTCTTCCAGCGTGTCGCAGAGCAACGAACACTGGCCTTGCATGTCTTCCGGCATCCGGCGTTTGAGCCATTCACTTTGAAGTTTTGAAGCGGTCAGTAACTGGCCGATGTCGTCATGCAGTTCTCGGCTGAGCCTGTGTCGTTCGTTTTCCTGTACTTCCAAAAGACGGTCGGCCAGCTCTTGTGGCTGGAATTTTATCGACTTGCGCGAAAGCAAATGTTGCACCCAGACGCAGGCCACTGCCGCCATATTGACTACCAGCAGGCTTGCCGGCAGCGGAGCTGACAGGCTGAAGGCCAGCAGGCTGCCAAATGCCGAGCCGGTGCACAGCAAAAGCGTGAACCGCCGCGCGGTTGCCTGGGAGGGTGGCCATAGGGTGAGTGACTTGAGGCTGGCGTACATAGCGGATGGAGCCAATGGATGTTCGCTGCGGGCAGACCGGCCAAAGTGCTTGACGGGTCTCTGTCTGAAAATCTGGTGACTCGTCTTGAGCAATGCAGTCCCGGGGAAATGACAGCCACAACTTCGGACTGTTTTCATCAAGGGTCACTTTGCCATTAAATGGCGTCAACTAATGGGCGGCATAATACCACTTAAGATACCGTCGGTCGCGTTTGGTATATATGTCTATTCGGTCAGGAATTAGAAGTTTTGGACGATAGTTCCATAATGGAAAAAGTTTTATGGCGGGAATAGTTATTTGTATTCGGCTGTCGTTGACAGATATGAAATATTCAATTGCGACATGGGCGCATTCAACTTAATGAGCTGCATCATGGCAATAAGAATACGCAATACCGCATCGTTATCTGGCGAATTAAGCCTGTCGCTCCGAATAAGAGACGAGCGTGAAGGGTTTGGAGTTAACCGGAAGCTGAAAATGACTTTGCCCGACCTGAAACGCAAAGGCTTCGATCAATGAAGTCTGTTCACTGTCGTCGAGGCTGAGTTGGCCGGTGGTCTGGTCGATGAGTTCAAGTTGCCAGGCCATCAATGTGAAACAGTCTTTCAGCGCACCCAGGGCCTGGTCGTGCAGGTCCATGTGGCTTTGGGCGTGGGTCAGCAACCCATGGATATGCAGCGAAAATTCGGACACCGCTTCCAGCGCCAGGGCATCGGCCTTGCTGGCCAATTTCAGGAGGCTGCTGAGCATGCAATCGATTGCGTCCTTGTCATTGCTGATCAATTGCAGATGGCTAAGGCATTCCTCCGATTTGGCCAGCAGTGTTTCTGCCTCGACGAGGAACTCCGGAAAGCGCTGAGCCCACTGCTTAGGGTCGTTCGGCATGCTTATCTCCACAACGTCATGTCAAATGAGGGGATGTCGTGTGTGTCGACGAAGACGCACTGCGTCCCGACGCTGCCATGCCGGCATGAGATCGCGCTCCGGCAGGCCTGGGCGCAGGCTGGGGAACTCGAGAGGGTGGATGGCCACTTACCTGCGATCGCACACAAAAGCCTGACTCCGTTCATGCAATGAGAATGGCGTCACATTAATGGCTATTGGATATGGCGAATATCAGGTTGGGCCTGATTGTTACTAGGGGAATCCCTTACACAGGGGAACCTTACGTGCAAACCGAGGTCGCGCCGCAGGGGATGGAGCAGATGAAATCACGGCGCCAGTAAAGCATGATGTTAATGTGACATCAATGCCCGATCGTGGCATTTTGTCTCGGGGTCAAGGTCTGCCAAAAACAGCCGATAACCCTCTTTAGTGAATTCATCAGTACAAGCCCAGGAGTCATTAATGGCCGGCATTCTCGACACGGTAGACCAACGCACGCAACTGGTGGGTGAGAATCGCCTGGAAATTCTCATGTTCCGGCTGGCCGGTCGGCAATTGTTTGCGATCAACGTCTTCAAAGTGCAGGAAGTGTTGCAACTGCCGAAGCTGACCCTGATGCCCCAGCGCCATCCGTTTGTCTGCGGTGTGGTCAACCTGCGTGGCCAGACGTTGCCGGTGATCGACCTGTCCCAGGCCATCGGCATGCGTCCTCTGGTGCCGAGCCCGACCAGTACAATCATTGTCACCGAGTACAACCGTTCGGTGCAGGCGTTCCTGGTTGGCGGCGTGGACCGCATCGTCAACATGAACTGGGAAGCCATTCTGCCGCCGCCAACCAGCGCCGGCCGCCAGCATTACCTGACCGCCATCAGCAAGGTCGACGATCAGTTGGTGGAAATCATCGACGTCGAAAAGGTCCTGGCTGAAATCGTGCCCTACAACGCCAAGGTCTCGCGCGAGAAACTTGACGACCCGGTGCTGGAGCGGGCTCGCGGTCGTGAAGTGCTGCTGGTTGACGACTCCAACGTAGCCTTGTCGCAACTGCGCGACACCCTGGGCCAGTTGGGCGTAAAGATGCACATCGCCAGCGACGGCTTGAAGGCGCTGAACATGCTCAAGGCCTGGGCCGATACGGGCGTGTCGATGACCGACAAACTGCTGATGGTCTTTACCGACGCGGAAATGCCGGAAATGGACGGCTATCGCTTGACCACCGAAATTCGTAACGATCCGCGTCTGCGTGGCCTGTACGTGGTGCTGCACACATCGTTGTCGGGCAGCTTCAACGACTCGATGGTCAAGAAGGTCGGCTGCGACAACTTCCTCTCCAAGTTCCAGCCGGACAAACTTGTCGATGTGGTTCGCCAGCGCCTGATGCTCGATGAAGTGCCGGCCTGATCTAAGGTTGCACACGATCAACCTGCAGGAGCGAGCCTGCTCGCGAAGGTGGCGGGACAGTCGACATAAAAGTTGAATGTTAAACCGCCATCGCGAGCAAGCTCGCTCCCACAGTTTTTTGGCCTTTGATTCGGCGATCAAGCTCGTATAGGGTGGCTTTTTTTGCCCACCAGGGAGCTGGCCATGTTGCGTCTGAGCGCGCTGTACCGTTATCCGTTGAAATCCGGCAAGGGCGAGACCCTGCAACAGGTCAGCCTCGACAAGCTGGGGCTGGACGGTGATCGACGCTGGATGCTCGTGGACGAGGCCAGCGGGCGCTTCCTGACCCAGCGCGCAGTGGGGCAGATGAGTCAGTTGTCGGCGCTGTGGAATGCCGACGGTGGCTTGACCCTCAGTGCTCCCGGGCGCTCACCCATCGACATTGCCTTGCCAAACAGCAACGCTGAGCTGCGGGGCGTGACGATATTCAAGGACAGTCTGCGGGTGCCCGATGCTGGTGATGAGGCCGGTGCCTGGCTCAGTGAATTCATTGGAAAACCGACGCGACTGGTGCAAATCCCCCTGGATCGTGCGCGCACTACGCAAGCGGGCTACGGCCGGGACGACGATCAAGTGGCCTTCGCCGATGGCTTCCCGCTGTTGCTGATCGGACAGGCGTCCCTGGAAGACCTCTCGCAAAAAGTCGGGCGCCCGCTGGAAATGCTGCGCTTTCGGCCGAATCTGGTGATCGAGGGCAGCGAGGCGTACGCCGAAGACAGCTGGAAGCGTATCCGCATTGGCGATGTCGAGTTCCGCGTGGTCAAGTCCTGTTCGCGCTGCATCCTGACTACCATCGATCCGCAAACCGGTCAGCGCAGCAATGATCGTGAACCGTTGGCCACCTTGCAGAAATACCGTTCCGAGGCTGATGGTGCGATGTTCGGGCAGAACCTGGTCAACGACAGCAACGGCAAACTTGAAGTTGGTATGCCGGTGACCATCCTGGAATAAACAGACTGAATGAAAAATGCCCGCGTCCAACAAGGAGGCGGGCATTTTTTTGTCGCTGTGAACCCTGCGGGTTTAGCCGCGGTATTCGCACAGGTAAGCGGTGTCGACGGCCACTTTCAGCTGGAACTTGCTGTTGGCAGGCACGTTGAATTGGCTGCCAGCGGCGAAGGTTTCCCAGTCGCTGCTGTCAGGCAGCTTGACGGTCAGGGCGCCGGTCACCACGTGCATGATTTCACGCTGGCTGGTGCCGAATTCGTATTCGCCCGGAGCCATGACGCCGATGGTCGCAGGACCTTCAGCGGTGCCAAAGGCGATCGACTTGACGGTGCCGTCGAAGTACTCGTTGACTTTAAACATGGGCGATTCCTCGATAAGGGCTAAAAAGGGCCGGCCAGTATGCACAAGGCCTCGAACGCCGTCACCTCTCCGGCGGGAGAACCTGTGGCAACAGCCGCGCCGTGTTGCGCGCATCTTCCAGCGCCCGATGCTGTTGGCCATTGAACTGCATGCCCGCCAGTTGCAGCGCGCCGTTGAGCCCCAGCGGGCGCTCCAGGCGTCGGGCCTTGGCGAAACGCTGCTTGAGATTCATATGCGGCACGCTGGCAAGAACGCTGGTCAGTTGCAGTCGCTGCCATTCCTGAAGCAGTTGCTTGCGATCGTAATCGCCCCAACTCGCCCAGCCCTCCAGCTTCGATTGATGGTGCACGAGCCATTGCTCGAATGACGGCCATACCTCGCTCAGCGGTTTTGCTGCGTCAACGTTAGCCTGAGTGATATGCGTCAGCTCCCGGCAAAACGGTGTCAGCAGCGGCCGCTGTAACGGCCGTACGAAGCACTGGAAATAATCCACTTCGCGACCTTTTCGGTCCACCAGAGTGGCACCAATTTCGATGATTTCCATCTCCGTAACTGGCCAGCCACCGTCATCGGTGGTGGCTTCCAGATCTATCACCAGCCAGTGAGGCATCGCAGGGTTCCTGGTATCCGCGTCCTGATAGGGCTTGAGCGTAGCCAAAGCCGGTGGATCCGCCTAGCGGCTTATTCGACCTCCAACAAAATCTGACGATTTTTGACCTGATCGCCGACCCGGACCTGCAACCGTTTAAGCACCCCGTCGATGCCTGATTTGAGCGGGTGTTCCATTTTCATCGCTTCGAGCACCACCAGCAGCTGACCTTTGCTGACCGGGCTGCCCTCACTGACCAGTACGTCGACGATCGCCCCGTCCATGGGCGCCTTGAGGGTGCCGGAGCTGGCGCTGGCCTGGCTACTGACCAACGCTTGGGTCCGATCGACCAGATGCAGGCTGCCGGGGCGGGTGAACAGCCAGAGTTGCCCGGCCGCGAGGCGATAGGCATGGCGTTGGCGGATCCCGTCGATCATCAGGGTGGCCCAGTGACCGTCGCACTGGATGACCTTCAGTTCGAGGGTTCGGCCGCCAACGTACAACCGATACGGTGCGTCAGGCGCTGCGTTCAGTTCCACTCGCCAGTCCTGATCCTCCAGACCGATTCGATAATGCAGGGGCACGCTGGCGTTATTCCGCCAACCCGCCAGCGGGGCGCGATGAACGTGCGCCGACGCGTGATAGAACAACGCCGCGGCAATGGCCAGTTCTTCGGCGCTCGGTACCGACGGATGCAGGCAAGGATGGTCGGCAAAACAGCTCGGGATGAAGCCGGTGCTGAATTCGCCGCTGATGAACTGCGGGTGTTGCAGCAGGCTGGCGAGCAAGCGCTGATTGCTTTGCACGCCCAGCAGCACGCTGTCCTGCACCGCCCGCAGCAGTTTTCGCCGGGCCTCTTCACGGGTCGCGCCATGGGCGATGATTTTACCCAGCAGCGGATCGTAGAACGGACTGATGTCCTGTCCTTCGAGCAAGCCATGATCGATCCGCACACCGTCTTGCAATGCCAGCTCCCACGCCTCGATTCGACCGGTTTGCGGCAAAAAGCCCTGGGCCGGATCTTCGGCGTACAAACGCACTTCCATGGCATGTCCGTTGAGTTGCACCTCCTCCTGTTTCAACGGCAGCGGCAGGCCCTCGGCGACATTCAACTGCCAGGCGACCAGATCGAGGCCGGTGATCAATTCAGTCACCGGGTGTTCCACCTGCAGCCGGGTGTTCATCTCCAGGAAGTAGAACTGCCCGCGCGCATCCAGCAGGAATTCCACGGTACCGGCGCCCACGTAATTCACCGCACGCCCGGCCTTCAGCGCCGCTTCGCCCATGCTTTGACGCAACTCGGCGGTCATCACCGGGCAGGGCGCTTCTTCGATGACTTTCTGGTGGCGGCGCTGGATCGAGCAGTCGCGTTCGCCGAGGTAGATCAGGTTGCCGTGCTGGTCGCCAAACACCTGGACCTCGACATGCCGCGGATCGATCAGTGCTTGTTCGAGGATCAGTTCGTCGCTGCCAAACCCGTGCAGGGCTTCGGAGCGAGCGGTTCGCAGCTGTTCCAGTAAATCGTCGGCGCTGTGCACCAAGCGCATGCCGCGTCCACCGCCGCCGGCGCTGGCCTTGATCATCAGCGGGTAACCGATGCGTTCGGCTTCGCGGCTCAGGGTCGCGTCATCCTGTTCAGCACCTTGATAGCCTTTGATGCACGGCACGCCGGCCGCGAGCATGGCGAGTTTCGACAGGCGCTTGCTGCCCATCAACTCGATTGCTTCGGGGCTCGGGCCGATGAAGGTGATGCCGGCGGTTTGGCAGGCGAGGGCGAATTCGGCGTTTTCCGAGAGGAAGCCGTAGCCGGGATGGATCGCGTCGGCACCGCTGCGCCGGGCGGCGTCGATGATCGCCGGGATATTCAGGTAGGACTGTTGCACCGGGGCCGGGCCGATGTTGACCGCTTCGTCGGCCATCTGGACGTGCAGGGCGTCGGCGTCGGCATCGCTGAATACGGCAACGGTGCGATAGCCCAGGGAGTGGGCGGTGCGCTGGATGCGGCAGGCGATTTCACCGCGGTTGGCGATGAGGATTTTGCTGAGTCCGGGCATGGGTGCTTCCCTTGGGTTTTGAAGTGAGTGTCAGGGCCTCATCGCGAGCAGGCTCGCTCCCACATTTGGTATGCATTTCAATGTGGGAGCTGGCTTGCCTGCGATGCTTTTAAAGGGCCCACCCCGGTTTACGCTTTTGCACGAAAGCCATCGTCCCCTCGATCCCTTCCGCCCCGGTCACCGCTACGCTGAACCACTCGGCCGCCTCATCCAGAAGCGCGTCCGACGGCTGTCCCGCACTCGCCAGCAACAGTTTTTTGGTCGTGGCATTCGCCCCCGGCGCGCAGCACAACACATGGGCGAGGATTTCATCGAGGCGCTCGGCCAGGGCTTGCGCGTCATGCTCGACAAAATGCACCAACCCCATGCGCCGCGCCTGGGTACCATCGAAACGCGCCGCTGTCAGTGCCAGTCGACGCGCCTGGGTCAGGCCGATGCGCTGGACCACGAACGGCGCAATCTGCGCGGGCAGCAGACCGAGGCTGGTCTCCGGCAGACCGAACTGCGCATTGTGATCGGCCAGGGCGACGTCACTGACGCAGGCCAGCCCCAAACCACCGCCGAGCACCGCGCCTTGCAGCACCGTAATCACCACTTGCGGCGCGTGTTGCACCTCTTGCAACAGCGCGCCAAATGCTCGGTTCAAATCACGATAGGCCTGGGAGCCTTGAGCCCGCGCATTGGCCATGTCCTTGATGTCGCCGCCTGCACAAAAATGCCCGCCGGCACCGCCAATCACCAGTGCACGAACGGCGCGATCATCACGCACCGCGGCCAGCACCGCACGCAGCTCGGCGACCATCTGCAAACTCATGGCGTTGCGGCTTTCCGGGCGATTGAGGGTGATGTGCAGCACGCCGTTATGGGATTCGAGCAGCAAGGTCTGGCAAACCGGCAGGGCGCTCATTTCTTTTTCCCCGGCAGGATGCCCATCAGTTTGCAGATGATCCCCAGCATGATTTCGTCGGCGCCGCCGCCGATCGACACCAGCCGCACGTCACGGTAAGCGCGGGCCACCGGGTTGTCCCACATGAAGCCCATGCCGCCCCAGTATTGCAGGCAGCTGTCGCTGACTTCGCGGCCCAGGCGCCCGGCCTTGAGTTTGGCCATTGATGCCAGGCGCGTGACGTCCTGACCTTTGATGTATTGCTCGGTGGCCTGATAGACCAGTGCGCGCAAGCATTCGATTTCGGTTTGCAGTTCGGCCAGGCGGAAGTGAATGACCTGATTGTCGATCAGCGCGCTGCCAAAGGTTTTGCGTTCCTTGCAGTACTCGATGGTGCTGTCGACGCAGTATTCCAGGCCCTTGATCATGTTCGCGGCGCCGAACAGGCGTTCCTCCTGGAACTGCAGCATCTGCATCATGAAGCCCGCGCCTTCGTGGCCGATGCGGTTGCGTTGCGGCACGCGCACGTTGTCGAAAAACACTTGGGCGGTTTCCGAACTGCGCATGCCGAGCTTGTCCAGGTGCGAGCTGAGGCTGATGCCCGGGGAGTTCATCGGCACCATGATCAGCGATTTGTTGACGTGCGGTTTGTCGTCCGAGGTGTTGGCCAGCAGGCAGATGAAATCGGCGCTCGGCGAGTTGGTGATCCACATTTTGCTGCCGTTGATCACGTAGTCGTCGCCGTCCTTGCGGGCGGTGGTTTTCAACCCGGCCACGTCGGAACCGGCGCCGACTTCGGAGACGCCAATGCAGCCGACCTGTTCGCCGGTGATTGCGGGACGAAGGAATTCTTCGCGCAATTCATCGGAGCCGAAGCGGGCGAGGGCAGGCGTGCACATGTCGGTCTGCACGCCGATGGACATCGGGATGCCGCCGCAGTGAATCGTGCCGAACTCTTCGGCGGCGACGATTGAATAGCTGTAGTCCAGGCCCATGCCGCCAAACTGTTCAGGTTTGGAAATCCCCAGCAGGCCGAGGTCGCCGGCCTTGCGGAAGATCTCGTGAATCGGGAAGCGTCCGGCCTTCTCCCATTCCTCGACATGAGGATTGATCTCGTGATCAACGAATTGGCGAACCGTGCGACGCAGTGCTTCGTGTTCCTGGGTGAAGATCATTTTTATTGTTCTCCTGTGATCCGCGATCAGAATCTCGCGACGCCAAAACTGTTGGTTTGCAGCGGCCGCACATCGGCCTCGTGACAGATGTCCAGCAAGTAACCGAGCAAGGTCCGGGTATCCCGCGGGTCGATCAACCCGTCGTCCCACAGGTTGGCGCTGCCATACAGCGCGGTGGACTGGCTGTCGAGTTTCTGCGCGGTGACCTGTTCCAGCATGTCGAGCATTTTCGGGTCGGGAACAAGACCGTCCTTGAGCTGTTTGGCTTCGGTGACGATGCGCAGCACCTTGCCGGCCTGGGCGCCGCCCATCACCGCCGTGCGACTGTTGGGCCAGGCGAAGATGAAACGCGGGTCGAGGCCGCGGCCGCACATCGCGTAGTTGCCGGCGCCATAGGAACCGCCGACAACGATGGTCAGTTTAGGTACCCGCGCGTTGGCCACCGCCTGGATCATCTTCGCGCCGTGCTTGATCACGCCTTGCTGTTCCGATTCGGTGCCGACCATGAACC
Source organism: Pseudomonas sp. (assembly GCF_051660785.1). GTDB lineage: Bacteria > Pseudomonadota > Gammaproteobacteria > Pseudomonadales > Pseudomonadaceae > Aquipseudomonas. The sequence goes on from NZ_JBOFQE010000044.1 coordinate 53,800, forward strand.
CGGTGGTGTTGTGGAAAAACAGCAACGGTGTGCGGCTCTGGTCACACAGCTGAATGAATTGCGCCGCCTTGCTCGCGCCCTTGGGCGTGATCGGGCCGTTGTTGCCGATGAACCCGCAGGCGCGGCCCTGAATGTGCAAATGGCCGCAAATGGTCTGCTGATCGAACTCGCCCTTGAATTCGAGGAAGCTCGAACCGTCGGCAATCCGCGCGATGATCTCGCGCACGTCATAGGGCTTTTTCGGATCGTCCGGGATCAGTCCCAGCAGCTCATCAATAGGGTAGAGAGGTTCTTTCCACTGCCGTTCGGGCAACCATTGCAACTGTTCGTTCCATGACAACAGGCTGACAATCTCGCGTACCTGACGCACGCCATCGGCATCATTCTCGGCCAGGTATTCGGCGGTGCCGGCGGTTTGCGCGTGCATCTCGGCGCCGCCCAGTTCTTCATCGGTGGCGACTTCGCCTGTGGCGGCCTTAAGCAGCGGCGGGCCGGCCAGGAACAGCTTCGCCTTGCCGCGCACCACCACCACGTAATCGGAGAGCCCAGGCTGATAGGCCCCGCCGGCCGTGGCCGAGCCGTGGACCACGGTGATCTGCGGCAGCCCCATGGCCGACATCCTCGCCTGATTGGCAAAGCTGCGTGCGCCTTCGACGAAAATCTCTGCCGCGTAATTGAGGTTGGCGCCGCCGCTCTCGGCGAGGGTGATCACTGGCAGTTTGTTTTCCATGGCGATCTGTTGCAGGCGCAGGGACTTTTTCAGGCCGCTGGGGGAAATGGTCCCGCCCTTGATTGCGCTGTTGTTCGCCACCACCAGCACCCGCACGCCGGACACGTAGCCGATGCCAGCGATCAAGCCGCCGCCGGCAGAGCTGCCGTCCTTGTCGTCGTGCAATTTGTAGCCGGCCAGGCTCGCCAGTTCGAGGAATGGCGCACCGGGGTCGAGCAACAGATTGAGGCGTTCACGGGGCAACAGTTGGCCGCGCTTGTCGAATTTTGGCTTGGCTTCGGCTGCCTTGTTCAGCAGGTTTTGTTCGAGCTGGCGGACCTGCTCGATGCCGACCAGCATCGCAGTGCGATTCTGCCCAAACTGTTCACTGAACGGGTCCACCTGTGACTGGATCACCGGCATGGCTTATTCCTTTTCCTTGAGTACATCGGGACTGAGCACTTCTGGTAAGTACGCGCGATGGAAGCCGTTGTACGACTCACTGTTTTGCGCCTTGTGAATCGGCCATGCCCGGCCGCCAAGGCTCGCCGCACCGTCGATGCGCAGCGTGCTCCCACTGATGAACCCCGCCGCCGGACTGAGCAGGAAAACAATCGCCGCGCTGACTTCGGATTCGGTACCGATGCGTTTGAGCGGCACGTGCTCGCGCAAGGTGGGGATCACCGCTTTGAACGCGCCTTCGTAGGTGTCCATGCCGCTCGATGCGATCCAGCCCGGTGCCACGGCGTTGACCCGCACACCGGCATGGCCCCATTCGAACGCGGCGGTCTTGGTCAGGTTGTCCATCCCCGAACGCGCCGCGCCCGAGTGGCCCATGCCGGGCATGCCGCCCCACATGTCGGCGAGCATGTTGACGATGGCGCCACCGTGTTGGCTCATCGACTGGTTGAACACTTCCCGAGCCATCAGGAAACCGCCCACCAGGTTGGTGCGCATCACGGTTTCGAAACCTTTTTGATTGATCGAGGCCAGCGGCGACGGGTATTGACCGCCGGCATTGTTGACCAGCCCGTGAACCGGGCCGTGCTTGCGAATCAACTCGCTGACCAGCTGCTTGACCGCTTCCTCTTCACGAATATCGCAGGTGGCCCAATCCGCCTTGCCGCCGTCTTCGGCAATCTCGGCGGCGACGCTTTTCAGCTTGTCAGCCTTGCGCCCGACCAGCAGCACATGGGCACCGAGTGCCGCCAGTTCATGGGCGGTGCACCGGCCGATGCCGCTGCCGCCACCGGTGACGATGATGTTTTGGCCTGCAAACAGATCGGCTTTGAAAATCGAATCGTACGCCATGGCGACAGTCCTCTAGTTGACCTGGTCGGCGATGCGCTGGGGCACCGGAATCTGGATGTCCAGCAACTGCTGGGCAAAAGCCTTGCCTTGCGGATCGATTCGCAGGCTGGCCACGCCGCCACCACCGAGGGCGTTCTCCAGGAGAAAATTGAAGCTGTGAGTACCGGGCAAATACCAACGCTCGACACGTCCATGAACCGGGTCGAGGACGTGGCTCATCCAGTCGACCATCACTTCGGGCGTCAGGGCTTCAGCGATCCATGGCAGGTACTCGGGCTCCCGGGCCATGACGCCGATGTTGCTGTGATTGCCCTTGTCGCCGGAGCGCGCCACGGCGAGTTTGATCAGAGCTACGCTGGCATCGGCGCGGCCGGTGGGTTGCGGTGGATCGTATGGAACCGGCAAGTCGTTTGGGTCGAGTACATCGACGGCGGGCTGGGGGCACGGATGGCGCTGGCCTTTGATATCAATTTCCAGCGTGCAGGCGCTTTTGTCGACGAGGAACGAGAACAGCCGGATCAGCGGATACACCGTCGGCCGTCCGCCGACAATCCCGGTCAGCCCCGGCGCCATGCCGGTGGCGGCCTGGGCGATTTCCCGGGAGAACACGATCAATGCCTGCTTGCTCGGATGGCGCACCGCGAGTTTGATCACCACTTCGCGGCTGTCCTGGCGTTGGCCATGGGGGCCGTAAGTGGCTTCGCTGCCGAGCAATTCGATGTTCACTTCGCTGTAGGGCGCCCAGCCGCGCTGGCTGAAGATGTCCGAGGTCTTGTTGAGGATTGCCTGGCTGACCCGTTCGGCCTTGGCCACCGCATCGATCCCGGCGATCAGGCAACTGGCGGTGCAGCGGAAACCGTCCGGGTACGTGGCGCTGACCTTGTATTGATCGGTCGGCGGCAAGCCTTTGGCGCCATGCACCTGCACCGCGTTTTTACCTTGTTGCACGAGTTTGACCTGGGTGAAATCGCAGACCACGTCAGGCAGCAGATAGGCCTGGGGGTTGCCGATTTCATAGAGCATTTGTTCGCCAACCGTCAGTGGAGTGACCAGGCCGCCGGAGCCTTCTGGTTTGCTGACGATGAACTGGCTGTCGACGCTGACTTCAACGATGGGGAAACCGATGTGTTCGAAATCGGGCACGTCGCGCCAGTCGGTGAAATTGCCGCCGGTGCACTGGGCGCCACATTCGATGATGTGTCCGGCCAATGCGGCCTGGGCCAGTTTGTCGTAGTCATGCCAGGACCAGCCGAACTCATGCACCAGCGCGGCACTGACCACCGCACTGTCGACCACGCGTCCGGTGATGATGATGTCAGCACCCAGGCGAAGGGCTTCGACAATGCCCGGTGCGCCGAGGTAGGCATTGGTCGAGACGCACATCGATGGCAGGGGCGCGCCGCTGAACATTTCATGAATGCTGCGGCTGCTCAACTGTTTGAACTGCGGTTGCAGGTCGTCGCCCAGCAGCACGGCGATCTTCAGCGAGACGCCAGCCTTGTCGCACGCCGCTTGCAGGGCTGCGGCGCAGGCCTGTGGATTGACCCCGCCGGCGTTGCTGATGACCCGGATTTTCTGTTCGGCGAGTTGCCCCAGCAGTGGGCTGAGGACTTCGATGAAGTCGCCCGCATAGCCCGCCTGAGGATCTTTCATCCGTGCGCCGGCCATGATCGACATTGTGATTTCGGCAAGATAATCGAAGACCAGATAGTCCAGGCGTCCGCCGTCCACCAGTTGCGCGGCGGCGGTCGAGGTGTCGCCCCAGAACGCGCTGGCGCATCCGATGCGGATTGTTTCAGGCGCAGCCAATTCCATAACTACCTCCGACAGAAGTGCATCGAGACTACCAAGCAAGCGCTTGGTTTGTAAACGGCTGAAATATCTTCTTCCCGAGCGCTTGCTTGGTTGCCGTCGCCAGCTTAAATTGCCCGCGCAACCCCGCTGTTTTAGCGGCGGGCGACGCATTTGATTGATCGACTGTAGGAGAGAACGGGTGGACGAGCAAAAAGCCCTGGGGGTCATGCGCGAATTGGTCGACAACGGCCAATTGACCGACCCTGACAGCGCCCGCGGCAAACTGCTGCAAGTGGCGGCTCACCTGTTCCGCAACAAAGGCTATGAACGCACCACCGTGCGCGATCTGGCCGGTGCCGTGGGCATTCAGTCGGGCAGCATTTTTCATCACTTCAAAAGCAAGGACGAGATCCTGCGTGCGGTGATGGAAGAGACCATTCGCTACAACACGGCGTTGATGCGTGCAGCCCTGGCCGAGGCCGGCAACGTACGCGAGCGGGTGCTGGCGCTGATTCGCTGCGAATTGCAGTCAATCATGGGCGGCAGCGGCGAGGCCATGGCGGTGCTGGTGTATGAATGGCGTTCGTTGTCCGAAGACGGGCAGGCGCAGGTGCTGGCGCTGCGCGATATCTATGAAGCGCTGTGGCTGCAGGTACTGGGCGAAGCCAAGGACGCCGGTTTTATCCGTGGCGATGTGTTCATCACGCGTCGCTTTCTCACGGGCGCTTTGTCCTGGACCACCACCTGGTTTCGGGCCGGTGGCAGCATGAGCCTTGATCAATTGGCCGATGAAGCCTTGATTCTTGTCCTCGAAGAGAAGCAATAAGCAGGTATGAATCAGCAGGAAACTGGCTAAGTGGCCGAAACCGCCTAGCTTGAATGCATTGATGCGTATTTTTTGGGGAGTGGGTTGTTTGATGTCTTCGCCAATTTGGACGGCCGCGCGGCTTTTGCTGGCGTCGCTCGTGGCAGTCTGGGTGTTGCCGTCCCAGGCTGCGCAACTGGTGCGGGTCGGTGCCGCACATTTCCCGCCGTATACCGTGCGCCCCGAATCCGGTGCCGACACAGGCCTGCTGCCGCAATTAGTGGAAGCCTTGAATCGATTGCAGAGCGACTACCAGTTCGTTTTGGTGCCGACTTCGATTCCCCGACGATTCGGTGATTTCAAGCAAGGTCGGGTCGATATGGCCATTTTCGAGAACCCGGACTGGGGCTGGAAGGACATTCCCCACACCAGCGTCGACATGGGCCTGGAAGACGCCGAGATTTTCGTCGCGCAACGTGCACCCGATCGCCAGCAAACCTATTTTGCCGACCTCACCGGCAAGCGCCTCGCTCTGTTCAGCGGCTACCACTACGAGTTCGCCAACTTCAACGCCGACCCGAAGTTCCTCGCGCAAAACTACGACGCCACGTTGACCTATTCCCATGACAGCAATTTGCTGATGGTGCTGCGCGGGCGGGCAGATGTTGCCCTGGTGACGCGCTCCTACCTGAGTGATTACCTGCTGCGCAACGAGAAGGTCGCGGAGCAGTTGCTGGTGTCCCAGCGCATCGATCAGGTCTATCACCACTACGCGATCCTCAGCCCGAAAGCCCCTATCAGCGGCGAGGCGTTCGGCAAGTTGCTGCAAGGGTTGCGGGACAATGGCCAGATGCTGAAGATTTTCGACCCGTACAAGATTGCGGTGGTGCCTGTGCCCAAACCCTGAAGGACGCCGCAGGTCGCGTCATTCGCGACTTCTCTTAAATTTCCTGCCCCGGCTCACGTCACTTGGTTGAACTGTCGACGATTATCGTGAGCCCGACCCATGCCCAATCTGAATGACCTGACTGCTTTGGCGTTGCCCAACGGAAGCCGTCTTGTAGCTGATGAAACCGAAAATCGCCTGCACCTCAGGCTGGAAGGGCAGCCCCTGATCGAGCTGCGCCTGACTCGCGAACCCGAAATGACGGTGCAGGTACAACAGCGCTTCGACACGTCTGAAAGTCAGGCGCTATGGGCGGCCTGTTACTGGCTGTTTGCCCGTGATCCGGCGTGTCAGCACCTGACGTTCGAACTGCCGCAATCACCTACCGACGCCTTGGCGAGCGGATTGCTGATTCCCACCGACACCACCGGCCAATACCGCTGCGAACGCACGCTGTTCTGGCAGTTGCCTCAGCCGTGGCTCAGCCAGACGCTGACCGCCAGTTATCCGCAGCAAATGGTCATCAGTGGTGGCAAGCGCCATCCTCTGCGCCCGCTAAAACCAAGGGGTGAAGTCTATCGGCGTTTCGATGCGCGACTCGGTGCCTGGATTTCCCTGCGTACGCTGGACATTGATCTGGACGTGGCGCGCTTCAATCGCTGGCAGAACAGTCCGCGGGTCGCCAGTTTCTGGCAGGAGGAAGGCAGCCTCGAACAGCACCGTGAATACCTGGGCAAACTCGAAGCCGACCCGCACACCCTGACGCTGATCGGCTGTTTCGATGATCAGCCGTTTGCCTATTTCGAAGCCTATTGGGCCAAGGAAGATCGCATTGCCCCGTTCTATGACGCCGGCGATTACGACCGCGGTATCCACATGCTGGTGGGCGAAGAAAATCACCGCGGCCCGCACAAGGTGGCGAGCTGGTTATCGGCGTTGACGCATTTCCTGTTTCTCGATGACCCGCGCACTCAGCGCGTGGTGGCCGAGCCTCGCGCCGACAACGGGAAGATGATCGGGTACATGCAGAACCAGGGTTACCACTGCGAGAAAGAATTCGACTTCCCGCACAAGCGCGCGGCGTTGATGGTGTTGGGGCGTGAGCGGTTTTTTGATCGGTGCAAGTTGGCTTGATGCGTAAGGCTCAAGATCTGTTGCGGTTTTGAGTGCCCCATCGCGAGCAGGCTCGCTCCCACAGTTGATCTCGGGTGTTCACAGATTTGTGTTCACTGAAGATCCAGTGTGGGAGCGAGCCTGCTCGCGATTGGGGCGACGCAAATTCCAGATTTAACGACGGGCAAAGGTATCCACACGATTGCCCGACACCTTGCGGCAGTGCACCAGCGCATCGCGAATCATGAAGTTCACCAGGGTCGGCGAAACGCCGAGTTCCTTGGCGATGTCCTTTTGCGGCACGCCGTGCAGGCGGTACATCTCGAAAGCGTAGCGGGTGCGGCTCGGCAACTCCGTCAACGCATCGGCAATGTTTTCCAGGGTCGAGAAATTGATGTGCGAGGTTTCCGGCGAAGCGCCCTGAATCACCACATTCAGACCTTCCTCTTCCGGCCCGGAATACTTCTGCTCCAGCGCCTGTTTGCGATAGTGGTCGATCGCCAGGTTGCGCACGATCTGGAACAGATAACTGAGCTGAGCCTTGAAGGACGACGTGATTTGCGGCGCCGATTGCAGCCGGAAAAACGCATCCTGGACCACGTCTTCAGCACGCGACCGGCAGCCGGTAATCCGCGCTGCAATTTTGACCAGAATCAGTCGGTTGTCGACGAAGGCCTGAAGTAGCGGTGAATCGCACCTGCTTGTGGATACTTGTTCCGTCATGGAAATCACCTTGCTGCCAATAGGTTTGGTGGGAGGCCGAGGGGGTGCCGTCCTACACATCGAGCGACAAATTATGCTGAATGATAATGATTGTCAATTGAGAAAGAGAACTAATGCTCCGCAAAGGTGCAGAGTGAGAACTGCGACACGCTGCCGCATGCCAGCCCCGTTGGCGATCAAGCCTGCCGACTAATTATTTCAAGACGTCATCCGTTCTCATTGGTGAAAGGTGCCGGGTAAATCCCGGCCAAAACCGCATTCCCAATGCCTTGCGCAGTCGGCGAAGACTGCGTCCTGCACGCCCTCCTGTGGGCGTGGCGTAAGAAAACCGATTCCATTTGCAAGCCGAATTCAGGCAGGAAACCTCATGACCGACGCGTTCGAACTCCCAAGCAATCTGGTCCAAGCCCTCCAGCGCCGCGCGGCCCTGACGCCGGATCGGGTGGCCTTGCGGTTTCTCGCCGACACCCCGGATCAGGCTGTGGTCCTCAGTTATCGCGAGCTGGATCAGCGGGCGCGAACCATTGCCGGTGCGTTGCAGGCCGAGGCTGAATTCGGCGATCGCGCCGTGCTGCTGTTCCCCAGTGGCCCGGATTACGTCGCGGCGTTTTTTGGTTGCCTGTATGCCGGGGTGATCGCGGTGCCGGCTTATCCGCCGGAGTCGGCCAAGCGTCATCACCAGGAACGTCTGCTGTCGATCATCAGCGATGCCGAGCCGCGCCTGTTGCTGACCAGCGCCGGCCTGCGCGACGCCTTGCAACAGATTGAAGGTGCGCCACCGCTGTTGTGTGTCGACACTCTCGACGGTGCCTTGGCCGACCGCTGGGTCGCGCCGAACCTGGACGACGACCACATCGCCTTCCTGCAATACACCTCCGGTTCCACCGCGTTGCCCAAAGGCGTGCAAGTCAGCCACGGCAACCTGGTGGCCAACGAGCTGCTGATCCGTCATGGTTTTGGCATCGACCTGAACCCGGACGACGTGATCGTCAGCTGGCTGCCGCTGTACCACGACATGGGCCTGATCGGCGGTCTGTTGCAGCCGATTTTCAGCGGCGTGCCGTGCGTGTTGATGTCGCCGGCGTACTTCCTCGGCCGGCCGTTGCGCTGGCTGGAAGCGATCAGCGAATACGGTGGCACCATCAGCGGCGGGCCGGATTTCGCCTATCGCCTGTGCAGCGAACGCGTCAGTGAATCGGCGCTGGAACGCCTCGACCTGAGCGGCTGGCGCGTGGCGTACTCCGGCTCCGAACCGATACGTCTCGACACTCTGGAGCGCTTCGGCGAGAAGTTCGCGGCGAGTGGTTTCACCACCGACAGCTTCATGGCGTCTTACGGGTTGGCCGAAGCGACTTTGTTCGTCGCCGGAACTCCGCGCGGTCAGGGCATCGGCAACCTGCGCGTGGACGATCAAGCCTTGGCGCAAAACCGTGCGGAAGCCGGCGAAGGCAGCGCGATCATGAGTTGCGGCATCAGTCAGCCGGATCACTCCGTGCTGATTGTCGACCCGGTCGCGCTCAATGAACTCGCCGACAACACGGTCGGCGAAGTCTGGGCCGCCGGGCCGAGCATCGCCCACGGTTACTGGCGCAACCCCGAGGCCAGCGCCAAGACCTTCGTCCAGCACAACGGCCGGACCTGGCTGCGCACTGGCGACCTGGGTTTCATGCGTGACGGTGAGTTGTTCATCACCGGACGCCTTAAGGACATGCTGATCGTTCGCGGCCACAACCTGTACCCGCAAGACATCGAACAGACCGTCGAACGCGAAGTGGAAGTGGTGCGCAAAGGTCGCGTCGCCGCTTTCGCCGTCAACATCGACGGTCAGGAAGGCATCGGCATCGCTGCGGAAATCAGCCGTAGCGTGCAGAAAATCCTCCCGCCCGACGCACTGATCAAAGCCATCCGCCAAGCCGTGGCCGAGGCGTATCAGGAAGCGCCGAGCGTTGTGGTGCTGCTCAATCCGGGCGCGTTGCCCAAGACTTCCAGCGGCAAACTGCAACGTTCGGCCTGCCGCAATCGTCTGGCGGACGGTAGCCTCGACAGCTATGCGCTGTTCCCGGCGGCGGACGTTCAGGGCGAATCCCAAACCGAATCAGCTTCTGAACTGCAAACCCTGATTGGCCAGATCTGGAGCGAGCAACTGCAGGTCAAACAGGTCAATGCCGACGATCACTTCTTCCTGCTCGGTGGCAATTCCATCGCCGCCACCCAAGTGGTTGCACGCCTGCGTGAAGCACTCGGCCTGGAGCTGAACCTGCGCCTGCTGTTCGAAGCGCCAACCCTCGGCGCGTTCACCGCTGCGGTCGCCCGCTTGCAACAGGACGGTGGCCTGGCCCAAGGTGCGATCAGCACGCTGTCGCGCAACCAACCGATGCCGCAATCCCTGGCGCAAAACCGCCTCTGGATCACCTGGCAACTCGACCCGCAGAGCGGCGCCTACAACATTCCCGGCGGGTTGCGCCTGCGCGGCGAACTGGACGAAGACGCCTTGCGCGCCAGTTTCCAGCAACTGATCGAGCGTCATGAATCCCTGCGCACACGCTTCTTCGAACGTGACGGCGTGGCGCTGCAACAGGTTGATGCGGCGGGCAAATTCAACCTGCAACTGATCGACATCAGCGACCTGCCCGCCGCCGAGCGTGAAGCCCGTGCGCTGCAAATCCGTGAGGACGAGGCGCGTACTCAGTTCGATCTGGAGAAAGGCCCGCTGCTCTGGGTGACGTTGGTGCGCCTCGACGATGAGGACCATCAGCTGCTGGTGACGATGCACCACATCATCGCCGATGGCTGGTCGCTGAATGTGCTGATCGACGAGTTCTCGCGCTTATATGCCGCAGCTTCCCAGGGACAGACCGCGACGCTGCCAGCATTGCCGACTCAATACGCCGACTACGGCAGCTGGCAGCGTCAATGGCTGGCGCAAGGGGAGGGCGAACGTCAACTGGTGTACTGGAAAGCGCAGTTGGGTGAAGAGCATCCGACGCTGAACCTGGCCACCGATCACCCCCGGTCAGCCCAGCACATTCACAGCGCTGCTCGCCATTCCATAAAGCTGGACGCGACCTTGAGCGATGCCATTCGCCAGACCGCCCAGGCGCATGAATCGACACCGTTCATGCTGTTGCTCGCCGCGTTCCAGAGCCTGTTGCACCGCTACAGCGGTCAGCGAGACATTCGCATCGGCGTGCCGAACGCCAACCGTCCGCGCCTGGAAACCCAAGGGCTGATCGGTTTCTTCATCAACACTCAGGTGCTGCGTGCCGAGGTGGATTCGCGTCTGCCATTCGTTGAGCTGTTGGCGCGAACCCGCGAGGCCGCGTTGGGCGCACAAGCGCATCAGGATCTGCCGTTCGAACAATTACTGGAAGCGTTCCCGCAGGCTCGCGAACAAGGCTTGTTCCAGGTGATGTTCAACCATCAGCAACGGGATTTGAGCGCACTGCGCCGCCTGCCTGGACTGCTCGCCGAAGAACTGCCATGGCACAGCCGCGAAGCCAAGTTCGACCTGCAACTGCACAGCGAAGAAGACCAGAAAGGTCGCCTGAGCCTGTCCTTCGACTACGCCAGCGAACGGTTCGACGCGACGAGCATCGAGCGCCTGGCCGAGCACTTCAGCAACCTGCTGCGGGCTATTTGCGAGCAACCGTCCACCGCCATCGGCGACCTGCAACTGCTGACCCCGGGTGAACACGGCCAACACACCGACTGGAGCGCCGCACCGTGCGCGCCGGCCAGCCGATGGCTACCGGAGTTGCTCAACGAACAAGCGCGCCTGACCCCGGAACGCACCGCGTTGATGTGGGACGGCGGCAGCCTCGATTTCGCCGAGCTGCACACCCAGTCCAACCGCCTGGCCCATTACCTGCGCGACAAAGGCGTTGGCCCGGACGTCTGCGTGGCCATCGCCGCCGAGCGTTCGCCGCAGTTGCTGATCGGCCTGCTGGCGATCATCAAGGCCGGTGGCGCCTACGTTCCGCTGGACCCGGATTACCCGGCCGAGCGCCTGGCCTACATGCTCAGCGACAGCGGCGTCGAATTGCTGCTGACCCAAACCCAATTGCTGGATCGCCTGCCGGCCACCGACGGCGTCAGCGTGATCGCCATGGATGCGCTGCATCTGGAGAACTGGCCAAGCCAGGCGCCGGGCCTGCACCTGCATGGCGACAACCTGGCCTATGTGATTTACACCTCGGGTTCCACCGGCCAACCGAAGGGCGTCGGCAACACCCACGCGGCGCTTGCCGAGCGCCTGCAGTGGATGCAGAACACTTACGGTTTGAACGAAACCGACGTGCTGATGCAAAAGGCCCCGATCAGTTTCGACGTGTCAGTGTGGGAGTGCTTCTGGCCGCTGATCACCGGCGCACGCTTGCTGGTCGCCGCCCCCGGCGAGCACCGCGACCCGCATCGCATCGCGCAGCTGGTCCAGCAATTCGGCGTGACCACGCTGCACTTCGTACCGCCGCTGCTTTCGCTGTTCATCGATGAGCCGCTGACGGCCGAATGCACCAGCCTGCGCCGGGTGTTTTCCGGTGGCGAAGCCTTGCCCGCCGAACTGCGCAACCGCGTGCTGGAACAGCTGCCGGCCGTGCAACTGCACAACCGCTACGGCCCGACCGAAACCGCGATCAACGTCACCCATTGGCATTGCACCCACGCCGATGGCGAGCGATCGCCGATTGGCCGTCCGTTGGGCAACGTGGTCTGCCGTGTGCTCGACAGCGACCTCAATCCGCTGCCGGCCGGTGTGCCGGGTGAACTGTGCATCAGCGGCATCGGCCTGGCCCGTGGCTATCTGGGCCGTCCGGGCCTGACTGCCGAACGGTTTGTCGTTGATCCACTGGGCGAGCAGGGCGCGCGTCTTTACCGCACCGGCGACCGTGCGCGCTGGACCGCTGACGGCGTGATCGAATACCTCGGTCGCCTCGATCAGCAGGTCAAACTGCGTGGCTTCCGTGTCGAGCCGGAAGAAATCGAAGCCCGTCTGCTGGCCCAGGAGGGCGTTGCCCAAGCCGTGGTGCTGGTGCGCGAAACCGCTGCCGGTGGCCAGTTGATCGGTTACTACACTGCCACCGAAACCACCGAAACCGAAGACATGCAAACCGTGCGCCTGAAAACCGCACTGGCGGCTGAACTGCCGGAATACATGGTCCCGGCGCAGCTGATGCGCCTGGACGAAATGCCCCTGAGCCCGAGCGGAAAACTCGACCGTCGTGCCTTGCCCGAGCCGCAATGGCAAGTGCGCGAGCACGTCGAACCGGTGACGGCACTGGAGCAACAAATCGCCGGCATCTGGCGTGAAGTGCTAGGCCAAAAACAGATCGGCCTGCGCGATGATTTCTTCGCCCTCGGCGGTCATTCGTTGCTGGCCACGCAGATCATTTCCCGCACCCGTCAGGCCTGCGACGTCGAATTGCCGCTGCGTGCGCTGTTCGAAAACAGCGAACTGGGCGCCTTCGCCGAGCAGGTGCAACTGATCCAGGCCAGCGGCAAAACCAACCAGCAACCGCCGATCGAGAAAATCGACCGCAGCCAAGCGGTGCCGCTGTCCTATTCCCAGCAGCGCATGTGGTTCCTCTGGCAGATGGAACCGGACAGCCCGGCCTACAACGTCGGCGGCATGGCCCGCTTGCGTGGCGTGCTGGACGTCGGGCGTTTTGAAGCGGCGTTGCAAGCGCTGATCATGCGTCACGAAACCCTGCGCACCACGTTCCCGAGCATCGACGGTGTGGCCCGTCAGCAGGTGCATGCCGAGACGGGCGTGCGCATGGACTGGAAGGATTTTTCGACACTGGCCGCTGACATCCGCGAGGAGCGTGTACAGCTGCTGGCGGACGATGAAGCACACCTGCCGTTCGATCTGGAAACCGGCCCGCTGCTGCGTGCCTGCCTGGTCAAGACCGCCGAGCAGGAGCACTACTTTGTGCTGACCCTGCACCACATCGTCACCGAAGGCTGGGCGATGGACATCTTCGCCCGGGAACTGAGCGCGCTGTACGAAGCCTTCGTCGACGACCGCGAATCTCCGCTGGCGCCGCTGCCGGTGCAATACCTCGATTACAGCGTCTGGCAGCGTCAGTGGCTGGAGTCCGGCGAACGCCAACGCCAACTCGACTACTGGACCGCGCAACTGGGCCGCGAACATCCGCTGCTGGAATTGCCCGCCGACCGCCCGCGTCCGCCGGTGCAAAGCCACCAGGGTGAATTGTTCCGTTTCGACCTGAACGATGACCTTGCCGCACGGGTACGCGCCTTCAACGCGCAACACGGTCTGACCCTGTTCATGACCATGACCGCCGCGCTGGCCGTGCTGCTTTACCGCTACAGCGGCCAGACTGACCTGCGCATCGGCGCGCCGGTGGCCAACCGGATTCGTCCGGAAAGCGAAGGGCTAATCGGTGCGTTCCTCAACACCCAGGTGCTGCGTTGCCAGCTCGACGGGCAGATGTCCGTCGGCGAATTGTTCGAGCAGGTGCGGCACACGGTGATCGAAGGCCAGTCCCATCAGGACTTGCCGTTCGATCACTTGGTCGAAGCGTTGCAGCCACCGCGCAGCGCCGCGTACAACCCATTGTTCCAGGTGATGTGCAACGTGCAGCGCTGGGAATTCCAGCAGAGCCGCACCCTGGCCGGCATGACCGTCGAGTACCTGGCCAACGATGCCCGCGCGACCAAGTTCGACCTCAACCTGGAAGTCACCGACCTCGATCACCGACTGGGTTGCTGCCTGACTTACAGCACCGATTTGTTCGATGAACCGCGCATTGCGCGCATGGCCGGGCACTGGCGCAATCTGCTGGAAGCGCTGCTGGCCAATCCGCAACAGCGCCTCAGCGAACTGCCGTTGCTGGAAGCCACGGAACAGCAAAACCTGCTCGATAGCCTTGGTGTCGAGCCGGGCGAACATCGCCTCGATCAGTGCATTCATCACCTGTTCAGCGAGCAGGCACTGGTGCGCCAAGACGCCCCGGCACTGACGTTTGCGGGTCAAACCCTGAGCTACGCCGAACTCGACAGCCGCGCCAATCGCCTGGCCTGGATGCTTCGCGAGCGCGGTGTCGGCCCGCAGGTACGCGTCGGCCTGGCGCTTGAGCGTTCGCTGGAAATGGTCATCGGCTTGCTGGCGATCCTCAAGGCCGGCGGCGCCTATGTGCCGCTGGACCCGGAATACCCGCTCGATCGCCTGCATTACATGATCGAAGACAGCGGCATCGGTTTGCTACTCAGCGATGCGGCGATGTTCGCCGCGCTCGGAGAACTACCGGCCACCGTCGCTCGCTGGTGCCTCGAAGAGGACGCCGCCGCACTGGCGAATTACCCTGCCACCGAGCTACCATTTATCAGCCTGCCGCAGCATCAGGCATACCTGATTTACACCTCGGGCTCCACCGGCAAGCCAAAAGGCGTGGTGGTGTCCCACGGCGAAATCGCCATGCATTGCCGCGCCGTGATCAAGCGTTTCGGCATGCGCCCGGACGACTGCGAGCTGCATTTTTATTCGATCAACTTCGACGCCGCGACCGAGCGTTTGCTGGTGCCGCTGTTGAGCGGTGCGCAAGTGGTTTTGCGCGCCCAAGGCCAGTGGGACGCGGAAGAAATCTGCGGCCTGATCCGTCGCCACCACATCAATATCCTCGGCTTCACCCCAAGCTACGGCAGCCAATTGGCGCAGTGGCTGGCGACCCAGGGCGAAACCCTGCCGGTGCGCATGTGCATCACCGGCGGCGAAGCCCTGACCGGCGAACACCTGGCGCGAATCCGCGCAGCGTTCAAACCGAGCCTGTTCTTCAACGCCTATGGTCCGACCGAAACCGTAGTTATGCCGCTGGCCAGTCTCGCGCCGGAACAACTGGAAGAAGGCTTGGGCAGTGTGCCGATCGGCAGCGTAATTGGCGCACGAGTGGCGTACATCCTCGACCCGGACCTGGCCTTGGTACCGCAAGGCGCAACCGGCGAGTTGTTCGTCGGCGGTGCCGGTCTGGCGCAGGGATATCACGAGCGTCCGGGCATGACCGCCGAGCGGTTTGTGGCTGATCCGTTCGCCGCCGATGGCGGACGTCTGTACCGCACCGGCGATCTGGTGCGCCAGCGTGCCGATGGCTTGGTGGAGTACCTCGGGCGCATCGATCATCAAGTGAAGATTCGCGGTTTCCGCATCGAGTTGGGCGAAATCGAAACCCGTCTGCTGGAGCATGAATCGATCCGCGAAGCCGTGGTCCTGGCCCTTGACGCACCGAGCGGTAAACAACTGGTCGGCTATCTGGTGACCGACGTCGCCGAGCAGGACGAAACGCAACAAGCGACATTGCGTGAAGCGCTGAAAAATCACCTCAAATCCCAGTTGCCGGATTACATGGTGCCGACGCACCTGATCCTGCTGGACAGCATGCCGCTGACTGCCAACGGCAAACTCGACCGTCGCGCCTTGCCGGCGCCGGACCCGGAACTGAACCGTCAGCATTACGTGGCGCCGAGCAACGAGCTGGAACTGACCTTGGCCAGCATCTGGTGCGAAGTGCTGAACGTCGAGCAAGTGGGCCTCAACGACAACTTTTTCGAACTGGGCGGCGATTCGATTCTGTCGATCCAGGTGGTCAGCCGTGCGCGGCAGCAGGGCATTCATTTCAGTCCGCGTGACCTGTTCCAGCATCAGACGGTGCAGACCCTGGCCGCCGTGGCGACCCGCACCGAGCAAGTCACCGCCGAGCAGGGCTTGCTCACCGGTGAATCGCGGTTGACGCCGATCCAGCACTGGTTCTTCGACACCGACATCCCTGAGCGTCAGCACTGGAACCAGGCGTTGCTGCTGGAACCAACCGTGGCGCTGGAACCCCATCGCCTGGAGCAAGCGCTGCTGGCGGTGATCGAGCAGCACGACGCCTTGCGCCTGCGCTTCAGCCAGACCGACGCGCAATGGCGCGCCGAGCATCAGGCGATTTCCGACGTGCCGGTGCTGTGGCAAGTGCGTGTTTCGTCCATGGACAAATGCGCCGCGCTGTTTGCCGATGCCCAGCGCAGCCTCGACCTCGAACAGGGTCCGCTGATACGCGTGCTGCTGGTCGATGGCCCCGAGGGCGAACAACGGCTGTTCATCGCCATTCACCACTTGGTGGTGGACGGTGTTTCGTGGCGGGTTCTGCTGGACGATCTGCAAACCGTTTACCGTCAACTGAAGGCTGAGCAGTCGGTGAGCCTGCCGGCGAAAACCAGTGCGTTCAAGGATTGGTCCGCCCGATTGCAGGCGTATGCCGGCAGCGAATCCCTGCGTGAAGAACTGAGCTGGTGGCAATCGCAACTGGCCGGGCCGAGCGCTGAACTGCCGTGTGATCGTCCGCAAGGTGGCCGGCAGAATCGTCATGCACAAACCGTCAGTGTGCGGTTGGATGCCGAGCGTACACGCCAGTTGCTGCAACAGGCCCCGAGCGCCTATCGCACCCAGGTCAACGATCTGCTGCTGACAGCGTTGGCTCGCGTACTGTGCAATTGGAGCGGACAGGAATCGGCGCTGATGCAACTCGAAGGCCACGGTCGCGAAACCCTGTTCGACGAAATCGACCTGACCCGCACCGTTGGCTGGTTCACCAGCGCTTACCCATTGCGCCTCGTACCGGCGAACGGGCAGGGCGCCTCGATCAAGGCGATCAAGGAACAACTGCGCGCCGTGCCGCACAAGGGTCTGGGTTATGGCGTGCTGCGTTATCTGGCCGATGACCTGAGTCGCCAGACCCTGGCCGCGTTGCCGGTGGCGCCGATCACCTTCAACTACCTCGGCCAGTTCGACCAGAGTTTCGGTGCGGATGCCTTGTTCCGTCCGCTGGACGAGCCCGTCGGCGCGGCCCACGATCCGCACGCGCCGCTGCCCAATGAGCTGAGCGTCGACAGTCAGGTGTATGGCGGTGAACTGGTGCTGCGCTGGACCTTCAGCGCCGAACGCCACGATCCTAAAACTATCACCGACCTGGCGAACGCTTACCTGGGTGAGCTGCAAAGCCTGATCGAGCATTGTTTGCAGGACGATGCCGGCGGCCTGACGCCGTCCGACTTCCCGCTGGCCAAGTTGAGTCAGCCACAGCTTGATGCGCTACCGATTCCGGCCGGCGTCATCGAAGACGTCTACCCGCTGACCCCGATGCAGGAAGGCATGCTGCTGCACACCTTGCTGGAGCCGGGCACCGGTCTCTACTACATGCAGGACCGCTACCGCATCAACAGCGAGCTCGACACGCAGCGATTCGCCCAGGCCTGGCAAGCGGTGATCGCCCGCCACGAAGCCCTGCGTGCCTCGTTCTGCTGGAACGTCGGCGAAGACATGCTGCAGGTTATTCACAAGCCCGGCAGCACGCCTATCGAGGTCCTCGACTGGACCGCGATTGCCGAAGCCGAGCAGGAGCCGAGGCTGCAAGCGCTGCTTAAAAGCGAGCGCGAAGCCGGGTTCGATCTGCTCAATCAGGCTCCGTTCCACCTGCGTTTGATCAAGGTCGGCGCAGCGCGTTACTGGTTCATGATGAGCAACCATCATATCCTCATCGATGCCTGGTGCCGCTCGCTGTTGATGAACGATTTCTTCGAAATCTACACCGCCCTCGGCGAAGGCCGCGAAGCGCAACTGGCCGTGCCGCCGCGTTATCGCGATTACATCGGCTGGCTGCAACGCCAAAGCCTGGCCGAGGCGCGCCAGTGGTGGAAAACCAACCTGCAAGGTTTCGAGCGGACCACACCGATCCCGAGCGACCGGCCGTTCCTGCGTGAACATGCCGGTGAAAGCGGCGGCATGATTGTTGGCGATCGCTACACAAGGCTTGATGCTCGCGACGGTGCGCAACTGCGCGAATTGGCGCAGGCGCATCAGCTGACCATCAACACGTTCGCCCAGGCGGCGTGGGCTTTGGTACTGCGGCGCTTGAGCGGTGATCGCGACGTGCTGTTCGGTGTCACGGTGGCTGGGCGTCCGGTAGAAATGCCGGAGATGCAACGCACGGTCGGGCTGTTCATCAACAGCATCGCGCTGCGGGTGAAAATGCCGGAAGACGATCAGCGTTGCAGCGTTCGCCAGTGGTTGAGCGGCTTGCTCGACAGCAACATGCAACTGCGTGAGTACGAATACCTGCCGCTGGTGAGCATTCAGGAAAACAGCGAACTGCCCAAGGGCCAGCCGCTGTTCGACAGCCTGTTCGTGTTCGAAAACGCCCCGGTGGAAGTCTCGGTGCTGGACCGTGCGCAAAGCCTCAACGCGACGTCGGATTCGGGCCGCACCCACACCAACTTCCCGCTGACGGCTGTCTGCTATCCGGGAGATGACCTGGGGCTGCACCTGTCTTACGACCAGCGTTATTTCGATGAATCGATGGTCGAGCGCATGCTCGCTGAGTTCAAGCGTTTGCTGCTGGCGCTGGTCAACGGTTTCCATGGCGACATGGCCGATCTGCCGCTGCTGGGCGCCGAGGAACAGGACTTCCTGATCCACGGCTGCAACCAGAGCGAGCACGATTACCCGCTGGAGCAGAGCTATGTCGCGTTGTTCGAAGCGCAAGTCGCCCGGCATCCGCAACGGATTGCCGCGAGTTGCCTGGACCAGCAACACAGTTATGTCGAGCTGAACCAGCGCAGTAACCGACTCGGTCATGGGTTGATCGCGGCCGGTGTCGGGCTGGATCAACCGGTGGCGTTGCTGGCTGAACGTAACCTCGATCTGCTCGGCATGATCATCGGCAGCTTCAAGGCCGGCGCGGGTTATTTGCCGCTGGACCCGGGGCTGCCGAGTCAGCGCCTGAGCCGGATCATCGACCTGAGCCGCACGCCGTTGCTGGTCTGCACTGAGGCCTGTCGTGAACAGGCCGTCGCGCTGCTGGAGGAATTCAGTTGCGCCAATCGGCCGAAATTACTGGTGTGGGAAGAGGTGCAGGCGAGCGATGCATCGGTGGCGAATCCGGGTGTTTACAGCGGCCCGGACAATCTTGCCTATGTGATTTACACCTCGGGTTCCACCGGTTTGCCGAAAGGCGTGATGGTCGAGCAGCGCGGCATGCTCAACAACCAGTTGAGCAAGGTTCCGTACCTGAATTTGAGCGACGCCGACGTGATCGCCCAGACCGCTTCGCAAAGTTTCGACATCTCGGTGTGGCAGTTCCTCGCCGCGCCATTGTTCGGTGCGCGGGTCGACATTGTGCCGAACACCATCGCCCACGATCCGCAAGGCTTGCTGGCGCATGTGTCGACTCAAGGCATCACGGTACTGGAAAGCGTGCCGTCGCTGATTCAAGGCATGCTCGCCCAAGAACGCATGGGTCTCGATGGCCTGCGCTGGATGTTGCCGACCGGCGAAGCGATGCCGCCGGAACTCGCCCATCAATGGCTGCTGCGCTACCCGGATATCGGGCTGGTGAACGCTTATGGCCCGGCGGAATGCTCGGACGACGTGGCGTTCTTCCGCGTGGACATGGCCTCGACCCGTGGCAGTTATCTGCCGATCGGTACGCCGACCGACAACAACCGTTTGTACCTGCTCGATGGCGCGCTGGAACTGGTGCCGTTGGGTGCGGTGGGCGAGTTGTGCGTCGCCGGCACCGGGGTCGGGCGCGGTTACGTCAGCGATCCGCTGCGCACCGCTCAGGTGTTTGTGCCGGACCCGTTCGGCGCGCCGGGGGATCGTCTGTATCGCACCGGCGACCTCGCCCGACGTCGCAGTGACGGCGTGCTGGAATACGTCGGGCGTATCGACCATCAAGTGAAGATTCGCGGTTACCGCATTGAGCTGGGTGAAATCGAAGCGCGTCTGCATGAACAACCGGAAGTCCGCGAAGCGGCGGTCGGCGTGCAGGAAGGTGTGAACGGCAAGCATCTGGTCGGCTACCTGGTGGCGGCTGACTCGGCGCTGAACCCGAGCGAACGCCTGGAGCGCATCAAGCAACGTCTGCGCGCCGAGCTCCCGGAGTACATGGTGCCGCTGCACTGGTTGTGGCTGGAGCGGATGCCGCTCAATGCCAACGGCAAACTCGACCGCAAGGCGCTGCCGGCGCTGGAGATCGGGCAGTTGCAGAGTCAGGACTACCAGGCGCCGCGCAATCAGCTGGAGCAGACGTTGGCGGATATCTGGGCTGAGGTGCTGAAGGTCGAGCAGGTCGGTGTTGAGGACAACTTCTTCGAGCTGGGCGGGCATTCGTTGCTGGCGACGCAAATTGCTTCGCGGGTGCAAAAAGCCCTGCAGCGTGATGTGCCATTGCGGGCGATGTTCGAGTGCAGCACGGTGGCGGAGTTGGCCGAGTACATCGACGGTTTGGCGGCGAATGAAATCACCGAGGAGAAGGTGGATCGCCTCAATGACCTGATGGCGGAGCTGGAGGGGTTTTGATTCTCTCTGTCTGCGCGGGCCCCTTCGCCAGCAGGCTGGCTCCCACATTTGACCTGTGTTCGCAGGACTAATGTGGGAGCCAGCCTGCTGGCGATGGCGTCATCGAAATTTGCGCGAATTTGCGCGTTGACTGCTGCTTCGGACCGGCTCAGGCTGCCTCTGCTTTTTTTGTTGAATTCCCTTCACAAAGGAGACAGTCAATGCCCTTCGTAACGATTGACGGACAACCCCTTCACTACATCGATCAAGGCAACGGCCCGGCAGTATTGCTGGCCGGCAGCTACCTGTGGGACCAGGCTATGTGGACACCGCAGATTACTGCGTTGTCGCAACACCACCGGGTCATTGCCTTGGACTTGTGGGGCCACGGTGAATCAGGCGCACTTCCTGAAGGTACAGAATCGCTGGATGACATCGCCCGTCAGGCCGTGGCGCTGCTCGATCATCTGGACATCGATCGGGTCACGCTGGTCGGTCTGTCGGTGGGTGGCATGTGGGGCGCTCGACTGGCGCTGTCGGAACCACAGCGGATCAACGGCCTGGTGCTGATGGACACCTACGTCGGTGTCGAGCCGGAGCCGACTCGCCAATACTATTTCTCGCTGTTCAAGCAGATCGAAGACACCGGCGTGATTGCGCCACAGCTGCTCGACATTGTGGTGCCGATTTTCTTCCGTCCGGGGATCGATCCGCAGTCGGCGCTGTATCAGGATTTTCGCGCCAAACTGGCTGCGTTGCCGTCCGAACGCCTGCGCGAAAGCATTGTGCCGATGGGGCGGATTACGTTTGGTCGGGATGATCTGTTGCCGCGCCTGGGTGAGTTGAACGCTGAAACGACGCTGGTGATGTGCGGCGATCAGGACAAACCGCGGCCGCCGTCGGAAACGAAGGAAATGGCTGAGTTAATTGGTTGCCCGTACGTGCTGGTGCCGGAGGCGGGGCATATCTCCAATCTGGAGAATCCGCAGTTTGTGACTGAGGCGTTGTTGGAGTTTTTGGCTGAGAGAAATTAGTCGGTCTTACTGGCCCCATCGCGAGCAGGCTCACTCCCACAGGGAATGCATTCCAATGTGGGAGTGAGCTTGCTCGCGATGGGGGCGGTGCGGTCACTGAGTCTCTGAAGCGAACTACTTAGGCCCGAGAATCTTCACCAACTTGTCCGGCGAAGGCGCGCCTTGCTGTTGCTGCAGCTCGCCCTTGTCGTCCATGTAGAAAATCGCCGGGGTGGCCTGCAATTCCAGGTCTTCCATCAGCTGCATGTTCGCCGCCAGTTTCGCCTGAATCGCCGGTGGCACGTCTTTCAAGGCTTTCAGCGAACTGCTTTTGCCGGACTTCTCGTGATCTTCCAGCGCCTTGCTCGGGTCCTTGGCGGCCAGCAGCGCGGCGGATTTGCCCGGGCTGTCTTCACGAATGATCCCGACCATAATGTGCCGCAGCTGCACCTTGCCAGCCTTGACCCATGGCCGCGCCTGTTCCCAGAACATGTTGCAGTAAGGGCAGTTCGGATCGCTGAATAGATAGACGACGCGCGGTGCGTCCTTGTTGCCGTCGCCGATCCAGTTGCTGGCTTCCATCTTGCCCCAGACTTCCTTGGACATCGGTGCGTAGACCAGCTTCTGCAACGGCGCGCTGCTCAGGTCATTGCCCTCGGCGTCGTACAGATTGCCGAGCAACACATGCTTGCCGTCCGGGGTCAGGTACAGCGCCATGCCGCGATTCTGGTACTGCGCGGCATACCCGCGCAGACCGTCGGGAGCGTCGAACTGACCGACGATCCTGGCGCCCTTGGCTTCGATCTTTTTGATCGCCTCAGGCAATTCTTCGGCGGCCTGCACCGACGGCAGGTGCAGCAACGCTGCGCCCAGGGTCAGGGTCAGCAGGTGGCGGAGGCGGGGCATGGCAGTTTCCTTGAAGAGGTGGCCGGTACGGCAGGAGAAGGGGTGTCAAAGTTTTCCAGGGCGCGGGCCAGGCTGGCGTCCGAGAGTTCGCCCAGATGGCTGCCCAGCAATTGACCATCGGGGCTATAGAACAGCGTAGTCGGCAACGCCATGGAACCCACGGCCTGACCCAATCGCCCACTGCCGTCGAACAGCACGTTGGTCAGGCTCAGGCCCTGGGTTTCGAGGAAGGTGCTGACGCTTTGCATGCTTTCGGCCTGATTGACGAACAGGAAGGTCAGGTCCGGGCGCTGCTGCTGGGCGTTTTCCAGCACCGGCATTTCCCGGCGGCACGGCGGGCACCAGGTGGCCCAGAGGTTGATCACCAGTGGCCCGCCTTTATAATCCGCCAGTTGCACGGTTTCCCCGGCGGCATTGCGCAGGGCAATCTCCGGCAGGCGCGTGCCTTGTTCGTAAATACTCAGGGAGAAGGTCGCCAGCAACCAGAACGCCAACCCGCTGGCCACCCCGAAACCCAGCGGGCGGCGCAAACCGGGTCGACGCCAACCGCGGTACAGCGCGGTGAGCACCAGCACAATGACCCCGGGCCAGGCAAGGAAGCCGCCATCGCGCAGGTCGATGATCTGCCACGGATCGTTGCGGTAGTGGGCCCAGTAGGCGATCACGAACCCGACCCGCGCCGCCAGCATGCCCAGCAAAAACAGGCTGAACAGCGCCGACTCCGGGTTTTCGCCACCGCGCTTGGCCACCCGCCAGCCGACAAACGTCGCCAGCGCCAGGGCACTGATCAGCAGCAAATGGTTAAGCGCGATGGCAAAGGTGCCGAGGGTAAAGGTCAGCATTAACGGGCGTCTCGGGTGGTGGTCCAGCGTTGCAGGAAGGTGTCGGCATCGACCTCGCCGGTGATGCGCTGGCCGCGACGCTCCTGGCCGTCTGCACCGATCCACAGAAAACTCGGTGGCCCCGGCACTTTATAACGGCCGAGCAGTTCGCGGCTGGCGGCATTGTCGGCGGTCACGTCCAGCCGTAGCAAGCGCACATCACTCAGCGCTTCCATCACTTTGGCCTTGCCGAAGACCTGCTTTTCCATGACCTTGCACGACACGCACCAGTCAGCGTAGTAGTCCAGCAGCACCCACTGGCCCTGAGCCTGGGCGGCGTCCAGTTCCCGTTGCAGCGCGGCGGGGTCATTGATGGTGGTGAACGCCTCATGGCCGGTCGGGCGAGCGGCATTGCCGGCAGCCGAGGCGCTGTAGACCTGCAACGGTTTGATCAAATCATCACTGCCACCGGCGGCGCCGATCATCAGCAAGCTGCCCCAGATCCCGAGCAATAGCGCACTGGCGCCGAACAAATGGGCGACGCGGCCGAAACCTTCTGACTGTTTCCAGGCACTGTAGGCGGCGATCAGCAACAAGGCGCCACACAAACCGATCCACAGCGATTGATCCAGTACCGGCCGCAGCATCAGCAGGGCGGTGGCTAGGAACAGGAAACCGAAGACGCCTTTAAGCAGGTTCATCCAGGCGCCGGGTTTGGGCAGGAAGCGATTGCCCACGGTCACCAGCAACAGCAGCGGCACACCAATGCCAATGCCCATGGCGAATAGAATCAGCCCGCCATGCAGCGCATTGCCGCTTTGCGCGATGTAGAGCAGGGCGCCGGCCAAGGGCGCGGTCATGCACGGGCCGACCAGCAGCCCCGACAAGGCCCCTAGCACACCGGCACCGATCAGACTGCCGCCACGCTGATTGCGCGAGACATTTTCCAGCCGATCACGCACGGCCACCGGCAGTTGCAGCTCGAAGAAACCGAACATTGGCAACGCCAGCAGGATAAATATCGCCGCGAAACTGCCCAGCAACCACGGGTTCTGCAATAGCGCCTGAAGGTTCGCCCCGAGCAACGCAGCCAGCACGCCCATCGCCGCATACACTAGCGCCATGCTCACCACATAACTGGTCGCCAGGGCGAAACCGCGTTTGGGCGTGGCGCCGCTGCCGACGATCAACCCGGCCAGAATCGGCAGCATCGGCAACGAGCAAGGGGTGAAGGCCAGCAACAGGCCCAGACCGAAGAACACCAGCACGCTCCAGCCCAGCGCCCGTTGTTGCAGGCTGCTGGCCAGGACTTGATCCGGTGCTTCGTTGGTTGCGACTGCGATATTGCCGCCCAGATCCACAACCTGAGTCTGCGGCGGATAACACAAGCCGGCATCGGCACAGCCCTGGAAGCCGACCTTGATCTGACCGGTGGCACCCGCCGGAATCTTCAGCTCCAGGCCTTGGCGATAAACCGGCTGTTCGCCGAAAAACTCATCGCTGTGCACTTCGCCTTCAGGCAACACCGGATGCTGCTCCGGGGGCAAACCCTCGAATTTCAGGCGCTTCTGATAAAGATAGTAACCGTCGGTTATCTGCCAATAGAGCTGTGTTTCACCCGATGCAAGTCGCTCGGAAGTAAAGACAAAGGCCTTTTCCACCGGCAGGAATTCAGGTTTGGTATCGAACGGATTGGTCCCTGCCTGGGCCACACCCGAGATCAAGAGAACAAAAAACAGAAACAGTCGACGCATGGGTAGGCCTTATCCCTGTGCAAGTGAGGGTCACAGTGGCGGGCTGCGATTAACCAATGATTAACCGCAGACCTGCGTGGTGACCGAGGCGATTGATATCCGGTTTCCACTTCACCCTGATGTGTCTTCAATCGTGCAGCAAACCGGGCCAAGTGGTGTTATCCACTTTGCGCGGGCCTTGTATCAATTTATTGAGCTGAATGTTGTATACCAGGTACTCATTGTTGGTCAGGAAGATGTACCAGTAACTGTCTACAAAAGTTCGGTCATACTGGGCGGCTGTTATGAATCGATCTTTGTAGTGCTCCATGCCCGACGGCAAGAGGTACGCGGTCAGTTGATTCTTTTTGTAGTCAAAACTTAGATAGCGGCCATCGTTCAGGAGAAAGGTGAACAGGAAGGGAAAGCCGGAAACTTCTCGCCATGTTCCTGCAACGATTTTAGAAAAGTAAGGCAGCAGGGGGGCCCAAAGCGAATTGGCGACGGTGTCAGTCCCGGCCACGGAGTCGTCATCCTGATCGTACTTGCACACCATGGGGGTGCCGCCGTCGTAATAGAAGAGCCATAGAACGTCCGAGTCTGTGCTAGGGTTCCAACCCAGCGAAGTGGTAGTGAAGCCGAATCGCAAGTCTTCAAAATGATCGAAAGTACCCCAGCGGCCGTGGGTCGCAGTGGGATAGCCTGGCGCGACTTTGTTATCTGCGATATCAAAGCGTGAATAGGTGTCGCTGTTCTTGAAAAAGAAATAGATGCGATCGTGGCCCGCGCGCCAATCGACGGCTACACAGTTGTTCATTGTTGTCATAGTCTGAATCCTTTCAGTTTGATTAAATCGCGTTGTATTGATAGGCGCGATTATATGAGTTGTCCGACTGTGTTGAAGTTGCTGTTTGGTGTTGTTAGTGGCCTGAGATTAATCTGCGCTGTTTGTAAATGAAACGGCGTTGAATGTTTTGTATGTTTCGGCGTGTTTTGTTTTAGCTGCAGTGAACAATGAATAGATCGGGCGGCCGTTTCATTCTTTAATGACTGACACTGCAGACCCACCTTGCGAATGTGCTTCTCGTCTGCCGCCTCGCTCGCCATAATTCAGGCTTAATCCCCACCTGCTTGACTCGCTTTTTTGCTCAGGGAGCTCCCATGCACGTACTGGTTTGCGAAGACGATGAGCTGATCGCCAGCGGCATAGTCGCCGGCCTTACGGCCCAGGGCCTGACGGTGGAACATGTCGCCACTGCGTCGGCTGCGCGGGCGATGCTCAAGGTGGCAGAGTTCGATGTCATGGTGCTCGACCTTGGCCTGCCCGATGAGGACGGCCTGAAGCTGTTGCAGCAGTTGCGTCACAATGGCCTGGAGATTCCGGTGCTGATCCTCACCGCCCGGGACTCGGTCACCGATCGCGTCGACGGGTTACAGGCCGGCGCCGACGATTACCTGCTCAAGCCATTCGACCTGCGTGAGCTCGCCGCGCGCCTGCACACCTTGTTGCGACGCGTGGCGGGACGCAGCGTCAACCTGATCGAACACGGCCGTCTGACCTACGACCCGAGCAGCCGCGAAACCATGCTCGGCGGTCAGCCCGTCGACCTTTCGCGGCGTGAACAGTCGCTGTTGCAGGCCTTGCTGCATAACCGTGGCCGGGTGCTGTCCACTGAGCAATTGAAAGACAGCGTTTATGGGTTTAACGATGAGCTGGAAAGCAACGCCCTCAACGTGCATATCCATCACCTGCGGCGCAAACTCGGCAACGGGATTGTCGAGACGGTGCGCGGCCTGGGTTATCGCCTGGGGCCGGCTGATGGTGCAGAGGAATTGAAAAAGTGATGAGCCTGCGATTGCGCCTGAGCCTGACGCTCGGCGCCGCTTTTGCGCTGATCTGGGCCCTGGCGGCGGCCTGGATGCTCAGCGACCTGCGCAACCAGATGATGTTCTCCCTCGACCAGCGACTGGTGGCGTCGGCGCGCATGGTCGCCGGTCTGATGGAGCAGTTGCCGGCATTACCGAGCAAGGGCGAGGGCACGCATTTCAGTGCTGAACAGCTCAATATTCCTGGGGGTATGGCCTGCCAGGTCAGCTCGTTGCGCGGCGAAATCCTCGCCCGCAGTCACACCGATCCGCAACAAACCCTCGAAGCCGAGAAAATGGGCTTTCACGATCAGATGATCGACGGTGCGCCATGGCGCAGTTTCACCCTGGCCCGCGGTGATTTGCGCATCACCACGGCTGACCGGCAAATCGAACGCGAAGCACTGAACATGTCGATCCTGCTCGCCGCTTCGGTGCCGGTGGGCGTGGCGTTGCTCGGCTGCCTGTGCCTGTTGTGGCTGGGGATCGGCCAGGGACTCGCACCGCTGAACCGGATGCGCGATGCCTTGATGCGCCGTAGTGCTGACTCTTTGGAACCGTTACAGATCCAACCGCTGCCCAGCGAACTTCAGCCGTTGCTGGACACCCAGAATCAGCTGTTCCAGCGCATCGGCAAGACCATCGAACGCGAGCGCCGCCTGACGGGCGACGCGGCCCACGAACTGCGCAGCCCGCTGACGGCAATCAAAACCCACCTGCAAGTGGCGCGCATGACCGACGGCGCGGCGCGCGATCAATCCCTGGCTCGGGCCGAAGAGGGCGCCGACCGCATGCACCGCACGCTGGAACAATTACTGTTGCTGGCGCGGGTCGAGGGCAGTCTGTCGTTTGATGACGGCGTGCAATGCAGCGCCGAGCAAGTGGCTAAACTGGCGATTCAGGATGCCGCCAGCGGTGATCGTCGGCGAATCAAGCTGCAAATGCCGGCCAAATTCTCCGATGCGCCGGTGCAGATGCCTGCGGTGCTGTCGATCGCCGCATTGCGCAATCTGCTGGATAACGCCCTGCGCCATACCCCGGGCGACGGGGCGGTAGAGCTGAGCCTGGAAACCACCGGCAGTCGTGCGCGCTTTCTGGTTCGCGACCACGGGCCGGGCATTGCCGAAGACGACCTGCAACACCTGACCCAACGCTTCTGGCGCAACGGCCAGAGCACCGGCTGCGGACTGGGCCTGGCGATTGTCCAGGCGATTGTCCAGCGCTGCGGTTGCACCCTGCATTTCGACAGCCGCCCGGATGGGTTGCGGGTTGAGTTGACGATGCCTTTGCAGCCGGTGTGAACTTCAAAATCCACCCCTCACCCCAGCCCTCCCGAAACGTCGGACCGCCCCACGGGGGAGAGGGGAAAGGGAGCAGATCTTTATCGTTTTTCAGAGCCTGAGTTCGACTCAGGACGTTCAGGTCGCAGCATGTCAAATAAACACCACAGTCAGTCCCCTCTCCCCACGGGGGAGAGGGAGCAGATCTTTATCGTTTTTCAGAGCCTGAGTTCGACTCAGGACGTTCAGGTCGCAGTATTTCAAATAAACACCACGGTCAGTCCCCTCGCCCCTTGGGGAGAGGGTTAGGGTGAGGGGGAATTCTGCAGGCACACCAAATGTAACGTCTCTCCATTAGCCACCCACCCGCCACCAGCGCTATCGTCCCCGGCAGCTTTTTCTCAATGGATTGAGGTAACAGCGCCATGGATGCATCGATTCACATCAGCAAGGCAACCCCCGCCGACGCCGGCATCATCAGCCGGATCGTCGAGCGCTCCATTCGTGTCGGTTGTGCACTCGACCACCGCAACGACCCGCGAACCGTTGCCACCTGGACCCACAACAAAACCATCGAACACGTGCAACCCTGGCTGACCGACCAACGGTTGTACCTCAACATCGCCCTGTTGCAGGACAAACCGGTCGGTGTCGCCATGGCTGCGATCAGTGGCAAGGTCGCGTTCTGCTACGTACAGCCGGAATGGTTTCGTCGCGGAGCCGGAGAGGCGCTGGTTCACGACCTCGAAGGCTGGCTGATCAATCAGGGGCTGGCCCACGCACGGCTCAACAGCACCCGTACCAGCGAGGCTTTTTACCGTCATTTGGGCTACCGGCCCTGCGCCGAAATCTTCACCGTCGCCGGGCTCCACGCCATTCCCATGCACAAGGCATTGACGCCGCCTTCATAGAAAGCTGATCGAGGGTCTAAATCCTCGGCGCCCTGATGCGTTTCCAGAACAGGAAAACCTTATTGAGGGGTCGAGAGATGTCAGTCGCTACCAGCCTTATGGAAGATCAGTCGGCCCGGATCACTCCGGCGCCGGCCGAGACGCTTTATCAGTTCAACGAATCGCCGCTGCTGGCCCGTCAAAACCAGCAGGAGTCGAATGCCCGCAGCTACCCGCGGCGCATTCCCCTGGCGCTCAAACGCGCCAAGGGCATTTATGTCGAAGACGTCGAAGGCCGCCGTTTCATCGACTGCCTGGCCGGCGCAGGGACATTGGCCCTGGGGCACAACCATCCGGTGGTGATCGAAGCGATCCAGCAAGTGCTGACCGATGAATTGCCTTTGCACACTCTCGACCTGACCACGCCGGTCAAGGATCAGTTCGTCCAGGACCTGTTCGGTCTGCTGCCACCGGCCTTGGCCGCGCAAGCGAAGATCCAGTTCTGCGGCCCGACCGGCACCGACGCGGTGGAAGCCGCGCTGAAACTGGTACGCACCGCCACCGGACGCAGCACTGTGCTGTCGTTCCAGGGCGGTTATCACGGCATGAGCCAGGGCGCGTTGAGCCTGATGGGCAGCCTGGGGCCGAAAAAGCCGTTGGGTGCCTTGCTCAGCAACGGCGTGCAATTCATGCCGTATCCCTACGATTACCGTTGCCCGTTCGGGCTCGGCGGCGCGCAAGGGGTGAAGGTCAACCTGAGCTACCTGGAAAACCTGCTGAATGATCCCGAGGCTGGCGTGCAATTGCCGGCGGCGGTGATCGTCGAAGCGGTGCAGGGCGAGGGCGGGGTGATCCCGGCCGATCTGGATTGGCTGCGCGGCCTGCGACGCATCACCGAACAGGCCGGCGTGGCGCTGATCGTCGATGAGATCCAGAGCGGTTTCGCCCGCACCGGCAAGATGTTCGCCTTCGAGCACGCCGGGATCATTCCGGACGTTGTGGTGATGTCCAAAGCCATTGGCGGCAGCCTGCCGCTGGCGGTGGTGGTCTATCGCGACTGGCTCGACACCTGGCTGCCGGGCGCCCACGCGGGGACATTCCGCGGCAACCAGATGGCCATGGCCGCGGGTTCTGCGGTGATGCGTTACCTGACCGAGCACAAGGTCTGCGAGCACGCCGCTGCCATGGGCGAACGCTTGAGCGAACACCTGCGCATCCTGCAGCGGGACTTCCCGCAACTGGGCGATATTCGTGGTCGCGGCTTGATGATCGGCGTTGAACTGGTCGATCCGACGGGCACGCCCGATGCATTGGGTCATCCGCCGATCTTCGGCCGCCTGGCGCCGCTGGTGCAGCGTGAATGCCTCAAGCGCGGGCTGATTCTTGAGCTGGGCGGGCGTCATGGCGGCGTGGTGCGTTTCCTGCCGCCGCTGGTGATTACCGCAGCGGAAATCGATCGGGTGGCCGAGATATTCGGCCGGGCCATGGCCGCTGCCACCGCCAGCCTCTAAATTTTTCGAGCGGCAGAACGTTCCTTCTACATACCGGCTGCGCGTGCAGTGCAGCCCACCCTACAGCGATGGAGACACACCATGACGTCAGTATTCGACCGCGAGGACATCCTCTTTCAGGTCGTGGTCAACCACGAAGAGCAATACTCGATCTGGCCCGACTACAAAGCCGTGCCAGCCGGCTGGCGCACCGTGGGCAAGAGCGGCCTGAAAAAGGAATGCCTGGCCTACATCGAAGAAACCTGGACCGATATGCGTCCGTTGAGCTTGCGTCAGAAGATGGATGAGCAGGCGGCAGTGGCTAATTAAGGCACGGCGCAAAAAGAAGCCCGCTGAACTGTTAACAGTCAGCGGGCTTTTTCATGTCTGGAATTTGTATCGCCTTTCAGGCCGCCATCGCGAGCAGGCTCGCTCCCACATTGGATCTGCGGTGTTCACAAATAATGTGTTCGCTGGAGATCCATGTGGGAGCGAGCCTGCTCGCGATGAACGATGACACGGACTAACTGAGGTTACGCCCCACTCAACCCCTTGATCAGCAAATCCACATTTCCTTCCAGCTCGGCCACCGGATCCGCCGCGTCCACGCTCAACACCACCAACCGACTGCCAGCCTCGGCAATCACCGCTTTCACCGCCTCCGACGGCTGGCGATGATGCAACACCACCGCCACGTCATTGTCCTTCAGCGTCGCACCCAATTGCTTCAGCGCTTCAGGGGTCCACTCGGTATCCGGCCGTGCATCGAGGCCGATCAGCTCCAGATTCAGCCCGCCGATCAAGTAGCCAAAGTGATCGCTAAGGCTCATCACACTGAGGTTATCGGCGCTGGCCAACCGCGCTTCGCTGTCCGCACTGAGCTTGAGCAAACGCTGCTTCAGCGTCGCCAGGTTTGCCTCGATCGCAGGTTTTGCCGCGGGCGCCAGACGCACCAAATCAGCCGCCATCACATCCGCCATCCGCCCCATGTTGTTGCTGGAAAACCACGGCTGGCTGTTCAACCCGTCGACCTTGTTACCCGGCTGCACGGCGATGCCGGGGAGGGCGCCATCCACCGGGCGCGCGGCGTCGACTTCGATAATGCGAATGTTGCTGCGCCGCGAGATCGGGTACAGCGGATCATCCGCCCACAGTGAGCGCAAACCGATTACCGCATCGGCGTCGGTCGCCAGTTTGGCCAGCGCCGGAGCGCCGCGACCGGTGAAGTACGCAGTCTGACGGCTGCCCGGCAGGTTCGCCGGCGCGGCACGCTCGAGGCTGACGTTGGTGCCCTTGAGCAGGACTTCGCCCAGCCCGTAGGTGATCGGCAAGGACGCCAGCACGCGCAGTGGTTTTGTGTCCGCTGCAAAGGTTGTATTGACCAGCCCGCAGAGGGCAACGGCCAGGGTCAATTGACGCAGAGAAAAAGACATTTATCCGAGGTTCCCTTTCAGGCTTGGGACGACGCCACGCGCAATGGCTGCGAGGGCGAAGGCGATACCGGCCACCAGAATGATCGCGGCACCGGACGGAATAGGCAGGTCGAAGACAATCGGCGCGAGGATCCCGCACAGCGTGCTGACCGTGGCGATCAGCACCGAGCACCAGAAGAACCCCTTCAGCGACTGGCTGAGCAGGCGCGCCGCCGCAGCCGGAATCACCAGCAGCGCACCGACCAGAATCGCGCCGATGACTTTCACCGCAGCCACGGTGATCAGGGTCACCAGAATCACAAACAGATAATCCAGGGTCTTCACTGCCACACCGCGTACCGCCGCCAGTTGCGGGTTGAAACTGGCGAGCATGATGCGGTTGTACAGCGGCAAGGCCAGTGCCATGACCAGCGAGCCGACGATGGCCAGCACCAGCAGGTCATTACCGTTGACCGTCAGCACCGAACCGAACAGTACGTTTTCGAGGATGTGCACGTTGATCTTGCCCGCCAGGATCAGCAGCAGGCTCGCGCCCAGCGCCAACGACACCGAGAGAAACACGCCGATCAGCGTATCCGGCGCCAGTCCCGTGCGGTTGCGCAGGTAGTTGAGCAGGATGCCGAACAGCAGGCAGTAACCAAACAGGCTGCCGTAAGGCCCGGTGTACGGTTCGCCGAGCAGGATGCCGATGGCCACGCCGGTCAATGCCGCGTGGCCCACCGCCTCGGAGAAAAACGCGAAACGTTTGACCACCACCAGCGTGCCCAGGCCGCCCAGCACCGGGCCGATCAGCAAACCGGCGAGCAGCGCGTTGACCACAAATCCATAGGCCAACGCTTCGGGCAGGTAACCCGAGGACGCCCAGCCCTGGACCATCAAACGAAAGGCTTCATAACTCATCAGGCAGCGCTCCGTGGATGGGTCGAGAACAGGGTCAGCAAGCGTTCTGGAGTCAGTGCTTGCTGGGGCGTGGCATCGAACAGCACCCGGCGATTGAGCCCGGTGACGCGATCCGCCAGACGTCCGACCGCTTCCAGATCATGCTCGATCCACAGTACGGTGATGCCGCTCTGGCGCCAGTCGCCGAGCAGCCGTTCGAACACCTGGATACCGGCCTCATCAAGGGCCGACATCGGTTCGTCGAGTACCAGCAACTGCGGCGCCGGGATCAACCCTTGAGCGAGCAACACGCGCTGACGCTCACCGCCGGACAGCGCACCCATGCGCCGCTTGCGTTTGTCCTGCATGCCGACCCGTTCCAGCGCTTCACCAATGGCTGCCGCGTAATGCTTGCTCAACCCGAGGAACGCCGGCCGACGCTGACACATCGCGGCCATGAAATCGTCGACGGTCATTGGCAGGCCGCGGTCGAATTCCAGCGCCTGGGGCACGTAACCGATGGTCCCGGGTGTGCCCGGCCATTGCAGGCTCAAGCGGCCCTGATGCGGCATCTGTCCGAGCAGGGTCTTGATCAACGAGCTCTTGCCACCACCGTTCGGGCCCACCAGCGCGTGCACGCTGCCGGGCTGGACCTGGAAGGTCACGTTGTCGAGGATCGTCGTGCGGCCCAGCGTCAAACTGACCTGCGCAAAATCCAAGGTTGGCCCCGAAACTTGTGGGAGCGAGCCTGCTCGCGATAGCGGTGGGTCAGTCAACATCGATATCGGCTGACTCGACGCCTTCGCGAGCAGGCTCGCTCCTACAGGGGATTCGCTGAGTGTTTCTTTAGCCGTCATTTTCCCGACTCCTGAATCGCCCGGACCACGGTGTTGAGGTTGCCGGTCATTTCCTTTTCATACTTGTCGGCGGTGTATTCGCCATAGGAAATGTGCGACAGCGGGTACAGCTTCACCCCGGATTCACGCTGGATGGTCTCGACGTAGGTAGACGGGAAATCCATCTCCGAGAAAATCACCTTCACGTCCAGTTCACGCAGTTGATCGATGGTCTTTTTCAGCTGGCTCGGGCTCGGCTCGATGCCGTGAGCCGGCTCGACCACAGCCGTCACTTCCAAGCCGAATTCACGCAGCAGGTAGTCATACGCCGCATGCACCGTGGCCACCCGCAGTTCGGCGTTCGGCGCCTGGGTCAGTTTCGCCAGGGCATCGGCGCGCATCTGCCGCAGGCGTTTGCCGTAGGCGCGGGCGTTCTGGGTGTAGGTCTTGGCGTTGGCCGGGTCGAGCTTGCCCAGCTCCCGGGCGATGTTGTTGACCTGGGCAATCGAGGCGCTGATCGACAGGAAGGTGTGCGGATTCACCACCTTGCCGGCACCGCGTGCGGCGACCCCGGTGGCGGCCAGCAGCGGTACGTTTTCGTTGGCTTCGATCACCGGGACGTTCGGCGTTTCGCTGGCGGCGATCATGCGGTCGGCGAAGTCGTCATGACCGACGCCGTTGAGCACGATCACGTCGAGCCCGCTGATGCGCTTGATGTCTTCGGCGCGGGGCTCGTAGGCGTGCGGGTTGAAACCGGCCGGAATCAGCGGAACCACCTCGGCCTTGTCACCGACGATGTTGGCCACATAGCTGTAATAAGGGTGCAGGGTGATGCCGATGCGCAGGCGCTTGGCTTCGTCGGCGCTGGCCAGTGGCGTCAGCAGCAAGGCCAGCAGGCCGATCAGCAGCGGGCGCAGGAAAGAGCGTTGAGATGAACTAGGCATGGGAAAGCGGTCTTCTCTCGGGTGAAGGCGAGGGTTCAGTGCCGGTGCTGGCGGGTCACGCCGGCATCGAATTGCGCGACGATCTGCTGCCAGCCGGCGCTTTCGAGCGCGGCATCAGTGAGATCGGCCGGGGCCGCGAGGGCTTTGCCGCGGTTGAGCCAGACGTCCGGCGCATCGTCGCCGGCAGTCAGGCGCATCAGAAACGAACCGGCCACCGCAGGCGTCTGGCTCTGACCGAAGTAGGCCTTGGTGTCGAGCAACTGCCAGGCATGGCCGCCACGGCTGACGGAACTGGCGTCCTGGGCAAACGGTGCAAAACCTTCATCGGCAAGCGTTGCCGGTGTCGGCAGCGCTTGCTGTTCCTGGCGTAGCAGATGGATCTCGTCCAGCGTCACCCGCAGGTCGGCGTAGATCCCTTGCTCGGATGCGCTCAGATCGCGACGGGCATCCAGCTGATGGCTGTTAACGCTGCTGACTTCCTGAGACTCATGGCGCCAGGCAACCACTGAACCGGCCACCGCCAGAATCATCAGGCACAACAGCAACACATACAGGGTTTCATGGCCGGCACCGGCCGGGCGAACAACGTGCGTAGTCGGCGTACTCATGGGGCTTCGATGTCCGCTTGGTCGATCTCGACGACGTGGCCGGGGCCGGCGTCGAACAGTACGTAGAATTCGGCGCCGGGCTTCTTGAAGGTCAGCGTCGAATCGGCGCCGAGCTTGCCCGGCACGAGGATGGTTTCGTCATAGCCGATCACATCCAGCGTCACGCCGGGCGCGCCGCTGCCGTCGGAAAAACCGCCGGTGCATTTGATTTGTTCGGCGTCGATGGCTTTGCATTCGCACATCGGGTTGTGGGCCAGGGCGCTGGCGCTGAAACCGGCGCAGAGCACCAGCAGAGCCGCATTCAGAGAACGTAGCGTCATGGTTTGCCTCCTTGTTTGGTCAGCCACGCGAGGGTGGCGGGGGATGCCTGGCTCAGGGGGATCGACGCTTGGTGCATTGCGCCGTCCCAGCCTTCCATGGTGATCCACAGTTCGGCGTCGGCCTTGGTCTTGTCGGGGATCGGCAACATGGCGCCCATGCGGTACGGCGTGCCGAAGAAAATCACTCCGGCGGCGCGCAGGCTGCGCGGTTTGCCGATGCGCAGGTAAGTGGCCTTGACCTGATCGCGGCAGCTGTCGCACAGCGCCGCGCTGAAGCTCTTCATGTGTCCGGCCGGGCCATCGAGGGTCGGGGCTTCGTTGCGCAGTTCGGCGAGGCGCAGGCTCCAGGGCCCGACCTGCACTTCACCGATTTCTCGTTCACCGAGCCCGGTATCACCGCGAAACAGCGCCGCGTCAGCAAAGTATTTGGGCATGAAGCCCAGAGGCACCAGCAACAGCAGGACGTTGATGTGGAAGCGCCATTTGTGCCAGAAGCGGCTCAGTTTCGAGGCGGGTTTGTCAGCGATGAACAGGCTCATTGGCTGGCCTCCGTGGTTTCACGGCTGGTGACGGCGGCAGCGGTGCGCGGACGTTTGTCTTTGCGCTTGAGGGCGTTGGCCGTGGCCAGGGCGGTGCGCTTGGTCCAGATCAGCAGGCCGCTCAGCACCATCATGCTCAGGATCAAACCGAAGAAGAACCAGATCAGCTTGATCCAGAGGCCGCCGAAATCACCGGTGTGCAACGGCCGCATGGATTCGGTGACCAACTCCAGGCCGGAACGGTCCGACAGCAGGCGGGTGGCGGCGACATCACCGGTGTACGGGTTGATTTCGGCGGTCTGGAACATCAACGGATACCAACTGCGTCCACCCACCGTCAGGTAGCTGTAGGCATTGGCGGGCATGCTGACGAAGCTGTCTTCCAGGCCGGGAATGCGTTCCTTGGCCTGGGCAATCGCGGCTTCCATGCTGATCATCGGCGCCGGCGAGCCATCGGTGCTCACCGGTACGCTCTCACGCGGAACCACCAAGGCTACCGGCGCGGTGGAAATCGACACCTGGTTATCGAACATGAAGGCCTGGATCAGGAACCACGTGCTGGTGATGGAAATCACCGCGATGAACCAGATCGACCAGATGCCGCTCAGGCGGTGAAAGTCGCCCCAGAAAATCCGCGCGCCATGACGGATGCGCAACGTCGGCCGGAAGAAGCCTTTCCAGAAGCGCTTGTAGACCACCAGCCCGGTCACCAGTGACGCCAGCAAAGGCAGACTCAGGAACGACACCAGGTACCAGCCCCAGCTGTAACCGTTGGTGAACGGCACCAGCCACCAGCCATGCAACGCACGGGTGAAGGCCTGGAAATTGAATGGCGGGGCGGTGCCCTGGATCACGCCGCTGTACGGATTGACGTAAACCTTGACCGAGCGCCCGTCGGGGTAGCTGACATCGACATCCAGCGCGAAGTGCGACTCGTCGGGCCGGCTGATGCCCTCGACCAGGGTGTTCGGTTCGGCCTTCTTGATGGCGGCGATGATCTGGTCGTAACTGAGCAGCGGCGCATCGTCCGTGGGCTGGCTGGCGCGCATTTGCGGGTTGGCCAGCCAGACGATTTCCTGGCTGACCACCGCCAGCGTGCCGGTGACACAGACGATCAGTACAAAAAACCAGATCGGCAAGGCCAGCCAGCTGTGGACCAGAAACCAGAGTTTGGAGCGGGATTTCTTCGACATGATTAAGGTCTTGTATCGATGAGAAGGCCTCTGCTGCGGGCTTCCCAGCGATGAGGTCCATGAAAGGCCGGCCCGTGGCTTTTGCCTACGCGGACTGACTGCATCTATATAGGACGGATGAGGAACGGAAATCCCGAACGACAATGTGAAAGTAAATGTTTCGCGTTCCACGAACACAGCGTCCCCTGTGGGAGCGGGCTTGCCCGCGATAGCGTCCTGTCATTCAACATCCACGTAGGCTGACCCACCGCAATCGCGGGCAAGCCCGCTCCCACAGGGAACCAGTGTTCAGTTCAAACTGGAACATTTCCTCGATCCAACACGAACCATGGTTCACGGGATCACTCTCCGGCCATTGATGGCCATGGCCCACTCCCTAAGATGGAGCCCAGACGCCTTTCACCCGCGAGCCTGAGCGAGCCTCTCCATGACTCCAGCAAGAACCCTCTACGACAAACACATCGATTCCCACACGGTGTGTCGCCTCGATGACCAGGGCCACGTCCTGTTGTACATCGATCGCCAGGTCATCAACGAGTACACCAGTCCCCAGGCGTTCAGCGGTTTGCGCGAGGCCGGGCGCGGAGTCTGGCGTGCCGGAACCGCGCTGGCCGTGGTCGATCACGTCAACCCCACCGCCCCGGTGCGCATCGCCGCCATGCCCGACCCCGGTGGCGCGCGGCAGGTGTCGTACCTGGCGCAAAACTGCCGGGACTTCGGTATCGAGTTGCTCGACATCCTCAACAAACGCCAGGGCATCGAACACGTCATCGCGCCGGAGCAGGGGTTCATTCTGCCGGGCATGGTGATCGCCGCGGGCGACAGCCACACCACCACTTATGGTGCCCTCGGGGCGTTCGGCTTCGGTATCGGCACTTCCGAAATCGAGCACCTGCTGGCGTCCCAGACCCTGGTCTACAAACGCCTGAAAAGCATGCGCGTGACAGTTGATGGCGAGTTGGCGCCGGGGTTGACGTCCAAGGACGTGATCATGGCGCTGATCGGCCAGATTGGTGCGTCGGGCGCGACCGGCTACGCCATCGAGTTTTGCGGTTCGACCATCGATGCCTTGAGCGTCGAAGCACGCATGACCATCTGCAACATGGCCGTCGAGGCTGGGGCGCGGGGCGCGTTCATGGCGCCGGACGAGAAAGTCTTCGCCTATCTCAAGGGCAAGCCCCGTGCGCCCAAAGGCGAGTTGTGGGAGCAAGCAGTCGAGAAATGGCGCGCACTGCACAGCGATGCGCACGCGCACTTCGACCGTGAAGTCCGGGTCGACGCCAGCACCCTGGAGCCGATGGTCACGTGGGGCACCAGCCCGGACCAGGCGTCACCGATTGGCGCGTGCGTGCCTGACCCGCAAGACGTCAGCGATCTGATCCTGCGTCAGGACATGCGCCGGGCGCTGAATTACATGGGGCTCGAAGCGGGCATGCCGCTGAGCGAGATCGTCATCAGCCACGCCTTTATAGGTTCCTGCACCAACGCGCGCATCGAAGACCTGCGCGATGCCGCCAGCGTCGTGCGGGGCAAACACGTTGCCGGACACGTGCGCGCAATGATCGTGCCGGGCTCCACCGAAGTGCGCAATCAGGCGGAAGCCGAAGGTCTGGCGGCGATCTTTATCGAGGCCGGGTTTGAGTGGCGCCAATCCGGCTGCTCGATGTGCCTGGCGATGAACGACGACGTGCTGTCGCCGGGCGACCGCTGCGCCTCCAGCACCAACCGCAATTTCGAAGGCCGTCAGGGCGCGGGCGCACGCACTCACCTGATGAGCCCGGCGATGGTCGCCGCCGCGGCGATCACCGGCCGCCTGACCGACATCCGTCACTTTGGAGACCGCGCATGAACCTGCAACCTTTCACTCGGGTCACCGGCAAGGCGGCGCCGATGCTCGCGGCCAACATCGACACCGACGTGATCATGCCCAAACAGTTTCTCAAGGGCATCGACCGGGCCGGGCTGGATCGGGGGTTGTTTTTTGACCTGCGGTTTAGGCCGGACGGTTCGCTGAATACTGAGTTTGTGCTGAACAAACCGGCATGGAAGGGTGCAAGCTTCATGGTGGTCGGGCCGAACTTTGGCTGCGGGTCGAGCCGGGAACATGCGGTCTGGGGCTTGAAGCAGATGGGGATTCGGGCGCTGATCGGCAGCAGCTTTGCCGGGATTTTCTATGACAACTGCCAGCGTAACGGGGTGTTGTTGATTACCCTCGATGAGGCCGTTTCACAGCAGCTTGGGCAAGTGGTCAGTGAGCCGGACAGCGCGCTGATCAATGTCGATCTGGAAGATCAGGAGATTCGCCTCCACGACGGTCGGGTCATTCCGTTCGAGATCGACACGTTGCGTAAAACAGCATTGCTGCTGGGCCTCGACGCCATCGGCAGCACTTTGCAGCGCAGCGAGCAAATCAAAGCCTTCGAACGCAAACACCTGGCCGCCAACCCCTGGCTAAGCTGAAATACAAATCCAATTGTGGGAGCGAGCCTGCTCGCGATAGCGGCGTGACAGTCAACATAGATGTTGAATGTAATGGCCTCATCGCGAGCAGGCTCGCTCCCACATTTTTGACCTGTATTTACCCGGGCTACACCGACAACCCCTTGAAATGCTCCTGCAAAAACTCCACACACGCCCGCAGCTTCCC
Organism: Pseudomonas sp.; assembly: GCF_051660785.1. GTDB lineage: Bacteria > Pseudomonadota > Gammaproteobacteria > Pseudomonadales > Pseudomonadaceae > Aquipseudomonas. The sequence continues at coordinate 93,869 of NZ_JBOFQE010000044.1, forward strand.
CGAATACGCCAGTCGCGTCGGGTACACCGCCCAGACGTTGGCGCTCTGGCTGTATTCGGGCAGCAGCTGCACCAGCCGCCCTTGCTCCAGTAACGGTTTCACATCCCACAACGACCGTAGCACAACGCCGCGCCCGTCCAGCGCCCACTGCAAGACAATCTCGCCGTTATTGGACGACAGCGGCCCGCTGACCCGCACGCTTTCTTGAACCCCGTTGCGTTCCAGGTTCCAGATGCCGAAGGCGTTGTCGCGCTCCTTGATCACCAGGCAATGATGCTGCTCCAGTTCGCTCAACGTTTGCGGCACGCCCTGACGTTGCAGGTAACCGGGCGCCGCGCAGACGACCCGTCGATTACTCACCAACCGGCGGCCGATGTGCTGGCCGGGAATGTCATCGCCGACCCGGATCTCCAGATCGAAGCCTTCATTGACGATGTCCACCACTCGGTCGAACAGGTCGAGGCGAATTTCCAGGTCGGGATAACGCTCGGCCAGCAACGAAAGGGCCGGCGCCACGTGATGGCGGCCGAAACCGAAACTGCTGCACAAATGCAGGCGTCCGCGAGGGCTGTCGTGGGCGTCGGAGAGTTCGTCGTGCAGTTGCTGGAAGTCATCGAGAATACGCAGCGCCCAGCGCTGGACCCGTTCACCGTCCTCGGTCAGGGCGATGCGGCGGCTGGTGCGATGCAGCAGGCGCGTGCCGAGGGTGGTTTCGAGAATCTGGATGCGCTTGCTGACGTAGGCGGGCGACAGGCCCAGCTCATCGGCAGCGGCGGCGAAACCGCTCTTGCGGATCACGGTGAGGAGTACACGCAGGTCTTCGGGTAAGGGCACGTTGTCTTTCTTGGTGGTCATGGCAGAACGAACACTGGCGGCATGAGCCGCCAGCATAGCAGCGAGATGCCGCGATCAGCGCAGGAAACCCAGCACTTCGGCGAGCAGCAGTTTGGGTGCTTCTTCTGCAATGTAGTGGCCGGCTGGCAGGGCTTTGCCACGGACGTCGGTGGCCACGTGTTGCCATTCCTTGAGCGGCTCGAAACAGCGCCCGACCGTCCCTTCGGCGCCCCACAGGACCAGCAACGGCAGGTGCAGATAATGCCCGGACTTGATATCGGCGCGGTCATGTTCCAGGTCGATGCTGGCGCTGGCGCGGTAGTCCTCGCAGATACCGCATGCTGTGCCCGGCAGTTTCAGGCATCGCAGGTATTCGCTGAAGGCCTCGGGCGTGAACGGTTTGAGCCCGGCGCTGCGGCTGCCCATCACGCTGCGCAGGTAAGATTCAGGGTCAGCTTCGATCAGTGTTTCCGGCAACGGCGCGGGACGGATCAGGAAGAACCAGTGCCAGTAGGCGCGGGCAAAGGCTTCGTTGGTTTGCGCATACATCGACAGGGTCGGGGCGATGTCCAGCAGCATCGTGCGTTGCACGGTGTCGGGATGATCCAGCGCCAGGCGATGGGCCACGCGGGCGCCACGGTCGTGGGCCAGCACCGAAAACTGGTCGAAGCCCAGGGACTTCATCAGCTCGACACTGTCCTTGGCCATTTCTCGTTTGGAATAGTTTGTGTGGTGATCGTTGGCCGGCGGTTTGCCGCTGTCGCCGTAACCGCGCAGGTCGGCGGCGACCACGGTGAAGTGCGCGGCCAGTTGTTCAGCGACCTTGTGCCAGATGACGTGGGTTTGCGGGTGGCCGTGCAGCAACAGCAGGCCCGGCCCGCTGCCGCCGATGCGATAGGCAATGTCCACACCGTTGACGTGGCGCTGGTCTTTCAGGAATCCGGCGAACATGAGCGAGTCCTTGTTGTAGTTGCCTGCATCCTGAAAGTGTTGCGCGCCGGGGGCAAGGCGCAAAGCGTGGTGCGCTTGTTCATGAAGTGTGTGGTGTTGCTGATGGCCCCATCGTCGGAACGCCGCCCGGAGCCGGCTCGCTCCCACAATGGATTTGTGTACACGGTTCAATGTGGGAGCGAGCCTGCTCGCGATGAGGGCTTAACATTCACTACAAAACTCAACCCTGCTGAAACATCTCCTTCGCCCGCTGCTCAATCTGCTCCTGAGTCAAATCCTCCTTGCGCGTCGCCAGGAACCACAGATGCCCATAGGGATCCCTCAAGGTCCCCGAACGATCGCCATAAAACTGATCCTTGACCTCGGACACCACTGTGCCGCCCGCCGCAATCGCCTGTTTATAAGACTTGTCCACATCGTTCACATACAAATGCAGCCCCACGGACGGCGAATTGTCCGGATTGCTCAATGGTCCCTGATCGCACGGCGTGCCGAGCATGATCGGGCAATCGCCGATGCGCAGTTCGGCGTGGCCAATCCCGCCATCCGGCATAGCCAGGCGCATGACTTCGGTGGCGCCAAAGGCCTTCTTGTAAAACTCGATCGCTTCGGCCGCTTTCTGAATGCCCAGATAAGGCGTGATGCTGTGATAACCCTCTGGAATGGGTTTGACGCTCATGACGGTTCTCCCTTGTTGTTGTGAATTGAAGGTGTTCCTTCGCCGATTTCCGGTCGGATAACTATAGGTCAGCGCTTTTTGCGCAACCGAGTGCCCGACGAGCAGCAGCGCCACTGTTCAGCCATCAACAGCGCAGCAGCAGATTGCCCGGGTTTATCCATTTTTAATCGACAAGACCCCCGAAAACACGGGACGAAGTGGTCGGCACAGAAGCTGCAATGTCCTCTTGAAAACATCAGTACCGAGAGACTTGTATGCCTGAATCTGCCGTTTATCCGATCAATCCTCCGGCCGCCCATCGGATCGCCGACGAAGCCGAAGCCTTGCGCGTTGCCGAGCGCGTAGCAGCGGTTTTGCTGGAGCAGGACGCCGAGCGCGACCGTACCTGCCAGGTGCCTGCCGAGATCGTCGACCTCTATTCCAACAGTGGTTTGTGGGGCATCAGCGTGCCGAAAGCGTTTGGCGGCGCGCAGGTGTCGTACGCAGTACTGGCGCAGGTCATCGCGATCATCTCGGCGGCAGACCCGTCTCTGGGGCAGATCCCGCAAAACCACTATTGCCTGCTGGAAGACATTCGGCTGCAAGGCACACCGGAGCAACAGGCGCATTTCTTCGAGCTGGCGCTGCTAGGCCATCGCTTTGCCAATGCCTTGTCGGAAACCGGTGGCAAGAATGTGCAGGACATTCAGGCGACTGTTCGCCGCTACGGCGACGGTCATGTGATCAATGGGCGCAAGGGTTACTGCACCGGTTCGCTGTACGCCCACTGGCTGGCGGTGCTGGCGCTGGATGAAGAGCAGAAGGGCCAGTTGGCGTTCGTCGAGCGCGGCACGAAAGGGCTGGTGATCGTCGACGACTGGGACAGTATCGGCCAGCGCACCACGTCCAGCGGCACGGTGCTGGCGGAGGACTTGCGCGTGTCGGCGTTCAATCTGTTCCCGACCTATCGCTCCTATGAATCGCCGACCCTGGCCGGCCCGTTCGCGCAGTTGACCACCGCAGCCATCGACGCCGGCATTGCCCGCGCAGCACTGCGCGACACCATTGCGTTCGTCCAGCAATTCGCCCGGCCATGGATCGACGCCGGGGTGGAAAAGGCCAGTGAAGATCCGCTCACCATCATTCAGGTCGGTGGCCTGGAGATTCGCCTGGAAGCCGCTGAAGCCTTGCTGGAACGGGCGGGACGAGCGCTGGATGCGGCGCGTCCGTCACCCGACGAAGACAACGTCGCCCAGGCGTCACTGGCGGTAGCCAGGGCCAAGGTGCTGACCACTGAAATCGCGATTGAGGCAACCAACAAACTCTTCGAACTCGGCGGCACCCGCTCGACCCTGAAGAAGCACAATTTTGACCGTCATTGGCGCAACGCTCGGGTCCACACCCTGCACGACCCGGTGCGCTGGAAATACCACGTGGTCGGCAACTGGCTGCTCAACGGTGTGAAACCACCGCGCCACGACTGGTCGTGACCCGTGGCCGAACTGCTGAAAAACATTTATTGGGCCGACATCGCCCAAGCCTGCCTCGACACCCTTAGCATGCTCGTTGCTGCCCTGGGTTTTACCGTGCTGCTGGGATTGCCGTTGGGCGTGATCCTGTTTCTCACCGGCAAGCGCCAATTGCATGAAGCGGTCGGGGTTTACCGGGTGCTGTCGGTGATCGTGAATATGCTGCGTTCGCTGCCGTTCATCATTTTGCTGATTGTGCTGATTCCCCTGACCACGCTGTTGGTCGGCACTTCGCTCGGCGTACCGGGGACCATTCCGCCGCTGGTGGTCGGCTGCACACCGTTCTTCGCACGGCTGGTGGAAACCGCGTTGCGCGAAGTCGATCGCGGGGTGGTGGAAGCGACCCAGGCCATGGGCGGTACCACCTGGCAAATCATCCGCCACACCTTGTTGCCGGAAGCACGGGGCGGGTTGCTGGCGGCGGTCACGGTGACCGCGATTGTGCTGGTGGATTACACGGCGATGGCCGGCGTGATCGGCGGCGGCGGACTGGGCGACCTGGCAATCCGCTACGGCTATCAACGGTTTCAGACGGATGTGATGGTGGTCACCGTGGTGCTGTTGCTGATCCTCGTTCAGGCACTGCAAATGACCGGCGACCGGTTGGTGGCACGCTACAGCCGACGTTAAACGTTCAACTAAAAACAGGCCCCACGTCCACCCCACGACGGCCACTCAATCTGCCTAGGAGCACACCATGAAAAAGACCCTGGCCATTCTGGCTGCCCTCGTGTCGTTGAGCATTCACGCCAACGAAAAACTCACCGTCGGCGCCACCCCGGTGCCGCACGCGGAAATCCTCGAATTCATCAAACCGACCCTGGCCAAGGAAGGTGTGGACCTGGACATCAAAGTCTTCACCGACTTCATCCAGCCCAACCAACAGTTGGCGTTGAAGAACCTCGACGCCAACTATTATCAGTACCGGCCGTTCCTCGATGATTTCAACAAGACCCGCCACACCGATCTGGTGCCGGTGGTCGGTGTGCACATCGAACCGTTTGGGGCCTATTCAACCAGGATCAAAAACATCGCCGAGCTGAAGGACGGCTCCACCGTGTCGATCCCCAACGACCCGGTGAACACTGGTCGTGCACTCGTGCTGCTGCACGAAGCCGGGCTGATCAAACTCAAGGACCCGAGCAACACCCTGGCGACCCCGCGCGACATTATCGAAAATCCGAAACACCTGAAGATTCGTGAACTGGAAGGCGCGTTGCTGGCGCGCTCGGTAAGCCAGGTGGACCTGGCGTTTGTGTTTGCCAACTACGCGCTGGAAGCGGGGATCGATACCAACAGCGCGCTGATCGTCGAGAAGGGCAAGAACCTGTACATCGAATTCCTCGTGGCGCGGCCGGACAACATCAATGATCCGGGTGTGCAGAAACTGGCCAAGGCGCTGAACTCCGATGAGGTGCGGCAGTTCATTCTGACCCGCTACAAAGGACAGATTGCGCCGGGGTTCTAAACGCAAGCATTGTGGCGAGGGGATTTATCCCCGTTGGACTGCGCAGCAGGCCTTTTTTTGGGGGCCGCTTCGCAGCCCAACGGGGATAAATCCCCTCGCCACAGGTAGATAATCAACTCGATTCCAGCAACTGTGCCCCCGACCCCTGTTCCCCCAACACATCGCCAAAATTACGCAACGGACACGCCTCCATCGACAAACACCCACAGCCGATACAGCCATTGAGCTTGTCCCGCAGCAAGGTCAGTTGATTGATCCGCTCGTCCAGGTCCCGGCTCCACTGCGCCGACATCACCTTCCAGTCCGCCGCCGTCGGCGCGCGGTTATCCGGCAAGGCTTTCAGCGCCTCGCCAATCTCCGCCAACGGAATCCCCAACCGCTGTGCCACTTTGATCAATGCCACCCGCCGCAACACTTCCCGCGGATAGCGCCGCTGGTTGCCCTGATTGCGATTGCTTTTGATCAAACCCTTGGATTCATAAAAGTGCAGCGCTGTGACCGCCACGCCACTGCGCGCAGCCAATTGGCCGACAGTGAGTTCTTTATGCAGATGCTCCGGGGTGATCATTTGGAAAATGCCTCTTGACCTCTAGTTAACTCGAGGTTTTACCCTGCAGGCCTTCGGATCGCAAGGTCCGGCTTTCACGTCAGTGGGGACTCTTCATGCAAGCGCCAGAGAAAAATCGCAGCTTCACCCAATTGATCGAATTCGAGATCGAACCCCATCAGCAACCCGCTTTGGTGTCGGCACTGTCGAAGCAGACCGAGCGCCTGGCCCAAGGCTACAGCGGATTTTTGAGTGCGAGCATCCAGGCCAGCGACGACGGCCGGCGGGTGCTCAATTACCTGCAATGGCAAACTCGCGAGGCGGGGGAAGCCGCGTTTCAGAGCTTTGAAAGCGGCGAGCAGGATTTCTGGCAGCTGATCCGCGCGCATCAGGCGAAGACCGTGACGTTCGGCTCGTTCCAGGTGCTGCACAGTCTGGAACGTAGCCGCGACGACGCGCTGCACTGCAACCTGGTGGGTTAAATCGACAACTGCATCAAGCGCTCACCCTGAACGTTTTCCGTGGGCCGGCGCTTGTTCACGGCCAGTTCGCCGATCTTGATCAGTCGCGTGCGCGTGACGTTGCGGCTCAAGCCCAGCAGGGCGGCGGTGTGCACTTGGTTGTAATGGCTGAAGCGATAAGCCGCCCGCAATAAGGCGTCTTCGACTTTCTCGTGGAGCGCACCGGCCTGTTCCTCGAAGAGTTTTTGAAAGGCCCGCTCGAGCAAGGCTTCCGGTGAGTCGTCGAAACCCGCGTGATGATCGTCCTGACGTTCGATGCGCATGTTCGACAGGCGCAGGTCATCGCGTTCGATCACGCCGTTGCGGCAGATCAGCAGGGTGTGGTGAATCACGTTTTCCAGTTCGCGGATATTGCCCGGCCAGCTGTAGCTGCGCAGTTTCAGTTCGGCCTCTTGGCTGATGGTGATGGTGCCGTAACCCAGGCGCTGGCTGTCGGCTTCGACGAAGTGGCGGGTCAGCGGCAGGATGTCGCCGGGACGGTCGCGCAGCGGGCTCAGTTCCAGGCTGACTACGTCGAGGCGGTAGTACAAATCCTCGCGGAAATGCCCGGCGTTGATGGCTTTCTCGAGCTGCACGTTGGTCGCCGCCAGCACCCGCACGTCGATGGGAATGCTCTTGCGTGAACCGAGGCGCACCACTTCGCGCTCTTGCAGCACGCGCAGCAACTTGACCTGAATCGCCATCGGCAAATCACCGATTTCATCGAGGAACAAGGTGCCGCCATCGGCCTCTTCGAACCAGCCGGCCTTGGCGCTCAGGGCACCGGTGAATGCACCTTTCTCATGGCCGAACAGCTCGGCTTCCACCAGGGATTCGGAGAATGCACCGCAGTTCACTGCCACGAACGGCCGATTACGCCGGGCGCTGAGGTTATGGATATGCCGCGCCACCAGCTCCTTGCCGGTGCCGGTTTCGCCGATGATCAGCACGCTGGCCTCACTCGGAGCGACTTGTTGAATGTGCGCGAGCAAGGCCTGGGATTTCGGGTCTTCGAACACCTGTGCGGTGGCGCGGATCGAAGTGGCCAGGGCGGGCGAGGGCGGTAGGGTCAGAAGTTGCATCAGGCAGGCTCCCTGAATAGAAGGCTATGAATAGAAAGTCGGGATCGGCAGGGACTGGTTCAGCGCCCAGTCGCCCAGTTCATGGAGTTTGTAATCCACCGGGTCGTGCAGCGTTTGCGTGCGCAGGTTGCGCCAGTGGCGGTCCAGTCGCAGGGAGGCATGGGTCGAACGCGCGCCAGTGACTTCGAACAAACGGCTACAGATGTCCAGGCCATTGCGCGTGGCCGCGACTTTCGCGGTGGCGATGGCCGTGGCGAGCTGTCCGCGTTCCTCGGCACTGAGGTTCGGGCCTTTGGTCCACGCCTTGTCGAGCAACCCGGCGGCACGTTCCACCAGCAATCGAACGCCTTCGAGGGCGACCCAGAATTCGCCGTAATGGCCGAGCACATAAGGATCCTGACGCACATCCTGCGCGCTGGATTTGTGCCACGGACGGGTTTCGGTGAGCGTGTACTGCCGTGCTTCTTCGAAAGCCCCTTCGGCAATGCCGAGGAACATGTGGGTGAAGGTCAGTTGCGCAATTAAGGGCCGCAGGCAGGCGAATGGTGTGCTCAGCGGACCCGGATCGAGCAGCAGTTCCGATTCCTCGACCCGCACCCGTTCGAACGTCGCGCTGCCGCTGTCGGTCTGGCGCTGGCCCATGTTGTTCCAGTCGTTGTGCAGGGTGATGCCACTGCGACCGCTGGGTATGGCGGCGATCAACAGTTTGCCGCCGGCACTTTCATCAACGGCCGAGGCGATGAGCATTTCCGAGTCGCTGGCGCCGGAGCAGAAGCTTTTCTTGCCGGAGAACTCGCGCCAGCCACCGAGGTTTTTCACCACGGTGCGGGTGTCCAGCGGGTTGAGAGCGTTGCCCCAGAACCAGTTCTTGCGTGCGGTCTGTTCAAACCACGGTTGCCATTGCTCGGGCCTGGCGAACAGGCGCACGGTGGCGAGCATCAGGTGATGGAAGCCGAAGACATGGGCGATCGAACTGTCGACCTTGGCGAACTCGCGCACGATGTTCAGGGTGTCACTCCAGCTGGCGCCGAGGCCGCCGTACTGGACGGGAATGCTTAACGCGAGCAGACCACTGTGGCGCAGCGCGTCACGCTCGGCCTTGGGCGTACCGCCACGCTCGTCGCGCTCGACGGCGGTCAAGGCAAACCCGGCGGCCAACTGGCGGGCGGTCTGCAAGGGGGACAACAGGGCGCTTTGCGGCTTGGCAGTCACGCGGGGTTCCTCTTTTGAAATCGAAGCAAATCCCCTGTGGGAGCGAGCCTGCTCGCGATAGCGGTAGATCAATCAACATTTATCTCGACTGAGACACCGCTATCGCGAGCAGGCTC